>JAKQDH010000143.1 GCA_029558835.1 Planctomycetota bacterium | reverse complement strand
TTTGGCGTCACGCACGGGCGAGATCAGCAGGGTGTCGCCGTTCGTGGTCAGTTCCAGCGGCGTGTCAGGCGTGACGCGCAGCAACTCCAGGATCGTCCGGTCGATTACCAGGGCGTAGCTATTGCCGTGCTTGATGAGCGTTTTGACCATCGGGGTACTCCTTCCGGGGCCGAGGTTCAACCAAGTGTATCCGCTGTGTATCCGGTTGTCAAGGGCCGGACGCGAGGATTCCCGGCATGAGGGCTCCCATAACAGAAGGCTTGGACATCCGCTCGCTGACGGTCGCCGCGGCGGCCAAGCTGCTGAAGGTGGCGCCGCAGACGATCCGCGCCCACATCCGCCGCGGGCTGCCGCTGGTGGACCTGCCTGACCGGCAGGCAGGCAAGCGGATCGACCTGATTGTCTACGGGGCTTGGCTGAACCAGCAGGACTGAGATGAGACAGACGACGCCCGACGGCACCTTGAGCGCCACAGTCACGAGATCCGGGTGACCGATCTCCGGCAACTCGGCGAGGCGGTAGAGCCCGCGCTCCATGCGTTCCAGGAAGCCGGCGTCACGCAGCGCGCGGAGTGTCCGCGGGTGGACTCCGGCTTGGAGGGCTTGCGCCGTGCGGAAGACGCCGCCGTGTTGGCTACCCAGGCGACGCACCGTCTCATGCGCTCCGTCGAGGAGGCTTGCGCTCATGCTGTTTGGATAGAAATACCGTCACTTGTCATCATTTGACGGGGATTTTATCCGAGCCGTTTGGGGCGTCAAACGTCACTAGGCTGCTCCCACCCTGGGCCCGCGGCGTCGCACACCGCCGCTTGCTGGGTGTCTGTTTTCTTCCACGTGCGGCGAGAAGCGGGCCGTGACGGCCATCTTCCAGCTTCGGTGTAAGTCATTCTGCAAGAAGGCCTTACAGCCGAAGCGTGTCGCAGGAGAAGCAGCACGGGGCCGCTCCAGCAAGCACGCACGTGATCATCGCTCACCACGAGACCAGGCGTCAGGACGGGTTTCCACGACGCTGATAGCCTCTCGCCCCCACGCTCTCCAGCGGCCCGCCCTCGCCCAGCCGGACTCCTTCACGCTTGCCGACACCGCCGCGGCCGTCCCGTCCGCCAGCCCGCAACTCATCAAGAAGGTCCTGGCCGGCCTGAAGCGCTCAGGTGAGGTCACCCTCGTCGGTCGCGGCCGAGGGGCGCGGTGGCGCAACAAGGTGTGAGGGTGATTCTCGGAAGCCCGCAGAATCATCCTGGCACCTTTGCTGACCTCCTCGATTGCCAGCGGGCATCTTGCGAGCGTGTGTTTGCGAGACCCGGCATGACCTACGGCGTTCCCCAAGAACCGCGTAGTCCGTAGCTCTTGCTCTACCGCCACCATTCGTATACGATCGGTCTTCGGATGGAGAACATGATGGCCCACACCGATGATTCGCTCGATCCACCACGAAGGTCGGGGGCAGACCATGCGTTGAACGCGGCAAAGGTTGGCATCGGCGCCATTCCGTGGATAGGTTCCGCCGCCGTCGAAGCGATCAACGGTTTCTTTGCGTCACCGTATGACAGGAAGCTTCACGAATGGCGGGTTGCGATGGCCCAAGTCGTTCAGCAGCTTCGACATGAGACGAGCGAATTATGCCAGAAGTCCCTGCAAGGTAGCCAGAAATTTCAGGAAGTCGTCATCCTCGCCAGCGATGTTGCGTCCAAGTCTGATCCTGTAGAAGTGTACCCGGCGCTCAAGCACGCAATCATCGCCGCAGGGAGTGCGAGCGATACATCACGGGACATGCTGCTCCGCATTCTGAGAGCGCTCAAATTGCTCACCTCGACACACATCCGCCTTCTTCGCTACTTCGCAACCAACGCATGGGCAGATGAGAAGGCCGGGCATCTGCGAGCCCACCTGCGACGCGATGAGAGAAATGCGTACCTAACGGACGAACAGATGGAAAAATACGTAGAGAGTATGCGATGCATCCACTATTACTCTGCCTTCTCTGGGGTAGACCTTGCTGACGTGAGTCGTGAAGATTCAAAAGTCTTCATTGACGATCTTCATAAGGAAGGATTGCTCTTGTCTCCGATACAATACTCTGAACGAGACGAGTCTCCCTTGACGCCGTTCGGAGCCAGGCTTCTCGAGCTCCTCGACAGTCCCGAGCAGTTCTGACGACCGTCGCTGCGGAAAAAAGGGGTCAGCATGATTTCCTGAAGGCAGGCAAACCAGCCCGACACCTTTTGACACCCTTTCCTGACACCTTCTCCGATGAGGTGGGCACGAGTGGGTGCGCTGGCGACTATAGTGCAGGAATACGGGGAGGTGAAGCGATATCAGACCAGCGTCGTGGCCCGCAACTGGCGCATCGCCCGCTGCGAGGCGGCATGTCAGCCACCATCGGGCCGCCCGAATGATGCACGCGACAACTCGCGCAGTTGGGGCCCCCCGGCGTGGTCTTCAGCGCGACTCATCGCGTCTCGTCCGCCCGGCGAGCACCCCAGTCTCGGCCCCGCTCTGCTGGTGCTACGCCACCCGGCTTCGTCCACGCCCCCTGCTCGCCGCGCTCCGCGTCAGGCCTCCGCGCGGCCCTGGCCGCGGTCGGCGTGATCCCCGCGGTCGCCGTGACCTGCCCCCGGTCGAGGCGGGTCCCGTTCCCCGGCGCACCCAATGGGCGCCAGATAAGCCGGACGTACCGCATTCGGGTGTTCCGATGGAGGACGTTCTTCCTGTCCACGCGGTATCGCCAGGGCTGCCTGAGCGGCAGGGCGTCTTCTATGGGTCCAAGAGGGGCAGTTGCGTAAGTGGCTGCGGTTGCGAGAGTTGCGGCTGTTTGGCCGCGAGTTTCGGCTCACCTCCCACTTGCGTGAGCGCGTCTGGCGTATTATCATTAGAGGCAGGGCGATGGATGGGAGCGCTCTAGCCGATAATGCTCTGGGAGTGGTGGCAAGGAGGTGTGCCACTCCTCGGGCTACCGCAGTGGGGGAGCTAGAGCCATGAAGCCCCGGTACATCAGGCTCGTACCTGTCGTTGTCCTGCCGCCAGGCGATTTCCGCTCTTACCCTGCGGAGGTGGGCTCTAGCTCGCCGTTGGTTCCTGTCGTCCCGTCCCGCGCGCTGGAGCACCCCCAGCCGATGACGACAGCCGTAGAGGCGGGCTTTCCGCCACTGGAGCCGACGAATGGGTCCACCCTTGCGACAGGATATCCTCCCGAATCGCCTGCTGCCCCGGCTGAAGTGACTGAAGAGTGAACCGCCGGCACGTCGCTTGCTTGCTCGATAAGCGGTCGCTTTCGATCATGACGTGAACAAGCGTGTACTCACGGGTAGCGCCAGGCTGCATCTGCGTCTCCCGGGCGAGGTCGGCGGCGGGGTTGAAATGGGCTAGGTTGTCGAACTCCGCCTCGAAGTCCTTGTACAAGTCCCACATGCAGGACTCCAGACCCGGTGGCAGCTCGTCGAGCACTTTCAGCCGAAGATCGTTCTTGGCCTCTTTCCGATTGATCGGGTGACCGTGGAAGTAGAGCTTCGACGCCATGTTCTCTACGATGTCGTTGAGGGTGTGATCATCAGCGTCCTTCATGTGCGTGCGAAGGATCTTCTTGGCGATCATCCGGGATTGAAGCAGGAACCGCTCGACATTACCGATCGCTAAAGGGTGGATCTTCTGGGCGAGAATCTCAATGGTCTTGACGAGTTCGTCCTCGTGAGTGATCCCGACAGTCGACTTCACGAAGTCGACATAGGCGCGCAGATCCTCAACACTGATCCCGAGGCGCCTGCCTGTGCCCTGTTCAACTGGATTGAACTCGTTTGACACCGTCGGATCGATCGGTCCAAGTTCGGCGAAGGGATGCATCACGATCTCATCGGCGCCCAGCGCCAGGAGGGATGCAGCGCTGTATGCTCGGTAGGGCACGAGTACGCAGAAGGCCTTGGCGAACTCCCTGAAGAGAGACGCCAGGCGCCAGGGTACCGTCCCGCTGCCGCCGTTGCTGCAGAGGAAGACGTCGAGTTTCTCGATCGGGCGGGTTGGGAGCAGAAGCAGGTGGTCGAAGAACACCCTGACGGCGTCGTCAGCCATAGCCGTGGGTACGTTGGGCCGCAGGCTTGTGAGGTAGCAGATCACGACGGAGCCGCGCAGCTCCTGGATACGCTGAATGAGTGGGATGCGGTTTGCGAACGCCATGGACTTGATTCTCCTTCGTCGTGTCCTGGGTCCCCCTATCCCCGGAGCCCGCCGTCGCGTGAGCGGAGCCTGCTCATCGTTGTTGGCAGCAGCATCTCAGGCGCGTCCTACGTCGCGACGACGCGGGTCCTAGGCCAGGGGTGGCCAGGCACTGCGTGACGCCGGTAACCACATGCGCATTGTAGAGGCTTGTCCACTCCTTGGACAGACCCCCCGCGCCAACAACAGAAGGTGTCAGGACGAATTCCCTGCCGTTAGGGAATCGCCCTGACACCTTCTCCTTCGACCCATGTGCCCTCCTGGTTATCCCCCGGTTGACCTTCTGCCACTGGGTGGCGCAGAGGGCGGCGGCGGCGCGGAGTGACCGGCTGCGCCGCTGCGCAGTTGCGGCAAGGCGCGGATCAGTTCGGCCAGGTCTACGCCGGAGAGGGACTGAATCACCGGCGGGAGCTGCGCGATGATCTCGGCGATGTCTTTGGTGACCTTGCTCGCGCCGGCCGAGCTGTCGCCGCCGGTCGAGACGATGGTGATCTTGTCGGTCTTGCCCAGCGGTTCGGCGATGGCGCGGGCGAGCTCGGGCAGGCCGTTGACGACCATCTGAATGACGGCCGCCTGGTTGTACTCCTGCCATGCCTGGGCCTTGCTGTCCATCGCCTTGGCCTCGGCCTGACCCTTGAGCTGGATGATCTCGGCTTCCGCCTGGCCGCGAGCGCGGATGGCCTCGCCTTCGCCCTGCCCGAGCAGCTTCTTGGCGGTGCCCTCGCCCTCCGCTTCCGCTTGCAGGCGGCACCGGCTGGCCTGCGCCAGCGTCTCGATGCGATAGCGCTCGGCGTCGGCCGGGGCGTTGATCGTTGCGCTTAGCTCCTTCTGCTTCCGCAGAATCTCCTTCTCCTGCACCTCGATGAGCTTCTCGCGCTGGATGACCTGGACCTGCACCTCCTCGGCCATGACGAGCTGGGCGGTCTTGTTCTTCTGCAACTCATACGCCAGATCGGCCTCGGCCTTCTTGGCGTTGACGGCCCCCTGGTAGCTCGCCTGCTTGGCCTCGAAGTCGCGCTGCGCCTCGGCGATTTTCGTGTTGGCGACGAACTCCGCCTCCCGGCCAAGCTGATTCGCCTGGGCGGACTTGATGTCTGAGTCGCGCTTCGCCTCGGCCTCGGCGATGGCGGCGTCGCGCTTGACCTGGGCGACGCGCGGCCGGCCCAGGGCGTCGAGGTACCCCTCGTCGTCCTGAATGTCGCGCATCGTGAAGCTGTCGATGGAGAGGCCCATGTTGGCCAGGTCGTTGGCGGCCACCTCCTGCACCTTGCCGGCGAACGCGTCGCGGTCCTTGTAAATCTGCTCGACCGTCAGCGTGCCCACGATCGCCCGCAGGTGCCCCTCCAGTGTCTGCCGGGCGACTTCCATGACCTGGGCCACCGGCATGGACATGAAGCGCTCGCCGGCGGTGGCGATGCTCACGTCGTCGCCCTTGA
Source organism: Planctomycetota bacterium (assembly GCA_029558835.1). Classification (GTDB taxonomy): domain Bacteria; phylum Planctomycetota; class Phycisphaerae; order UBA1845; family UBA1845; genus JAKQDH01. The sequence goes on along the minus strand of JAKQDH010000143.1, from coordinate 168,756 downwards.
TCTTGACCTGGGCGACGCCGTCCACGCTGATGGCCACGCCGGTGCTGGTGTAGACCTTCTTCGTGTTGACGTCGATGGTCATCAACTCGAGCGACAGTTCCTCCGCCCGTTCGAGGATGGGGATGACGATGGTGCCGCCGCCCTTGCGGATGCGGAACCCCGGCGCCCCGGCCGTCTTGCCGCCCCGGCCGTAGACGATCAGCGCCCGGTTGGGCCCCACCCGCCGGTAGCGCGTGGCACAAATCCAGGTGAAGAAAAAGAGGACCGCCAGCGCGATGAGAGCAGTGATCCAGGTGCTCGACACCGGTACCTGCGCCAACAACAGCAACGCATTCATGTCGCTCCTCCCGATTGGCTTCCAAGAACCCCTGATACAACCCCCCTCCCTTTCAGGGAAGGGTCGGGGGAGGGTTGAATCGCCGCGGACTCCCTCCTCACCCTGCCCTCTCCCCCCGGCGGGAGAGGGGTCCTGTCAGGCGCTACCAGCCCGGCCTTGCGCCGGCTTCACCCAGGTCGCTCCGCCGGCAGCGGAGCCACCAGGAAAGTCGTGCCCGCGCGCCGTCGGATGACGACGCGCGTCCCGCGTGCCAGCTCGCAGCCCGCGTCGCTGCGGGCGGCGGCGTTGTACCGCGCCCCGCGGACCACGTACGCGATCTCGCCGGCCCCGCTCGCCGGGATCGGCGTGATCACTTCGGCTTCCAGCCCGATCAGCTCGAACGCGCTCGGCGAGCTGGTCCGCTCCGCCCGCGCGAAAACCCGGTTGAAAATCCACATCAGCATCCAGGTGACCGCCCACGCCAGCCCGATCGCCAGAATCAGCGACTGGTATCCAAGGCTCAGCGGCGGCCGCACCGTTGCCCACCCGGCAAGACCGAAGCAGGCTAGGAACATCGCAATGATCAGCGGGCTGAGCGGCCCGAACACCCGCGGGCCGATCACCTGCCCCGCGTGGGCATGCCCGTCCGCGGCATGACCGTGGCCGCCGTGGTCATGGCCGTGCCCGCCCGCGACGTGCCCAAACCCGCCGAGGTCATGTCCGTGACCGCTTACGTCGGCGTGGACATCGCCGCCCGCGTCGAGCTCGTGTCCGCCGGCGGCGTCGAAGTCATGCCCCCCGGCGTCGATCTCGTGACCAGCCTCACCGCCGCCGCCGATCTGGCCCAGCAGAAACGCGATCACGACGTACCCGCCGCCGATGATGGCCGCAAACAGGTATACGTCGATGAGCCCAAAGGCCAGGATCGGCAATGACCACGTGCATGTGGGGTCGATGGTTGCCATGACACGCCCCCTTTACCAGATGCCCTTGCCGCCCGAGAGTATAACGTGACGCTGGCGGTTTGCACCTATTATAATGCCACCCCTTGTTTGGAAGAGTACCGTCAGTCGCCCAGGCGGGCGGGGCAGCACGGGGGCAAGATGGGTCGGTTTGGGTCTTTCGGCACGTACCGGGCGTTGTCTCCCGTGGGTGACCGCACGCGGACGCCCGGCGCGGGGTCTACCCGTTCCACGTCGGCCGCGGGGTGCTGACCCAACTTCGTCAACGAGCCGCTGGCACCACCGGCTCCAGATGTGTAGAACAACAAGAGCGTGAACCCCTGGAAGCCGAGGAGCCGTGAAGGCCACCAAGCCCTAGCGCGGCGGCAGGCGGCTACCCGGGTCGCCGCAGGACGCACGCCGCTGCCGCGCCGCTGGGGCCGGCAAGGGAAGTCAAGGTGCCTCGTTACCAGGGGTTGACAGCCCGTAGCTGTCCAGCGTGCGAGCCATGCCCTCACCCGCCGCAGGAGAGGGAGGGCAGGTATCGGGGCTGCAGAGGCATGCTTACCGGCGACGGCAGTCGCGCGACAGCATGGCACCGACAACGCCGAAAACGCTAAGCACGTACAGGTCCGGCGGACCTGGACCACCCGGCGGAGGGTGAGGGCACGGGGCTGACGCTACGCGCATACTCGCGGATGGTGGTAGCCTTCATGGCGGTGCGGATTCTGGAAACCGGTGCTCGGCTGATTCTCCTCGTACTGGTGGGGCTGCGGCCCCTCGTGGCCGAGACCTACGACAGCGCGCCGAGCATGTTCGCCGGCGCCCTCGAAGGGCTCAGCGACCCGACGCCGGTGCGCACCTGGATGCTCGACCTGCTGATCGTGGCCAGCGGGTCGGTCGTGGCGCTCACGCGAGTCCTGCGTCCCGTCGGCGGGTTCCGGCGGACGGGGCTGGAAGTGGGGCTCATCCTGCTCGTGGTCGCGTCCGCGGTATCCTCGCTGGCGGCCGGGAACCAGCGGCTGGCGATCAACGCGTCGTTCGACTGGCTTTGCTATCCGGTGCTGGCGATCCTGCTGGCACAAGTACTGGGCACGCGGTTTCACCGGCGGTTGCTGCTGGCCGTCGTGCTGGCGTCGTCGGCCGTCCAGGCAGTCGAGTGCGTGGACCAGTACTTCTTCAGCTTCGAGAACACGCGGGCGTTCTACGAGAGCAACAAAGCCGAGTTCTGGGCCAAACAGGGGGTGCCGCTCGATGCGCCGCAGGTCGAGTTGTACGAACGCCGGCTGCTGGCGCGGGATGCGCAGGGGAGTTTCGGCCACCCAGCGGTGGCGGGGTCATACCTCGTGCTGTGCGCGTGGGTGGCAGGGGCCGTCGGTCTGAGCAGCTTGCGGGCCGGAGCGAGTCTCGCCGCGAGACTGCGGGGCGGCACCGGGCTGGCGTTCGCGGGTTTCCTCATCTTCGCGGCCTGCCTGACGGGCAGTCGCGGAGCACTCCTGGCCGCGGCGGCGGGGGCGGTTGTCGCGGTCGTGCTTTGGGCGAGTTGGCGCTGGGTGATGACCCACCGCGCGCGCGTGTGGGCGATCGGCTGGACGTGCGTGGCACTGGGGGTGGCGGCCGGGGTGGGTCACGGCCTGTGGCACGGTTCGTTACCGGGCCCATCGCTGGCGTTCCGCTGGGAGTACTGGACCAACTCGGCGCGCATGATTGCCGACTATCCGATCACGGGTGTGGGCAGGGAAAACTTCGGCCGGCACTACTTGCAGTACAAGCCCATCGAGAGCCCGGAGGAGATTCAGAATCCGCACAACCTGTTCGTGCAGGCGACGGCCGAGTGGGGCGTGGTCGGGCTGGCCGGCATCCTGGCGATGCTCATCGGCGGGTCGCGCGTGCAGGCGGGCGTGCCGCGGCGTCTTGATGCCGCTGGGGCTGCTGACAGGACCGCGCCTGCTTTCAGCGCGGGGAAGGGGGAGCAACGAGCCGCGATGCCTGCCCCCCCCACCCCGCCTTCTCCCTCCGGAAGGAGAGGGGTTGCGCCGGGTGGAGACGATGCCGGACACGCTTGGGTTTGGGGGCTGGTTGTAGGTGCCGCGGTGGTGGGGCTGCGCCTGCTGCTGCTGGGGACGAAGGACTTCAACTACCTCTACGCCACGGGCGTCATCACCGCGCTGGCGTGGCTGGGCGGGTATGCGCTGTTTGCCCCGCGCGCGGCCGAAGGCGAGACGCATTCGCCGGAGGCGCGACCGGCGGGAACGCCCAGTCTGATCTGCTGCGGCGTGGGGATCGGGCTGCTGGCGTTCCTGCTGCACGAGCTGATCAACTTCGCGCTGTTCGTGCCGGGTGCGGCCACCACGTGCTTCGCGTTGTTCGGATGCCTCGCGGCCACGACGGGCCGGGCACGCGCGACGGCAGAGCCGAAGCGTCACGTGCAGACCGTGTGGGTCGTGGTCGCGGTGCTGCTGCCCGTCGGGACGTGGGGCTTCGGGGTGTCGCCGGTGGATCGGTGTGTGACCATTCTGGAGTACGCCCGCGCGAGTCAATCCGATTCCGTGCACGGGCCTCCGTCGCGGCAACCGGCGCACGCGCTGTTCCGGATGGCCGGCTTTCTGGATCGCCGCGATCCGACGCCGGCTGCCGAAGAGGCGGATTGGCTGCTCTCGCTTCCGGCCGAGCGGGCGCAGTGGCGTGTGGAAGCGTTAGCGGAGGCGACCGAGTCCATCGAGGAAGCCATCGCGCGTGACCCGTGGCACGCGTCGCTGCGCCGGCTGCAGGCTCGGATATTCCTTGCCCGGGCGGAGGTGGCGCGGGATGGAGGCCTGTATGAAGCTGCGGTCGCGGCCGCCCGCGAGGCGCTGCGACTCTACCCGCAGGACCCGACGGGACTGGTGCTGGTCGGCGATTGCGAGCTGGCAGCCGGGCAGGCGCTGAACTCGACCCCGCACCTGGAGGCGGCTCTCAAGGCCTATCAGGAGTCGCTCGCCCTGGATGCGCGGCGTCCGGCTTGGGAGGTGATCCGGCGTTTCTCGCCCCGGATGCAGGCGGAGATCGAGGCGCGGATCGAAACGGTGCGCACGCTGCTCGACGAGCGCACGCCCAGGCCGTGAGTTCATGCGGTTCCGCCGCCGAGTTCGCCCGCGGCGCATCCCCCGGGGGCATCCGGCGGCAAGCGCAGGTTCCCCGCCGCGGAGCGCCGGCCTATAATCCGACCGGAAGGCGAAGTCCGCTGCTCAGAGCCGGGGGCTGCGTGCGCTCACGGGGCGGAGGCGTGGGGCGTTCGGCAGTTGACCCCTGTCCCTCGCAGGGAGAGGGGCGGGAGTGAGGGTGGAGGAGGCGAGGACGCGACCCTGGGGCGGGAGCCTGCGTACCCGCGACCGCCGTCGCGGGGCAAGCACGGCACGCTCATCGCCGTACAGGCTGGACACGGTCGGCGCCCGCTGCTCCGATGGTTGGATCCGGGCCGGCGGCGTTGGACGCGTGGGTGTCCCACGTGCCCTGACGACAGCGAGGTGAAGTCATGGCCGTTCGACGCCACGGCAGGACATACCAACGCGAGACGGTCGGCATGACCGAGCAGATCGTCGCGGTCGTCATCCTGGGCCTGCTCGGGACGATCGTCGTGGCGTTCTTGGCGACGGGCTTCCGGCCGGGGCCCGCCTTGTTCGCCTCCCAACTCGCCGGCGACGAAGCCGTGCCCGCCTCGACAACAACAACCGTCACGCCCGCGTCACCGGACGCCACCCCCCCGCCGCCCGGTCCGACGACCGCCACTGCCCTACCGGCGCCACCGACGTCGCCCGACACGACGGCGGGCACCGGTCCGCCGTTCCCCGCTGTGCTTGACACGGATTGGCTGCCGCCCACCAATGCTGCCACCTACACGGCCGATGATTTGTGGGAGAAGATCAACGGCCGGGCGGACCTCTACCTGGCATTCCACGTGGCGCGGTTGTGGTTCGGGACCTACCGACGGTCCAGCGACCCGGACGCGGCGCTCGACGTGTACCGGTATGACATGGGTTCGCCCGAGAACGCCTTCGGCATCTACCAGGCGGAATCCGGCGGGGACGTCGAGGCGGTAGACGTGGGACGCGAGGCATACGTCGCCGGCGGCAGCGTGATCTTCTGGAAGGGCAACCACTACGTCCGCGTCGAAGCACCCGACGAGAGCGACGCATACGCCCAGGGGGCGCTGGCCGTCGCGCGGGCGCTGGCGGACGCGCTCCTCGACGACGGGCAACCCCTGTGGGCGGAGAGCTTGCTACCGTCCGCCGGGCGCGTGCCCCGCTCCCTTGCGTATCAGACGGGCGCGGCGTTCGGCCTCGATTCCCTCGGCGAGGTGTTCCACGGGCGTTACGAACGTGAGGGAACCACCTTCGTACTGTTCATCCATCGCGCCACCAGCCCCCAGGAGGCGCAGGGTCTATACGAGGGGCACCGGGCATCCCTGCGCCAGCTCGGGATCCTGCAGGACGGAAGTACCGAGTCGCCCGGCTTGCTGCTGGTGGAGGCGCCCGACGGCAGGTTCGAGGCGGTTTTTGTTCACGGTACGTATGTGGCCGGGGTACTGGAGGCCGGGAGTGCCGCCGCGGCAGCCGAGGCCGCCCGGTGGTTTCGCACCCAGCTTGCACAATGACTGAAACGCACCAGCAAGTCCCTCCGGCGGAGACCGGACCGGGGCGGCAGTTGTCCCGGCGGGAGTTCCTGCTGCGCGGCGGCACCACAGTGGCGGCCGCCACCGCGACTGCCGGACTGGCCGTGTGGCTCCATGATGACATCGGGACGGCCGGGCTAGCGCAACCGCGGCCCGCGACAATCAAGAACTACTTCGCCGCCGTGGATTACCCTGAGTCCGCCCCCCGCGTCAGCATCGTGCGCGACGCACGAGACCGCGTTGACGGAATGGTCGGGGCAGCCCTCGCACCGCTGGGCGGCATCGAGCGCTTCGTACGCAAGGGCGACTGCGTGTTGATCAAGCCGAACGTCGGCTTCGAACGCGACCCGCGCCTCGGCGCCACCACCCACCCGGAGGTCGTACGCTCGGTCATCCGCCTGTGCCGACGGGCGGGCGCCCGCCGCGTGCTGGTCACCGATAACCCCATCGAGCAGGCCGCGGCCTGCTTCGCGCGGACGGGGATCCGGGCGGTCGCCGACCAGGAAGGCGCCCGCGTGGTGCTGCCGGTGGAACGGTACTTCCAACCGGTGGCCGTGCGTCCCACGCCACCCGACCCGGCCCGCAACGAGGCGCTCGGCACGTGGCCCATCCTCTGGGCGCCGCTCGAACAGGCCGACAAGGTGATCGGCATCGCGCCCATTAAGGACCACAATCTCTGTAGCGCGTCCATGTTGATGAAGAACTGGTACGGCCTGCTCGGCGGGCGGCGCAACCAGTTCCATCAGGCGATCCATGACGTGATCTCCGACCTGGGTCTGCTGGTCAGCCCGACGCTGGTGATTGCCGACGGGTTGCGCGTGCTGATCCGGAACGGCCCCACGGGGGGCAGCCTAAACGACGTTCGCCCGGCGCACACGCTGGTGGCGGCCGTGGACCAGGTCGCCTGCGACGCCTGGTGTTACGAGAACCTGCTGCAGCGCGACCCGACCCGGCTGCGCTACCTGGAGCTGGCGCATCGGAAGTTCGGTTTGGACGCTTACTCACAGTCGCGCCGGTTCGGCCGGCACGACTGGCGCGAGTATGAACGCACCGGCCTGCTCGTGGAACAGGACTTGAGTAATCGGCTCGCCTGACGGCCGTCACGGGGGCCCGCCGCCGGCCGGGCTTGCCCACGGAGTGTTCCGGCGCGGCCGGGCGGGTGGAAAGTACGGCGCATGCGCATCACTACCGCACGCATCATCAGCCAGAGCGTCTTCGCGGCGCTGTTCCTGGCGTTCATAACGCTGACGAGTCTCTCAATGCTGAGTGACTACCCGGCGTTGCGCTTCTGGTTGAGCAAGTTCCTGGAGATTGACCCGCTGGTGGCCGTCTCCACCGCCATGACCACGCACACCTTGTACAAGGGCCTGCTGTGGTCGCTGGTGGTGCTGCTGCCGACGCTGTTTCTGGGACGGTTCTTCTGTAACTGGGTTTGCCCGTTCGGGACGCTGCATCATCTGACGGGGTGGCTGTTCCATCGGCGCGGACTCCAGGCCAAGATCGACGCGAATCAGTACCGGCGCAGCGCGGTCCTGAAGTATTACATTCTGGTGGGGATGCTGGTCGCGGCGCTGTTCGGCACCTTGCAGATCGGGCTGCTCGATCCGCTGGTGTTCGTGCATCGGGCGTTCACGGTGAACGTGTTGCCGTTGCTGGGCCGACCGGTGCCGGCCCTGGAACTGCCGGGCGGGGCGGTGCTCGGCGGCGGACGACTGCACCAGTTCGGCTGGATACTCGGCTTCGCATTCTTCGTGCTGCTAACGCTGAACCTGGTGCGGCCGAGGTGGTTCTGTCGCGTGCTCTGCCCGTTGGGGGCATTGCTGGGCGTGCTGTCGCGGTTCTCCCTGTGGCGCATCGAACGCGACCCGCGGCGCTGTGTGAACTGCAACGTGTGCGTGCAGGGTTGCGAAGGGGCGTGTGAGCCGGACGCCCGGCTGCGCCGCAGTGAGTGCTTCGTCTGCTTCAACTGTATCGAGGACTGCCCGCACGGGGCGCTGCGCTTCGCGTTCCTGCCGTCGCGGGCGAGCGAGGTGACCGGCCCGGACGCCGGACGCCGGGGTGTCGTGCTCGCGGCGCTGAGCGGGCTGTTCTTCTGCTCGTGGACACGCGCCGCCGGCAAAACCACGCGCGATTTCTCCAGCCGCGTCATCCGGCCGCCGGGAGCCGTGGAGGAACTGGAGTTCCTCGAACGCTGCCTCAAGTGCGACCAGTGCCTCCGTGTCTGCCCCACGAACGTGCTGCAACCGGCCCTGTTCGAGACGGGCCTCGAGGGGCTGTGGACGCCCGTGATGAACTTCCGCATCGGCTTCTGCCAGCTTCATTGCACCGCGTGCGGCTACGTCTGCCCGACGGGGGCGATCCAGCACCTTACCGTGGATGAGAAGCTCGGGCTCGGCCCGGCCGCCGAGCAGGGACCGGTGCGCCTGGGCACGGCCCACTTCGACCTGGGCCGCTGCCTGCCCTGGAGCAAGAACACGCCCTGCATGGTCTGCGAGGAAATCTGCCCCGTGTCGCCGAAGGCGATCTATTCGGAATATCAACAGTTTCTGCTGCGCGACGGAAGGAAGTCCGTCACGGCGGCAACGGCCAACTCCGTGACACTGGCGGAAACCGCAACAGGAGTTGACTCCACCGGCGCGCCGTGCCGGTTCGTTGCCCATCAATTCCGAGGCGACGAGACCGCCTCGTACCACGTGCGCACCACGCCCGGCCCCGCCGGAACGGGGCAGAGCGTACGCATCGCGGACAACAATGTGGATACGCTGGCCCTTGCCGCCGCGCTTGAGGAAGTGCCGCCGCCGGGAACTGAGGTCGGCATCTACATCGAATACAAGGTGCCGAAGATGGACACGTCGCGGTGCATCGGTTGCGGCCTCTGCGAGCATGCCTGCCCGGTGGTCGGCGACCGCCGCGCGGTGTACGTCACACCCGAGGGAGAGACGCGCTCCGAGCACGAGGGCGCGGCCGACCGCAACCGCTCCGTCCGCCTGCGCAAGAGTCTTTAAACGCCTGGTGGGCCTGACGGAACCCCTCTCCCCCCTGGGGGAGAGGGCAGGGTGAGGGGGATTGACACAGTCTGTTGGGAGAACCCGTCGTGAACATTCTCGCCTTCGACATCGAGACCTCGAACGTGTTTGACCTTCGCCCCGGCGAGGATCTGGACAAGTACGCCCCGTTCGACGTGGCCGTCGCCGCCACGCAAGTCGCCGGCGGCGAGCACCGCCTCTGGCTTTCGCCCGGTCCGGGCGATAGGCCGCTGGTCAATCTGGAACGCCGGCACGCGCGCGAGCTGCTTGACTACCTCGACCAGATGCAGCGTGCCGGCCATGCCGTCTGCGCGTGGAACGGGCTGAGCTTCGATCTGCGCTGGATCGCCCGCGCGGCCGACGACGTGGCCACCGCGTCGCGGATCGCCCGCGCCCTGTACGATCCGTGCTTCCAGTTCTACAAGTTGAAGGGTTTTCCAGTGTCGCTGGCGGCCGTCGGCGAAGGGATGCGCATCGGCATGCAGAAAAGCATGGACGCGGCCGACGCTCCGCGGCAGTGGCAGGCCGGCAACCACCAAGCCGTCTGCGATTACGTATTGGGTGACGTGCGCATGACCATCGAGATCGTCGCGGCCATCGAGCGCCGCCACGAGATCGCCTGGGTCACCCAGCGCGGCAAGCGCTCCACCGTCCCCGTCCCGCGCCTGCGCACCGTCGAGGACTGCCTGCGCGACCCGCTGCCGGATCAGTCCTGGATGGGCAGCCCGCTGCCGCAGAAGAAGTTTGTGGGCTGGCTCGCACTGTAGAGCAGCGGCGCCCCCGGTTCGGCGCCCATCGGCGCCAAGGTCACCCCAGTCAGCCCCTCCGACAGCGCCAGAATCGATCGCACTGATTCGCTCCGCCGCCGAAAGGCGCCCACTTCGGGGCGTGGCGCCCACGTGCGGGAGGCAGGCGGGTAGGCTTTTCCCCGCCGAGCCAAACGCAAGCGGATCACGTTGCCTGGTGCCTCCCGCTAGTAGCCCATGCCAACCAGACGTCCCTCCTTCATTGGTGGCCGACCGTCGGGGCCGCCACCACGATCGCGACCGAGATACCGGCCACGCGCGTTCCTGGTGGCTCCCCTCCGCCCAGGACCGGAGGCGACCGCGGCTCCTAACGGCATGACGAGACACGGCTCCATGCCACCTGGTGCACATGCAGCACACGAGAACCCCGACGTTGTCTCGAAAGAAGAAACGCAAGAAACCCCGGAAAGGCCAAAAAAGCGAGAAAAGCGTTGACCACCACTCTTCACCGTGCTACACTTTACCTACCAGAAACCGAACGAGGTGAGGCATGGATCGCCGACAGATCGGAATGAGGCTGGCGTTTGACGTGCTTGGGGTTCCGTTCAAACTTGACACCTTCAACCACCGTCTCGCTGTCCAGAAGGTCGTGTACCTTGCCCAGGCCGCCGGAATTCATCTCGGCTACGACTTCCACTGGTACCTTCGAGGGCCGTATTCGCCTGACCTGACGCGAGACGTGTTCGCCGTGGACGCAGAGGCCGGAGAGGGCACCAACGAATGGGCGCGCTGGCAGTTCGACGATCAATCGAAGGCTCGGCTCGAGGAGCTGAGCAGCATCGTGCGCCCGAGAGGCAACCCACGCTCCCCTGCTGACCTTGAGCGTTTGGCGTCTGTTCACTACGTGATTTCGCGACAAGGCGTATCGCCCGATGACCACACGCGGCTTGCAGAGAGGGTGCGGGCTTTAGGCAAGCGCTACGACCAGAAAGTTGTGTCTGCGGCAGTCAACGAGCTCTCCCAGTGTGGGTTGTTGAAGGATGTTGTCGGGCGAGACCGTAGTCGTTGACTCGATCCACGGGGACATTCACCTCAAGCCCCGTGAACAACGCATTGTCGACACTGCGTCCTTCCAGCGTCTGCGCCACCTCAAGCAACTCGGGATGGGGCAAGTCACGTACCCCAATGCCACCCACACGCGTTTCGCCCACAGCCTCGGCGTACTTGGCGTAATGGCGCGGATTACGCAAGTGGCTCACGACGCGTTGCACTTGTCCGATGAACAACGCGATGACGTCCGCCTGGCTGCCTTGCTGCACGATATCGGCCACTACCCCTATTCTCACTTGATGGAGAAGGTTGACAAGGTGCGGCTCACCGAGGAGCTCGTCGCCGAAAACCCGACGGCGGATTTCAGTTCGCTTCCATATCCGGGGCACGAGGAAGTAGGCGAACTGATTCTCACCAGTCAGCGTGATCTGATTACCGCCATCGGGGGCAAAGAACGCGCCCAGAGAATCGCTGGTCTGTTTAGAAGCCGCCCTCCTGGACAGGAGCAACTGAGCAAGCTCGTGCACAGCAGCTTGGACATGGACAGGCTTGACTACCTGCTGCGGGATGCGCGCGCGACGGGCGTCCCATACGGCATGATTGATCTCAACTACTTGCTGAACAACCTGAAGGTGAGCCCGAGCGGGATGCTCGGTGTTTCTGACAAGGCGCTTCCTGCGGCCGAGCAATGTCTCTTTGCGCGGTTCTTCATGCACCGCGCAGTCTACTACCACAAGACCACGTTCGGGCTTGAGGAGGCCTGCCGACAGTTGCTGCGACGTCTGCGGGATGCGGGAACTCGGGGGCTCGCACGCGACGGGGATGCCATTCGGACGACGGTCACATCGACGAGACTCGGGGAATTCACCGATGCCTATGTAGACGGGCTCGTGCTCAAGGCGGCTCGATCAAGGAATCCTGTCATCGAGGCGCTGGCGAACGCGATACGGAACCGGCGCCCGCCGAAGCTACTAAAGGAAGTCTGCGTGCTGGAAGAGAGCGGCAAAGAGCACCACGCAGGCGCGACCTTCAAGCAGCGATGCAAGCATACTTTGGGCGAGTTGGCTAGGGAGAACAATATCCCGCTTGAACTGTTCTTGTTCTGCGAACTCCCAAAGCCGCTCGTGCTTGAGCAGCGCGGCAGCAGCGTGACGGCAAAACAGGCGCGGAAGTTGGTGGCCGAGGAGCGCGAGGACCTGATCAAGGTCTTTCTCCCCGGCGAGGATGAACCGGTCTCACTGGTGGACATCCCGTACAGCCTGCTCAACAAGTGCTCGAACTACTTCTTTCAGGCGTATCGTTTGTATATAGTTCGGGAAGATCTCGAGGATGACAAGCTGAAGAGGCTGCGCGATGCGGTCAAGGACTGGGACGAAACGTAGCGTGTCGGCGGGCGATGCCCACCCTACGCCGTCTCCGACGTTGCCGGTTGCAGGCAGGGGGCGTCGCGCGGATGACCATCGAGATCGTCGCGGCCATCGAGCGCCGCCACGAGATCGCCTGGGTCACGCAACGCGGCAAGCGTTCCACGGTCCCCGTCCCGCGCCTGCGCACCGTCGAGGACTGCCTGCGCGACCCGCTGCCGGATCAGTCCTGGATGACCAGCCCGCTGCCGCAGGAGAAGTTCACAGGCTGGCTGGTGCAATAGAGCAGCAGCACGCCCCCGCCCTTACGGAGTCCTTCTTCGGCGCATGCTGAGACGGCTCAGGCAGCATACCCCCATGACGCCGGGCAACATCACCGTAGCGATGCCTGCGCCACACCCACCTCCGGAAGGTGTCGGGGGAGGCGGCTCGCACGCGTCTCCAACGCCGTCGGCGTCAGCGTCGGCCTGGTTGGCGTTAGCCGTCGTCGGGCAGTTGTCCACACAATCCGCAATACCATCGTCGTCCGAATCGACGTCCGCCACGCCGCAACCGCACTGGCCAGGATTCTGCTTTTGCGGGTCGTCGGGACACTCGTCCACGCAGTCGGGTACCCCGTCCCTATCGGAGTCCACGTCCGCCACGCCGCAACCACACTGCCCCGGTTCCTGTTTCTGCGGATCGTCCGGGCATTCGTCCGTGCAATCCAATGTTCCGTCCCCGTCGGAATCGATGTCCGGCACACCGCAGTCGCATTCCCCGGGGGCGACCTTGTCGGGGTCCTGCGGACACTCGTCGCACACATTCCCCACGCCATCTTCGTCGTCGTCGCGCTGGTCAGGGTTCAGAGCTTCGCGGCAGTTATCCGTTTCATCGGGGACACCGTCAACATCTGCGTCCGCGGGCGGACCAGTGTACTCGCCTCGCCGGTACACGACGCCGAGTTCGGCGTCGGACAGCCACAACTCTGGATCGCCATCCGGCGTGACGGTATCCTCCGCGAGTGCTTGTCTGAACAGGGAAGACCCGGTAAATGCCGACAGGTCTAGGTCCGAGTAGACGATTGCGGTATCGTCACCAGTGAAGCACGGCCATCCCGGGTGTCCGGGACCGACGACAAGCCCGCTGTGCAAGGTGTTATACCGGTCGTACACCCCGACGTACGACCACCCCGAAAGAACCTCGTCGGCCTCAAAGGTGACGTACCTGTCGCTGGTGTTGCTCAGCGATGGCCATGCGAAATCGTAACCCACCAGGGGTGGAAGGAGCAGTTGGATCGCGCCGCTCTCTACGTCGAGCGAGTAGATCGCCCAAGCTCCGTAAGTCATGCCGCCGCCGAGGTCGATTGTCGTCAAAGCGTCGTACACGAGGAAGCGCCCGTCAGGCGTGAAGTCCAGCCCGCGCGCATACTGCACGGTGTCGAGCTCCCCACCATCGAATGTCGGGGCCTGTAACGTGAACGTCTCCACGTCAGACGTGGTCAGATTGGCAACTCTAATCGCGTTCTCCGGTTGCCCCGCCGCGTCGAGAAGTACGAATGCGGCAAGTTCGTTGTCGGGCGACACTGCGATCGAGGAGGCTGTTCCAGGGTCCCCCAAGCAGGACGAGGATTCACTCCCATCGGTTGGGATCACGCACACATCGTTCAAGATGTCGATGTAGACCGCCCAGGTGCCGTCACCGCTGATCGAAGGTCGCGAAACCGGGGCGTCTATTACCAGTGGCGTACCCATCGAGCCGTCCCCAAGCGCTTCTTCGCGCCGCGCCAGCCAAACCACCCCGCTCAACGAGCTTCGGTACAGGAAGAGCGTGGCGTCCGGCCCGGACACGGGGGCGAACCCCGGTGGAATCGACGTCGCTGGGGCCTCGACCACCTCAACAGCATCGAAAGCCTCCGCCACCTTCTGAACCTGGACCGAGCCCGCCCCGAACAACTCCTCCGCTGCCTGCACACACTGGAGCCGGCAGTCAACGAACTGCGAATTGGCGACGAGGTGCGTTGTCAGCGCCCGATAGAAGATCCTCTCGGCGTCCGCCGTTCCTATCGCGTCTGGCAGCCCTGCCGCCAGCAGGTAAAACGCGTGGCTGATGACCGTACTGTTGTAGTGCACACCACCGTAATCATAATCCTCCGAGACGGGCCCCAACCGCATCTCGCTTGCAGTGGAGGGGTAGGGGAGATTAGTTTCGTACTCGAGGCGTGACGGGTTGGCGTGGTCGCGCAGGGCCGGCGTAAGCCCGCCTCCTGTCACCCAGTCAGGAGCACCGTACGTGCGGGCCTCAACCATCTCGCCGAAGATATCGGAGAATGCTTCATTGAGCGCGCCCGACTCCGCATAGTACTCCAGGTTCGCCGTATACGTCGTCACCCCGTGCGTCAGTTCGTGCGCGACTACATCAAGCGAGCCCACAAAGCCGCTACCAAAGTAGGCCACGTTCTCACCGGGAGACCAGCACGCGTTGTTGGGGCGGCGCGGGTCTCTGGCAACGGCAAGGATAGACCCACCCTCTCCGTTGAGGGATGCGCGTTCATGGCGCTCGAGAAAGTAGTCGTATGTTTCGGAGAGAGCAAAGCCCAAACTCACGACATCTGAATCCCACGCAGACGCGCTTGGGCTACTTGGCACGTCGGGCGACCCGTTCTCGTATGCGCCAACGTAGACCGCGCCGACCGTGGGGTCGAAGGGCAAAGGGTCGGAGCCCGCGTCGAACATCGACTTGGCGGCATCTACCATATAGTAGACGCCGTCTTGCTCCCACACGTTGAAGGAACGCAGGTTCCCGCCTAGATCGACGGCGGAAGTGGCGACAACAGCAGTCGGGACAAGATCGTAGGCCAGTAGCACGATTCCGGTTAGTCCGTCCACGATCACCCGCCACTGCGCCCTCTCCGGGGCGGAGACCTCGACCTTCCACGCAAGGCGACAAGGACGATCACCGGGAGCGTACACGATGAGCGTCGGGTCTTCAGCGGAAGCCTCAGCGGCAAAGGGGACCGCAGCGCGGGCGATTTCCTGAGCTTTCGGCGCGTCGATCACGGGCCGGTTGGGCAGGTCACGCGGCGTCGCAACATAGGCGCCGTTGACGAGGTCTACGTTTCCCGCTGGGTCGAGGTGTACGATCAGGTCGGCCGGCCATACCGGGACGCCTCGGTAGCTCTGAGCGAACCGCACATGAGTACGCCCCAGCGCATCGCGATCTGTCCGGGCCACAGACAGTTCTTTGTCCGGGTCGGCAAGCGCGAACAGGGTGCGCTCGGCGCGCAGAAACTCGCGCGCAGTCTCTTCTGGGGAGAAGGTTTCGCCGTTCGCCCGCACGCGCGATCGTACCCGCGCGGGTTGCTGGATTTTCACCTGCCTGGGTGTACCTGCGCGTTCTCTGATCCACACGCTTCTCGTATGAGACGAGCTGGCGCTCGATCTGGCGCGTGATTCGGGGGTCGAGCGCGCCTGCGATTGGCCCTTCCGCCCGACACCGTGCTCCTGGACGTCACCTCCATGGGTGGAGCGTGCCGCTTCAAGAAGCTCTCTGAGACGCAGAGCGATTTCCCTTGCCCGGGCGTCGGTTGGTTGGTCGGGAGCGTTGACCGGCGCCGTCACGGTCGGTGCCGCGCCCTGTGTCTGGACACACATGGAATCAAGGTCGGGAGGCTCCCCGTATGCGCCGCTCCAACTCGTAGGAGTTTCGAGGGCTACGTATACGAGGACAAGCAGAAGCACCGATCTGTTCCCAATCGCGCCGTGGGTCGCGCGACACCCTTGAACGACTTCCAAAGCCACTGACCTGTCGATGTTCATATGACACTGTCCTCTCTGCTCGACGAGTTCGGAAAGGTTTCGTACGTCGCAAGCGACGCTCAGATTCTCCCCAACCTGAATAGCTGAGTCAAGGGCTGAGGAAACCGCGGTGGGCGATGCCCACCCTACGCCGTCTCCGACCGGGCCCATTGCAGGCGGGGGGCGTCGCCCCAGAGGAGTTCGAGGTCGTAGTATTCGCGCGAGCTGCGCGAGAAGACGTGGATCACCACGTCGATGAAGTCGAGCACGATCCAGGAGTCGCCGCCGTAGCCGGAGAGGCCGAAGGGCTTCTCGCCCACCCGCCGGCCATACTCCGTCACCCGGTCGGCCACGGTGGCCATCTGGCGGTCCGAGGTGCCCGTGCAGATCACCACGTAGTCCGTGATCATGCTGATCCCGCGCAGGTCCAGCAGGACGACGTCCTCACACTTGTGGTCCTGGGCAATACGGGCCGCCTCGACGGCGAATTGGGGCGCGGTGATTCTGGTCACGAGGGCAGCATACCCGATGCGGAAGGCAAGAGGCAAGAGGCAAGAGGCAAGAGGGGGGAGTAGGGCGGGCTTTGCCCGCCGGGGAATAGCGAAGTGCGAATAGCGAGTAGCGAATGGAGGGGGGGCACCGGGCCTGGGTGGAAGGCGAGGGGCCGGGGCGGCACTGCGGGTGGTTGCCCTTCCGAGCCCGAGCGGAAACGGGTGCTTCGCTAACCACGGGCGGGACGCCCGTGCCACGCTCCGTCCGAACCCGAGCGGGAGCGACGGGCCCGGCCGCTGTTGACGACTGACAACTGAGAACTGACAACTGGCTACCCGCCGGGTGCGTTGCGGCTTCCTACGTCGGCCGCGGGGGGCCGACGCTACTGCTTCAGCGGCCTGCCACTGCCGACGGGGCCCGGCGGCCGCCGCGTGCTACAATACCGTGTATGCCGTCCAGCGATGACCAACGCGTGCAGGCGCTGCGGGAGCGGATCGCCCAGTTCCCGAAGGCACCCGGCGTCTACCTGATGAAGGACCGCGAGGGGCGGGTGCTCTACGTCGGCAAGGCGAAGGACCTGCGCAGCCGGGTCGCCAGCTACTTTCAGCCCTCGGCCGACCTGCTCAACACCCGCGGGCCGGACATCTGCCGCATGGTCGCCAACGTCGCGGACATCGACTTCCTCGAATGCGAGACGGAGGTCGACGCCCTGCTCAAGGAAAGCCGGCTCATCAAGGACATCCAGCCGCCCCACAACGCCCAGCTCAAGGACGACAAGACCTTCCCCTACCTCGAGATCACCACGGGCGACGACTTTCCCGGTGTGTACCTGACGCGGGCGCCGCGGCTGAAGGGGACCAAGCTGTACGGCCCGTTCCTCGCCTCGGCCGCCCTGCGCGACGCCGTGAACGCCCTGCAGAAGGCATTCAAGTTCCGCACCTGCACGCTCGAGATCCGGGCGGACGACGAGTCGCGCCGCTACTTCCGGCCGTGCCTCCTGCACGCGATCAACCAGTGCACGGCCCCGTGCGCCGATCTGATCAGCAAGGAGGACTACCGCCGCGACATCGCCCGCCTGCGCAAGCTGCTCGCTTCCAAACGCAGCGTGCTGATTCGCCAGCTTACGCGGGAGATGGAGCAGGCGGCCGGCGAGCAGCGCTTCGAAGAGGCCGCCCGGCTGCGCGACCAGATCAAGTCGATCGAGTCGCTGTCGCTTTCCGGTGATCCGCAGGTGGACGTGCAACCCGAGGTGTTCTACGTCGATCCCACCGAGGGGCTGGAGAAGCTGGGCGAGTTGCTCGGGCTGGAGGCTCCGCCGCGCAGCCTGGAAGGTATCGATATCGCCCACTTGCAGGGGCAGGAAACCGTAGGGGCGCTGGTGTGTTTCCTCGATGGCCGGCCGTTCAAGAGTGGGTATCGGCGCTTCCAGATTCGCACGGTCGAGGGCGTGGACGACTACGCGGCCATTCGCGAGGTCGTCCTGCGGCGCTACCGCTATGCGGCCGAGGGGGAGGAACTGTACCCGGATGTCATCCTGATCGACGGCGGGCTGGGGCAGTTGCACGCCGCCCAGGAGGCTTTCGAGCTGATGAACGTGCGGCCGCCGATGGTGATCTCATTGGCCAAGCGGGAGGAGGAGTTGTTCATTCAGGCGCGTTCGTCACCGGTGCGTCTGGCGCGGAACGACGCGGCCCTGCGGCTGCTGCAGCAGGTGCGCGACGAGGCGCACCGCTTCGCCCAGCACTATCACCACCTGCTGCGCTCGCGCAAGCTGTTCGATGAGCAGGTCGAGCAGGGCCGGCGCGTGCCACGCCACAAGAAAGCAGGACCGGCTGCGCCTGAGTCGACATGAGTGCGCATGGGCCTGCGCCGCGCGGCGGAGAGGCATGACGACGCTGCGTTTGGCCATGCCACCCAGGCCTCGTGGTCGGTTTCCCTTATGCGTGGAGCTGATCAGACGCTTCGTGAGGGATCTTCTCAACGTCCCCAGGCAACCCCCATCCACGCCGAGCACACCCGTATCGACACCCATGGCATGCGGCGCGTCAGTCCGTCGCGCCGGCCACGGCAAGGGCGGGAGAGAACGCTTCAGCGCAAACGGACGTGTCGGCCGCCGCGCCAACCGGCGCCTGACCAAGCTGGGTCAGCACGATGCGGCTGAGTCGCTCTACGACGGACTCCCAGGACTCCGTCTGTACGCGCCGGCTGATCTCCTCCCGACGCCGCAGGTCGCCGCCCGCCCGCAACTCATCGCAGGCCCGCGCGAACTCGCCGGCTGACTCCACGATGCGAATCGGGCCCCGGTAACGCTCGGCCTCCGGTAGCGGCGTCGAGATCACGCCCAGCCCGGCCGCCAGGTACTCCAGCATCTTGATGGGATTGACGTGCGCGGTCATCGCGGTCTGCGTGAACAGCAGCATGCCGGCCGCGAAGGCCCGGCAATACGCCGGCAACTCCTTGTAGGGTCGTCGCCCCAGCAGATGCACGTTGGGCAACGCCCGCAGCGCCGACACGTCCACCTGGGCATCCCCCAGCAGCACGAACGAGTACTGCGGGCGCAACCGCGCCACCTCGGCCAGCAGCGCACAATCCACCCAGTGGTGGATCAGTCCGAAAAACCCGAAGATCGGCTCCGGAATCCCGCTTAAGTCCGCGGGGCGGGGCAGCGACCGCCGCCACGCCGCCGCGAAGTGCTCGAAGTCCACTCCATGACGCACCAGGTGGGCATCCGGCCGCAGCCGGCACTTGCCCTCCTGCAACAAGGCCGAGGTCGTGACCACGATATCCGCGCGCTGCAGCAGTTCCTGCTCGGCCGCGGCCGTCCGCTCGCGGTCCACGCCCTCGAACTCGCTGTACTCGTCCACGCAGTAATAGACGAAGCATTCCTCGCCGAATCGCCCCACCAGGTAAGGGACGTCCGGGGCGAAGGACCACACTTGCACCGGTTTGCGGTCGGCACTCGCCAGACCACGAAGTGCCCGGCGAATCTGCGTCACCAGCAGTTGCTCGTGCAGGCGGTGCAGCGGCCCGCCGTGCGTTCCGGGGATGACCAGCGGCGTCACCTGCACCATGCTGTCATGGACGCGCCGCACGCCGCCCAGCGCCCGCCGCAAGGCCGACCAGGCCGCTCGGGCGTCCCGCAGGTTCACCCCCGGCCGGCGCGTCCCGTGGTAGTTGACCCAGACGATGTCGTTGTGACGCGCCAGACGCCTCATGATCTGGTGCTTGCTGGTGGGGTCGTAGTCCCAGGCGCTGGCCAGACAGATGATGACCCGGTCTCTCAGCACGACCGCCCTCCGTAACGCCACGTCCGACCGGGTCCGCACCGGGGGGGGCGACACTCAGAACGAGGACGATTCAGCGGCCCGCAGCCCCCGCGCCGGGAGCCCGCCCCTCGGCGATCGCCAATCGCCAATCGGCAATCGGCAATCGCCAATCTCTCTTGCCTTCCCCCTAGCTCTCCTCCTGATAGTACTTGCGGTAGTGATCGTAGTAACGGTAGTACCGGTAGTAGCCGTACCCGTACCCGTATCCATAGCGCCCGCCGGGGGCATCGCGTCCGATCACCACGCAGCCCAGAATCGGTATGTTGTTCGCCTGGAGAAGCCGGGTGGCACTCTTGGCCGCCGGCTCCTGCGTGTAGCCCAGACGAATGACCAGCATGACACCCGAGGTCATCTGGCCAATGATCCCCACGTCGGTAACCGTTGTCGCCGGCGGAGTGTCCACAATGGTGTAGTGGAAATCGGTCTGCATGCGTTTGAACACCTGCCGGACGCTGGCGGCCGTCAGCAGCTCCGCAGCGGACCGCCCGCGCGTCTTGCCGGCCGGGACGAACATCAGGTTCGGTATCGGCGTCGGACGCAGCACTTCCTCGTAATTCGCATCCCCGGCCAGGACGTCCGCCAGTCCCAGTCCCTCCGGTTGATTCAGCATCCCCGCCAGCGAGCTGCGCCGGAAGTCGCCGTCCACCACCAGCACCCGCAGGTGCCGAATCTCCGCCAGGATGCAGGCCAGGTTGAGCGACGTGACGCTCTTACCCTCGCGCGGCACCGCGCTGGTGATGGCCACGATGCGGTGTTCGTACAGCGGGTTCTGACTCAGCAGCCGGGTCCGCAGCGAACGATACTGCTCCGTGATCAGCGAACTGCGGTCCTGCCAGGGCACCAGCGACTCGCAGAGACCTTCCACCAGCGCTACGGGCTGTTCGACCTCCTGCCCCGGCTCCGGCGGCACCGCCTCGGCCGGCGGCGCAACGGACTCCCCCGGCGCCGGCAAGTCCACCACCGGGCGATCGGCCCGTCTCGTCGCCGGCCGGGTCGCCGTCTGCCTCTCCGTCTCCGCCCGTTTGAGCGCCTCGGCTATCCTGCCCATTACGCTCACCCCGTCCGCCGCTTCAGCCGGACCTTCGGCCGAACCGGAGGAAATCGCTCACTCACTCTTGCCCCGGCCTGCTCACCTCCGCCCCTGCCTGTCGCACCGTCGCCCACCCTCATCCCTGTCACCAGGCACGCTTCGGCGCCGCTATCGAGCCGCGGGCTTGCTCCCCTTGACACCGAGTGTCAAGGGCAACCCGCGCCGTGCGGCGCTGCCCTGATCGGCGCGCGATCGCGCACGGTCGTTCAGTCTCCATCCCGGTTGTCATACTTGTCCTGGGTTCGCATCAGCTCCGCCGGGCCCTGGTACACGTTCTGCACCGGCGTGAACGGGAACAGCAGTTCCCGCAGCCGCAGCCCCGCCCAGGCCAGTGGCGTCGGCGGGATGTACACCACGTCGTTGGGCTCCAGCAGGATGTTCCCGCTCCAGTCGCCCGTCTTGATCATCCGGTCCACGTCCACGCGGATCGTCGTGACGTCCTCAGGCGTCGGCCCCGGACGGATCACCTTCGTCTGGCTCGTCCAGCACTTGAAGTTCAAACCCGCCCGCAACGCGGCATCCATCAGCGTGTCCCGCCCCGTATACGCCTTGGGACCCGGAGAGTCCGGCACCCCGGCCACGTAGTACTTCTTGCTCGCGTACTCGACCACCCGCACGCTGACCTTCGGATCCACGTAATACCGGCTTAGCAGTACCTGCAGCTTGGCGGCCATCTCCTTGGCCGTCATCCCCACCACTTTCACGTCGCCCAGCAGGCGGAGCGTGATCTTCCCATCCGGTTGGATTCTCTGCGTCACCCCGTCGATCTCGCGCGCCCGCGGAGCGCTGACCTCCACCGAGTCGGGGACGCCCACGCGGTACTCGATGGCCGACACCTCGTGCTCGTGCTCCCGCAGGAACTGCAGGATGTCCTCGTTCTTGGATGCGCAGCCGGCAAGACCCAGCACCGCCGCCGTGATTCCCACCAGCGCTCTGCGTGGTATGGTCATGGCACGTTTCTCGCAGGCAACGCAGGCCGTCATTGTTGGTCCTCGCCCACCGGGCACGCCGGCGGCACTCACTCTGACTGCCTGTTGAAGAACCGGCATCGGCACCCTGACCAACGTCGTGGGCGCCGAACGCACCGGTCTTCGAGGCCGCGCCTTCGGATCCCACGTTCCTCAACACGCCGCAAGCCCCCGCGGCCTCGGTACAACTCCGGTGGCCGCACAGCCTGACGGCACGGCTCGGCGTCCGCGTTATGCGACCCTTCTCCGGGAAACGTTCTCCCGGCCAGTCAGACGTCCCGCGGGCGCACGACCTGCCGGTCGGCGTCCGCTCCACCCCGGCTGCACTCACTCGACTTATCGGATTGTGTCTAGCGGACCTGAACTTCGCGTGCGTTTAGCGCGGGGGCCACACGCTCAACCGCCGCGTCGAGGGCCGCTCCCGCCCGCACCAACCCCCGGCTATCTCACCGCCCGAGAACCTCTGAACCCCTCTCCTCGCGGGAGAGGGGTAGGGGTGAGGGCAGCGGAGGCCATCCCCCCTCTGCTGGATCAACATACTCCCCCGCCACGCGCCGCAGCCCCGCTGAGCCTCCACCGTCGTCAGGCGGCCCCCCCTCACCAAGCCAACAACGTCCGAGAATCACCTCCCCAGCGTCCCCGCGTCGCGGCTCGCTCCCGACCGCACCAACCCCCGGCCCTCTCACCGCCCGAGAACCTCAAGCACTCCTCCACGGGGGCCGATATTCGCGCCAGGCTCGCTGCCCCGGGGGAGCAGCCGGCGGGACAGCACGCTTCGTTCAGGATCACTGCATGTACGCCGACTATTTCGGGCTTCGTGAGCTACCGTTCAATAACACGCCCGATCCCCGCTTCTTCTTCTCCACCCCCGACCACGAAGAAGCCCTCGCCTCCCTCATCTACGCCGTCAATGAACAGAAAGGCTTCGTCCTGCTCACCGGCGAGGTCGGCACCGGCAAGACCCTCATCGCGCGCATGATGCTCCGCCAGTTCGGCGACCGCATCTGCTTCGCCAACCTGAACCACACGATCAGCAACGGCCGGGAACTCCTCGAAGCCGTCAGCACCGAGTTCGACCTGCCGTTCGACCACAAGACCAGCAACGCCCAGCTTGTGCGCCAGCTCCACGACCACCTGCTCACGCGCTTCGGCACCGGCACGCCCGTCGTCCTCATCGTCGACGAGGCCCAGAACCTGCCCGTGGACGCCTTCGAACTGCTGCGCACCATCGGCAACCTCGAAGCCGACGACGCCAAGCTCCTCCAGATCATCATCATCGGTCAGCCGGAGCTGCAACGCCGCTTCCTGGAGCCCAACCTGCGCCAGCTCCGCCAGCGCATCTTCCGTTGCTTCCACCTGCCCAGCCTCAGCCGCGAGCTGACCGAGGGCTACATCCAACACCGCCTCACCCTCGCCGGTGGGCAGAACCTCGATATCTTCGACACCCGCGCCATCGACCGCATCCACGAATACACGCAGGGGCTGCCCCGACTGATCAACACCCTCTGCGACAACGCCATGCTCAGCGCCTATTCCGCGGACCGCCACCAGATCGACGCGGAGTTCCTCGAATCCGTCATTGCCCAGATGATGACGATTGAACCGCCGGCGCCGGCGGTCGGCCTCCCGCCGCGGAGTGCCCAAGGTGCGGGCGGGCGGTGTCTGACGGGTGGCACGGCCTCCTCTCGCCGCAGTGCGAGCGGGGCCGGCTTGCCGTCCGGCGCGCTAGCCGCTGCCCGCCCCCCCGCGGGCCAGCCCACCGGCGCCCGATGCGACGAGTCCGTGACCGCCTCGCCGTCCTCCGTCCGCGAAGCCCAGGCCGTCCACGCCCGGCTGCACAGCGCGGTCGAACTCGCGCGCACGCTGCTGGACCGCCTCCAGCCGGCGCTCGCCGGCGTCCAGGACCGCGATCACACCACGCACGAGTTGACCGAGACCGCCAGGACGACGCTCCGCGAGACCCGCAAGCTGCACCGTCGCATCGAGGACATCGCCGCTCAAGCGCATGACTTGCAGACGCAAGTGCGTAGCAGTCTCGATCGAATCGCGGAGCAGTTCGAGCGCACCAATCGTTTGGCGCTCTCCCTCAAGCAGACTGCGGATCGCACCGAAACTCTGGCTGCCGCGCGGACCCGTCTCCCCGAACTTCAGGAGCACGCCCGCTCCGGCACCGGGCGGCCCCGCCTGGCGGCACCCCGGGATGCCGGTCGCGTCGAGCAACTCCTGCACGAAGGCCGCCAAAGCCTTGCTGAGCTGCGGTCGTTGCTCACCGGCGCAGGCGGTGGCCCCGGGGCCGACCCCCTACTGTCCCTTCCCGTATCGGCCGCGGCCTCCGCCGGTGTCGCGGACCCGCCCGCGGCCCGCCTCGCCCAGCAGGTGCAGGGGCTGGTCAGCCTGATGGAGCAGCACGAAGCTCATGCCGGGCTGGCCGATTTCGTCCCCGCGTGAACCTCGCGCATGTAGTTGTCGCAACCCCGCCGCCGCCGCGCGCCGGTGCTTGCGGGTGGCCCCGGTAGCACCTATGCTTAGGGCTTCGCCGGCGCCGGGCTGCGGTGGACGGGACCGCGCCGCGGCGCCATTGGAAACCTCCCGTCCCAAGGCAGGTGGACCATGATGCGACTTACGCCTCACCGGCGGTGGCTGACCCTCTGGACAACAGGTGCAATCCTCATGACCAGCTCGACTGTGCTCGCCCAGGAAACCCAGCGCGTGCGGGAACGCGGTGAGATCGAGAAGAAGTACCTCTGGGCAACCGAGACCATCTTCCCCGACGTGCAGAAGTGGGAGGTGGAGTTCGCCGCCGTCGAGAAGGAGGTCGGCAACGCGGCCGCCTTCAAGGGCACCCTCAGTCAGGGCCCCGAGCAACTCCTCAAGTTCCTCACCTGGCGCGACCAGCTCGAACCGCGTATCGATCGCGTCTACGTCTACGCCAGCCTGCTGTCCGACCAGGACACACGGGACAGCGGCAACCAGGGCCTCAAGAACCGGGCCCGCTCCCTGGCCATCAACTACAGTGCCGCGGTCTCCTGGGTCGATCCCGAGTTGACTGCCCTGCCGCACGAAACCATCCAGTCCTGGATGGACAAGAACCAGGACCTGGCCCTCTACCGCCAGTACTTCGATAACCTCTTCCGCCTCAAAAAGTACATCCTCTCCGCCCGCGAAGAGGAGCTGATTGCCCTGGGCGGCGAGGTGTTTTCCACGCCCTACACCGCCTACAACCTGCTCGCCAACGCCGACCTGACGTACCCCACCATCAAGGACGAAAGCGGGCAGCCGGTGGAGTTGAGCGACTCGGCCTTCTACCGCTTCATGCGCTCGACCGATCGCCGCGTCCGCAAGGACGCCTATGACGGCATCGTCAGCGCCTACGCCGGCATGCGCAACACGGCCGCCTCCCTGCTCAGCGGCGCGGTGCAGAGCCACCTCTTCCAGGTCAAGGCCCGCGGCTACCCAAGCTGCCTGGCCGCTTCCCTGGAAAACGGCGCCATCCCCGTTGAGGTCTACCAGACCCTCGTCAACACCGTCAACGAGAACCTGCCCCTTGTGCACCGCTACACGGACATCCGCAAGCGAGCCCTCAAGCTCGACGACGGCGTGCACGACTACGACCTCTACGCGCCCCTCGTCGGCGACGAGGGCAAGCTCCACTACACGTATGAGCAGGGCGTGGACACCATCCTCACCGCCCTCCAGCCCCTGGGCGGCAACTACTTGAGCCCCATGAAGAAGGGCTTCGATTCCCGCTGGGTGGACGTGTTCCCCACCAAGGGCAAACGCAGCGGGGCGTACTCCTCAGGCACTTTCCTGACCCAGCCCTACATCCTGCTCAATTTCCACGGCGATTTCGACGACGTCTCGACCCTCGCCCACGAAATGGGGCACTCGATGCACTCCTTCTTCTCCCGGGGCACCCAGCCCTACATCTACGCCGATTACAGCATCTTCTGTGCGGAGGTCGCCTCCACCTGCAACGAGATCCTCCTGCAGAACTACATGCTTGAGCACACCACCGACCCGAACCAGAAACTCTATCTGCTCGTTGAATTCCTGGAGGGCTTCCGTGGCACCGTGATCCGCCAGACCATGTTCAGCGAGTTCGAGCAGCGCATTCACGAGCTGGCCGAGCGGGGTACCCCGCTCACCGCCGATACGCTCGGTGCCGAATACGGCAAGATCATGAAGAAGTACTACGGCCCCAGTTACACCCACGACGACCTCGTGGACAACTACTGGATCCGTATCCCCCACTTCTACTACAACTTCTACGTGTACAAGTATGCGACCAGTTACTGCGCCGCCACCAACATCGCCGAGCGCGTCCTGGCCGGTGAACCCGGCGCCGTGGACGCTTACATGGAGTTTCTCAAGGCCGGCTCGCACAAGTACCCCATCGACGTGCTGAAGCTGGCCCGCGTCGACATGACCAAGCCCGATGCGATTCGGGCGGCCATGAAGCACTTTGAGCACATGCTCGACCAAAC
This sequence comes from Planctomycetota bacterium, assembly GCA_029558835.1. Lineage (GTDB taxonomy): Bacteria > Planctomycetota > Phycisphaerae > UBA1845 > UBA1845 > JAKQDH01. The sequence goes on along the minus strand of JAKQDH010000143.1, from coordinate 142,526 downwards.
GGAGGCCCTGCTCAAGCAGGTGAACAAGTGACGAAAGCGGGGACGCAGCAAGTTGCTGCGGCCCGTGAGAGCCTCTCGATGTGGCGATCGGCCGCACCGGCGAGGCGCCGGGTCTCGTGCACTACACTGATCTGCCGGCTTCACGCTTCCCACGCGGGGCACGCCCGGGTTATCAGCCCGGACGTGCCCCGCCGCGTTATACACCCCCGCGACGCCAAGCCCCGACGCCCTCCGAGCCCGCGGAGAGGCGAGGGCCGCTGCGGGCACAAAGCCCCACCGGCAGCACACTGACCGTCTTGCCGAGAACGCCACGGTCCATCGCCGCCGCCGGGAGGTACGCTGCCCGACGTGCTCAAATCCGGAAGAACCGCTCCGTATTCGCGGTCATCTGCGCCGCCAGCGCTTCGTAGTCCGTCCCGCGCAGGTCCGCCAGGAACCGGGCGATGTGCACCAGGTACGCCGGCTCGTTGGTACGCCGCGACCGCACCGGCTCCGGCGAAAGGTACGGTGCGTCCGTCTCGATCATGAGCTGGTCTGGCGGGCAGCTTCGGGCGATCTGCTGCGTCTCCACCGCCCGGCGAAACGTCACCACCCCGGTAAACGACGCCCACCATCCCTCGTCTTGCAGTACCGCGTACTGCTCGGCCGAGCCGCTGAAGCAGTGGAACACGACCGGCCGTCCACTCAGCCCGTGCTCGCGCAACAGGGCAACGGTGTCGTCCCAGGCCTCTCGGCAGTGCACCACCACCGGCCGATCAAGCTCCTGCAGCCACGCAAGCTGCCGCGCGAACACCGCCCGTTGCACGTCCCGCGGGGCGAAGTCGTAGTGGTAATCCAGACCCACCTCGCCCAACGCGACCACGCGCAGATCATCCAGCATCCGCCGCACCTGCTCGAAATCGGCCTCCGCGGCCTTCGCGGCTTCGTGGGGATGAATGCCGGCCGTCGCCCGCACCTGCTGCCCGAACCGCTCCGCCAGCGCGACCGCTGCCAACGCGTCCGCCGCGGAGAGCCCGATGCTGATGACGCGCTCGACCCCGGCCCGCCGCGCCCGCTCCAACACGTCCTCAACCTGCCCTGCTAGGCCGGCGTCCGTCAGGTGCGCGTGCGAATCAATCAACGTCACCGTCATCTGCACACCTCAAATCGAAGCCACTCACTCATCCAAGCCGCTGCTGGTATCCCACGCCAAGCCGCACGCCGCAAGCCCCGCGAACACGCACCCCGACAATGCTGCGCGCGTCGGTGTGCACGCGACCTCCGCCCTCTCTCCCTTGCAGCGAGGTACGTGCTCAGCGTGTACGGCGCTGAGGGTGCCATGCTTTCCCGCGACCGCGGTCGCGGGTAAGCACGCTCTGGCGACCGATCGCATGCCCACCCCCGCCTGCGGCGGGGGTGGGCATGGCACCCACGCCAGATACGTACCCTCCCTCCGGGACAGGGGCAGGGGTGAGGGCCGCCGAGGCCCACACGCCCCTTGTAGACAGGAGCGTATCCGCCGTCCGCGCCGCGGAAGAGAATAGCTCCCACCTCCGTCCTCAGCTACTTACTACCGGAAACGCGTTCTCGAAGTGCTCAAGCACCGGGCGCCCGCCCTGGGGCCAGAAGACGCACACCACGTCAAACCGGCACGGTCGATGCTCGAGATGATGCTGCCTGACGAAGTACCGCGCCGCCCGTTCAATCCGGCGACGCTGTGTCCACTGCACCGGTTCCTCCGGCTGGCCGCCGTCGCCGGCCGTCCGCGTCTTCACCTCGACGAACACCAGCGTGTCGCCAAGGAGCACGATCAGATCAATCTCGCCCTGGGGACAACGGTAGTTACGGGCCACGATCCGCCCGCCCAAGCGTTGCAGGTGCCGTCCGGCCAGGTGCTCACCCCGCCTCCCCAGCCGGCCTCGCAGGTTCACGACGCCGCGCCCGCCGTCGCCACCGACGCAGCCGGCACAGGTGCCGCGGCCTCCTCGGCGGCCTCGCCGCTCTTCCGCTGTCCGCGCAGCTCCCGCAACCGGCGCGCCTTGCCCACGCGGTTCCGCAGGTAATAGAGCTTCGCCCGTCGCACCTTCCCGCGCCGACGCACTCTCACGTCCACCACGTGCGGTGAGTGCAGCAGAAACGTCCGTTCAACGCCCTCCTTGCCGACCAGGCGCCGCACCACGAACTTCTCATTCAGCCCGTGCCCCTGCCGTGCGATCACCGTACCATTGAACGCCTGGATGCGCTCCTTGTCACCCTCGATGATCCGGCACATGACGTCGACCGTGTCCCCGACGCGAAACTCGGGCGTCTCCGCCTTCAGATAGGGTTCCTCAACCAAGTCCAACACACGCTGACTCATCCCGCGACTCCCATCAGAATCCGAAGACCACCCGCCCGACCCGGACCCCCTGGGGCCCGTCCCCGGCAGGAATGCGTCCCAGGACGCTCACCCGGAACCCCTCCGCCTCAGCCGATCGGTTGATCGGACGGGTTCCTCGACTCCGTCTTGCGCCCCCGCGGCTCTCTACACGCCGCAGTCCTGTTTCCTGTCGTCCGTATCGGCGTCCGGCCCCAGCAGGTCCGGCCGCTGTTGCCGGGTCCTTGCCAACGCCTGCTCTCGCCGCCACGCTTCGATCCGGGCGTGGTCACCCGACAGCAGCACCTCCGGTACGCCCATGCCGCGAAAATCCCGCGGCCGCGTGTACTGCGGATACTCCAGCAGGCCCCGGGCAAATGACTCGTCGCCCGTGGCTCCTTCATGGCCCAAAGCCCCCGGGAGCAGCCGCACGATCCCGTCGATAACCACCATGGCGGCCGGTTCCCCGCCCGACAGTACGTAGTCACCGATCGAAACCTGCCGCGCCCCCAGCCCCAGGCGGATCCGCTCGTCGAACCCCTCGTAGTGCCCGCAGATCAGCACCAGCCAGGGCTCACGCTCCAACTCCGCCAACAACGCCTGGGTCAATACCTCGCCCTGCGGCGTCAGCAGAACCACCAGCGGCTTCTCCGGCCGCTCCTGCCGCAGATGCTCAACCGCCTCAAACACCGGCCCGCAGCGCAACACCATACCCGGTCCGCCGCCGAAAGGCCGATCGTCCACGCTCCGATGTCGGTCGTGCGTGAAATCGCGGTAGTTCACGCACCGCACGCTTACCACCCCGGCCGCCACCGCCCGGCCGACAATGCTGGATTCAAGAAACGGGCCGAACACCTCCGGGAACAGCGTCAGCACGTCGATCCGCATGCGTCTCCACCCGCGCTCCTCGCCCGACGCCACCCCTGGATGAACGTTACACCGGGGCCGGCCCCGAAGCGGCGCGCGCGCCGGCTCGATCGGACGCGCGGCTCGGCATGATGCCCGCCTTTTCGAGTAACCGCCGCACCGTGTCACTCGGCTGGGCGCCCACGCTCAGCCAGTACTCGATGCGCTCCCGGTTCAGCACGACCTGCTTCTCCGCTTTGGGATGCGCCGGCTGGTACTGACCCAATTCCTCGATCACGTCGCTGTCCCGCGGCCGGCTGCGGTCCATGGCCGCCAAGCGGTAGCAGGGCTGATGTCGCCGACCCGCCATCTTCAATCGAATGCGAACCGCCACGCCTGTCTCCTCAACACGCCGGTGGTCACCGTTACGCACCGGCAGAAAGCCCGCCGGCACCCGAGTCCAGTTAGTATACCCAACCCCGGCCCGCTCGCAAGCTGGCCGGCGGCCGCGCTCGGCGCCCGGCCCCCCGGGCGCCTCGCGCCCCGGCGCCCACGGCGCCTGGACCCCTCCCCCCGCGGGAGAGGGGCAGGGGTGAGGGCCGCGGAGGCGAACCTACCCCCGAACAACCAGCACACCCCCTTTCCGCGGGCGGGCTCCGCCCGCCAAGGCGAACCCACCCCCGAAGAACCGGCACGTCCCCGAGCTCTGCCATCAACACCGCCACGCGCCGCCAGCGCGGCGAGGCAGTGCGCCGCGCGGCCCCGCCAACCGCCGGGCATCCGCCAATAAGAAAGCACCGCTCACCCGAAGGCGAAACGGTGCTTTCCGGAGGGGAAAGAAGCCAGTTTGTCGATCGAACCGAACGTCTGGCCCGTTGGCCAGCCCCTCAATGAACCAGATGAATGATCGCTTTCAGCTCTCCCGCCGCCGGCTGTCTCTACCGGCCTGCTGCTCTATATCGTCCGAAGCACCGCCGAATCTTTGATCCGGCATCCCATTATACACGTCAAGCACGCCAGCGTCCGAGAACAAACGCCCTCGCGGGCGATTTCTCCTAGCATTCCGCGTACCCGCACGAGTCACAGCGGATGCAACCCTCGCTAAATCTTAGGCTCGAATGGCAGTCTGGGCAAATAACCTTGTACTGGGCCTGCTGCCAGTGTATCCCGCCGACGTTTCCGCATCCGCATCCCAGAATGTTCCGATCCGCCGGCAGCCGGTGCTTCGCGTGCCCGTGCCCACTCCCATTGCCCTTGCCGTTCCCGCCGAGACTGGAATCGCCATTCCCGTCCGCCAATGAACCGCTCCCGTTCCCCTTCGGCGACGCGCCCGGCGCGCCGGCCGCGTCCAGGCTGCACTCCCCCATCAACAGCGCCTTGAGCCCAAACTGCGCCTTCACCTGCTTGTATTTTTGCAGTGCGCGTGCAAGGCCGTCGCCCAGGCTCATGATCCGCCCCTCCTTCGTGGACACCTGCAAGCTCGATCCGATGCCGTGGAGCTGCCGGATCACGGTGTCCAGCCGACCGCCGGAACGCAGCCAGAGACTGACCATTCGGCAGATGGCCTCCAGATCGCTGTTGGCCAGATCCCCGCCCTTGCCGAGTTGCGCAAAGACCTCCAACTCGCGTTCCGTGCGCGGATCAACCGTGATGTTGATGTGCATGTTGCCGAACGGCGTCAGTTGCCGCACCCGCACGCCGCTGGTGATCTCCGGCAGGGTGGCCGGCTCGAGGTCCGCGTCCGCCGGGATCACTCCACGCTCGCTGCGCTTGGCTCCGGGCTTGGCGCCAGCCTTGAGCGCCATGGGTTGCTCCTCACGGCAGCGGTCCCGATACACGGTCACACCCTTGCACTGGAGTTGGAACGCCAACTTGTAGATCAGGGCGACGTCCTCTGCGGTCGCCTCGTGCGCGAAGTTGATCGTCTTGGAAATCGACGAGTCGCAATGCCGCTGGAAAGCGGCCTGCATGCGAACGTGCCACTCGGGGAAAACGTCGTGGGCACACGTGAATACGCGCCGGATGTCCTCGGGAATGTCGGGAAGGTGGGCGAGGGTGCCGTCCGTGGCAAGACGCTCCATCAAACCCTCGCTCAAAATGCCCCGTTCCCGCGCCACGGCCTCGAAGACGGGGTTGATCTCAATCATGGGCCCTTCACCTTCGTCCTGACCCCGCAGCACGTTGCGGTAGAACGCCAAGCTGAAGAGCGGCTCGATCCCCCCGGAACAACCGGCGATGATGCTGATCGTACCCGTAGGCGCCACCGTCGTGCAAGTGGCATTCCGCTGGGGACGATGATGCTTGGTCTCGTAGATGCTGCCTTCCCAATGGGGGAAGCAGCCCCGTTCGTGGGCGAGCAGCTCGCTGTAGTTGTGCGCTTCGTCGTTCACGAACTTCATGAAGCGCTCGCCCCAGGCCACGCCCTCCTCGCTGTCGTACGGCACGCGCAGCAGGTACAGGGCATCCGCAAACCCCATGATTCCCAGGCCGATCTTGCGGTTGCCCCGGCACACCTGGGCGATTTCGGGGATCGGGTAGTTGTTCACGTCGATCACGTCGTCCAGGTAACGCACCGACTCGTGCACCGCCTGCCGCAGGGCGTCCCAGTCCACGCTGCCCGGGCCGTGATCCGCGCCGCGCACGAACGCCGCCAGGTTCACGCTCCCCAGATTGCACGCCTCGTAGGGCAGCAGCGGCTGCTCGCCGCACGGGTTCGTCGCCTCGATGGAACCCAGTTGCGGCGTCGGGTTGTGCTCATTGACGCGGTCGATGAACACCACGCCCGGTTCGCCGGTCCGGTGGGCGTTGGTGACAATGATGTTCCAGATTTCGCGGTAGGTATAGAAACGCCCGGTCGGTTGCGGACTGTCCTCCTCCCACTCCACCAGCGTACGCAGATCATAGCCGCGGATGTCCAGGTCGCGCGGCAGCAGGTAACGCCGCCCCGTGCGCGGGTTGCGTACCACGTGCGGCGCGTCCGGAGTGGCTGCCAATACCTGCATCCACGCATCGCTCACCTTGACCGAAATGTTGTAGTTGGTGAACTGGGTCAGGTCTTCCTTGGCGTGCAGGAACTTGAGGACGTCGGGGTGTTCCAGGCTCAGCATGCCCATGTTGGCCCCGCGCCGGAACGCGCCCTGCTGAATGGCGTTCGTCGCCTCACTGAACGCCCGCCAGAACGAGATCGGTCCGCTCGTCGTTCCCCCCGAACTGCTGATGTAATCGCCGGTGGGGCGCAGGCGGTCGAACGCGAAGCCGGTCCCGCCCCCGGCCTTCTGGATCAACGCGGTGTTCTTGATGGCGTCGAAAATCTCGTTGACGCTGTCTCCCACGGGGAGCACAAAGCATGCGCTGAGCATGCCCATCTCGCGACCCGCGTTCATGAGCGTCGGGCTGTTGGGCAGGAAACGCCGTTCCACCATGAGATGATAGAAGCGCTCTTCCCACTCGCTACGGCTGTCCGGGTCGGGGTTGTAGCGGAGCTCGGCCTCGGCCACCGCCCCGGCAACCCGTCGAAACAGGTCACGCGGGGACTCGACGCACCGGCCGGCCTCGTCCTTCCGCAGGTACCGCGCCTTCAATACCCGCAGAGCATTGGCCGACAGGCCAAGGTCCGACTTCCGCACCGCATCCGTGCCACCCAGACCGCACGTTGCCATCCCGGCTTCCGACATACCGCCACCACGCTCCCACCGACGATAGCAGCCGGCCCTCAAGGCCCATCCTTACGCCGAACAGGCACGACCAAATCACACCGCCAGCGGCCGTATCCCTACGGCCGCCGCACCGAAACCGGTTGCCGCACCTGAGGCTGAAACCACTCTCCCACCGTCCCAGAACGGGACGTGTCGACCGCAGCTTGACGCTCGCTCAGCGTCGCTCCGACAGGTTGATACTACCCCACGATTCGGTAATCGTCAAGGATAAACACTAGATATTGGGTGTCGTTCTTACGTGAACACAAGCTTATGTATGACACGTAGTTATGGAATCAAAGAGCCTGTGAAATTTCTGCGGCAACGCATTGCCCAAAACTGCCCACAACCCCAGCGCTCCCAGCCCAAAACGACCGTTCGTCCGCTAACTTCGTCCCCTGCCGAAGGTTGCGCAACTGACGTTCCTTAACCCACAGTTCGCGCCGTTTGTGGACGTTGCGCTTGAAGTCAATGAAAGGAATCTGCGCCTGCGTCGCCAGAATCCCAACACCCCAAGGTGCCTGCCGGCGGACCGGTTCGAGTAGGCTCCGGCCTGCGCCGACCGGCCCCGCCGGCGGCCCGCACGCCACCGGGGGCACCTCGAACGGGGGGCTCCGCGCGGGGGCGTGTGATCTCGTCTGCCCACCGCGTGCCCCCCCCATCGACCGGGGTGGACCTCCCCCGCGCCCCTCCGCCACAGCAGCAGGTACGAGTGCAGCCGTCAACAGCGTACTTGAGGATGAGGCAGAACGCGTGCGGCAGAGACTACGGGCAGTTCTCACGGCGGCGGGTGTCATACCAGCGTTCGTTGGTGACGGTCCAGACGGCTTCGCGTTGGTAGCGGGTGTCGGCCAGCAGGTAATCCACGTGCCCGTCCAAGAACGACACCATGTGGCGTGACCACTTGCCGTGGAGCCCGAGCGTCTGGAGCCCGGTATAGGCGTGCTGAAAGTCTGGGCCCGCCTCGCCGTCGGCCGAACTGGACAAGCTCTGGGCAATGCCCCAATCGAACGGGTCCTCGGCTAAGGTCACGAACCGTGAGGCCCCGGCAAACTCGTCCGCCCGTCGCCAGATGTTCCTGCCGATGTCGAAGGCCGCCTCCCAACGCCGCTTGACCGCACACGGACCGGCGCTCACCACCGCCCGTGCGCGGGCCTGGTAGAACCAGTAGTAATTCATCTGGTAGCTCGATCCGCACTGCTCATACGCCGACATCTCGCGCACTGCCGGGGGCACGTCAGCGGTGTCCCAGTTGCTGCCGTAGTTCCAGCGCCACTGGGTGGAGACGGTGTCGGCCGGGCAACGATACACCGGCATCTCCGTCACCTGGTCATCGGGCGTGCCGAACACGTTGTCCGGCCCTTTGCGATCGGGCGCCACGGCGTACGGCTCCAGCATGTAGACGCTGAGCGGACGCTGGTACGTCTGGTAGCAGTGGGTGCCGCTGCCCTCCGCGTCGCAGTAGGTGAAGTAGTCCCGTCCCGTCCAACCGCCGAAGCTCCAGGTGGCCCAGCTCACCCGGTTGCAGTTGTTGACGTTGACGCGGAAGAGCACCGGGTAGCAGTCATACTCACTGACGTAAGCCAGCAGGGCGGTGTTGATGGAGCGCAGATTGGCCCGGCAAACGGTCTGCTTGGCCTGATCACGGGCGCCCCGCAGCGAAGGCATCGCTATGGAAATCAGCAGGGCGATGATGGAAATCACCACGAGCAGTTCGATCAGGGTGAAGCCCCGCCGGTGTCGTTGCCGAACGCGGCCGGTCAAGCAGCATGCGACATGGCAGTGACCGTGACGCATCTTACGGGCTCCATCCACCGGCCGGACATGCAGGCGACCCCTCGCCGGCCCCCACCGGCGACTACGGGTATCATACGCACTTCACGGCAGACTTGCCAGCGGACGGATGGCTGCCGTGAGGGAGTCGAGGGTCGCGGGCTTGCGCAGATCGAGCGGCAGGAAGACGCCGTGGTTGTGGTCGCTGGCCAGGATCACCAGGCGGTCATAGAGCACTTCGTAGCCTGCCTCCTGCGGCTGGTGCCCGCAGATGAAGAAGTCGGCATCCAGGGAGGCGCGGAGGGCCTCGAGGGACGCTTCCGTCTGGTAGCGTCCCCAAACCAGGGCGTGCACCGGGCCCCGCTCGAACAGATCCGCGTCCGTCAGCGAGCGCTGGAGAATCGCAGGGTCGAACGCCGGCAGATCGCGGGGGCCGGGGACCGAATGGGCCACAAAGACGCGATGGGCGGTGCGCCCGGCCAGGGGCAGCGAGCGGATGAAACTCCGAATCGCCTCCAGGACGCGCGGGGCATGTGCCGCCCCGAAGACGGCGGCCAGCCCCGCCTCGAAGTCGGCGGTTACCACACGCCCGTTCTTGCTGATCTCGTGCCCGGTCAGTTGCGCAAGCTCATGATTGCTCTGGAGAAAGTGGACTTGGTCGGGAAACGCGCACTTCCAGGCGGCCGCCGCCAGCAGCACCTCGCAGGATCGGTCGTGGCCGGTGACGTTCGGGTCCTCGTGGATGATCTCGTGCAGCACGACGTGGCGGGCCCCGGCATGCTCCAGGTCGCAGTAGCGCTCCAGCCGTTCGAAGTTCCGGCCGTGTCCGTGCAGGTCGCCAGTGACCACGAGCTGCCCGAAGTCGGGAAACCGCAGCAGGCACCCACGCAGCAGGGGATCTTCCCGATTGAGTTGGGCGGCCTGGGCGAAGGTGTCGGCGGCTTGGGCGGCGTCGTTCATGGTTCCTCCTCCTCCGGCGAATCGGGACCGAAGATCGGCTCGTCGGGCGGCGCGAGGCTGGGACCCTGCGTACCAGTGGGAGCCGGCCGGGTGAGGGGCGGCAAGCCCAGGGAGCGACGATACTCGCTCATCAGCTTGTCGCGCTGCTTCAGCCACAGTTTCTGCACGGTTGCCAGACGCGCGTCCAGTTGACGCATGTCCGCGGGTCGGTCGAGCGGATTCTCACTGCAACAGTCCATGATCAGCTTGGACAGGGCCACGGGGATCTTCTCGTTGATTTCGATGGGTGCCAGGGGGCGGTCGGCCGTGATGAGGTAGGTACCCCCCATCGAGTCGGGCACGCGCAGCTCCGTCGGGAAGTTCTCCAGCGTCAAGGTCCAATACATCGTGGCCCCCAGGTTGAAAACGTCGGTGCGCTGGTCCAGAGGTAACCGACGGACCTGCTCAGGGGCAATGTAGTCAGGGGTACCCTGGATGCGGTCCTTGCGCTGCCCGATCGGACAGGCGTGCCCGAAGTCGATGATCTTCACCAGTCCCTGCGGCCCGCGGAGGATGTTGTTGGGCTTCATGTCGGCGTGGAGGTAGCCCATCTCGTGCAGGGCATTCAGGGCCGTCGCCACCTTGCGGAAGAGCACCAGGAACTGGTGGAGGCGGTTGGGGACCTGTCGGTCCAGCCCGACGCCAAACACGTACTCCATGACCAGCAGCACTTCCTTCGTCTGCAACCGCTTGCGCAGCCGGTGCAGGTGGAAGCTCTTGCGCAGGAAGGGATGCTCCAGCCGACTGCTGACCTCGAACTCCTTCTCCACCTGGTCGATGAAGCGATCATCGTCCGGGGTGTTGCGGACGACCCGCTTGACGGCGAACTTGTTCCCGGTGGCTTCCTCCAGAGCCTCGTAGATGCGCGAGCGGGCACCGATGCCGATCACCCGTTCGATCTTGAAACCGGGAAGTTCAACGTCCTGCACGACACCCGCTCTCCGCTACGGCCCGCTACAGGGCCACCCGTACTATCGGGCCTGTACCGATGTTTGCCCGAGCCGGAGAAGGTCGGCCACCTGCATCCTGGAGCGACTCCGACCCCGCGCGCCGCATTGACCTTCGCATCGGGCACGCCGAGCAGGCTTCCGGCTGCGGCGCCCGCGAACGCCGGGGATGCCCCCACTGCCCGCATGTGCCTGCCCGCTGCCCACGGGGACAGAGCGAGTAGGGACTCGCAGCAGGGATGCTCGTACCCTCGGGGCGCGGCCTCCCGGTCGTGAGCACAAGGAACCCGCACGCGGCGTAGTGCAGGAGCACGGTGCTCAGGGGTGCGGCCAGTTCAACGCCCACGGCGCAGGTCGTCGCCGCGACGAGAGGTCGCCGGTGGCCCCAGCTTGCCAACTTGATTACGGCTCCGAACGGCATCGGGTACGATTCGCTCCTGGCAAAGTGGACGCAACCGGGGAGAATGTAGCTGTCTTTGACCGCATACGACAAGGGGGCGACAGTCAGGAGCGACCGCGTGAGTCCGGGGGGGCCTCCTGAGGTAGCGGGGTTGTCGCCCCCGGGGGGTTGCGGCGGCGTGGGGTACGGCCGCCGTCGTGCGTCCGGACGCATCCCGGCGCGGACGCACCAGCTCGGCCGGGCCGCGCGGTCGTCAGGGGAAGGGTATCACGGGACGCCGGGCCGTGCCGATAGAAGGTGGCAGTGGCTTACCGCGGGGCTCAGGGAACAGGGGCGACGAGGTTGCGGAGGCGTACTCATGGCAAAACGCGAAGACCCAGGCATCGAGAAGTTCCGCAAGAAACGGGAGCGGGACGAGGAACACCGCAAGCAACTGCCTACGGAGGATGAACCCCCGCTTCCGCCGCCGGTGGAGCCGATCCAGGCGGAGGGGAAGACCAAACGAAACGATCCCTGCCCCTGTGGCAGCGGTAAGAAGTACAAGCACTGCTGCGGGAAGAGCTGACGGCGTGCGAGGACACCGAATCCCTGGGGGCCGCGTTGCGGGCGTGGCAGCCCGCCCCGTGCTCCCGGCTCCGGCGCACCACCCATCCGGACCGCAGCGCCCAAAAGAGCGTGTGCCACTGCCCGCTGGTGCGGAGCGGTGGCACACGCTGGTTTCATCGGGCTCGCGCTGGTCGTCGACCAGCCACGGCACCTGTTCTCGTTGCCTTACGGCATAGCGGGCAGCGTCTTGCCGAAGTAGGCCGTCGGCGACGGGCTTACGCCGTTCAGCAGGTTGATCAGACTCAGCATGTCGGCAACGGTAATGCTCCCGGACCGGTTGATGTCGGTCTCGTGCATCAACGGCGATCCGCCGCCGAATGCCAGGTTGATCCGGTTAATCACCTGGTTAATGTCCTGGGCGTTGGCGGTACGGCTGCCGTCGCAGTCGGCCGGCAGGAAGCCCAGCCGGACCCTATCGGTGCCCGAACCACCAACGAGGCTGATGGTCGTCCAGGTCTCGGGATCGATCGGACGGTCGAAGGTTACCGTAGCTACGTTGCCGGCACCGCTCACGTTGGCAACGCTCGGGGCAACGCCGTCGCAACGGCCGACCTGGCAGATTTCGGTCAGCGCGAAGTCCGCCGCTACCAGACCGGACGCATCGCACTCGTCGTTGAACGTGATCTCGACGGAGGTCCAACCCACCGGGTCATAGGGGGCCGTACTGCTCACCGGGGTGCGTGCGTCAATCCAGCCATCCACCGGGTTGCTGCCGGCGACGTGGCAGTCCTCGACGCTCACGACGATGGTCAAGTTGGTGATCGTGCCCACGCCGGCGGCCTCGGTGGCCCAGAACGGGTTGCCGTCCTCGCCGTCCTTGATCACGTTGGCGAACAACGTGGCCGGGTTGACCGACAGGGTGTAGGTAGCCAGAGTCATGGGAGCCGTCAACGAGCCGGTGACCAGCACCTCCGAGGTCCACGCCACACCGGTGACGACCGGACCCAGCGGGTAAGGCGGGTAGCTGGGCGGACCCGGGTTCATGATGGTGTTCTGCCCACCACCAACCTGAATGAGGTTGCCGCCGATCACCGTGCCGCCGAAGCCCTGCGGGTTGTTGATACCCTTGTTGTTGGTGCCTGCACCGCTGGCGAAGGCATCCATCGGGGCAGTGGTCGGAATGTCGGCCGGGGTCAGCGCGCCGCCCGTGAACGACAGATCCAGACCAAAAAGGGCCAAGCCTTCGTTATTCGCGTCGCTCAACGTTCCCACAATTGCGTAGTTGACCGTCGCACCCGGTGCCACGTTGACCTCGCTCTGGCCACCACTCTGCACCTGGATGTTCAGGTCCGCGCCGAAGGCGGCCGTAGCGCCGCACAACAACGCACACACAAGCGCCAAGTTCCTCATACGTTTCTCCTCAAAAAAGTCCTGGGACTGCTGTCAATATCCGGTGGGGGAACCTCGTCCCTCTGCGTTGATCCCTCACACCCCACCCTGGCCACGGCGGGCGCACGTTGGGTGCGTCCGCCACGTCACCAGAGCCCCCTAATCTACTAAGTTAGTCGCACCGCCAACGACTCGGCGCGAAACAGGAGAAAAAAGTTAAACTTCCATAAAGGATTTTAGCCTCTAATCTCGTTCCACCACCCCATTAGTGCACACGCATCCCCGCAGGTCGCTCTCTCGTTGTGCGCAGGCGGAAACCTAGGCGCATCGCCAGAGAGACGGCATCGCTCGCGAGGTCACGTCAGCGCTCTCTTGCGAGGCGCTGAAGCATGGCGTGGGCTTCCGCGCCGCGGTCGAAGCGTCGCTCGGCCGCGCAGAATTCGGGAGTGTGTGCGGCCGCCCGACCGGTGGCTGACCAGTTCACCCCGAGTTGCTTATGGAGCAGCTCGTGGTAGACGACGAAGTCGAGCACCCCCGGGGGCACGTCGGGGCGGTCGAGGGTGCAACTGATCATCACGCTGTCGCGCACGGTGTCGTAGTGGCCGAACTTGCGCCCGGAGAACGTGCGGCTCCACGTCAGTCGCGGGCGGGCAAGCGCACCGGCGAAGTAGCGGGCGTTCACACGCTCGAACGCGGCAACGAGGTCGTGGTGCAGGCCCCTTGCCTGTTCCGGCTGCCCGCCGAGCACGTCCAGTTCCGCCTGGATCACCTGGCATTCGTCGCTCCCGAGGGCTTCCACAACCGGTTGCCGCGAGCCCCCGTTGAGGATGGCGTCGGCGAGGGCAGCGAAGAACTCTGCAGGCAGTGCGATCATCGGTGTCGGAAGAACGAAACGGGTCGCGTTGCGGTAGGCGCGGAGGCGGTAGAGAGAGGGAAGGGGACGAAAATGCACGACGGCAGGCGGCCGGTAACCGGGGTGTCGCTGGAGCGCCGCGTCCAGGATCGGTCGGGCACGAGCTACGGCCGCCACGTAGGCGTTGAAGTTCTCGCGCGGCCGGAAGTAAGCCAGCCACCCCAGGACCATATGGGAGCTTGCGGTCAGGGCAGCGTCATCGAGGCCGTTGACATGCAAGTGGCGCTCGACGCTCTGGCTGGTTGCGACAATCGAGCGATAGAGGGCGTCTTCCTCGTCCGGCGTGCGCGCGTGCGCGAGATGATCAAGCAGACGGTCCCAGAACGCCTTGAGTCCGATCAGCTTGATATCGCCTCGTGGCTGGGGTGTTGCCGGTGCCGGGGATGATACGACTTCGTCCAGTTTCAGGCCGGCCAGGAACTGATACGCCCGCCGCGTGGGCGCGGGCATGGCCTGCAGGGTCGTGTTGTGTGCGGCCAGGATGCCATGAACCTGGGCCAAGGCCTTGGCAACCGTATGGCGAAGGTGCTCACGGCGGGCAGCCGTGATGGGCTGGGCCAGCTCGCGCCGTACGTGCTGGGCGAGGCGAACGACTCCCTTGATACGTAGCGTCATCGGTGACTCCGCGGACGCCGACCGCGCCGCGCAAGTGAGAGCGCGGCGGACGCGTCCGATGCCCTTGGGTCCGACGGGCTATGGCGGTGGTCCACTCACCACGGCTTGGTCCACCCGAGACAGTCGAACCTCCTCGTACGCACGATTATAGGTGATGAAGCGATCGACGTCGTCCGGGTCGAGGACGCGCACGGCCCGGTCGCACGCGATGGCGATCTTGCCGCCGGCCACCGCGATTCGCGGTATGGTTTCTTCGGAGCGGCCCAGGACGCACAGCTCCTCCCCGGTGGGCACGTCCCAAAGCCGCGCAGTCAGGTCGTCGGATGCAGTGACAAGCTGGCGCGGTCCGAGCGCAATGCAGCGTCGCACCGCGTCACCGTGCCCGACCAGAGTGGCGCAGCGATTGCCGGAGCGGGGATCCCAGAGATGCACTTCGCGGGGCCGACCCGATGTCGCAATCAACAGACGGCCCGAGCTGCCGCAAACGAACGTCAGACTCCAAACATGCCGGTGGACGGCGAACTCGCTGACCGGTTGGATGCCCGCGTCCCCTGTTGCGCCAGCACCCTCTGCAAGCCGAACGATGTCGGCGACGCGCCAAAGGCAGACATGACCGTTCGGCTCAGCCTCCTTTCCGCCCTCACTACAGGCAGCCAGCCATTCGCCACGGCTATCGACCGCAAAGCGCGTGCAGGCCGTGTTGAACTGGTGAATCCTGGTAAGCGACGCAGCGGCGTCAGCGAGAGTGCGATCAACGGAACAGATCGCGGCGCGGCCATCGCCGAGCGCCACCAGCAGGTGTCGACCTTCTGGGCCGAGCCACTCCATTGCCGTCACTGCCTGGGTGGTCTTCGCGGCCAAACGCCTATCCGTCCAATCCGGAGAGCTGAGGATCCAGATGCCGAAACCGGGCTCCCCGGCGAGCAGTTCTTGCGCGCCTCTCTTCGATAGGGCCAGGCGGCTTCCATCCGCGCATAGCGCCATCGCGCAGTCTGCATCCCAGGGGGTGCGCCTGATCGGGGACCCGCTGGACCACAGCTCAATCACCGAGGAACGCTGGTCAGGCGGCAAGGCGTCCGACGGCTCGACCGTGTGTGTCGCCACCAGCCCGTCGACGGCGAGCGCGACGTCGTCGCCCGTCCCCAGCGGCCAAGCAAGGCGTATGTCATCCTCCGCCCTTAATTGCCAGACGCTTAAGCCGTCGAGAGCCACCGACGCCACAAAGTGGCCGTCCGGCGAGACGGCCACGTCGACGTCATCAGCGACGTCGATATCGTGGTATCCTCGCCGCGCGAGAAACTGCCCGGCGGACGCGTCGTAGAATCGTAGCGAGCCGTCACCACAACCGATGGCCACGCACCACGCGACCGGGCCCACACCCGCGGCCAGAGATCGAATTCCCCAGGTCCTCCCCATCGGATGCCTATATTCCGCGTCGCCCTGAATGTCCCACTCGAGGAGGCCACCCTCTCCGGTGAAGAGCCTGCTCGCGTCCTCGGAGAACAAGACGCCGCGTTGCGTTGTCGTGGACAACTTCGGGGTGCCTGTCACCTCGCCGGTCGCAGTGCTCCAGACAAGCGAGCGGCCGCCCTGCGCATACCCTTCTTCGTGACGTGCGAAGGTGGCCGCGAGCATCAGTCCATCGCCGGAGAACCCGAGGCCGGTGAGTGCCCAGCCCGGCTCATTCCACTCATGTGTTAGTTTGATCTCGTCGAGCCGCCAAAGGCGAATCCGCGCATCGGCCGGCGCTGGTGCACCTGTGTCGGTCTTCGACGCATCGCCGCCGGCAGCCAGCCAGCGCCCGCAAGGTGATAGCGCAAGCGCGCCGACTGCGCTTCGATTCGCCACCTGCTCGTCCCACAGATCCACCGTGCGCAACCCACCGCTTGCGCAACCCTTGCCGTCGTCGAACGCGACCTCGTGCACGAAGCCTGTGGTGTCTCCAGCGCACAGTCGAGTTGCCTCGGCCGTCGAGAACTTGAGACAGGTGGCCTGCTCTACGCCCTCGAGTTCCCCTTCGTACAGCACCTTCCCCGTGTCGGGCTCGACAGCGAGCACATGTACATGCCCGTCATTTGTGACCACAGCCAGCCAGCGCCCCGATGGCGAGTACTCGACGTCGACCAGCGGACCGAGGTCGGCATTGGCATACACGCGCGGATACTTCAGGTAGAACTCCCACAGAGCGAAGCGTGTGCGGTCGCAATCTCGCGTCAAGAACTCCTTCCACAAAGCTGGAGCCGCCGCGACCGGTGCGTTGTCACGCGTCCAGGTGCGGGCCAGACTCAACACGGCCCGCATGCGGGCTTCCTCACGCTGCGCGCGCGACGAGATCGCCCAAGCACTGGTCACAATCGCGCCAAGGGCGATGAAGAACACCGCGGCCGCCCACCGGTGTCGATACAAGTGCCGCCGCAGCACGTAAAACGTGCTATCCCGCCGGGCCTCGATCGGCTCGTGTCGCAAGTGCCGCCGCAGGTCGCCGGCCAAGTCGGCCACCGACTGGTACCGCCGGCTCGGCTTCTTCTCCAGGCAGCGCAGGACGATCGTGTCCAGGTCGCCGCGCAAGGCACGGCTCAACGTGGAGGGCCTGAGGGGAGGCCGCTCCTTGATGGTCCGGGCGGCCTCGTAGATGCCTGATTTCGTCACGTCATAAGGGAGCTGCTCGCAGAGCAACTCGAACAGAACCACCCCCAGCGCGTACACGTCGCAGCGCACGTCCACCGCATGGGGGTCGCCGTCAATCTGCTCCGGGCTCATGTACTGGAGCGTGCCGACAAGCTGCCCGGTCGCGGTCTGCGTGGCCACGGCCGCGGCAGGGTCCAGCATGCGCGCGATGCCGAAGTCGATGATCTTCGGCTGTCCGGTCGCGGAAACCAGGATATTCGCAGGCTTCAGATCGCGGTGGATGATCCCCTTCTGATGCCCGTAGTGGACCGCCTCGCACACGTCAATGAAGAGCTCGAGCCGCCGGCGCAGGTCCAGCCGTTGGGCCGTCGCGAACTCCGTGATGGTCGTCGCGTCCGGTACCAGCTCCATGGCGAAGTACGGCAGGTCCGATCCGCCCTCGGCGTGTGTACCGGCCTCGTAGACTTGTGCGATGCCGGGATGCTGCAAGCGGGCGAGGGTCTGCGATTCATCTTCGAACCGGCGGCGCGCCGACGGCGATGACAGACCCGCCTTCATGACCTTCAGGGCAACAACGCGGCTGGGATGCTCCTGCCGGGCCTCGTACACCACCCCCATCCCGCCAGCGGCGATCTCGCGGATGACCGTGTACGCCCCGATCCGCCGGCCGATCACCGCGGGCGTGTCACCGTCGCCCCCGCCGTCCGTCACGACGCGCAGCGCCGCCTCCTCGAGGAAGCTCTCCGCCTGGTCGCCGTGGCGAAGCAGCGACTCGACCTCCGCGTAGAGCTCTGCATCGTCGCCGCACAGCGCCTGCAAGGCAGCCCCGCGCCGCTCCGGAGCCTCACCCCGGACCAGCGTGTAGACGCGCTTGACCTGCTGCCACCGTTCGGGAGTCATTCGAGTTTGCTCCATCACCGCGCGCCGAATAACCAGAAGGTCGCTTCAGCCACCGAGTGGAACCAACTCATCATACTACGAAGTTGGCGACCGACGGGACAGCCCGCGCTGGCCGCAGTGCATTACCGTAAGTGCCAAATTGGCATAGCCTTACGAACTCAGGGCGAGATGTCGGAACCCGCCGCCGGCGGTCGTATCTGCGGTCGCCGGGGCGTCCTACCACTCCCGAGAAGATCCCGCTGGAGTTCAGGCAACCCAGGGGTAACGCGCACTTCTAAGGAAGCCGAGGTCTGCCTCGCATCAACGCCCCGGAAGGCACGGAGTCCAGTGGCGGTATCCCAGGCGCACTGGGCCTGGGCCCGGATAGTCGGTTCGGGTTTGCAGGGGTCGGTTCCTCGGCTCGGGAACAGCCCAATGTCACGGTCATCGTGTGTTTCCGGTACGCGTGGGGTAGTGTTGGTGCGGCACGGGGAAGCCGGAGAGGTCAGGGGATCGACTCACCTAGGAGGCGGGTGGGCAGCCACGGGGGCGCTGGCGTCCGTCCTGACGCAGTCTCTTGTGCTTGCCTTGCCAGCACCAGCGTCTTCGGGCGGGGTGGGGAGCCAGCGGTTGCTCGAGGGCGATCGTGGTGCGGGTCTCGTTGGGGTTGCCACGCAAGAGCCGACCGGGGCCGACCCTGAGGGCGGCGGTCCGAGCGGCGGGGGCTCTAGGGACAACGAGCTGCCGACCGCGAATGCCGGGCCGGAGGTGACCGGGCTGGCGGACAATGCGGTGACGTTTGACGGCTCGGGCTCGAGTGACCCGGGCGGGCGGATCAATGGCTACCACTGGTGTTTCGACGACGACCGTTGCGTTCAGTGGCAGTCGACGCCGACCGCACGGCACGTGTTAACCGCGGCGGGAACCTACAGCGTCAGGTTGTGGGTGCTCGACAACTGCGGCGCCATGTCCGAGGCGGACCTAATCAGCGCCATCATCATCGGGACGGGCCCCTGCCTGAATGACCTGCCGCCGGTGGCGGTGGCCGGTGACGACCAGGAAGGGGAGGTCGACGAGGAGCTCACCTTCGACGGCAGCGCCTCGTTTGACGCGGACGGCGGCATCGTGTCGCACGCGTGGAGCTTCGGTCACGGGCAGACGGGCAGTGGGACGCGGTTGAGGCACGCTTCCGCGGAGCCCGACCAGACCGTGATGTTTACGATCACGGACAACTGCGGTTCCATCTCCGAAGCGCCCAGAAACGTATTGCATATTCAGGCAGGAGTTATAGGACGGGGAGAGCAGCAGCCACCGGGGAATGCAATGTTTGCGGCGCGTGGGGTCTTCGGGCGATTCTCACGCCATTCTGCACGACCTGCGAACTCGTGCTGTGGAGCAGGATCGCGTCCGACTGTGAATGATGCGTGGGTACGCAGTCAAGAAGGGTCGGTTGCGTGGGCATGCCCCCCTATTGTAGGTTCAGCCGCGCGTCGAGCGTCCCGCGCCGATGGTGCGGGTGCAGCATGCTCGCGCACGGTTCGCATGGTCAACGTAGTACGCTCGGGATGGGCGATCGGCGCTTTTTTCTTGCGGGTTTTACAGCCGGTTCCTGCTGTCACACACAGAGCGGCAGCGAGTACGACTTACCGGTCATGCGGACCGACAACTGTGCAGGGAGCCTGCTCGCAGGGCAAGGAGGGTAACTGAGCAACCGCTTGCTGGTGCTTCAGGGACCGTCGGGAGGGCTGTGGTGCCCCTCAGGGCACGGTGTGATGCGTGAAGAACAAGCGCAGGCCCCACCCTATGGGGATGCGGGCGGAGCTGACAGGCAGCCCGGGTGGGCCGGTCTTCGTGCGTGGGATGTGAGGATCAGCCAACGGAGATGGCCGGGAGTGGTAGCGCGCCGAATCGCCTCTTCCACTGCCGGGGGATGGGTTCCTCCAGACGACCGGCCGGATGCGTGAGAAGGCGCGTCAGCCCATCGCGCAGCCAAGCCGAGGGATCAACGCCGACGAACTCGCTGGAGACGCGCCAATGCCGTACTCGGGCAGGGTTCCATGGGGAAGGAGGGAGGACTGCTGTTGGCGGGTGGTTCTGCACCGTCCATCCCCATGGGCATGGGCAACCCTGGTCGGCACGCATTCTCTTCCAAAGGTACGAAGTGTGTGTTCCGGCATGCCCGTGTGAGACGCGTCGAGCAAAGACGACTCGAGACTCGCGAGTGCGTACGCGCGAGCATCGCAGGTGATTCTGGCAGTCGCGCCCGAGAGGAAGCTAGCCTGTTTGGGCGCGCAAGAACCAATTGCAGCATTGGAGGTGACGTATGTCTCGTTATGTCCTGCCCTCATGCCTTCTCCTCGTGGGAGTAGCAGTGTCATGCTCTTGGCTTCCGGCGGGCTGTGGGTCCGCGCAAGTGGCTGACTCAGCATTGTCGAAGGATCTCTCGGTGGCGGAAGCCACAAAGTGCGTGGCGAATGGGTGCGGCCCAAATAGCTGGTGGGGACTTGGGGGCTGGGTGATCCCGGACACGCTCGTCGTCCGGTCACCAGGATCTTGGACTCCAGTGTGTGTGTTTACGTTCAACGCGGCCTGCAACGCCCACGACAACTGTTATATGAATACCAACTGCGCGCAGACGAAGGAAAAGTGTGATAACGAGTTCCGCAGGAGTTTGGAGCAGGTGTGCTCACGATCATGCAGCGTGCCCAACGCTCAAGCGTCGTGTCTTGCGCAGGCCTGGGTCTACTACCAGGGCGTGAAGAGACTAGGCAAGAAGGCTTGGTCAAGTGCGCAGCGATGCAACAAGTGCGAGAGACGGAGCATGGCGGACACGGGGGCCTGCGAGGATAGCATGGCGCCCGAAGGGAGTCAGACCGAGGAAGAGGCGCTCGACCCACCATTCGCTGACGAGGACGGCGACCTTCTGCCGGACGAGTGGGAAGTCCAGGTTGGACTCGAGATCGGTAGCATCGACACCGAGGAGGACTACGACGGGGATGGGCTCAACAACGTGTGCGAGTTCCTATGGGGGTCTGACCCATTCTTGCGGGACACCGACGGGGACGGGATTGACGACCTGAGCTATGCCTTGAGCCAGATTGACACCAGCGTCGGCGGAACCCCGGACTGACGAGCAGCACACTGTGTGCTATCCTGCACACCTTTGATCAGCAAGATGCTCGGCAGCGCACCCGTAATGCTGAGCACGTCGGTGAGGTGGGTGGCGCTTCCGTGGACGGACTTCACCGCTCCGACCAGCTCAGCAGGGAATACGCCGCGCGGCCCGGCAAGAAGGCAGTATGACGAGGCGCCCGCCGGGCACATGCGCGTGCCCGGTGCCGCCTCCCTTACTTGAGCTGCCGCTCTCCGGAGTCATTTGCCGTCTTGTCCCCGATCTCGCGCAACAGCCACGCCTTGGCGAGGTGCCACTCGCCTTCGACCGTCCGCAGCGACACGCCCAGGGTGCCGGCCACCTCCTCGCTGCTGAGGCCGCCGAAGAAACGCAGCTCCACGATCCGGCTCTGGCGCTCGTCGAGGGCCGCCAGCTTCTTCAGCGCCTCGTCGAGAGCGATGAGGTCGAGCGAGCGGGTGTCCGCGGCGATGACCACCTGGCTCAGCGGCGTCCGGCCGCGATCGCCGCCGCGTTTGGCGGCCTTCCGGGCCCGCGCGTGGTTAACGAGAACGTGCCGCATGACCCTGGCCGCCACCGCGAAGAAGTGAGCACGGTCTTCCCAGCGAACCCCCTGCTGATTCACGAGCTTAAGGTAGGCCTCGTGCACGAGGGCGGTCGCCTGGAGGGTGTGGTCGGTCCGCTCACGGCGAAAGCACCGTTGGGCCAGGACGTGCAGTTCCTCATAGACGGCCTCGAACAGCTCCTGGGCCGCCGCGCCGTCCCCATCGGCCACCCGCCGCAGCACGGCCGTGACTCGGCATGAACTCGACTCGCCCATGCGCTCATCCGTTCCTCCCCTCCGTGGGACAGGTGAAGTGCCCGAGATCCGGGGCCCAGATGGCCCAACCGGAGCCCAGAGCGAGCCCGACAGACGGCTAGCGTTCGAGCCTTGCCGATGGCCAGTCGGGCCCCGCCGTTGGACGACGCCCCAGCGCCGCCGCCCGCGCTCGGACCCCGCAAGGCCTCATTCTACCAAACGTCGGGTGCCACTGTAAGCCCCTCAGGCTGCCAACAGAACCCCTCTCCCTTGGGGGAGAGGGCAGGGTGAGGGGGAATGCTGCGATGACCTGACCCCGCCCCGACCCCTCCCTGACACGGAGCCCGGCTGTTTCGGGGATTCCGCTGGGCAGCGACAGTTGGGGCACCACAAGCGGCACCCCTGACTCAGGAACTGCCGCTCGCTGTAGCGTCCTTGGGTATCCCCGTAACCCCCTCGACCTCGGACAGAGCGTGCCCGCTGTCGTTCCCGCTTCTGAACACGGGTGGGCTGACCTCACTTCCGCACCCATGCGTCCATGCCCGGCGCCACCGAACTCGTTGCGCTGCCGCACGTTACGGTCGGCGGCTACCCAGCCTCCTGCCGCCGGGACCAGCCGCGTCTGGCGCCCCGGGGC
This sequence comes from Planctomycetota bacterium, assembly GCA_029558835.1. Lineage (GTDB taxonomy): Bacteria > Planctomycetota > Phycisphaerae > UBA1845 > UBA1845 > JAKQDH01. The sequence continues at coordinate 119,995 of JAKQDH010000143.1, read as the reverse complement.
GCCGGGAGGACGGTACGAGGAGGGCGGTATGGTCGAGATTTCCCTGCGGGCGACGCGTCGAATTCCTGCTTGCAGAGATGGCGGACGCTCCGTGAGGCAGCCGCCACCTTCCATTGGGAGGGTTTGGCTGAGCAAGCGGAGATTGTGCCGGGTGCCGCTCCGGCCATTCGTTCACGAGTCTGATACGGGCTTCGGAGTCTACGCGGCGAGACCCGCGCTCGTGCGAGGGAGAAGACCGATGTCATGCAACTTCATTAACGGTGCGGTACCGTGTTTCACAGCAGTCGGGGATGGCAGGTCACGGCCCGCAGGCGTGTTCCGGTTGGTGTGCATGGTTGTTACGCTCGGCGCCAATGTGCTCCCGGCAGTTGGGCAGCTCTCTGAAAAAGACATTGAGGCGCTGCGGAAACGCGGTGAGCGGGAGGGGTGGACGTTCACGGTCGGGCTTAACGAAGCCACGCAGTATCCGCTGGACCGGTTGTGTGGTGTCGCCGCACCGGAGGAGCGGCCCTCTTTCGCCCCGTCGCGCATGCATGTGTCCACGGTCGATCCCCCATCAACCTCGGATCTGCCGGCTTCCTTCGATTGGCGCAACGATCCCTCGGGAGGATGCACGCCGATCAGGAACCAACTCAACGGACCTTTCTGCTGGGCGTTCGCAACCATTGGGGTGCTCGAAAGCGCGATCCTCATTCACGAGGGCGTATCGGTGGATCTCTCTGAGGAGTACCTGGTTAGCTGCGGCTCGGCTGAGCTCTATTTCGCCTGCGCATGGGAGAGAAGCAGTAGACTGTGGCTGTCGACGTCCGTTTCCGATGGACCCGTTCTTGAAACCGACTTCCCCTACCGGGCTACTCGTATGCATTGCCAACCGCCCTACCCGGTTCTGCCGCAGTACCGCCCGAACGCGTGGGCCTATGTCTCTGACGACCCAAGCGTCGTTCCGACCGTCGAGCAACTCAAGCGGGCGATACAGCAATATGGGCCGGTCTCTACAACACTTCAAGTGAATCCTGCGTTCAACGCCTACACCGGCGGCGTATTCAACTACTGTGTGGTGGACGAGATCGCGTGGTGCGGCTGCGGGCACTCAGTTGTGCTGGTCGGCTGGGACGACAGCCAGGGATCGAACGGCGTGTGGATCTTACGCAATTCCTGGGGTGCAGGCTGGGGGGAGGGCGGTTACATGCGCATCGAGTACGGTTGCTGCGCTGTGGGGCGTACGGCCGCATACGTGGACTTCCTCGGACCCGACTGTAACGGCAACGGTCTGCAAGACGCCTGTGAAATCGTCGACGCCACCAGCCAGGACGGGAACGACAACGGCATCCCGGATGAGTGTGAGGACGTCGACGGCGATGGCGTGCCTGACGAGTTGGACAACTGCCCCCTGAGCGCCAACGACGGCCAAGCCGACGAGGACGATGACGGAGTGGGTGATGCATGTGACAACTGCGTGCTCGACTGGAGCGAGGGGCAGGACGACGCGGATGAAGACGGCGTGGGTGACGTTTGCGACAACTGCCCTGACTACGCCAACCCCGATCAGAACGACGCCGATGGGGATGGGGTGGGGGATGTGTGCGACGCTTGCCCCGACAATTTCTTCAAAACAACCGAACCGGGCGTATGCGGTTGCGATTGGGACTCCGATGACTGGGACGACGACGAGGACGGCGTGCTCGACTGCATCGACAACTGTTCCTGGTACGCTAACGCCGATCAGGCCGACGCCGATAGCGATGGTGCAGGTGATGCGTGCGACCTGTGCCCCCTCGATGCCTTGAAGACCTGGACGAACGCATGCGGTTGCGGTGTCCCCGACACGGATAGCGACGGGGACGGCGTTCCCAGTTGCATCGACAATTGCCCTGAGCACGCCAACGCCGACCAGGCCGACAGCGATTACGACGGTGCGGGGGATGCGTGCGACGCCTGCCCTGACGATTGGAACAAGATCGAGCCGGGCGTATGCGGCTGCGGTGTTTACGAGTCCGATGGCGACGGCGATGGCGCGCCCGGCTGCATCGACGCCTGCCCGTTCGATCCCACGAAGGCCGAGCCGGGTGCATGCGGTTGCGGTATTGCCGACTGGGATCGAGACGGGGACAGCGTGCCCGACTGCATAGACAACTGCCCGTTTGATCCCGCAAAGACTGAGCCGGGCGCATGCGGCTGTGGGATTGCTGACTGGGATGGCGACGGGGACGGTGTTCCCGACTGCATCGACAACTGTCCAGAGCACGTCAACGCCAATCAGGGCGACAGCGATGGCGACGGAATCGGCGATGCCTGTGAGCCGATGTTCCTGTGGGCAAGCGGGTTCTGTGGCGCGGGAACCATGGGAATGGTGCCGTTTATGTTCCTCGGGCTCGTCGCGCTAGCCTCCGTCGGCCACCCGCCGCAGCACGGCCGTAACCTGGCATGAATTCGGCTCGCCCATGCGTTCATCCGTTCCTCCCCTCCCTGGGATGGCTGAGGTGCTCGAGGCCCGCGGCCAAGATGGCCCCACCGGAGCCGATAGAGCGAGCCCGACAGACGGCTAGCGTTCGAGCCTTGCCGATGGCCAGTCGAGCCCCGCCGTTGGACGACGCCCCCGCGCCGCCGCCCGCGCTCGGACCCCGCAAGGCCTCATTCTACCAAACGTCGGGTGCCACTGTAAGCCCCTCAGGCGGCCAACAGAACCCCCCATGCCACGTTCGCCCTGGCGGGCGTGCGCGTTTCGTCGAGCTGGTCCGCCGGACGCTGTACGTGCCGGCCGGGGACCTCGTCGAGTCAGAGGGCGTGAACTCCATCGTTGGGGAGCCGGTTCGCCGGGTCCCCGAGGGGAACGACTTGAGGCCCGGCCGACGAAGTGTGCCGGTCACCTAGACGAAGACGGCGGAGACCTGGGCGTAGCAGGTGCGGCAGTGGGTCGATCATCCCCGTTGTCATGGCCCCAAGCGGGCCACCCTCACCCGCGTCGGCCTCAACACGCCTGGGCCGGTGTCCCCACTGTCGGGCCTGCGCGTCGGCGAAGGACTTCTGGATCGCGCGGGCGACGGAAGTGGGAGGCGACTGGCTGTGGCGCACGTGCAGACCGGTGGCATCACCACGGATGCCCCCCCATGCAATCAAAACACCTGCGTCTTGAAGTCAGGCACTGACGAACTACCGCAGCACCGTGCGCGATTCGGCGCTGGCGATGGGGACCTTCCCGACGCACGCTGGGGTTGTGGAGCGGCCGACTGCCAACGCCAGCGGCGCGGGTCTGCGCAGACGCGCTCAGGGCTCCAGGACGGGCTCGACAAGGCCAACGGGGATGACCAGTACCGGTGCGGAGGTCGGTCCGGTGCCCGCCTCGTTCGTACCGGAGCAGGTGAAGGAGAAGGTCACGCCGACGTCGGACTGGTCAACGATAAACGACGCGGTACCCCGCGTGCGGTCGATGACGAGCCGGCCGGTGCGCGGGGCGAAGTCGAAGGTGACGCCCGCGCTGGTGCCGTCGGTGACGGTGCATCGCAGGGTGATTTGGTCGCCGGGCAACGGGTGCGGATTCGTAACGGTGAGAACGACACGGACCGTCGCGGGTTCGTCCGGCGATTCTCCCGAGGAATCGCCGTCGCCAGCGCCGTTGCCATCGGGTGTGGATCCGCCGCCGCCCGCCCCACCGCCTCCTCCGCCCGGCAGGAAGCCGCCGTCGAAGCAGCCGGGGGTGAGGGTCAGGCAGCACGCGGCGCCCACGCCGAGCATCCAAAAGCAAATTCCCAGCCACTTCCCTGGGGAACCACCGGTGGAACCCGGATGTCTGTGCATGATGGCGTCCTCCAGCGAGTGCCGTACGTCACGTCTGGGGTGTGGATACCCAGAGGCCGGGGCATAGGAGCTGGCGCAGTTGTGGACTGCGGAACTCGCGTAGCCCAGGATGATTATATCGACGACGCGAGTCGTGGGGCACCCCGCCATGTGATGGTCCACCAGGTCCATGCTCTTGAAATGTAACTGCAATCAGTATTGACCGGCTGGCGCCCGTGGCCGCATCGGCTTGTCTGAGTGGTTTTAGCGCAGACGCGCCATAAGAGATAGCTAACCCGGCACGGGTCAGGGCGAACGGCGGGCTGCACCTCGCTGGCGCTGGCTGGCCGCCGGCCGCGCCGAGCCCGAGGCCGTGGTCGGGGCGGGAACGGCACCGAGGGGTTGCGGGTTTCCGCAGTCTTGCTCGGGCCGAGCGTCCTGTGCTAAGCTGCCGCGCGCGGCCAATGGGGTGGCGCGGGCAAGGGAGAAGCCGCTCCGGTGGGCCGTAGTTATTAGGGCTACCTAAACCGGGCCGGAAATAGAAACCGATAAACAGCTTGCCTGTTCCGAAAACCATTGAATGGACGAGCGTTATCGCTCGGACCGACGTAGTATGAGCCGGGATCGGCGTGGGAAGGCGCTGTCGGAGTGGAGAAGCTGCCAAGGGATGGGTCTACCGTGATAATGCGATTGGTTCAGTATGGCTTGTTCTGTGGCATCGTCGTGGCGGCGTGCGGCGGCTGCAGCTCGATTCTGAACGGATGGTTGGACCCATCGGTCGTCGGGACGTTCGATCGCAATCGGATGACTGAGATTCGAACGACGCTGACGATCGAGGACATGCCGCCGGGGCTTCCGGGGGAGATGGCGCCCACGCAGGAGGATTTGCAGGTCCATCTGCGGGAGTATCCCATAAGTTCCGGCGACGCGCTGGGTATTGAGATCAATCAACTGCGGCAGCGGCTGGTACCTTTTCAGGCGCAGGCTCAGGTGGACGAGGTAGGGCAGGTCGTGCTGCCGGTGCTGGGTCGGGTGCAGGCGGCCGGGCTGACCCCGCGCGAGCTTGAGGTCGAGCTGGCGAGGATTCTGCGGGAGCGGGGAATCTTGCAGGCGCCGGAAGTGATGGTGACCGGGCTGTTTCTGTCGAATGCGACGTATTCGATCTTCGGTATCGGCGTGAGCGCGGCCACCAACGCCCCCCTGCGGGCGGGGACATTTCCGCTGCGCCGGCCGGACTTGCGGATCCTGGACGCCATCAACCAAGTCGGCGGTCTCAACGAGTTCGTGACGGACATTTACGTTTTCCGGTACGACGAGGCGGAAACCGGCTGGATACCGAGCGTGCGGCCGCCAGCGGCACCTGAGCGCGGGGCCGAGAATGGAGGGCCGCCGGGAGAGGTGCCGGCAGGGGTAGTGCCGGAGACGGACGGGGACGAGCAGGAGGTGCCCACGGCGGAGCCGAGACCGGAGCCTTTCGAGGGCGCCGTGGCTCCCGAGGCGGAGGAGGTGATGGCCGCGGCGGATGCCCCGGCGTCGCCGCCCGTCGTCGGGGCGCAGCAGGTGCCCCCGGAACTCGAGGTGGACCCGTCGCAGCCGTTCATCTGGGTGGGGCAGGAGTTCGTGCCGAACCCGGCGTACCGGGTGCCGCGGGGGACCGGCGAAGAGCAGCGGCAGGTGCCGCGGTCGTCGTTGCCGCCCGCCATCGAGGCGGCGGGTCCGGCGGTGAACTGGGCCCGGATTGCGGGGGAAAACACGTTCCGGGTGATTCGCATACCTGGCGATTCGTTGCGCTCCGGTGATCCGGAGTCCAACATCGTCGTGCGTGGGGGCGACGTTATCCGGATCGTGAGCGGCGAGATCGGCGTGTATTACATGATGGGGCAGGTCTTGCGGGTGGGCCCGTTCGCGTTCAACTCGGAGGCGATCACGCTGAAGGCGGCGATCGCGACAGCGGGAGGGTTGACGAGCCTCGCCTGGCCGGATCGGTGCACGGTGTACCGTCGGGTCGGCCAGCGGGAGCAGATCATCCAGGTGAACCTGGACCGCATCTTTGCCGGCAAGGATCCGGACTTTTATCTGCGGCGCGGCGACGTGGTCAATGTGGGGACGCACCCGTTTGCGCCGTTCCTGCAGCGGATCCGGGCGTGGACGCTGCCGACGCCGGTCAACAACCTGGGGTACAGCTTCACGTATGCCCGGAACTTCGCAGACATTGACTCGTACAGTGTGAAAGTCAATCCGGCCAACCAGGAGGAGAGGTTCCCGAACCTGTTCCCCTAGGAGCGTGTGATGCCGTCGCTGCTGTCTGCCGAGCGTGCCGTACCACGGAGCTGGGGGGAGTTCATCCCGCCGGCGGCGCGGGTACAGCTTGCGGTGGTGGCGGCATTGGTGCTGATGACGTACGCGAGCCCCATCCGCAGCGATCTGGTCTGGAAGTGGACGCATGACGGGAACTGGTCGCACGGTTGGTTGGTGCCGCTGTTCAGTCTGTATTTTCTGGTGACGCACCGGGAAGAAGTGTTCGCGAGCGTGCGCCGGCCCAACTACCTGGGCGCGGTGGTGATCGCCGGGTCGCTGGCGGTGTATCTGGCCTGTGCCTGGTGGCTGCAGATGTCGTATCCGCAGGCGGTCAGCATGCTGGGGGTGCTGTTCGGGCTGGTGCTGCTGTTCGGCGGGTGGGGGCTGCTGCGGGTGACGTGGTTTCCGATCGGGTTCCTGCTGCTGGCGGTCCCGCTGCCGGAGTCGGTGTACGTGGAGGTGACGATGCCGCTGCGGATGGTGTCGTCGGTGGTGGCGGCGAAGGTGATGCCGCTGTTTGCGAGCGGGTTGTACACGGAGCCGCAGGGGGTGGTGATTGACTACGTCATGGCGGGTGGTCGTCCGGGAAGCCTGAACGTAGAAGAGGCGTGCAGCGGCATGCGGCTCATGATGGCCTTCGTCACGCTGGGTGTGGCGATGGCGTACCTGGGGGACCGGCCGGTCTGGCAGCGCGTGATCATGGTGATCAGTTGTGCTCCCATCGCGATCATCTGCAACGCGCTGCGGGTGACGATCACGGGCTTGTTGCACGTGTACGGGTATGAGGAATACGGACGGGGGACGGCCCATCAACTTCTGGGGATCGGGATGCTCGTGGTGGCTTTGGGTCTGTACGCGCTGACGGGGTACGTGTTGAGCCACCTGGTGGTGGAGGAACCTGAGACCGAGGACGGGGAGACTGCGGACTGACGGCAGTCTGCAGCCGGGCGTGGTCCTGTGGCGACCGAGGCACGAATATGACGACATTACCTGCTCCTGCCACCGTGTCGGAGCGTCTGGCCCTGCCGGCAGGCTTGCCGGGACGGGGTGCGGAGGGGGGAGCGCCGATAACGGCCGGCGACCTGCTGGGTATCCTGCGGCGGAAGCTGGTGCGGATCGTGGTTCTGGCCACGTTGTTCTGCGCACTGGTGGTCGGCGGGTTCGTCGTCTGGTGGGTGTACTTCCCGCTGTACCGCGCGACGGCGCTGATTGAGTGCATTACGAACGTGCCGGAGGCGGAGCTGACGGTGACGCCGGAGCGTTTGCGGCTGGACGAGCATGAACGCTTCGTGGCCACGCAGGCGGTCCTCCTGAAAAGTCCGACGGTGCTGCTGGACGCCCTGGCGGTGCGTGAGGTGCAGGAGACGGACTGGTACAAGTCGGTGCCGGTGGGGGAGCACCTGCTGGAGTTGACGGACGATCTCGGGGCCAGTCCGGTGCGGGGGACGAACTTCCTGCAGGTTTCCATTGAGTGCCGCAAGAAAACGGATCCCAAGACCATTGTCAACAACGTGGTGAACCGGTGGCTGGCGAAAGTGACGGAGGACGCCGCCCGGGCGTATGCCCGGCAGCTTGCCGGGGCACGGGAGGATCTGGCGAACCTGGAGCGGCAGATCGAGGACAAACGGAACAGGTTGCGGGGCATGGCGGAGCGGCTGCCGGCCGGGGCCGCCCAGGGGGTCGCGAACGTCACCACTCAGCAGGTGCTGCAATACGGCGAGCAGGTGGGGATGCTGAACCTGGAGCTGTCGCTGTTGGAGCAGTACCGCGCCATCTATCGGGACGAGACGATTGCGGTGACGGCGGAGGACCGTCAGGCGGTGGAGCAGGATGCCGAGGTCAGTTTGCTGGTCCAGCGCCTGTTTATTCTGCGCCAGCAACAGGAGGCGGATCGGGAGACCTTTGGTCCGGAGCATCAGGAAGCGCGGCAACTGGAGGCCCAGATCAATGCCGCAGAGGCGGAGTTGGACCGCAAGCGGACGCAGAAGCTGAACGAACGACGGGCGGAGGCGCGGGAGGCCGCCGAGACCGCGTACGAGAGCAGCAAGTATGCGCTGTTCCTGGCCCGGGAGAACCTGGCCAAAGCGGAGGGTGCCCTGCAGGACCAGGACCGGCTGCTGTTCGACTACGCCAACCTGACGGCGGAGATCGAGCAGGACCTGGAATACCGCGTGAAGCTGCGGGACTACGTTGAGGAACTGAACCGGGTGGTGAACCTGAGGACCGCCCTGAAACTGAACGTGTCGCAGTACGCGATTGATCCGCTGGAGCGCAGCTCCCCCAGCTTGTTGTGGCTGCCGATCGGGTTCTTCTTCGCGTTGCTGCTGGCGGTGGGCTCGGCGGTGGCGGCGGAGCTGTTGGATACCTCAGTGCGGACGACGCAGGACATCGTCCGACACCTGGAGGTGCCGCTGTTGGGGGCGGTGCCGCACACGGACGACGAGGAAGTGGGGATCGAGCAGGTGGAGACGGCCTTGCAGGTGGCGCCACGCTCGATGGTGGCGGAGGCGTTCCGTCGCATCCGGGCAAACTTGCAGTTCAGCGCCCCGGCCGCTCAACAGCGTTCCATTCTGGTGTCCAGTCCGCACCCGGCCGACGGCAAGACGACGGTGGCGTGCAACCTGGCGCTGGCGGTGGCGCAGGGCGGGCGGCGGGTGCTCCTGGTGGACGCGAACTTCCGCCGGCCCGGCCTGAAGCGCGTGTTCCCCATGGTGGGGGCACGGGGGTTGAGCAACATCCTGGTGGGTGAGAGCGGACTGGCGGACTGCGTGGCCAAGAGCGGGTTCGCCCAGCTCGACTTGCTGGGCACGGGGCCGACTCCCCCGAACCCGGCGGAGTTGCTGGGTAGTGAAGCGTTCCGGGCGTTCCTGGATGATGCAACGACCCGGTACGATCAGGTGTTCATTGACTCGCCGCCGGTGTTGCTGGCCAGCGATCCGGTGGTGGTGGCGACGGCCGTCGATGGCGCGATCCTCGTCGTCCGGGCGCGGGAGAACTCGCGGGGGGCGGCCCGCCGGGCGTGCGGCCTGCTGACGGCCGTCAATGCCCGCTTGTTCGGGGCGATCCTCAACGCCGCCCAGGCGACGCGCGGCGGCTACTTCCGTCGGCAGTTGCGGGAGTTCTACGAGTACCAGGCCGAAAGCGAAGAGAACGCGGCACCGGCAACGTTGCCGGCGGGCAACGGGAAAGGTCAAGCTGCTGCCGGCGCGAACGGTTCCGGCCCCTCCGCATAGCAACCTCTTGACGAACCCGCGGGCGAGCCCGAGCGGCGCGCAGGGCGGCGCGTGTTCGGCTCGGGCGTCCCCCGGCGCGTTTGGGCTTGGCATCCCGCCCCGCGCGTTCGGCCTCGGTATGGTACCTTCCCCGTGTCCCCCCGGCGTGGTCGTGTTGAGTGTCCCTCAGACGAAATGAGGGGGCGTTGCTACCCCACCGGCGACCTCTCCTCTATAATCGGCCTCGGCTCGGCGCGGTCGGCGCGGCACGATCTTGCGGGAGGCGTGCGGCGGACGCTGGCAGGCAGCTTCCTGGCTGCGCTGGAGCCGCTAGAGGGGCACGGCATGCGACAGGTGGGGATGTTGGACCTGCGGCGGGAGTTCGAGCTGTTTCGCGACGAAGTCCGGCGGACGACTCTGGAGGTCCTTGATAGTCAGCAGTTCATCGGCGGTCCGGCGGTGACGGAACTGGAGGATGCCCTGCGACAGCGCGTGGGCGTCCGCTGCGCGGTAGCGGTGAGCAACGGCTCGGACGCGCTGTTGTGCACGCTGATGGCGCTGGGGATCGGGCCGGGCGACGAGGTCATCGTGCCGGCGTTCACGTTCTTCGCCACGGCCGGGGCGGTGGCGCGCGTCGGGGCGACGCCGGTGTTCGTGGACATCGACCCGCGGACGTTCAACCTGCACCCCGAGCGCACGGCGGCGGCCATGACCGCGCGGACGAAGGCGATCATGCCCGTGCATCTGTACGGGCAGTGCGCGGACATGGACGCGCTGAACGCGCTGGGGCGGCAGCACGGCGTGCCGGTGATCGAGGACGCCTGCCAAGCGTTGGGGGCGACGTACCGCGACCGGCCGGCCGGGGCGCTGGGCACGGCCGCCTGCATCTCGTTCTATCCCACGAAGAACCTCGGCGGGTTCGGCGAAGGCGGCATGATCTTCACCGACGATGAGGAGCTGGGGCGGATCGCGCGCCAGTTGCGTAATCACGGCGAGTCGCAGCGCTACGTGCATGAGCGGGTGGGCGGCAACTTCCGGCTGGATACGCTCAAGGCGGCGATCCTGCTGGTGAAGCTGCGTTTCTGGGACGAGTTCACACGGCGCCGGCGGCACAACGCCGCGCGCTACGACGAGCTGCTGCGGGAGACGCCGGTGACGCCGCCGTACGTCGCGCCGCCGTGCCAGGCGGTGTATCATCAGTACACGATCCTGGCCGACCGGCGGGACGAGTTGCAGGCGTTTCTGAAGGAGGCAGGAATCGGGACCGTGGTGTATTACCCCGTACCGCTGCATCTGCAACGCTGTTTTGCGGCCTTGGGTTATCGTCCCGGTTCGCTGCCGGCGACGGAGGAGGCGTGCCGGCGCGTGCTGTCGATTCCTTGTCATCCGATGCTGGAGGACGAGGATCTACAGTATGTGGCGGGCACGATCGCGCGCTTTTATGGGCAGCAGCGGGCCGGGGCACGGGATGCTGTCTGTTCGACGCGCAAGGCGTAAGGCGCGGCAGGTAAGACTTCGCCGCGGGAGGGGTGGAGGCAGGGAGGCTGACGATGAGGGTGCTGGTGACGGGCGGGGCGGGGTTCCTGGGCAGCCACCTTTGCGACCGGTTGTTGGCGGCCGGGCATGACGTGGTGGCCCTGGACAACCTGTTCACCGGGTCGAAGCGGATGATCGCCCACCTGCTGGGGCGGGCCGATTTCGAGTTCATCCGCCACGACGTGGTCAACCCCATCATGCTGGAGGTGGACTGGATATTCAATCTGGCCTGTCCCGCCTCGCCGGTGCATTACCAGTATAACCCTGTAAAAACTGTTAAGACATCGGTGATGGGCACGCTGAACATGCTGGGGCTGGCCAAGCGCGTCAAGGCGCGCATTCTGCAGGCATCGACCAGCGAGGTGTACGGCGACCCGCAGGTGCATCCGCAGCCGGAGGAATACTGGGGACACGTCAACCCGATCGGTTCGCGCAGTTGTTACGACGAAGGCAAGCGCGTGGCCGAGACGTTGATGCTGGACTACCACCGGCAGAACGAGGTGGACATCCGGATCGCGCGCATTTTCAACACCTACGGCCCGCGGATGGCGATCGGTGACGGGCGGGTGGCGTCGAACTTCATTGTCCAGGCGCTGCGGGGACAGAAGCTGACGATCTACGGCGACGGGACGCAGACACGGTGCTTCTGTTATGTCGATGACCTGATGACCGGCCTGCTGGCACTGATGGAGTACGAGGCGCCGGATGCCTGGGAACCGGTGAACTTAGGCAGTACGGAAGAGCGATCGATGAACGACCTGGTGGCCGGCATCGGCGAGGTGCTGGGTCGGTCGCTGCCGGTGGAACACCTGCCGCTGCCGCATGATGACCCGGTGCGCCGGCGTCCCGACCTCACGCGGGCGCGCACGCGCCTGGGCTGGGAGCCGAAGATACCGCTGCCCGAGGGGCTGCGGCGGACGGTACGTTACTTCCAGGAGGTGCTGCAACTCGGCGTCGGTACCGCACGTGGGTGAACCCGGAAGCGGCGCCGAGGCCGCGCGCGGCTGTGGTTCCCTCGGCCGGCCACCTCTCCGGCGGGTGGTTACGCTTATGCCGACTCCGCGGCGGCCGGTTCGATCGTCTGCTCGATGCCTTCGAACAAGGCGCTGCCGACGCGGATGAGCGTGGCGCCCACCTCAATGCCGTACTCGAAATCCTGGCTCATGCCGAGGGAAAGTTCCCGAAAGTGCGGGCCGCCGATGCGCTCGTGGACCATCTCGTCGAACAGCTCCCGGGCCCGGCCGAAGGTGTGACGGATGCGCTTCTCGTCGTCGGTGAGCGGCGCCATGGCCATCAGGCCGCACAGCCGCAGGTTGGGCAGGGTACGGAGCTGGTCGGCGAGGTGGGTGGCGGCCGCCACCGCCACGCCCGACTTCTGCGGCTCGTTGGCGGCGTTTACCTGGAGCAGCACCGGCGTCACCCGGTCAAGCTTGCGGGACTGGGCGTCGATCTCTTCCGCCAGGCGCAGGCTGTCCAGCGAGTGGATCAGGTGCGTGAAGGGCAGCACGAGCTTCACCTTGTTGCGTTGCAGGTGACCGACCAGGTGCCAGCGGGGCAACGCGGGCGGCGTGGAGGCCGGCTCGAAGCCGCGGCGGCGCTGCCATTCGGTAATCATGCTGGCGCGGCGGACCAGTTCCTGCACGCGGCTTTCGCCGAGGTCCTCCGTGCCCATCTCGAGGAGGGTGCGGATGACGTCGAGGCCGACGGTCTTGGTAACGGCCACCAGCCTGATCTCGGCGGGGCTGCGTCCGACGCGGGCGCACGCTCGCTGGATGCGCTCCTCGACCCGGCGGATGTTCTCCGTGAGCTTGCGTTTGATCATTGTCGGTGGCCTCCCACGGCCGGCGGCGGCGCTGCACCCCGGACGCCGACGGGTGGGTCGCCCATCGCCGCCCGCTGCCTGCCAGTATAGCGGGGTGTCCGGACCTCGTCACGGGCGTTCTCGGGGTTGCCGAGCAGGCCGCGGGCGGGGACGATGGCGGCGTGGTCACCATCGCTGACATTGTGGCCGCTCCTCCGGGCGAGGGGCAGGTTGTCGATCCGCGGCTTTGGTTTGCCGCGCCCGGCCCGCTGGAAGTCGAGATCGGTTGCGGCAAGGGCGGCTTTCTGCTGCACCGGGCACGGACGCAGCCGCACGTCTGCCTGCTCGGCATCGAGTGGGCGAACAAGTACTTCCGCTTCTGTGCCGACCGCATGGCCCGCTGGCAGCTTGCCAACGTGCGCGTGATGCGCACGGACGCCCGCGAGTTCGTGGTCCACCACTTACAGGCGGAGTGCGTGACGACGCTGCACCTGTACCATCCCGACCCGTGGCCCAAGAAGCGGCATCACAAGCGCCGGCTGGTGCAGGCGCCGTTCGTGGCGGCCGTGGCGCGGGTGCTGGCAGCCGGCGGACGCTGGCGCATCCAGACGGACCACGAGGACTACTTCCAGAGCATCCGCGAGGTAGTGGAACAGGAGCCCCGGTTGCACCCGGTGCCCTGGGACGACGATCCGACGCTGGTCGAGGAGGGCTGGTCGGGCACGAACTTCGAGATCAAGTACCTGCGCGACGGCCGGGCGATCCACAGAGTGGCGTATGAGAAACGCCGTCAGGAGCCGTTTTCGGGGGCAACGGGTGCAGTGTAACCCGCGGCGCGTTCACCCGGCACTGAGAAAACGGGTCCTGACCCCTGTCTCCCCTTCTTCTCGGCGAAGTACCGGCGCTGGAAGAACAGGGCTACGTTCACCAGGCCGATCAGTACCGGCACCTCGACGAGCGGGCCGATGACGGCCGCGAAGGCCGCGCCCGAGCTGATGCCGAAGACCGCCACGGCCACGGCGATCGCCAGCTCGAAGTTGTTGCTGGCGGCCGTGAAGGCGATGGTCGTCGTCTTGCCGTAGTCGGCGCCGAGTTTCCTGCCCATCCAGAACGAGACCAGGAACATGACGACGAAGTAGATGCCCAAGGGGACGGCGATGCGCACGACGTCCAGCGGCAACTGCACGATGAACTCGCCTTTCAACGAGAACATGACGAGAATGGTGAACAGCAGCGCGATCAGCGTGATCGGGGAGATCTTCGGGATGAACTTGCGTTCATACCATGCACGCCCCTGGACTTTGAACAGGACGAATCTGGTGAGCATGCCGGCGATGAACGGAATGCCCAGATAGATGAACACGCTCTCGGCGATCTGGCCGATGGTCACCGCCACCGCAGCGCCTTGCAGACCGAACAGCGGCGGCAGGACGGTGATGAAGAACCAGGCGTATACTGAGAAGAAGAGCACCTGGAAGATCGAATTGAACGCGACCAGGCCCGCGGCGTATTCCGTGTCACCCTTGGCCAGGTCGTTCCATACGATGACCATGGCGATGCAGCGGGCCAGGCCGATCATAATGAGCCCGACCATGTATTCAGGATATCCGCGCAGAAAGAGGATGGCGAGCGCAAACATCAGGATCGGTCCGATGACCCAGTTCTGCACCAGCGACAGGCCGAGCACACGGACATTGCAAAACACGTCGCCGAGTTCCTCGTACTTCACCTTCGCCAGCGGCGGGTACATCATGAGGATCAGCCCGATGGCGATGGGGATGTTCGTGGTGCCGACCTGAAAGCGGTTGATAAAGCCCTCGACGGCGGGAAACGAATAGCCGCTGAAGACCCCGACGGCCATGGCCAGGAAGATCCACAGCGTGAGAAAGCGATCGAGAAACGAGAGTCGAGTCGGGCAGGCGGCATTCATTCGGGACTACTCCGGCTTGCGGGCGGTAACATTGAGACTGGTAACGTAGTCGGCCGGCGCGTGGCCGGGCGGCAGAGCCGCGGCGATCTTCTGGTACAGCGGGTCCTGGAGGTCCGCCACGGTGCGTACGTAGTCGGGCTTCTGCGCGAGTTGGATGTCCAGCAGCCCGGCCCCGCGTGCGAACCGCTCGGTGTCGGACACGAGCGCCGCGCCGGTGACACAACCAACCAGGGCCTCCACCATGGTACGAACCGCGGGCGGCAGCGGCCGGAGCAGCGCCAGGTCGGACACGGCCACGCGTCCGCCGGGCTTGAGCACCCGGGCGATCTCCCGCCAGACCTGCGGCTTGTCCGGTGAAAGGTTGATGACACAATTCGAGATGAGCGCGTCCACGCTCCGGTCGGCCACCGGCAGGTGTTCGATCTCGCCGAGGCGGAACTCCACGTTGTCGAGCCCGGTGGTTTCCCGATAGGCGGTCAGATTGCCGCGCGCCTTGCTGACCATTTCCGGCGTCATATCCACCCCGATGACGCGCCCGGTGGGGCCCACACGGGGTCCGGCCAGGAAGCAGTCGAAGCCGCCGCCGCTGCCCAGATCGAGAACGACTTCGCCCTCCCTCAACGCCGCCAGCGCGGTGGGATTGCCGCAGGACAGACCCAGGTTGGCCCCGTCCGGCAGGGACGCCAGCTCGGCGGCGCTGTAGCCGACCCCGCGGGCGATGTCGTCGGCCGTCGTTGCACCCGACCCGCAGCACGACGCCGGACCGCAGCAGCTCGTCCCACCCGGCGCGCCGCCGGCGCGTGCGATCTCGGCGTAGCCTGCGCGCACCTGCTCGCGGATGGCTTCCCCGGGAGAGTTCGTCTTGTCCGTCATGGTACTCCCCGAAATTCCGTCAGGAGCCATTTCCGGTCCAGCAAATTAATCCTGACACCTTTTTCACGCCAGGAACAGCGCCCACAATCCGACGGCGATGATCAGGATGCCGGCGACGCGGCGCAGGATGTCCGTGCCGCGCGTCCAGCCCTTCGAGTCCGCCAGCTTCTGGACCAGACCGATCGACGTGCCGCCCACCAGCACCAGACCGCAGTGCCCCAGGCTGTACGCGACCAGCAACATGACGCCAAAGACCATGCCACGTAGCGGGGTCACCACGATCAGCGCGCCGAGCACCGGCCCCGCGCACGGCAGCGAAATCAGGCCGAACAGCAGCCCCAGAAGCAGGGCGCCGAGGAAACCCTTCTGTTTCGGCTTCCAGCCGGGGGTCGGCACGGTGAAGTGCAGCGCCCCCAGCAGGTGCAGTCCCATCAGCAGGCAGACGGCGGCCGCGATGTACTTCCACCAGCTTACGGGCAGCAGCGAACTGGCCGACCACACGCCGAACCAGATCAGGCCGAACATGATCGTCAGCCCGATCGCAAACGTCAGCGACAGCAGGAACGATCGGCCGACCGTGCGTTTCTCCTGCCCGGCCACGTAACCCACCATCAACGGCGCCGCGGCCAGCACGCAGGGATTGGCGGCCGTGAGTAGTCCGCCGACCAGAGCGGCCAGCGGCGCCAGCCAGATGTTGGTCTCAATAACTTTGGCGAGTTGTTCCGCAAACGAGTCCAGCATCTACACAACTCCACGTCAAGGGCGAGGTAGCTTCCGATCCGGGTGGCATGGCCAAGCGCAACGCCGCCATGCCCTCCCCGGCCCCCTGCCCGCCAGCAGAGACCTGTGGCCCGGGCACGCCACCCAGCGCGCGGGCCCCGAATGTGGCCGTTGGGCTTGTTGTCCGGGCGCGGCGACCTCCTCATTTCACTCCCAGCTCGGCGAACTTCCTGATGAACTCCTCCTTGGGCAGGAACCCTTCGTGGCGCCAGACCTCCGTGCCGTCGGCGGCGAAGAAGATCTGCGTGGGGATCGTGCGGATCTTGTAGGGCTCACCGGCCTTGGGGTTCTTCCAGACATCAATGAAGTCAACTGTAACTCGCCCCGCGTACTCCTTGCGGAGCTGCTCCAGGATCGGAGCGAGGTCCTTGCAGGCCTTGCACTTGTCGGCGCCGAGGTCCACCACCCGCGGCAGCTTAACGGGTGCCGCCGGCGGGGCGACCGTGGCCGGCACGGTGGGCGCTTCGGCGTCCGGCATCGGCGGCGCTGCGCCCGGTGCGACACCCGGCGTTGCCGCGGTCACGCCCGTGGGCGGCAACGCCTGGTCGGCCGGAGCGGAAGCGACCGCGGTCGGTGTCAACGTAGATGGCAACCCCTCCGGGCACAGCTCGCCCCGTTGCGCGGGGGTTGAGCTTGCCACGGGAACCGCGACGGGTTCGCCGGGCGTGACTGCCTCCGTGGGCGAGCCGGCGGACCGGAAATAGGCTACGCCGGCCACCAGCGCCACGACGAGAAGTACAATCAGACCACTCGCTACTTGGCTTCTCATGCCGTCAACTCCACGGGCTTCCCGCCTCTTGCCACTCGGTCCCGACCGTTGTGAACGCGTCTGCCGCGGGTCATTCGCCCAGGAAGGCCGCTACCTCCCGGCGCACGTAGCGCTCGAACTCGTAGGGGTCCTCCACCAGCTCCCATACCCGCTCCAGCTTCACGAACCGCCGCACTTCATCACCCTTCATCTCGGCGAGCAGCAACGTTTGCGTCTCCAGCGCGAAGTCCCCTTCAAAGTGCCTATTACCGTTCTGCGCGATGTTGACGACCAGCCATGCGAGGCGACCACTCGCGAGCTCCTTGGCGAAGCCGGTCTCGATAGCCTGGCGGGCCTGCTCCTCAATCGACAGACACGTCGCGCAACGCAGCGTGCGGTGGAAGTAGTACGCCATCACGGGATCACGCCGGGTCGGGGTCTCACCGGCCGTAGGCACCGGCACGGGTGCCGGTTCGGCCGGGGGCTGCGGTGCCGCCGGTGGCGGCGAAGTGACCGCCGAAGCCGAGACGGCCGCAGACACCGGCGCTGCGGACAACTGTCCGGCGCCCATGCTTGCCGGCGGCGCCTCGGGCGTTGCCGAGGCCTGCGGCCCGACCACCGGGTCCGGCCCGCGCTCCGGCGCGGGCTCAGGGGCCGTGCTTGCCATCAAAGCAGCATCATGTGCGCCCCGCGCGCCGCTTACGTGCGGCGTTCGGCGCTCGCACGCGCCGCCGAGCGTCAGCAGACTGAAAGCAGTCAGCAGCACCCGGAACACGGCGCTTGCCGGCATAGACCTGTCCTGCAGTGGCATGGCTCGTTTCGCCATCCCCTCGGAGGCTGAATTACCGGGCACGATGCCGCGCCGCCGATCCGAACCACGACCGTCAGGGAGCGGCCGAGCTCCAAGGCCGGGGGTGCGTGTCGGCGCACGGTCATTCAGCGGCACAGTTCCTTCTGGAACAACGCCGTCAGCTCCACCTCGGTGGCCACTTTGCCGGTGAGCTTCACCTTGCCATCGATCGCCAGCGCGGGCGTCATCAGGACGCCGTAGGCGACGATCTGGTTGAGGTCCTTCACATGCACCAGTTCATAAGGGGTTCCGAGCTTGTCCGCGGCGGCCTTGGCATTGGCCTCCAACTGGTGGCACTTCCGGCATCCGGTACCCAGGATTTCGATCCTCATCGTCGTCCTCCGGAAAAGGGGGCAAGAGTAGTCTCTGCCTCTGAAAACGGCTCCTGACCCCTCTTTCTCATCTCATCCCACGCGGCCGAAGAGCAGCCCGGTAATCGTTGCCATCACCACGATGAGCAGGCTGAACGCCGCGGTCTTCTTGACGCCCATGACCTTGATCAGCACGAGCATGTTCGGCAGCGACAGCGCCGGACCGGCCAGCAGCAGCGCCAGTGCCGGCCCGCGGGCCATGCCGTGCTCCATGAGCGCCTGCGTGATGGGCACCTCGGTCAAAGTCGCGAAGTAGAACAGCGCCCCCACCGTCGCGCCGATGAGGTTCGCCCGCACGCTGTCATCGCCCACAAGCTGCCCGATCTGCCTGTCCGGCAGCAGCGCGGAGATGAACCCCACCACGAACACGCCACCGAACAGCAGCGGCACCAGCAGCTTGGCGAAATCCCACGTGTTGTGCATCCACGTTCCGAACTCGTCGCGCGCCACCCAGCCCCAGGTCATCAGCACGACGGCCAGCAGCAGCGCACCCGCCAGGTACCAGCGGACGTGGTACACGTCCATCACCCAGCTTCTCGCTTCGTCGATGCCGGCGATTTCCGCCTTGCTGAGCGTGAGCCGGTCGCCTGCCCGGACGCCGCCGAAGGACTCCTGCACCTGGATCATGACCTCTTCCCGCATTTCCTGCAGGACGACGCCCTTGATGGCCGTGCCGTCGGTGCGCCGGATGACCGCGTCGCCGGGGTTGAACCAGTCGCTGAACACCAGGAACCCGATCATGCCGCCCAGCAGTAGGGCGTTCTGCCACAGGCCGCGCCGGCCGGACGGCGCTTCCGGCAACGCCATGGCCGCTTCGAGCTTCTGCTGCTCCTCGCGGCGGAAGAGCAACGCCATCCCCAGGCCCACCACGAACGCGAACCCGACGGCACCCAGCGCGCGCCACAGGCCAAGGTCAAGACCCAGCACGCGTGCGGTCAGGAAGATCGCCAGGACGTTGATCGCCGGCCCTGAATACAGAAACGCCGACGCTGGGCCCAACCCCGCCCCGAGCTTGTAGATGCCCGCGAACATGGGCAGCACGCTGCACGAGCACACGGCGAGCACGGTGCCGGCCACCGACGCGACGGAGTAGGCCGCCAACTTGTTCGATTTCGGCCCCAGATACCGCATCACGGACGCCTGCGACAGGAACGTCATGATGCCGCCCGCGATGAACAGGGCCGGCACCACGCAGGCCAGTGTGTGATTGCGCGCATACCATTGCAGCAGCTTGAATGCCTCGACGACCGCGCCGCTGACCTTGGGGTCCGCCAGGGGCAGGTAGTACGCCACCAGGAACACGACCAGTATGGCGCCGAAGATCTTCCAGTCTCTCACCAGTCGCTCTCCAGACAAGCGGAACCGGGGCATGTCCGCGGGCTGGCGCCCGGTACGTGTTCAGCGTGGGTGCCATGCCCTCACCCGCCGCAGGCGGGGGTGGGCAGGTACTGCGGCATGCA
This sequence comes from Planctomycetota bacterium, assembly GCA_029558835.1. GTDB lineage: Bacteria > Planctomycetota > Phycisphaerae > UBA1845 > UBA1845 > JAKQDH01. Next base: position 100,362 of record JAKQDH010000143.1, on the reverse strand, counting down.
GAGGCATGCTTACCCGCGACTGCGGTCGCGGGAAAGCATGGCACCCACAACGGCAAAGACGCTCAACACATACAGCGCCCGCGGCCCAGATCGTCCCCAACAGCCCGATGCTGCGGCGCGCTACATCCTGGCGAGCGTTACCGCTGGGCTACTCACCGACCGATTGCCGCCCGCTGCGCCCGCAGGTTCTCCTTCAGGACGCCCTCGATGCACTGCCAGAAGCCCTCCAGGCAGCAGACCTTGATGCAGTAGAAAGTCTGCACGCCCTGCTTGCGGTCCTCGACGATGCCCGCCTGCTTGAGGATGGCCAGGTGCTTGGAGACGGTGGACTGGTCCGCGCCCGCCAAGTCCGTCAACTCGCAGACGCACCGCTCCCGGTGCCGCAACTCGTCGAGGATCAGCAGCCGGGTGGGATGCGCCAGGGCCTTGGCGATGCGTGCCCGGGCCTCGTACCGTCGAAGCCGTTTCTGGTCTATGGCCATATGGCCATAATACCATGGAATGCCCGTCGGTCAAGCGTCGGCAACGATGAGGTTACCTCGCCGTGACGCGCCCGAGCTGAGGGCGCAACGCCTCTCTATCAGCGTGCGCGATTCCGCGCCACCATCGAGCCGCGGGCTTCAGCCCGCGCGGTGCGACGCGACTCTGAGCGGCGCAAGATCGCGCACGGTCGTTTCAAGGCAGGCAGCGAGGTAGCAGGCTGGCACCACGCCCACCACCCACAAGGGTGCGGCTTGCTTGGCGAGTGGCACCACGCCGGGTACCGTGCCGGGGTGAGCGATGGCGATCATCTCGATGACGCGGGCATCCCGGAGGATCGATATCCGATCCGGTGTGCTCATTGCGGTCAGGAGCTGCCCGGCCTGGGTCCCCGCGGCCGGTGCCCCGCGTGCGGCACCGAGTTCGACCGCGCCCAGAGCCTCTGGGACACGTATGGACCCGAGGCGTTTGCCAATCCGCCGCTGACGGCGGAGGAACAGGCCGACGGTACGATCGCGTCACCGCTGATCGCCGGTCTGTTGTTCGCCCTGGTGCTCATCGTGGCCCTGCCGATCGGCTGGGCGATGTGGCTGCTGCTGTTCGGCGCGTTCGACTACAGGGGCGGCCTGGTCACGTGGCTGGTGATCGCGGCCATCCTGGAGTGGCTCTTGGTGGTGCGTCTGCGTGAGAGGCGGCGTTCCAGCAGCAACGAACAAGGCGACCGGACTGGGGATGACGGCGGGTCGCCGGATTAGACGCTGCAACTTACCTAACTTTCCCAATCCAACCGGCTGGATCGGCGCGACACGCCGACCTAATCTTCCGGCAGCTCGTTGCGCGGAAGGCCACCACGTCCGTCGCCTCATGAAAGCAAACCCCCGCACCCGACTGTTACAGGGCGCGTATAATCTCCGGGCGGGCGTGGCGCGCCGACTTGGAGTACCTCGCCACGGCGCCCCCGAAGGCCGAGAAGCGGGCTTTGCGGAGCGCGAGGTGCGGGCCCGCGCCGTGCGGGTTCCTGCATTGTGCCACTCATCTGTGAATACGGGTCGTTTGGCAGACGAACTGGGCTGCGTTGACGGGCTCCGAATCGTATAATGGTGTGACGTGATGATCGAGGTGCATCCAGACCGACGCGTGCCGGTGGCAGCCAAGGCTCTGTTCGACCACACCCTTGACTCGCTGGGATCGCTGTTGGCCGACTGGAACGAGCCCACCTATCGCGCCCGGCAGGTTATGGAGTGGGTCTACCGGCACGGGGCCGAGGCCTACACTGACATGACGAACGTGCCGCGCCGCCTCCGGGAGAAGCTCTCGGTCGCGGCGCCCATCTTCGAAGGCCAGATTCTCCGCAAGTCCGACTCGGACGATGGCACCGTGAAGCTCCTGCTCGGCTGGGCGGACGGGGGCAACAGCGAGTGCGTCATGATCCCCGACGAGGAGCGGCGGACCGCCTGCGTCTCGACGCAGGTGGGCTGCCCGGTGGGGTGCAGCTTCTGTGCGAGCGGGCTCGATGGCCTGCAACGGCAGCTTTCGGCCGGGCAGATGGTCGAGCAGGTCATGCGGATTCGCCGCTTGTGCGAGCCGGAGGACCGCCTCTCGAACGTTGTCTTCATGGGCACGGGCGAGCCGCTGGCCAACTACGACGCGACGCTGGCGGCCGTGCGGACCATCAACGCCCCTTGGGGGATGCAGATCGGGGCCCGCAAAATCACGATCAGCACGGTCGGGCTGCCGGCCCAGATGCGGAAGCTGGCTGACGAGCAGTTGCAGGTGACCCTGGCGCTCTCCCTGCACGCTCCGAACGACGAACTACGCCGCCAGATCATTCCCTGGGCAAGCCGGGTAACGATCGAGGAACTGGTCGAGGCGGCCCGGTACTACTTCGACCGGACCGGGCGGGAGATCACCATCGAGTACGTGCTGCTGGGCGACGTGAACGACCGGCCGCAGCATGCCGAGGAGCTGGCGGCCGTGTGCCACCGGATGCGCAGCAATGTCAACCTGATCGTCTATAACCCCGTTCCGGGGCTGGATTTCCAGCGGCCGGCACCCCGGGTGGCCGAGCGGTTCCTGGATTCCCTGCGTGCCCACGGGGTCAACACCCATCTGCGTCGCAGCCGGGGTCTGGACGTGGACGCCGCCTGCGGACAACTCCGCCGGCAGGTGCCCCAGGTCCAGCGGGCCAGGACGGCCGTGGCGACCAAGCCGATGACCTCCCCTTAGCGGACGTTCCCACGAGACAGGTCGGTGGGGCTGTACCTGCCCGCGGCGGTAATCGCGGCGGTCCATGTTTGCGCGTTCGCGGCGCGCGGGTCCGTGTCGTAGCCGCCCGGCGGGTGGAACCCGCCCTACGAGCCAGGGCGTGTGCCCGCGCCCCGGGGGCGCGAGCGGTTTTGACAGGTAGCCGACCGGCCGGTATATTCGGCGCGTGACTGCCCACCTGACACGCAAGTTGATCGTGGAGGGGCGGCGGTGACCACGATCGCGGTCATCCCGGCCCGCTTCGCCTCGACGCGATTCCCCGGGAAGCCTCTCGCCTCACAGACCGGTAAATACCTGATCCAGCACGTGTGGGAACAGGCGCGGGCCGCTCGGCGCATCGATCGCGTCATCGTGGCCACGGACGACGAGCGCATCGCCACCGCGGTGCGTTCGTTCGGTGGGGAGGTGTGGCTGACGGCGGCCGACCACCCGTCCGGCACCAGCCGGGTGCTGGAGGTCGTCGGTGCGCTACGCCTTGCGGACCGCGACGTGGTCCTGAACGTCCAGGGGGACGAACCCGAGTTGGCACCGGCCGTGCTGGACCAACTGGTCAGTTGCCTGGAGCAGGGCGAAACCGAGGTGGGCATTGCCACGCTGGCGGCACGGTTCGCCGAAGACGGCCCGCGCGACGGCGCAGGATCGCCGGCCGATCCGAACTGCGTCAAAGTCGTGGTGGATGCCCGGGGTCGGGCGCTGTACTTCTCCCGAAGTCTGATTCCCTATCCGCGCGCCACGGGCGGGCGGGTGGACCGGCCGTCGCGGTGGCTGTTGCACCTGGGGGTCTATGCCTTCCGCGCAGGGACGCTGCACTCGATTGGGACCCTTGCCGGCAGTGGCGACCTGGACGCGACGGAAAGCCTGGAGCAGCTTCGGTGGCTGCAGAGCGGCTTGGAGATCGGCGTGCTGCGCGTGGACCACGCCTTTGTGGGCATTGACACGCCGGAGGACTATGCGGCGTTTGTGGCACGCGGGCGCGGGCGCGCCGGCGAGGTTGGCGGGCAGGGTCGCGGCGTGGACGCCGCGACGTGCGCCGAGTAGGGCCGCGCGAATGGGAAACAGGGAGGGTGGCATGCCCAAGCCGAAGGCACCGGCATGCCGTTGCAGTCGGCAGCGTCAGGCACGTAAGAGAGCATGGCGGCGCTGCGCTTGGCCATGCCACCCTGGCCGCGCTGTCGGCTTCCCTCTTGTGTGGAGCTGTTGACGACGCCTGAGCGGAGCTAGCGGGCTTGAGGCGGGTCCTCGGATGCGGCGGTGCGACTCGGGGGCGTGGTCGGTCCGCTTGCTGACGGTCGCGGTTCGGATCGGCTCCGGATCGCGTTGGGTGATGTACTTGTTCGACAGGTTCGTGGCTAAAGTGCAGGAGGAGTGTGCACGCTTATGAACTCTGAGGAGATGCTGGCCAATCTGGGGCAGACATCGGACGACACGGAGTTCTTCACGCCGATGCCACCGGGGTACGTCCCCGGGCGCAGCAAGTACGTGGTGGTGTTCGGCACGGTGATGAGCGGGTTGGGGAAGGGAATCTTCTCGAGCTCGCTGGCCAAGATTCTGCAGGACAAGGGTCTGGTCGTCGCGCCGATCAAGCTGGAGGGATACCTTAACCGCGACAGCGGCACGCTGAACCCGTTGCGTCACGGCGAGGTGTTCGTACTGGATGACGGGATCGAGTGCGACATGGACTTAGGGACTTACGAGCGCATGCTCGACCAGGACCTGTCGCGGCTGAACTTTGCCACCAGCGGGCAGATTTTCTCCTCCGTGCTGGAGAAGGAGCGTGCCGGCGCCTACCTGGGCCGCGACGTGCAGATGATCCCGCACGTAACCGGCGAGGTGAAACTGCGGTTGCGGAAGCTGGCGCAGGCGGCGGAGGCGGACGTCGTCTTCGTCGAGATCGGCGGCACGGTGGGCGACGTGGAGAACGCCTACTTCATCGAGGCCGTGCGCGAGATGTCCTACGAGGAGGGCGTGGGCAACTTCTGCTTCGTGGCCCTGACCTACATCGTGGAGCCGCAGATTCTCGGGGAGCAGAAGTCCAAGCCGGCGCAGCTCAATCTGAAGCTGCTCAACGCGGCCGGCATTCACCCGCACATCATCGCCTGCCGGGCGAGCGTGCCGGTGACGCGCAAGGTGCGGGAGAAGATCGCGCTGTACGCCACGGTGCCGACGGAGCGCGTGTTCTCCATGCATGATTGTGAGAGTGTGTACATTGTGCCGGAGATGCTGCGCGGGGCGGGGATCGACGCGGCCGTGCTGGAACTGCTGGGCCTGCCGGAACGCGGCCCGTCGGATGCGGAGCGGGCCGCGCGGGCGGCATGGAACCAGTACATCACCCGGCTGCGCGAGGCGCGGCAGGCGGTGACGATCGGCATCATCGGCAAGTACACGTCCGTGCGTGACAGCTATGCCAGCATCATCCAGGCGCTGGAGCACGCGGGCACGTACCTGGGGGCGAAGGTGCAGCTTACCTGGGTGGACAGCAGCGACCTGACCGACGCCACCGCGCAGGAGCGCCTGGCCGGCATTCACGGGGTGATCGTGCCGGGCGGGTTCGGGGTGCGCGGGGCGGAGGGCAAGATCACGTGCATCCGGCACGTGCGCGAGCGGGGCATTCCGTACCTGGGCATCTGCTACGGGATGCAGCTCGCCGTGATTGAGTTTGCCCGGCACGTGTGCGGGCTTCAGGATGCCAACAGCACGGAGATCGCGCGGCACTGTGCCCATCCGGTCATCGACATTCTGCCGGAGCAGAAGAAGATTGAGGGATTGGGCGGCAACATGCGCCTGGGTGGGCAGGATATGGTATTAACGCCCGGCAGTCAGGCGTGCGAACTGTTTGGCGGCGCCGAGCGCATCCGCCTGCGCTTCCGCCATCGTTATGAGGTCAACCCCGAGTACGTGCCGCTGATGGAGAGGCACGGCATGCGCTTTAGCGGGCGCAGTCCGCAGCATCCGATCATGCAGATTCTGGAGTTGCCGGCGGCGCAGCACCCGTACTTCCTGGCGACCCAGTCCCATCCCGAGCTGAGCAGCCGCCCCGCCCACGCGCAGCCGCTGTTCGTCGGCTTGGTCCGGGCCGCGCTGATCTACGCCGGCGTCCCGGCGGACGCCCTGCCGCCATCACCAGCGCCCCCCCCGCGTCCGAAGCAGCCTGACCCTGATGCGACCCCGGCGGTGCGGACGTGCTAAACAGCTCTACACAAATGGGGAATCGGCACTCCGACGGCGGTGGCATGGTTAAGCGCAGCGCCGCCGTGCCCTCCAGGCGGCGGGTGCGAGCGTCGCCGCAACATGCCGGCGCTCGCCTGCGGCGAGCTTGGGCATGCCACCCTGGTTTCTCCTTGGTGTGGTCCTGTGCAGCCCTGTGGTGCGTGATAAGCGGTGGCTCTGCGACTCCGCTGCACGCGGACGTGCGTCTCCCGCGCGTTATCGGTGACCACATGGTGTTGCAGCGCGACATGGCGCTTCCCATCTGGGGCTGGGCTGATCCGGCGGAAGAGGTGACCGTCACCCTCGACGGACACTCCGTGAAGACAACCGCCGACGCGGCCGGACGCTGGCTCGTGAAGCTGCCCGCCCTGGCGGCCGGCGGCCCGCACGACCTGGTCGTGGAGGGTCACAACCGCATCAAACTCGAGGACGTCCTGATCGGTGAGGTCTGGCTGTGCTCCGGGCAGTCGAACATGGAGATGGGCGTCGGGGTCGCCATGAACGCGGCCGCGGAGGTCGCGGCGGCCGACTACCCGGGCATCCGCCTCCTGGAGCTTCCCCACCGACCGGCCGGCGAACCGGCGGACGACATCGACGTAACCTGGCGGGTATGCAGTCCCCAGACGATCGCCGATGGCTGGTGGGGCGGTTTCTCGGCCGTCGCGTATTACTTCGGGCGCGAGGTGCACCGGGAACTGAAGGTCCCGGTGGGGTTGATCGACACTTCGTGGGGTGGCACCGACATTGGCCCCTGGACGCCGCCGTGCGGCTTCGCGGCCGTGCCGACCCTGCGGCAGGTGGTCAGCGACGTGGAGCGGAAGGGCAGCCAGTACAGGTCCGTCGATCTACCCGCGCGGCTGAGCGAGATCGAGCACTGGGTTGCCGACACGCGCACGGCCCTGTCCCAGGGGAAGCCGCTGCCGCCTGCACCCGACTGGCCGAGACATCCGCTGGCCAGCGAGCGCGAACCAACCGGGCTGTTCAACGGCATGATCCAGCCGTTGGTGCCTTTCGCCATTCGGGGAGCGCTGTGGTACCAGGGCGAGGCCAATGTGTATCCTGACGACGGGCCGCTGTACGTGGAGAAGATGAAGGCGCTCATCGGCGGCTGGCGCCAGGTCTGGGGGCAAGGCGACTTCCCCTTCTACTTCGTGCAGATCGCGCCTTTTGACTACGCGCTGCACCGTCCTGACCTCAAGCCCGAGCAGATGCTGCGCATCTGCGAGGCGCAGCGTGCTGCCCTGCAGATTCCCCATACCGGCATGGTGGTGACGAGCGACATCGGCAATTGCCGTGACATCCATCCCGAGAACAAGCAGGAGGTGGGCCGGCGGCTGTCGCTGTGGGCGCTCGCGAAGACGTACGGGCGCGAGCAACTGTTGTGCTCGGGGCCGCTCTACCGGTCGATGGCCATCGAGAAAGGCGGCATCCGCGTTCACTTCGACTACGTCGGCGGCGGGTTGACCACGCGCGACGGACAGCCGCCGAACTGGTTCGAGATTGCCGGGCGCGAGGGGAAGTTCGTCCCGGCCGACGCCCGCATCGACGGTGAAACCGTGCTGGTATCGAGCGCGCAGGTCACCGACCCGGTGGCGGTTCGCTATGCATGGTCCATGTGCCCGGAGCCGCTGCCGAACCTGACGAACAGAGAAGGACTACCCGCCTCGTCGTTCTGCACTCCGGGACCCTGACAATCCCGTGCCGGCGCAGCCCACCGGCTTCAGACGGTGTCGCAGCGCGTGCCCTGAGCACATGGCACGCCGAGTCGACGCGTCAACCCGTTAAGTGGCTGTGCGCCGCACGAAGGCTCGCAGTGGAACAAGTGGGTGCAGAACCGCCAAGCCGCTGCCCGAAGGCCTCAACGTCGAAGCCCTCGCGGCCGCGACCGCGGCGCGCTGAGGCACCTTGCTCGTACCAGTCGTTATCCTGCCGGCCTGGTCCGGGCCGCCCTGATCTGCGCCGGCATTCCCGCCAGCGCACTGCCGCCGCTGCCCGCACCCGCGCCGCGCCCCAAGCAACCTGACCCCAAGGCCACCCCGGCCGGGCGAACGTGCTGAACTGGCGCGTCGGATCGTGGGGCAGTCGTCCGAACCGCCGCTGGGTTTCGGCTGGACCCACACCGGCCACAGGGAGGTTTCGGGGTTGCAGCGCCTACCCGACGTGCAGAACCGCCAGGCTACTGCCCGAAGGCCCCAACCCCGAAGCCCTCGCAGCCGAGACCGCGGTGCGGTGAGCCCGGGGTCGCTCACGCCGGGATGGGTGCCGCGCCGGTAACTGCTGGGCCGCCCAATCGCGCCTTGGTCAATCACGCCAAGACAGAGGGCGTACGGGTCGTGTTGTCCAGCGAGGGCACTTCGCTGTGATTGACGTGCCGCGTCCGGCGGCGCTAGAATCGGGGATTGAGACGGGAGTGCGCGTCGGGGGGAGCTGGAGCGGGCAGACAAGGCACCCTGATGACCAGTGAAGCTCTGACGGGGCATCCTTCGCTATCCTCCCGCCGATGCTGGCAAGGGGAGTTCTCTTCGGGGGATGGGGGCGAGACCGCGGGCGGCGCGCCCGCAGCGTGACGCGTGCGCAGGAAGGCAGACCAAATGCGTAGAGTCCGATTGCGACCGCCGGACGTCCGGCGTCAGTATAAGATGACGGTTGCGGGGCAGTTGTTCAAACACCTCGGGCTTCAGATGTACGCGGGCGCAGTCCCCGCCATCTCGGAACTGATCTCCAACGCCTACGACGCGATGGCGAAGAACGTGTGGATCACGATCCCCACGGGGCGGCCAATTGAGACCTCCGACGAAATCGTCGTCGAGGATGACGGCTACGGGATGACCTTCGAGGACTGCAATTCTCTCTACCTATCCGTGGGGCGAAACCGCCGTTCGGGTACAAGCGAATGGACGACGGCCTACAACGGGCTGAGTCCCCGAAAGGTCCAAGGGCGAAAGGGCATCGGTAAGTTGGCGGGATTCGGCATCGCGGAGCGAATCGACGTTCGCACGATTCGGGACAAGCAGATCTCGCATTTCGCGCTGGATTTCAATGCGCTCACGCAGAGTCAGAGCTTCGCCGACACGAACGGGTACGCCCCAGAAGCGCTCCCCGACGATGGCGCGACGACCAGAGAGAAGCCCGCGACGAAGGTCACGTTGTCGCAATTGAAGATCACCCGCACCATAGAAGAAGACCAGTTCAAAAAAGGCATCGCCCGACGGCTGCTCGTCCTGGAGAGGAACTTCACCGTTCACGTAAACAGGAAAGCCATATCGAGACAAGAGATCCCGTTCCAGTTTCGATTCCCCAAGAAGCCGGGAACTTGGGAGACGGCCGATCTCGGAAATGGTCAGCAGATTCAGTGGTGGGCGGGTTTCTGCAAGGACACGATTCCCGAAGAGGAGCAGAGGGGCTTCGTCGTCTATGTCCGCGGCAAGCTGGCTCAGACGCCGTGGTTTTTCGACTTAAGTGGCGGCGTGTGGGGCCAGCACGGCATGCAGTATTTGACTGGCGAAGTCAGCGCCGACTTCCTCGACGACAACGTCGATTTGATCGCAACCGACCGGGGGACGATTCGCTGGGAAGACCCGTTGGCGGTCCCGCTGAAGGAATGGGGACGTAAGAAGATACGAGAACTCCTCGAAGCCTGGACGGACAAGCGACGCGACGCAAAGTACACGAGCCCGAAGATCACTCAGTACCTTCAGCAGGCCGAGAAGCTCCCCGAGAAAGAGCGAAAGGTCTTCAAGGCGGTCGTCGACAAGATTTGCGCAATCCCTCAACTCGACAAGGACAAGGACGGCAGGGACATTGCGGATGAGCTGGTCGAGTTTGCCTACAACGCGCTGACGAATCGTAGCTTCCTCGAAGCCATCCGCCGCCTAAACGCCGCGTCCCCCGCTGATTTGCAGCAGTTTACCGACGTTCTCTCCGAATGGGACATTATCGAAGCCGTCAACACCGCGCATCTCGTGAAGGGCCGCGTCGCAATCATCCGCAAGTTCGACCAGATGATCAAAGGCAAGGTGCCTGAGAAGCCCGACATGCAGGACTACCTCAAGCAGTATCCTTGGCTCATTGATCCCAAATGGACGATGCTCGTTCATGAGCAGGCATTGGATACGTTGATCGTCGAGAAGTTCAAGCTGCCGAAATCGGGGACCAAGGAAGGCTCACGTCGCCTCGACTTCTTCTGCCTCGGCGACCGATACCGCACGGCGCATGTGGTAGAAGCAAAGCGCCCTGGCGATCTTGTTGGGCGAAAGGAATTCGATCAACTGCGCGATTACGTGCTGTTCCTGCGCAAGAAGCTGCATGAAGAATCAACGGACCCGGATCAACAACGAACGCTGGTTCGTGGACTCTTGATTGCTGATCGAATCCGCAGCGGCGACGAGGAGCATGCCAAGAGTCATCGAGATGCCGCGACTTTCGACATTCGCACGTGGAGTAATCTGCTCACGACGACGGAGGCCATGCACAAGGAGTTCTTGGATGTCGTGAAGCTCCGCGCTCCTGCCGACGATCCGCGGATGAAAGACCTGTCCGCCGAGGACAATGAACCAGCCCGGACACGAAAGCGTGGAAAGCGTCGACCAAAGGCCGGCAAGAACATAGGATCGCAAGGGAAGACGCGGCGGAAGAAATGACCAGCAGAAAACCGATCGCCATTGACTTGTTCGCGGGATGCGGGGGCCTCACGAGGGGGCTCCGCGACGCGGGGTTTCATGTCGGTGCGGCTGTCGAAATCGACGCAATTGCGTCTCGCACGTACCGGCGTAACAACCGCAAGACCGTCCTCATCGAAAGGGACATTCGCGAGGTTTCGGCGCGCGACTTGGCAGACGCTGCGGGTGTGAGGAAGGTGACGCTGTTGGCGGGCTGTGCGCCGTGCCAGGGGTTTTGCTCACTAACTGCCAAATACGCCAGGGAGGATCCTCGAAACCAACTGCTTCTCGTCATGGGGCAGATCATCGCGGCGGTCCAACCCGATGCGATCATGATGGAGAACGTGCCGGGATTGGCGATTCGGGGTCGCCTGATCTTCGAGAAGTTCCTGCGCATGCTTCGGCGGCACGGCTATCGCTGCAAGTGGCGCATCGAGCAGATGGCCGACTTCGGCGTTCCGCAATCGCGTCGACGATTGGTCCTCCTCGCCGGTCGCGGGTTCGAGATTCCCTTCCCTGCGCCGACGCACGCCTGCTCACCGAAACCGGGGTCGGCACTTAAGCAGTGGGCGACGATTCGGACGGCCATCGGCCACCTGGGCGCACCGTTTACGCTGAATCGAGCGAGGCAAGAAGGTGGTCCGGAGGCGTGCAACTGGCACGTCGTGCGTGACCTCCAGTCTCAGACCAAGATTCGACTCAACGCGGCGCAGCCAGGCGGAACGTGGCTCAAGGTGGACGAATCCGTGCGCCCGCCGTGTCACCGTGACGGATACGACGGGTTTACGAACGTTTACGGGCGAATGTCCTGGGACGAGCCGTCGCCCACGATCACCGCCGGGTGTACCACACCCTGCAAGGGACGTTTCGGGCATCCTGACCGCCGCCGTTACACGATCTCCGTACGCGAAGCCGCGCTGCTCCAGACCTTTCCCGAGCGTTACGGTTTCGTGACGGACCAGATGGACGCCGTGTGCAACTTGATCGGTAATGCGGTTCCGCCGCTTTACGCCAAGCTGGCGGGGAAGGCCGTGTTAGCGGCGCTTCGGAAGCACCACGAGGGAAAGGACGGTCACCGACAGTGAGTCACTGGCCAGGAAACGCCAAGACTCAGCGGACGACGTTCGGCAGCTTGTCCCGCGCCCAGTTAATGTCGCGCGTGCGCAGCAAGGGGAACGAGACCACCGAAGAGCGTCTCGCCGCCTTGTTGAGGAAGACGGGGCTACGCGGGTGGCGCAGGCACCAGCCCCTTCCCGGACGACCGGACTTCGTGTGGGCAAGAAACCGGTTCGTCGTTTTCGTCGACGGATGTTTCTGGCACGGGCACGACTGCGGGAGGAACGTTACGCCCAAGACGAACGCGAAGGCGTGGAGGAACAAGATCGATCGAAACAAAGCACGCGATCGTTACGTCACCCGGTTCCTGCGACGGCACGGATGGAGCGTGCTGCGCATTTGGGAGTGTGAGCTTGCCAGAAACCCAGAACGTTGTGTGGACAGAATCAGACGGGCGCTCAGACGGAACCGATCGTCAGGCACTAGGGATTGCGCCAGCAGTCCAGTGGACCGCGCCGCAGCCCGTCATGCCGCGCCGCCGAACTTTGCGAGAGGCATCCTCTTGACCACGGTGAGTTGACGCCAGTGCAGGCGGATACGCTCGATCTCCTTGAGGGTGTCGGCCGTGAGGTAACTCTCGCCGCACGACGGACACGTAACAAGCGGCACGTTTTCGATCAGGAAGGTCGACCGACCACGCCCACAACTGCGCGTCACGCGGCGGATGCGAGCTCCTTTCTTGCCGCAGATGTCACATACCATCGACACACCCCTTCGCGCTACACCAGGTAGGCCGTGATGATGACCAGCTTGCCGGTCGGCGCGATCTTCGCCACGGCCTGTAGATTCGCCTTGGTGAGGGTCTTGCCCTCGATCGTGTACTTCCATTCGCCCGTCCCGCGATCACGCTGCCTTTGTACGATCTTGCCAGTCAGAAGGCAGCGTTCGACATCGAAGATCCGCAGACCGTCGGCCTCCATCTCCTCCACGGCGTGCGTGGTTGCCACGTACCGACTCGTTCGGACGAGTTCCCGCATGCGGAGGAGGATTCGACCGAACACCGATTATCCTCCTTATGCATCACCCAAGATGGTGAATCGATGACCCGACCTACCCACGTCCCGCTTTGCAGTTGATTCCCGGCAGCGCCCACTTCGCCCAATCCTCGGGTCTCCTGCTCTTCCTGCGTGCCGCGATGCTTCCCCACGGAAACCGCCCGAGGCTAAATGCTGGATGGGTTCGCGTCAAGGCGTGGCGGGAACGAAGGGGGGTAGGGGTGGGCCGCTCGCTGCACCTGTCGTCGGGCCTGAAGGCACGCAGCGGCCGGCGGCGGCCAAACCGACACCATCGTGGGCGACACGGTGGTTGTGCGGTTAGGGAGCGGCCGGGGCGCTGTCGCGGATGGGCGGCGGGTCGAAGGCGATGCAGTATTGGGCGTTGAGCAGCGGGTATTGGACGCGGACGCGGTAGCCGCGGAGGCGGTTGCTGTCCCAGCCGAGTTTCTGGCAGACGTACTGCACCATCTCAACGTAGCGGCCCACTTCGCTAGCGCGGAAGCGGGCGACGCCGGTGCCCAGCGCCTGCAGAGTCTCCGCGCCGTGGAGGCGGTCCAGCTCCCGCGCGGGGTCATCCGGGCTGGCCATGCCGCGCACGTGCATGTCATAGATCAGCAGTTGCGGATCGTTGCCCGGCCAGACGTCCTCGTGCAGCAGGATGTTCATCAGCAGGACCTTGGCCGGCAGATTGACGCCGCCTGACAAGTGCGGCCGGACCAACGGGTCACCCGGGCCGCGATACAGGGGCCGGCCGCCGCGCACGACGCTGGCCGCGAACACATCCACGGCCGAGTTCGCCCCGATCTCGTTGCCGGCCAGCACACAGGTCGTCAGGTCACCCGTGCGGATGGCCTCCAGCTTCGGGCAGGGCGACGAGCAGAACTGCTCCAGCAGCGGATAGTGGTCGCCCGCGCGCTCCGGCGGCACGTCCTCCAGCACATAGGCCAGCGGACGGGGAGCACTGGGGTTGGGGGTGTGGACGGCAATGGGGATGCGCACGCTGGGCCGCAGGCGCCGCACGTTCACCATCCCCTCGAGCAGAACGATGTCGCAGCGTTCGCCGCGGGCGTCGGGGTAGTAGATGCCGGTGTCGAGCTGGACGTCGGCGCGCATGCCCAGCAGGTTGGCCATGCCTTTGAAAGCGAGCTGCTTGTTGGCGAGCTCGAAGCGGGCCCGGGCATCCGGGAGCCACTCGGTGACGGCCGCCTCGAAGCCGTCCCAGCCGCCCAGTTCGCCGTGGACGAGTTGCTCGAACGCCGACAGGGCCGCCTCCGCCCGGGCGATGGTCTCCCGGGGGACACTGGGTTTGGCGGCCTGGAGGATCATCCGGAGGCCTTCGCTACGCGGCATGCGGCCGATGGCTGCGAGGGGGTCGTCCGTTCGGATGGCGCTCAGCAGCCGGCTGGCGAGGGTCCGGTGGACCTTGAGGGTGCGTGCTAACTCCTGCGGGCTGCGTGACTTAGCGGGGATCTGCTCGACAAGCACCTGGAGGGCGTCGTGCAATTCGCGTCCGACGCGTCTGAGGTGTTGGGCGACGGCGGCCTCGTAGGGGGGCGAGGTGCCCGATTCGGTGTGGGTCACGGCAGCGCCAGACGGGCTCATGGTCGGCATTGAACGCGATATGGGGTAAAAAGTCAAGGGGTGCGTGTGCGATCTTGTAGAACCCTGGGCACGCTCTGGGCACACTCTTGACATGTGCCGGGCGCTGCAGTACATTGGGCGGTGCGCGCGGGAGCCCGGCGGCCCGCGGGCGGGCAGCAGGCTCGGCTTCCCGCGACCGGGAGCACGCGGACGGGGGTGGCCGCAAGCGTGGTGAAAAAATGGGGGCAGTCGGCGCGGGTTTGCCCCGGGCCGGCATCACAAGCAAGCGAGGGACCTATGACTCGAAAGCAGGAGACGACGCTGGCAGTGACCGTGGGGGTTGGTCTGATCGTGCTGACGTTCGCCGCGTCGTGGGCGGCGGCGGCGGATCCCAACACGACTTCGACCGGCGACCTGCGGGCGGCGACCGCCGGGACGGGCCCGACGATTCCCGCGCCGGCGGCCACGCGGCGAGGGGAGGCGGTACTGTTGGGCACGTACCCGGAGTTTGACTATTGGAACCTGGATACGGGGGCCGTGCGGGACAGCGCCGGTCTGTTGCACTTCAGCGTTCGGCTCTGGGAGTACAACCACAGCACGCCCAACTACGACCGTTACGTGATCAACCCGGCGGGGCAGGTCGTGCAGACGTGGCTGGACTGGTACGGGCTGGGCGGCGTACCGGCCTTTACCGACGGGAACGGACACAATCTCTTCGTGCGGCCCAGTTCCACGTCGCAGTACTTCGGCGTCACCGATCAGGCCGAGAACATTCACGTGTTCAACACTTCGGCGCAGCCCACGGGGTGGGAGGTGCACTACTCCAAGCTGAATCCGCAAGGCAACACGGTCATCCCCTGGACGGTGGTCACCACGGGCGCCGACTGCTGGAACTGGTACGTCCAGCCCATGGTGAACCATGCGAACCAGATCATCGTCACCTGGATTCGGGACACGCTGGACATCTGCGCCATCGTCAGCGACGACGGGGGCGCCTCCTGGTCGGATATCCGGGTGCTGTTTCCCAACGCCGGTGTCGACCAGGCGGCCACCGTCAAGACCCTGGTCGCCGCGGATGATGCCCTGCACTTCGTCTGGCGCACGCTGAACTGGACGACGTACGTGGAGAGACTCTGGTACGCCAAGACGCGGGCGGACTGGTCGGTGGCGGTGGACGAGACCATGTTCTACGAGGGCACCGGGGCGTGGTACCCCTACGCCTCTCTCGACGACCAGGGCAGCGTGCACGTCACCTTCGCGCCGACCTACGACGTGGCGACGGACATCTACTACACGCGCCTGCACGGCGACCTGGATTTGAACGGTGCCCCGGCGACGGATGCGCTGCTCACCGCACTGCCGGAGCGAGTTGTCCATAGGGACCCGGACTACGCGCACTATCCGATGAACCTCGTGGACGCGTACGGAACGGTACACGTCGTTTACGAAGGGGGCGACTACGGACGACTGACCGACAAGAACCTGTACTACTTCGCGATCTGCAGTCTGGACGGCGATGTGAACTGTGATGAGTTCGTCGATCTGAACGACTTCTGCATTTTCATGCAGATGCTGGTGGGCCCGGGCGCACCGGCACCGGCGGGCGTGGACCCGACGGACTTCGCCAACGCCGATCTGGACCACGACGGGGACGTGGACCTCGCGGACGTCGCTGCCTTCCAGAACGCGTTCGGCAGCGGCGAGCCCCACTGACGCCGGGAAGCGGGATTTCGCGGACGAGCAGGACATGGAGAGGGCGCCGGGGCGCCGGACTGCTCGACCTTGACTGTGTTGAATGAGGAGGAAGCATCATGAGGGTAGCGTGGTTTATGCTGTTGGTCGCGGTGGGACTCGCCGGCTCGGCATTCGGCGAGATACTGGGCAATCCGGCCGATGGCACCGCGTCGCGGAGCCTTGCCCAGGACTGGGTCCATCCGGCTTTTGCGGCCCAGAACACCTGGGTGGTCTCGGACTTCGAGACGGCGGTCGACTATTACCTGTACGATGTCACGGCCGTGGGGCAGACGACGCATTTGCAGGGCGTTGATGGCGATGGTGCCAACTTCAACATCTGGGACGGGCTGCCGTGGGAACGCGGCAACATCGTGCTCAGCGCCGCCAACGGGTGGGAGCACTTCGGCAGTGAAGGTCTGATGGGCGCCGACTTCCTGGGCCAGGTGCTGCCGGCCGGAGACTACTACCTGGTGTACCAGGCCGTGCGGGACTTCCTCAACACGGGCGGTCAGTCTCTCGTCATGCAGACGTGGACCGGCGAGGAGAATGACTGGCAGTGGAATCCCCTCCAGGGGCAGGGCTGGGGTCCGTATCGCCGCGTCCAGGACACCGGCGGCGTGTACATGGACGTCAATTGGCAACTGCATGCCGAGCCGGTCCCCGAGCCGGGCGTGCTGGCGCTGGTTGCCCTCGGGGGCCTGGTGGCGCTGCGGCGGCGCCGTGGCGTCTGAAGCGACTGAATAGCGTTTCCCGCGCCGCACGGGGGCGAAGGCGCGGTGCAGGCATGCAGGGAAGCGAACGTGCACGGTGCGGGAGTGCGCTGGGCGCTGGTGCATGGGGTGCGCAGCGCTCGGCGGGCTCCCGCCACCTGGCGCTGAAACGAGCGGGGTGAGCGGGAAGGCGGCGGTAGCGCGACGCTCCCCCGCCCTGGTCACGTCCAGTGGAAGCGTCCCGACGCGCCGCCGGCGGCACCGTGCGGTTTGAGCGTGGGGTGTCGATCAAGCGCGTGCGCGCGGGTGTGCCTCTGTGCGTTTGAACAGTTGCGCGACGGCACTGAAGACGGGCGCGGATACCAACGAGACGATCATGCCGAGCGTGCCGGCCTCGGGGGATTGATGGCCGCGGGCGTAGAGGACGATGCACGTTCCCAGGCCGACGAAGGCCGAGCCGACGGCGCCCACCGTATTCGCCCAGCGCGTGAACAGACCCCAGAGGAACGGTCCCAGGAAGACCGAGCCGATGGCGCCCCAGGAGATGCCGAGGATGGCCACGATGGTCTCGAAACGCCTGGCCGCCAGCAGCACCGAGACGACGACGAAGAGCACGCTGCCACAGCGCATGAGCAGCGTCAGGGTGCGGTCGCTCGGATCCCTCCGCACGAACCCGGCATAGAAGTCCTTGACGACGGTGGCGCTGGAGATGAGCACGAGGGCGGCCAGCGTGGACATCGAGGCCGACAGGATGAGCAGGAGGATCAGCACGGAGAGCGACTCGGGGACGACGTTGGCCAGCAGTTCCGGCATGAGACGATCAAAGACGGGCTGACCGGCCTCGAAGGCGGCAGGGGTGACCTCGGGCGACAGGAACAGTCGGGTGGTCGCCCCGCAGAAGTAGGCCGTGCCGCAGATGAACAGTGCCAGGACGGTCGAGGCGACCATCCCGATGCGGATGGCACGCGCGCTCTTGATGGCGTAGAACTTCTGCACCAGTTGGGGCATGCCGAACGGGGCGACGCTGGTGAGGAACACCAGGCAGAACAGCGGCCAGGCGCCGCCGGGCCCCACCCAGCCGGTGAGGCGCGGGTCGTGCGTGGCCAGGCCGGCCGTGATGCCGCCCAGGCCCCCGCCGGCGTGCAGCGTGTAACCCAGTAGAATCCCCACGCCCACCACCATGATCATGCCGAACACTACGTCGATCATGGCCATGGACTTATAGCCGCCGAGTACCATGTAAAAGGCGGTGAAGGCGCCCATCACCAGCAGGGCCACCGGGAACGACATCCCGAAGTGGGATTGGAAGAGATACGACAACCCCATGAACACGGCCGCCGAATACGGGATGAAGAAGACGAAGATGCAGACGGCCGCGAAGAGCTTGAAGGCGCGGCTGCCGTAGCGTTTCTCCAGAAACTCGGGCATGGTGTGGGCGTCGTATTCCACCGAGACGCGGCGGACGCGATTGCCCAGCAGCCACCACACTCCCAGGACGCCGACGAGGGCGTTGCCGACCGCGATCCACAAACCGGAGTAACCGAAGCCCCAGCCGATCTTGCCGGCGAAACCGATGAACAGCACGGCGGAGAAGTAGGCAGCGGCGTAGGTGAACGCGGTCATCCAGGGTCCGACCGCACGCCCACCGAGGAAGAAGTCCGCGAACGAACGCGTGCGCCGCATCCCCAGAATGCCGATGCCCACGATCATCAGGGCGTAGGCGGCCAGGACGATGGTCTTGATCAGCATCGGCAGCCTCCAGCGCGAGCGCCGCGTGTCCGCGTTCCCCCGCGCGGTGGTTCAAAAACTGAACATCAACTGCGCCCGCAGGAACAGGGCCGGGTCATTGCGGGCATCCGTGTAGTAGTCTCCCGGGAAGAGGAACTCGCCGAGCAACTGCCCGCTGAGCCACGGCGTAAACTTATAGTTGAGCACGGTGCTGAGCAGTTGCCCGCGGAAGCAGCCGCCCCCGCTGAAGCCCGGCCGGTCGGCAAACGTATTCTGATCGGCGAACAGCAGATGGTAGTCCGAACAGAGTTCCAGCTTGGCGTTGGGATGGCCCGTCCAGCCCAGGGCAACGCGGTGTAGGTTCGTCATGTCGCCGATGCGCGTCTCGCCGGCGTAGGTGTAGATGTACATCTCGCTGAACCGCGGCCAGCGGCCCCAGAGAATGTCGAAGGCTTCGTTGGTGTCGGTCCCCGGCTTATCGCCGGAGAGAAACTCATAATCGAGACGCAGGACGCTCTTCCAGGGGTCGTCGAGATCATAAGAGAGGCGGTCCAGCGAGCCGAATGCACAGAGCGGCTCGCCGTTCTTGCGGCCAAACTGACCGGCGAGGTTCACATAGCCTTTCAGCCGCTCCTGGAACTGATGCCCGGCGCGGGCGCCGACCGTGTAGACTTCCGCCTGGTCGCCGTTGGCAAGGGCCGGCGTGCGCCGCGTATAGATGAAGTAGGCGTCGAACTGCGTCTTCGGCAGCGACTTGTTGGTGAACCAGACGATCGCGCCCGTTTCATCATGCTCGACGATATAACGGCGCTCGTCGTCGAGCGGGCGGAACCAGTTGTCCTCCTCAGCGTCCTGTTCGAGATAGACCAGATTTAGCGTACTGTGGATACGGTCCCAGTCGAACGTCAGGCGGACGGCGTCAAAGTAGGCGTTGGACGAACCGACCAGCGGCGTGCCGTCCATGACGAGCCACTGCTCGCCGAGCATGAGGTCCTGCCGTCCGGCCTGCAGCGTCAGGCCGGTGTCGGCGATGTCCTTCCACTTGACGTTCAGACGGTCAAAGACGGTCGAGGTCGGGCTCCAGTTGGCGAAGCTCAGCGGTCGGTCGAAGTGTTTGCCCTCCCAGGCGATGCGGGCGTTGAACTCCAGGTTGTCGAGGGGCGTGAACGTGCCCCACAGGCGGATGCGCTGCCGCTGCCAGTGCCATTCGTGGTCAGGATTGCGCTTGTCGAGCGTGATGGCGTTGCCGATGTAGGTCTCGCGCAGCCGGAGATCAAAGCCCCATGTCCACCACGGCAGCGGGTGCTTGAGGTCCTGCCAGAGCCCGTCGGCGGGCGGCTTGTCCGCGGGCGGTTCAGGCTTGGCGGCCGGCGCCGGGGAGTCGGTCGCGGGTGCCGGGGACTCCGTTGCGGGCGCCGGAGAGGGCGACGCGACCGGTTCCGGCGGGGGTTGGTCCTGCGGCTGCGTGACTTGCCCCCGCGCGGGCGGCAATGTCGGCAAGAGGACGAAGATCGCCATGGCGGCCATTGCGGTTCTTCGCCGGGGGTGATGACGCACGCATCGCCGGGTCGTGCTCACGTATGCGGGTGATTGCGTTGGTGCGCTCCGTCGGGCGTACGGGCAGCGCGATGCTGAGGGTTGGTTCATCGGGCTTCCACTCCGAGCCGACTACGTCGAGGCTTGCGCCGCGCCGGCGCGCAAGCGTCGCGGGTTGGGCATCCTATGCGATAGGCCGGTCTGAAGGCAAACCACCCCGGCCGCCTTGGGAAGCACACTCCGCCGCGAGCTGGCGGCGTCCGGCCCCCTCTCCCCCTGTGAGGTCTGTGTTCAGCGTCTTCGGCGTCGTGGTTGCCATGCTCGCCCGCGACCGCGGTCGCGGGTGAGCATGCCTCTGTGGCCGCGGACCATGCCCACCCCCGCCTGCGGCGGGTGAGGGCA
Source organism: Planctomycetota bacterium (assembly GCA_029558835.1). Classification (GTDB taxonomy): domain Bacteria; phylum Planctomycetota; class Phycisphaerae; order UBA1845; family UBA1845; genus JAKQDH01. Next base: position 79,950 of record JAKQDH010000143.1, on the reverse strand, counting down.
TGGCACGCGCGCCAGAGAGGTACTCGCCCCCCGGAAGAGGGGTAGGGGTGAGGGCAGCGGAGGCGAGGGCGTCCCCCTGCTGCGCAAACCCGCCCGTCGTGAGGGACAGGGGTTGAACTGCCCGGCGCGCGGGCGTACCGTTGTGTGCGTCTGGTGTGGACGGCCGAGCGCGCCGATCCAGAGTTGAGGTCACCGTGCAGTCCGACGTTCGGGTTGGGATTGGATACGACATTCACCGCCTGGTGGCGGGCCGGCGGCTGCTGCTGGGGGGCATCGAGGTACCGTTTGACCGCGGGCTGGCCGGGCATAGCGACGCCGACGTGGTCCTGCATGCCGTGATGGACGCCCTGCTCGGGGCGGCCGGCCTGCCGGACATCGGCGAACTGTTCCCCGACACGGACGAGGCGTTCCGCGGCGCCGACAGCCGGGAACTGCTCCGGCTGGTGATGCAGCGAGTGCATACCCGGGGGGTTCGCCCGCACAACGTGGACGTCATCGTTCACGCAGAGGCGCCGAAGCTAACGCCTCATAAGCGCGCGATCGCCGAGTCGATCGCCGAGTTGCTGAACCTGCCCGCCGATAGAGTAGGTGTGAAGGCCAAGACGGGCGAGGGACTCGGCGCTGTGGGCACGGGTGAGGCCATCGCCTGCACGGCGGCAGCGCTGCTGGTTGGATCGCCGCGATCCGTGTAGGCAGACCGGCTTGGGCGAAGAGGAACCGGGGTGCCATGGCCAAGCGCGGCGCCGCCATGCAGTGCGGCAGCACAAGTGCGCCGCGCACAACGCCATGCCGGCGCCTTCGGCTTGGGCATGCCGCCCGGTGTCTTCGGCCTGACCGTGGCACCCGGTGCGTTCCCCGTCCGCCGCGGCGGGCTGACACTACCTGACTGCGGGAGGACCGAAGCTACGTTGGCAACGGGCGTTCGGGCCCGACAACCGCCGGATGACGTCCGGCAGACGAGGTTGAATCTATGGCACTGGTCGTCGAGAACACGTTCACGCGACGCAAGGAACCGTTCGAGCCGTTGCAGCCGGGCAAGGTCGGCATCTACGTCTGCGGGCCGACAGTCTACGGGCACAGCCACCTCGGGCACGCCAAGAGCTACGTCAGCTTCGATGCCATCGTGCGCTGGCTGCAGTGCAGCGGCTATGCGGTCAGCTACGTGCAGAACATCACCGACGTCGGCCACCTGACCGACAACGCCGACGAAGGCGAGGACAAGGTCACCAAGGAAGCGCGCCGCCGCGGCCTGCACCCGATGGCCATCGCGGAGACCTATACGCGCAGCTACCTGGACGACATGGACGCCCTCCACATCCGCCGGCCGGACATCATGCCGCACGCCACCGGGCATATTCCCGAGCAGATCGCCTGCGTCCAGAAGCTGCTGGCGAAGGGGCACGCGTACGAGGTGAACGGCAACATCTACTTCGACGTCAGCTCGTTCAGCCGCTACGGCCGGTTGAGCGGGCGGATGGTGGAGGACATGGAGGCGGGGGCGCGCGTCGAGGTCAATCCCGAGAAGCGTCACCCGTCGGACTTCGCCCTGTGGAAGCGGGCGGAGGCGGGGCACATCATGCGCTGGCTGAGCCCGTGGGGTGAAGGCTATCCCGGCTGGCACCTGGAGTGCTCGGTGATGAGCCAGAAGTACCTCGGCGAGACGTTCGACATCCACGGCGGCGGGCTGGAGAACCAGTTTCCGCACCACGAATGCGAGATCGCCCAGGGCGAATGCGCCACGGGCAAGCCGTTCTGCCGCTACTGGCTGCACAACAACATGTGCACCATCAACGGGCAGAAGATGGGCAAGAGCCTGGGCAACTTCATCCTGCTCAAGCAGCTCTTCTTCGAGGGGCATCCGCTGCTGGAGAAGACGTTCGAGCCGGCCGTGGTGAAGCACTTTGTGCTCACCAGCCACTATCGGGCGCCGCTGGACTTCTCGAATAGCGCGCTGAAGGCAGCCGAGAGCGGTTCGTACAAGCTGCGCGACGCAGCCCGGGAGCTGACGCGGGCGGCACGGTCAGCGGCGCCGAAACCGGCATCGGAGAAGATTCGCACGGCTCTGGCGGACATCGAGAAGCGCTTCAGCGACGCGCTGAACGATGACTTCAACACGGCCGTCGGCCTGGCGGTGCTCTTCGACTTCGCCCGGCAGAGCGGCACCTGGATCAGCGAGGGCGCCGGTCAGGAGGACCTGCTCGCCGCCGACACACTCATGCAGCGGCTCACGGGCGACGCGCTGGGCCTGAAGTGGTCATCACCGCTGGGCGGCGAAGGCCAGGAGTCGAAGCAAGACCAGCTCATAAAGCTGCTGGCCGACCTGCGCCACGAGGCCCGCAAGCAGAAGAACTTCGCCCTCTCCGACCAAATCCGCGACCGGCTCGTCGCCCTCGGCGTCAACCTCCGCGACACGACCGACGGGACGAAGTGGTAGGAGCCCAGGCCAGGCGGGCGGAGCGCAGGCGATGGGCCGCCGGTGGGACGGGGCTGCCGCTGTCACGCCTCTGGGAAGTTGGGCGGGCGAGTCCAGGCTCCCGCGGGGCGGCAGGTGCAGGCGTTCGGGCGGGCGTCCATCGAGTGCTCAGCGGCGGGTCGGCATAGAGGGCCCAGCACGGACAGGCCGGCCGCAACGTCTCCCCATGCGCTGTTGCGGGGAGTGGGCCGTGGAGTACAATCCATCGTCTAGCGGCCAGGTTTCGCAGTGAACCACGCGGTGAAGGTGGGTGGAAACGCTCATGGCGGACCCTCCCGTACGTGCCTCGACCCTGAAGCAGTACTTGGTTGACGACTGCGGCTACGGTCTGAAGCTCATTACGGAGAACTACACCTTCGCCGCCGACAAGACCGTCGGTCTGGCAGCGTTCGCACACCGACCGTTCGACGCCCGTTCTGCTTGCATCGCTGCAATCGACACCAACGCGGATGGCGCGCAGTCCGCGGTGATGGCTTGCCGGGAGTTCGGGGCCCCCGTTGTGTTCGCCTGCCTGGGCAATCGGCTTCAAGTGTGGAAGCCGGGGCCAACGACGGCCGAGCCCAAGGAACCCGGCCTCCTGCCGCGCCAGATTCCCCGCTTCTTCAAGGACCACAGGGCGGATCTCGCCCCAGGCCGAATCTATGAAGCCAAGACCATTGGTCGTATTCCCGGCAGCGGACGGCAACTCGACTTCGTGGATGCGGGACTGCTTCCATTCGCCGAAGGGCAGATGGGAGAGAAGCTCACCCAGAAAGTCGCCGACGCGGCCTCGCTTCTCCGTGGTGTTTTTCCGGAGAACACGCCGCTAACCTTGAGGCAACGCGAGTGGATCGTCAAATCGACCTTCCGCCTGCTTGCAGCCAAGGTGCTCCAGGACAAGGAAGTCCCGAATTTCAGGTCGCTGCGTCTCAGCAATCTGGACGACGTGTTCCGACGTGTGCAGAGGCACTACGGATCGCAGGAAGAGGTCGAGATCGGCGGCGCCAAGAGGCGCGCCGTGCTGGAGCAGGCCAGCAAGTTGTTCCGTAATCTGAGCAGCCTGCGGAACCTGACCACCGAGGCGCTCGCTGACGTGTACGAAGAGGCGCTGGTCACGCCGCGTACGCGGGACCTGCTGGGCACGCACAGCACACCGTCCTATCTCGTGGATTACATCATCTGGCAGTTGGCTCCCTGGATCGAGAAGATCGATCCGGGCGAACTGCGCGTGCTTGAGCCGGGATGCGGCCACGCCCCGTTTCTCGTAGGCGCGATGCGCCTGCTGCGGAACTTCGACTTGGGCAGGGATCCGCGTGAACTGAGTGCGTTCTTTCGGGAGCGCCTCTGTGGTATCGAGCAGGACTCATTCGCGCTGGAGATTGCCCGTCTATCACTCACCGTGGCTGACGTGCCCAATCCCGACGGTTGGCAGGGCCTCCAAGCCGGCGACATGTTTGAATCCACAAGGCTTCAGGACGCGGCAAAGCAATGTCGGCTGCTGCTGGCCAACCCCCCCTTCGAGGGCGGCAAGCCGCTGCGACTTCTCGAAAACACGCTGCCGTATCTTCCCCCAGCTGCCGTGTTCGGTGTCGTTGTGCCGGCAACGTTGCTGCATGCAAGAGGCGTGAGGCATAGGAGCGTCGTGGACCTTCGTCGGTGCCTTGTGGAGAGGTGCCAACTTGCAGAGGTTTCGCTCTTTCCCGACGGGCTCTTCACGTTCGCGGACCAGGAGTGCGCCATCATGCTGGGGCGTCGTCTCGCGCGGGGCCCTACGCCAGCGACGCTCGTCAGATGCAAACGCGTCCGCGAAGACCAGCGGGACGGGTTCGAACAGCGTTACGAATTCCCGTCCGATCGTCGCATCCAGCAGGCGATGTTTGCAGAGCGCAGCGGGTTTAGGCTCTGGATCCCGGAACTGCAGGAGGACGTCTGGTCGTGGCTACGAGAGTGTCCGCGGCTTGTAGACATCGCCGACGTTTCGCAGGGCCTCGCTTACAAGAGAAAGCGACGAGACCGGTACGACACGGACGGGCGTCCTCCGAATTCGAAGACCGTTGAGCCCAGATCGTTTGCTGGCGGTGTCATGGGCTACGCCCGTCCGCGCGGGCAGTGGATGACGTACTCCCAACCGGCACTATCATGTCTGAACCTCGCCGAGGATGTGATAGGTTGCGCGAGGTTAGGGGCGGACACGGGGGTGGGTCAAGTGCTCATCGTACGGCACCCTCCTCGTGGGATCTGGAGGCTGAAGCCGTTCATCGATGAAGCAGGACGACCTTTCACGAGCAACTTCAACACGGTGCGTCCCAAGGCGCTGAATCAGCACCCGTTGCACTACATCTTCGCTCTGTGCTCCTCCCCGCTCGCAAATGCGTACGTGTACACGCACAGCCTCAAACGCGACATCCAGGACGGCGACTTCCGCGAGCTGCCGGTTCCGCGCGCCGATGCGGACAGTGTTAGACGCGTGGCCCAGGCGACGCGCGACTACCTGGAGGCGGCCGGTCACTTCGACGGGTCGGCTGGCGAGGCGACGCTCCCGCTGTTTTCCGGTTCTCCAAAGCAAGACAAGGTGGACAGAGAATCGCTCCACCGGTTCCTCATGCGTATGGACGCGGAAGTGTTACGGCTGTACGACTTGCCGGCGAGGGCCGAGCGCAAGCTGCTGGACCGATTCTCCGGCAAGGTTCGTCCTGGGGTGCCCGGGCAGTTTGCAGGCTATTATCCCGACGGCTTCACGGCGTGCGTGCCGCTATACGTCTACTTGACCGATACCTACCAGCGGTTTCTACGGGAGGGTACTGGGGGCGTGCCGGCCGAGCTTCGGGCACGGTACGACGAGTTGCTGGACAAGCGGTTGCAGACCGAGCTGGACCCCGCTGAACGGGATGAGCTGCACCGGCTAGAAGCCGAGATGGACGGCGGAGATTATGCCGCCCAACCGCCGGATGACTCCTGGCTGGCGGCCCGCGAAGCGGAGCAACGGGCATCGCGCCAGACGATGGACCAGATCAGCGCCAGAATCGTCGACCTCACGTAAGCTGGGGAACCGCTCCATGAGAATCGTTCGGGGCTCGGATCCTGGACCGGTCACCAAGTACGGAGACTACAAGCCACACCTGCAACCGCTCTTCCGGTTCCGTTGCGCCTACTGCGTCTCGCACGAGGAGCTGATGGGCGGGTACGACGCGATGGAGGTGGACCACTTCCGCCCCTGCGGGCGGATTGAGTTCGAGCACTTGAAGAAGGAATGGACGAACCTCTACTACGCGTGCCGGCTATGCAACGGGTCCAAGTCCAGCCACTGGCCGAGCGCCGAAGAGGAGAGACGCGGTCTTCGGTTCATCAACCCGTGTGAGGAAGACCCCGACAGCCACGTTCGGATCACGCGTCATCCCGCAAACGGCGACCTGTGCTGGCTGCGTGCCTTGACTCCAGCCGGACAGTACACTATCGACAAGATCAGGCTGAACCGCAAGCAACTCCTCGACATTCGCCGCGAGTTGGTTCGACGGGAGCGCGACGCGGAGGAAGCGTTGAATCGAAACCGTGAGCAAGCCGAACGCCTGGCCAACGATGTCAACCAGCGTGGCGCAACGCTCGATGTAGTAGAAGTTCTGCGTTCATTGCGAGAAGAGCAGCAGCGGATTCTCGGCAGCATTGAGGAACTCCGCTCGCGTTATCCGTTCCCATTTGACGTACCTGCTGCGTGATGGTGGCGGGCCTTGCTCTCCGTGTGGCAGCCAAACCCCGGGTAGTCAGACGACAAGGGATGGGACAGGTTTGTCTCTCGTGCCCATCCGGTAGCGCGATCTTCCACGCCTCACGCGGCGAGAACTCGAGAATAACGAACCTGTCCCGTTTTTCCCGTTTCTTCACCTGCGCGGGCCGGCACTCTGGGGCACCGGCGCGGACGCGGAGGGGCTGGGGCGCTGCGCGTCCGCCGCAGCCGGGGCCTGGTTGAGCCAGACCGTCTGCGTCGGGAACGCGAACTCCACGCCCAGGCGCTCGGCCAGGCGCAGGATGTCGAGGAACAGGTTGTGCCGCTCGCGCAGCTCGATGCCATAGTCCGACACTTCGAAGAACACGTACAACATGATGTCCAGCGACGACGCCCCGAAGTCGTGGAAGTACACGTGGTAGTAGTCCTTCCGCGTGTACGGATGCAGCCGAACCAGCTCCCGAATGCCCTCGCAGAACGCGTCGATGCGCTCCGGCGGCGTCGAGTACAGGATGGAAAGCGTGGTCTTCGCCCGCCGGTACCGGCGCGCCCCGTAGTTGTCCACCAGGCTGTCCACCATCTTCGCGTTCGGGATCGTGATCAGCGAGTTGTAGAACGTGCGGATGCGCGTGGACCGGAAACCCACGTGCTCGACCGTCCCGTCCACGTTGTTCACGTTGATCCAGTCGCCGACGCCGAACGGCCGGTCAAACAGCACCGTCAGCGACCCGAAGAAGTTCCCCAGCGTCTCCTTCGCGGCAAACGCCAGGGCCACACCTCCGATTCCCAGTGCCCCGACCACCACCGACGGCGGCTGGTTGAACCCGTAGTTCAGCACGAACAGAATCACCACGAGCACCACGGCCAGGCGCAGCAACGTCCGCAACAGCGGCACCAGCATCTCATCGAAACGACTGAGCCGGATCTCCTTCGTGCGGGCAATGTACCCACCGATCACGTCCACGATGCGGTAACCGCACCCGACGGCCATGATGGCCAACACGAACTTGCCCGTCGGTAACGCGATCCGCAGCGCCACCTCTGGCAGGCCCAGAAGCTGCACGCCGTAGTACCACACGAACACGGAGGCCAACCAGCCCGTCGAACGCAGCCCGCGCCGCTGGACGGCCGGGTCGATGGCGATGCGCCGCCGGCGCAGCCACGTCGTCATGCCTTGCCCCGCCAGCCAGGCCGCGAACCTGCCGATCAGCCAGCCGACACCCACGAGCAGCGCCAGCGTCAGCCACTTCCATCCCTCCAGCCCCAGCAACGTCTGCCGGAGCTGTGCGGGCATGTGACCGCGCACCCACAGACCCCAGGTGAGGTGTTCCTGCACCCCCTGGGCGCGCAACTCGGCCACGATCGGGCGACCTTCGTATTCGTCGTACAGGGCCGCCAGCGTGTCGAGCGTCTTGCGCGTGAATCGCCACTCACCCGGCTTGAGTTCCGCGGCGAACGCGGCGGGCACTTCATCAATCCGGGTCAGCACGATGTTGCCTGTCTGGCTCGTATACCACACGAACGGCGGGGCGTCCGGCGCGTCGGGAATCTCGGTGAGGACAACGAGCTTGATCTTGTCCATCACGTTCTTGAGCTGGGTCGCCAGCGTCCGCGCGGTCACCGGCCAGGTCTCCGCGTCGCGCCCGGTGGGGTCCAGGCATTGCACGGCCGACTTGAGGTCCGGCGGCCGTGCGCTCATCGCGTCCAGAAACGTCACCATCGTGGCCCGCGGCGTGCGTCTGGCGGCCGGCACCGTGCTCTCGGCCGCCGGTTTGGCCGCCTGCTTGATGAGCGCGTCCTCCAGCGCGGGGATGCTCTGCAACGTGAAGTCCGTGAACACCCAGTTGCCGCTGTCGCGGCGGCGCAGCAGGCGGATCTCCGGCGTGGGTACGACCTCCGGCTTCGGCTCAAGCTGGAAGAACAGGTAGCCCTCGTGCTGGTCCGCCCGTTCGGGCACGTCGTCCAGGCGGACGGTCTGGGTTTCGAGAATGGTGTAGAGCCGCCTGGCCAGGGAACGAGCCCGCTCCGCCCGGTCCTCGCCCTTCAACCAGGAGATGTCCAGGCAACTGAGGGCATCGTTGATCCGCTCCGGCTTCGCCCCGGAAGCGTCCTGCATCGCCAGCAGGAACGCCCGCATCGTCGCCCGGGGAGTGCTCAGATCGAGTGCGGCCGGCGGCTTGGGCTCCGCGCCGACGGGCTTCGCTTCCCCGGCAGGTGGGTTGGCCTCATCGGCATTGGTCTGTCCGCCGGGCACAACCGGATCCGCCCCGGGGGGCGTGGTCGCCTCTACAGCGGCACCGGCCGGTGTCGGCTCCGTGGCTTTCGGTGCTTGCGCCGACGCCAATCCAGGCAAGCTGAGACCAAGAAGCAGTCCCCAACACAACCAACCCATGTTCAACAGATCGCCCGGTTTGCTACTCATGCCCTCCAATGTACCAGATTCGGCCGGTAGGGCAATCGCGGGCTGCACGGCTGCGCCGCCGAGGCACCCGAGCCGCCGGTGCGGCGCGGCGCAGGCAGCGACCGCGGCGATCGTGCGACCTGAAGCCGCGGACCGGAATGTGAGGAGATGTGACGCTACGCCGGACCGTCCTGAAGCTCCACCGGCAGATGCGGAGGAAACCTGGGCGCCCCGAGCCCCGCCACCGGCTCCAGCTCGTCAAGCCAACACGCCCGATCGTCACGCCGGTAGCAGAGCGTCTGCCCGCGGAGTTCGGGATCACGGGCGCGGTGGTACTGCAGGTGGATCTGATCGTCGTCGACCGTGACGATCTCGAGCTTGCCGGTCGCATGCGACATGACAAACCGCGCGCGCCACGCCAGCCCCGAGCCCAGGTGCATCGCTTCCTTGAAAAGCTGCCAACCCCGCACGATCGGCACGGTGTACGGCTCGTTGCCCAGCGTGGGCCGGCATTGGAACAGGTAATACGGCGGACAGCCGACGAACGACAGCTTGCGGAACAACTCGGCCAGCACCCTGGCGTCGTCGTTGACTCCGCGAATCAGCGGGCACTGGTTCGTGCAAATGACGCCGTTGCGAATGAAGCAGTCCAGCCCCTCGATCGCCAGGTCGGTGAGCTCACGCGGATGGTCGAAGTGCGTCATCAGGTACACGCGCTTCCGCGACGTCGAGTACAACCGCAGGGCGCTTTGCAGTTCCGCATCGTCCAGAATGCGCCAGGGAGCAAAGGCCGGCATCTTGGAGCCGATCCGGATGATCTGCACGTGCTCGATGGTGCGCAGGGCACGCAGGATGCGCACGAGCCGACGCGTGCTCATCAGCAGTGGGTCGCCGCCGGTGAGCAGCACGTTGGTCACTTCCGGATGGTCCGCGATGTAGTCCAGTCCCGCGGAAATGTCGTTGCTGGCCTCGTCGTTCTCGCTGGCGAACAGCCGTTTGCGGAAACAGTACCGGCAGTACGCCCCGCACACCTCGTTGCACAGCAGCAGCACCGTGTCGGCGTACTTATGCTGCACCCCGCGGGCAACGGTCACCGCCTGCTCGTTACTCGGGTCAAGGCTGCCCCAGTCGCTCAACTCCTCCTCGCTTGGGATCACGATCCGCCGAATGGGGTCGTGGGGATCGTTCCAGTCGATCAGGCTGAGATAGTACGCGTTCGCCCGGAACCGGTACCTGGCGGCCACCGCGTCCAGGCGGGCGCGCTCGGCGACCGTGAGCGCCACCAAATCGCTTACCTTGCTGTAGTACCGTCCGTGACGCGATTGCGTCACATGTCTGCGGGCGTGTGCTTCCGGTCCCTCGAACATGGAACACCTCCATTCTGCGTGGAACGCTCGCACTGGCGGTGCGCCGTCGGTGTCCGGGCGGCGCCCGCGTGCCCTCTGCGAGGGGCCGCGCGCGCTGATCAGCATGAATGAGATGGGAACGGCGCGGCTGCTCCCTCCAACGCAAGTATAGACCATGATCGACCTGACGACAAGCTTAATTCCATGAATATCAGTCTCAATTCACTATGGCCGCAATGGCTGGCATTTCGGGACTGGACGGACAGTACGCCTGCAATTCGCAGCCTGTGAGGAACGATGGAAAGCCTGTGCGGACACCGCGGCGTTCCCCTTGACGCTTGGCGTTCGCGGTCAGTGTCCAGCGCCAGCGTCTCTTGACCACCGGGTTGGAGCGGCCGCGAGGGGGCGGGTATCCTCAGCCGGCTGCTTGTCGGAGGCGTAGGTGATGCCGGAGGTACCGCACGGCGGGGTTTCGAGGACATGGTGGGCACGTGGCGGGAAGCGCGTGTTTGACCTCGTCGTCTCCCTGACGCTGCTCGTGGCGTTGGCGCCGGTACTTGTGGTGGCCGCGGCGCTGGTCCGCCTGACGAGTCGCGGGGCGGTGCTGTTCGTCCAGGACCGTGGCGGGAAGGACGGGCGGGTCTTTCGGCTGTACAAGCTGCGGACGATGCGCGGCGGGCGCGTGCCGGATCCGAAGGAGCTGGTGCCACTCGATCACGCGGAAATCACGGCGTTGGGCAGGGTGCTGCGGCGGTTCAAGATCGACGAGTTGCCGCAGCTTCTGAACGTGGTGAAGGGTGACATGGCGTTGATCGGTCCCCGGCCCACGCTGGTCGACCAGGTGGAAGCCTATGACGCCTTCCGTCGGCAGCGTCTGCTGGTCCGTCCGGGCATCACGGGCCTGGCGCAAATCCACGGCAACACCGCGCTATCCTGGGACGAGCGGATTCTGTTTGACATCGCGTACGTGCGTCGATGCAGCCTCGGTCTGGACGTGCGCATCGTACTGGGGACGGTGCGGGTCCTGCTGCTGGGCGATCTGCGGACGGCCCGGCCGATTGCGCAGACGGAGTACGCCCGCTACGTGACCCCCCCACCGGGCTACGGTGGCGGCGCGGAGCAGTGACGACGCCGGCGGTCTGTCTCGGCGACGTAACGAACCGACCCGGGCATACGAAGTGCCCTTATACTGGGCAATAGGTGCCGGCCGGCCACGTTGACCCGTGGCGCGGGCGTCTCGCCTGTGGCTTGAGTGTCCCACGGGTCGTGGCACGGGCGTCCCGCCCGCGACCGACAGGCGACGGAGCGGCAGTGTTGGCGATGGTACCGGGTCAGCCTGGATCGTGTGGTGCGCATCGTCGGGTTGTAGTTACGAAAAGGGAGACAGGGATGAGCGTACTTGGGAAGCTGTTGACGTTGGGTGCCATGCTGGCGATGAGCGTGGCGGCGGTGGCCTGGGCGGGGCCGGTCGAGGAGGCAGCGGCGTTGTTTCGGGACGGCGAGGCGCTCTTAGCGCAGGGCGACTTCGAGGGGGCGGCCAAGGCTTTCCAGGGTTCGGCCCGCCTCGATCCCCGGAATGACACCTATCGTAGCGAGTACATCCTGCTCTGGCGGATCAACTCGTTGCGCGCGGGCTTGAAGACCACCACCGAACTGCCCAGGTGGTTGGCGACCGCCGGGCAGCTTCGGGCCTACTACTACGACCACAAGCTGCTCAGCGAAGCACTGACGCTCGACCGCGAGCGTCACGCCCGCCAACCCGGCGCGGAGTCAGCCGTGCTGCTGGCGGAGACGCAACTGCAACTGGGCCTCGACCACGAGGCGGAGGGGGCGCTGGCCGCACTGAAGGCGGAGGAGACGACGCCGCGCGCCCGCGTTCTGCTCGGCATTGCCCTGGCGCGACAGGCACGCCTGGAGGATGCGCGTAAGCTCGCCGCGGCAGTGGCCTTGGCGGCCGAAGATGACGCGCAACTGGCATTCGATCTGGCCCGCCTGCGGGCGTTGGTGGAAGACCGGCCCGGTGCGGCCGCGGCACTGGTCACCTGTCTGGAGCGCACTCTGCCGAGTCGTCTTGAGGTGACGCGCAGTCAGGTTGCGCAGTGTCCTGATTTTGACTCCATGCGCGCGGGGACCGAGTTTGCCCAGGCGTTGCGTACCGAATCGAAGGTACCGGAATCCAAGTGCAGCACCGGCACCTCCTGCGGGAAGTGCCCCAGCCGCAGTGCGTGTGCTCAAGGGGACAAACCACGCCCCTAGGTGGCTCCACGCGTCGGGGAAAGCGACAACCACGCTAGGGTGGCATGGCCAAGCGCAGCGCCGCCATGTCTTCCCCGCCGACGGGCGGTTGCCGCAACGACAGGCCGGCGCCTTCGGCTTGGGCATGCCACCCTTTTGGTTTCCCATTTGCGTGGTCCTGTTCAGGACCGAGGGGACGAGGATGAACCGCAACCGCGTAACCAGGGGCAAATTGCGGTGAAGGCGACCCGGCGCGTCATCCAGGCGGCCTTTCTGGCGCTTACAGTGATCGGCGTCTACCTGGTGGGCGGACACGCCGAGCGCTGGTGCCCCTTCGGCGGGGTCGAAGCGTTGTACGGGTACCTCGCCGAGGGGAACCTGATCTGCTCGTTGGGCATCTCGAACCTGTACATCCTGCTTGCGGTGCTGGTGATGACGTTGCTGCTGCGGCGGGCATTTTGCGGCTACATGTGTCCGGTGGGGGCGTTGTCGGAGTGGGTGCAGCGGGGAGCCCAGCGGCTGGGCATTCGTCCTCTCAGCGTACCACGGCCGCTCGACCGCGCTCTCTCCCTGCTCAAGTACGTGGTGCTGGCGGTGGTGCTCTACTTCACGTGGCGTACCGGCGAGCTCGTCCTGCGCGGCTACGATCCCTGCTACGCGTTGATCAGTCGGCATGGTGAAGACATCACGGTCTGGGCGTATGTGGTCAGTGGAGCCATCGTCGCGGCGTCGATCATGTTGACCGTGCCGTTCTGTCGTTGGCTGTGCCCGCTGGCCGCCACGCTGAATCCGTTCTCGCGCTTCGGGCTGGCGCGCGTGCGGCGGCAGGCGGAGGCGTGCCTGGATTGCGGCCACTGCGCGCGGGAGTGCCCGATGGCCATCCCGGTGGACGAAGTGGAACAGGTCACGGCCGCCCGGTGCATCTCCTGCCTGAATTGCGTCTCGGTCTGCCCGCGGAGCGAGCCGGGGGCACCCGCGCTGGTGTGGGGTCCGCCGGGGCGGCACCCGCGTGCCTGGTCCCAGGCTGTGTTGCTGGTCGTGCTGCTTGCGTGTATCGGCGGCGCGGTGGCGGCCAGTGCGCTCATTGCATTGCCGTCGTTTGTCAGTGCACGCGGGGAGCCGTCCGCCCACACGGAGACCGTCGACCTGAAGATCACCGGCTTGACCTGCCGCGGGCGGGCGACGCTGCTGCTGTACTTCCTGGAGCGGGACGACGAGTTTGCGTTGCCGGGGTATGTGCGGGTGGAAGCCTGGCCGGGCCCGGACCCGGCCGTCGCGCGCGTGACGTTCGACCCGGCGGTAACGACGGCGGAGGCGGTCCGACAGGCGATCAGCGCGCCCTACTTTGACCACACGGGCAATCTGTGGCGGATGCCTCCTTTCGCCCTTGAAGGGTACGACCCGTTCGGCCTGGCGCCCTGACCAAACCGTTGCCCCGTCGCTGGCGTCACCTGCCCCAACCGAGCCGGATGCCACGGGTACGTTCCGCCCGATAAGTGACCGATTGCACGTTGAAACGTGGCCGCACTTCGGTTACAGTGAGAGTCTACTGGGATGCTGCGGCCGTAGCATGCGGTCACGGCGAAGTGGGGGCGTTCGGCTCGGGGGGAGCTGGGGGTGTGAGCAGCCCTGCGCGATCGCACAACCTCGCGTTATCTCCGTTGGACGATTGACGGCAGTCTTCCGTATCGAGGCAGGAGCGCACGGGTGTCCCTGTGGGGACGAGAGCGAGGGCTCAGCCGTGCTGGACTTCACCCGCGGTGCAACTACGTGAAGGAAGGAGAAGAGGGTATGAGACGCTTGGCGATGTTGGCCTTGGTAGCCGGCTGGGCCGCGACGTGGGCGGTTCCAGCCTGGGCGGGCGACCTGGACCCGACGCTCGAGATGGTGCTGCAGGGCGCCGGGGAACGAGAGGTGGTGTCTGCGCTGCTGTACCTGGCGGACGCCGTGGACCTGCGGACGCTGGAGGCGGAGCTGACCGCGCAGCGGGCGGCTCCGGAGGTGCGGCACCACACCGTGGTGACCGCGCTGCGGGATAAGGCGGCCGCCACGCAGGGCGCGCTGCTCGAGGAGTTGAAGCGCCTGTACGTGCAGGGCGAGGTGGCCTTCTTCCAGCCGTTCTGGATCGCCAACATGGTCCGCGTGGATGCGGCGCCGGCGGTGCTGGAGTCGCTGGCGGCGCGGTCCGACGTCGGCATGACGTACTACAACTATGAGATCGAGTCGATCACGCCGGTTCACACCGAGCCTTCCCCGGAGCCGCCGGGCATGCGCACGCCGGAGCCGGGGCTGGTGGCGATCCGGGCCCCGGAGGCCTGGGCGCTGGGGTTTGACGGGACGGGCGTGCTGGTGTCCTCGCTGGACACGGGCGTGGCGGGCAACCACGCCGCGTTGGCGTCGCGTTGGCGCGGGCTCGACCCGCGTTACACCGGCCATCCCGGCTGGGCGTTCTTTGATCCCGTGACGAACTGGACGTTCCCGCAGGACAGCGGGTCGCACGGCACGCACACGATGGGGACGATCTGCGGTGGTGCGCCGGGTGACCAGGTCGGTGTGGCTCCGGGCGCGCAGTGGATCCACGCGGCCGTGATTGACCGGGTGAGCCTGTTGCAAACCTGCACGGATGCGATCCTGGCGTTCCAGTGGGTGATTGACCCGGATGGCAACCCGGGCACGTTCTGGGACGTGCCGACGGTGTGCTCCAACTCCTGGGGCATTGGGAGCTGGCACAACGTACCGCCCTACAATTCGCCGTGCGACCCCTCGTTCTGGGGCTATCTGGATGCATGTGAAGCGGCGGGGATCGTGGTGGTCTTCGCGGCCGGCAACGAGGGCTCCAGCGCTAACACGTTGCGCCGCCCGTCGGACCGCGCCACCGATGAATACCGCACCTGCGCGGTGGCCGCCCTCGACGGGAACAGCCCGCCGACCTATCCCATTGCCGGCTTCTCCTCCCGCGGACCGACGTACTGCACGCCGACCGGCGCGGCCGCCATCAAGCCGGAAGTCGCGGCTCCCGGCGTGAGCGTGCGGTCGTCCGTGCCCAGCGGCTACTCGAATTCGGACGGTACGTCGATGGCCACGCCGCACGTGGCCGGCGTGGTGGCGTTGATTCGCCAGGCGTGCCCGCAACTCACCGTGGATCAGGTGAAGGAGATCATGTACGAGACCGCGGTGGACCTGGGTGCCGTAGGCAATGACAACGATTACGGGTACGGCATGGTGGACGCCTACGAGGCCGTGGTGATGGCCGTGTCCATGTGCGGACCGCATCCGCCGCGCGCCTTTGACGGCTACTTCGAGACGGGCGTCAACGCGCCCGTGCTGACCACGCTCAGCGCGATCGACTACGACGGGCAGCCCGACCCACCGGGCGCGATCACCTACAAGATCACGGTGCTGCCGGCGGCCGGCAACACCCTGACGGATACGGGCAACGGACACGTGATCGGCGCCGGCGAGCTGCCCTACGCGTTGGTGGGCGGCGGCAATCAGGTCCTGTACACGCCGACAGGCGGGTACTGGGGCAATGATACGTTCCAGTTCGTGGCCAGCGACGGCGGCGTCCCGCCCGACGGCGGGGACTCCGACCCGGCCACCGTCACGGTGCTGGTGAAGTTCGGCCCGCCGGTCATCACGACCACGGTCCTGCCCGACGGGTACCTCAACTACGCATATGCTCCGTTCCCGATGCAGGCGAGCGAGGGTCAGCCGGAACTGACCTGGGTTGTGCTGGGGGAGGACTTCTACCAGGAGGTCAACCTGGGCAGCAGCCAGTTCACCACGGTGGGCACCGCGCGCAGTTGGCGCGCTGATGACACCTCCTGGCCGTACACGCTGCCGTTTGCGTTCCCCTACTACGGTGTCGACCGCACTACGGTGAACGTGTGCAGCAACGGGTTCCTCGATTTCACCAGTTCGACGACGGACTGGACCAACACGGACGCCGAGTTGATCGCGGCCACCCGCATCGCCGTGATGTGGGATGACCTGATGACCAACCAGAACACCGGGGACGACATCTACATCGACGAGACGGTGTCCAACCAGGTGACCATCCGGTGGCAGGGCATGACCTATGCCTCGCCACGGGTAGCCATCAACGTGGCCGTGACGCTGTACGCGGATGGGCGCATCCGCTTCCACTACGGCAGCGGCAACACCAACCTGACGCCGACGGTCGGCATCTCGAAGGGTGCCGACGGCGCCTACCTGTTGTCGTCGTACAACAATCTGACGGTGCTGACGAACGCGAACTCGCTGGAGATCTTCCCGCCGTCGCCGTTGCCGGAAGGCATGTACCTGACACCCGCCGGCGTGCTCATGGGGACCCCGACGGAGTTCGGCGTGTTCGCTCCGCGCATCAGGGTGACGGACTCGTTGAATCGGTCGGACTTGGCCGAACTGGACCTGACCATCCACGAGCAGGGATTCATGTTCGTCACCGGTAGTAACCCGCCGAGCGGCTGGGTCGACGCCCGGCAGCCGTTCGACCGCGTGACGCTGGAGCCGCAGGGGCTTACCAGCGTGCAACTGACCTTCAACCTCAACGCGGAGAGCCTGACTCCGGCGCACTTCTCGGTCACCGAGGCGTGCAGCGCGGGTGAGTGCGATCACGTCGCCCCGACGCTGGCGAGCGTGGTCGGGGCGGGCACCACGGCTGCGTTGACGTTCGATCGTCCGATCGACCCCAAGGCGTGGACCGTGGTCACCCACGTGGGCAGCGGCACGAGCGTGTCACTGGGGTTCCTGCCGGGGGATGTCGACGCCAGCCGGACGGCCACCGCCGCCGACATCGTCGCCCTCGTGAACTACGTCAATGCGGCCTTCGCCGGCGGCACTCCGCCGGTGCAGAGCAGCGACATCGACCGCAGCGGGAACGTCACCGCGTCCGACATCATCACGGTGATTAACCTGCTCAACGGCGCGGCGCCGTTCGAGGCGTATTTCGGTAAGAGCCTGCCGTAAACAGGCAGCCCCGGTTCCGAAGGACCGGCGTGCGGACGGGCTGTCGGACCGCGGCGTAAGGCCGCGGCCCGGCAGCCCGCCGCGTTTGACGGTGCCCACGGCGGCCGCCAGCCGCCCCAACTTCACTCGCGGCCGACGGCGGGGCACGAGCGTCGTGCGTGTTCAGCGTGGGTGCCATGCCCTCACCCGCCGCAGGCGGGGGTGGGCATGTGCTACGGCAAGCAGAGGCATGCTTACCCGCGACCGCGGTCGCGGGCAAGCATGGCACCCCCAACGCCACAGACGCTCAACACATACCGGGCGTCTCGCCCGTGCGTTTCCCTGCGTGTAGCGGCGCGCAACCCGCTTGGAGGCAAGCGCGCATCGGTAGCGCGGGGCATCGCTCACCTCACGGGCGATGCGGCACGGTCCGGGCCGGTTAGAACTCGCGCCGATGCCGTGCGGAGGGGATGTTGAGCTGCTGGCGGTACTTAGCGACGGTCCGGCGGGAGATGTCGATGCCTTCCGCGCTGAGCTTCGCGGCGATCTGGTCGTCCTTGAGCGGGGCCTTGCGATCCTCACCGTCGATCAGGTCGCGGACGCGCACCTTGACGCTGTCCCAGCTTGTCGTCTCCCCGTCGCCGGTCTCGGTGCCGCCGGTGAAGAAGTAACGCAGCGGGAACACGCCGCGCGGCGTCTGCATGTACTTGTCCGCAACGGTACGGCTGATCGTGGAGGGGTCGCACTCCAGCTCGGCCGCCAGGTCGCTCATCCGCAGCACCTTCAGTCCCTGGGGACCCAGCTCGAAGAACTCCCGCTGCTTCTCCACGATGGCCCGCGCCACGTCCAGCAGGCGATGACTGCGAAACGCCACGGCGTCGATCAGCGCCCCGGCCGCCTCGACGTGCTTGCGGGCGAAGTCGCGCGTCTCCTTGCCGTTGCCCCGCGACTTGGCCAGTGCCAGGACCTCGTCGCTGATGCGCAGGGCGGGCAGGTTGCCTCGTGCCAGCCGCACCGTCACGCCGCCCCCCGTCTCGGCGTACTCGACGATCACGTCCGGGCGGATGGTGGGCACCGGGCGGTCGCCGATCTGCAAGCCCGGGTGCAGGTGTAGCGTCGAACGCATCGCCCGCAACGCCTCGTTGATCTCGCCTACGGTGAAGCCGGTAGCCTTGGCGATGGCGGGCAGTCGGTTCCGGGCAAGGTCATCAAGATGGTTCCGCACCAGCGTCTTCTCGATCGTGTTGTCCCCGGGCAGGGCATCGAGCTGCAGCAGCAGGCATTCCACCATGTCGCGGGCGCCCACGCCGGGCGGGTCGAGTTGCTGGACCCCCCTCAGCGCTACCTCCAGCGCCTCCAGCGGCAGGGAAGGCCGCGTCGTCCGCGAGATCTCGTCGAGCCGCACCCGCAGGCAGCCGTCCGGGTCGATGTGGTTGATGATCGCCAGCCCCGCCTGCCGGGCCACCGGGTCTGCGTGCTCCACCAGCGACCACTGGTCGCTCAGGTACTCATTGAGGCTGACGGCACGCCCGGCCGTGTTCGCCATCGCGTCCACCTTCGCGTCCCGCTCGCCGCTGCTCTGGACGCGCAGGGCGCGGACCGGCGGTCGCTCGGCCCAATCCAGCTCGTACTCGCGCGAGTAGCGTTCGAGGCGGGCAAAGCGGGTGCCCTCGTCATCCGGGGGCTGGGTCCGGGGGTGCCTGCCGGGGCGACGTCCCTCGGCCGTGTCAGCGGGCGGTCCCTCCGCCTCCAGGGCGGGGTTGCTCTCCAGGGCCTCCGCGATGTAGGTCTCCAGGTCCGCTACCGGCTTCTGCAAAACAGCCATGGACTGGATCAGTTGCGGCGTCAGCCGCTGCTCCAGCCGCATCTGCTGGGAGAGAACCTGGGACAGTACCTGTGACATTCACCACAGCCGCCGATAGCGGCACCCATCTGCGCCGAGCCGTCGGTCGCCAGGACGGGCGCAGACCCATAATGCCCCCGCGGCCCCGGCCGTTGCGTCTGCGCAATTATAGCATGCGGCGGCGTCTGCGGCGCCTGACCCTCGCCCGGCCGTGGTACGCAGGGTCCGTGGACGATCAGGTGGCCTGCTGCGCGTGGCAGGATCGACGGGGTTCGCCGCGTCGCCGCCCCGTGGCCGAGTCAGGAGGTGGAAGCGCTGCCGAGCACGACGTCGGCCACGGGGACCCGCCGGCCGGCTGGCAGGGGCGACGCTACGTCTCTTGCCCTCAGCGCCGGACGCTTCTGTCACGCGCGCCGGTACGCGGGACGCAGCGCTGGGTTGTCGGCGGGGGGTCCCGTGCCCGATCGGCGGCGGACCGGCCGGGTGTGGCAGCCTGTGAAGCGATGGGCGCTGATGGGTGCCGAGGGTTGCTGCGGGTCGCTGCCGGAGGCGGAGCCCCGCGGCTACGCCGGCGTCCGACCTCGAATGGCTGCTTCGAGCATGCCCGCCGTGGCGAACTCCAGTTGCCCGCCGACGGCCAGCCCGCGTGCGAGGCGGGTGATCTTCACCGCAAGGTCAGCCAGCAGGCTTTGCACGTGCAGGGCCGTCCCGTCGCCCTCCAGGGTCGGGTTCAGCGCCAGGACCACCTCACGCACCGGCCCGCGACGCACGCGGTCCCGCAGGGCCTCCAGCGTCAGGTGCTCCGGACCGATGCCCTCCGCGGGGGCGATGTGCCCCATGAGCACGTGGTACGCGCCATGGATCAGGCCGGTGCTCTCCATGGCCAGCACGTCCCGAGGCTGCTCGACCACCCAGATTTCTTCCTGGTCCCGCCGCGGGTCGCTGCAGATGCGGCAGGGGTCCGTCTCGGTCAGGTTGTAGCATACGCGGCAGTGGATGACCTTGTCCTTCACGTCCAGCAGCGCCTGGGCCAGGGCGGCCGCCGCCTCCCGCGGCTCGCGCAGCACGTGAAACACGAGGCGCTCGGCTGTGCGCGGTCCGATGCCGGGCAACTTCTGAAACTCCGCCTTCAGCCGGGCCAGAGACTCGATGGATTCGCTGCTCATGTCTGTCGATTCACCCTGCGCGATTCCGCGACACCGTCGAGCTGCGGGCTTGAGCCCGCGCGGTGCCCGAACACCT
Organism: Planctomycetota bacterium; assembly: GCA_029558835.1. Taxonomy (GTDB): domain Bacteria; phylum Planctomycetota; class Phycisphaerae; order UBA1845; family UBA1845; genus JAKQDH01. Next base: position 59,763 of record JAKQDH010000143.1, on the reverse strand, counting down.
TGGAGACTGCACCCTCGCGCACCGTCGCTCCACTCCGAGCGACGTGGGCGACGTCGCCGATGAGCCTCAGCCGCCCCCCCGGCCGAGCAGGTCCGTCAATCCGGGCGGCAGCGGCAACCCGCCGGTCAAGGCGCTCATCTCCGCCTTCATGCCTTCCTGGGCCTTGAGAATGGCGGAGCCGACGGCCGCCTTGATGAGGTCTTCCAGCAGCTCGACGTCCTGGGCGGCCTGCGGGTCGATCTTGATGTCCATCAGGGCGAGCTTGCCGTTGACAACCGCGCGGACGAGCCCGCCGCCGGCTTCCCCATCGAAGCGCTTCTGGGCAAGCTGCGCCTGCACTTTCTCGAGGTTGCCCTGCAAATCCTTGGCAACCTTCAGCATGTTGGCGAGGTTTCCGAGCCCGCCGAGCATAGGTTCACTCCGTTTCCGTGTTTGAGGGAACTGAACGGCCTTCGCTCGCGGGACCGGCGAGCGGCGTGCGGGCAGTGGGGGCGACACCGCCGGGGCGGCGCACGTCGAACAATGTCCCGTCCACGGCCTGCAACACCTGCTGTACCACCGGATCGCGCAGCACTTGCTGAGTCTCTTCGGTACTGAGCGAGCGCCGCGGCGGCGGCGTTCGCGGCTCCTCGGGTAGGCCGGCGTCCTCCGGCGGCACCCAACTCGAACCCGACGGCTCGCCGTGCGGTTCCGGCTCCCCCCCGCTGCCCGGCCCGGGGCGGCCCGGCTCCGGGGCGGCGTCGCCGGCACGGGACGCACGGGAAGACGCCGTGCGACCGGTACGACGAGCGGGCGCGGCTGCGACCGGAGTCTCAGGGGCGACGACGCCCCGCGACGAGTCCGGGCGCGAACCTGGCGCAGACGTGGGCGACGCCCGGCCGGCAGAGCCGCTCGGCGCCGTCGCTGCAGAGCCCGCGGTGGCTTCGCGCGCTGAACCGCTCGCGCCACGCAACTGTTCGATCCACGCGCTGATGTCCGAGAACTGCCGGCTCATCGCCATGCGGACGATCACCGCCTCCGCGAGCGCCCGGGCCGTGCCGCTGAACTTCGCGTTCCGACGCAGTTCCTCGGCGAGCGTAATCAGGTACACATACGTCGGGGCGTCGAAGCGCTGGGCCTGGGCAGCAAGCTGCGGGCGCAACGTGCCGGCGACGTCCACGAGCTCCGTTTCGGTGCCGCACACCCGCAGCAGCATCAGGACGCGAAGGTGCTCGATCAGGTGGTCACAGAACCGCTCCACCGTCTGGCCCTGCTGGAGGGCGGCATCCAGCGCGGCGAGTGCGGCCGCCGGCTCCTGCCGGGCCACGTGGTCCACCAGCGCGCAAACCAACTCGTCGTGCGGTGGCGGCAGCAGCTCGTCGATCACCGCCTCCGTCAGGTGCTTCGCCTCGTACGCCAGTACCTTGTCCAACAGCGACAATGCGTCCCGCATCGACCCGTTGGCCAGTCGCGCGATCCGGCGGAGTACGACGTCCTCGGCCTCGATCTTCTCCGCGCTGAGAATCCGCTGGAGGTGGGCCGCAATGATCGACGTGCTGATCGCTCGGAAGTCGAACCGCTGGCAGCGGCTCTGGATTGTCGCGGGGACCTTCTGGACCTCGGTAGTGGCCAGGATGAACTTAACGTGCGGTGGCGGCTCCTCCAGCGTCTTCAGCAGGGCGTTGAATGCCCCCGGGCTGAGCATGTGTACTTCATCGATGATGTAGATCTTGTAGCGCGCCCGGGCGGGGCGCAGGGCCGCGTTGCTGCGCAGATCACGAATGTTGTCGACGCCGGTGTTGCTGGCCGCGTCGATCTCGACAACGTCGACGTCCTCACCCTCGGCCGTCGCCACGCAGACGTCACACTTGCAGCACGGGGTCGCGGTGGGCGTCGCGGTCGCCAGACAGTTGAGCGACTTCGCCAGGATGCGCGCCATCGAGGTCTTGCCCACGCCGCGCGTCCCGGTGAACAGGTAGCCGTGATGCACGCGCCCCGAGGCAATGGCGTTGCGCAGCGTGGCGGCAATCGCATCCTGCCCGACGATCTCGTCGAACGTGTTGCTGCGGTATGCCCTGGCCAGCACGCGATACGACATCGTGACCTCTGAGTACGCAAACCCGCCGGGCCCCGTGCCCACCCGGCACCCCGAGCCGGCGGCCGATGACGACCAGGTTGACCACGGCACCTGGTTGCACCAAGTGGGCTGCTCTGTCTCCAGCCTGACCCGTTGCCTGGTGCCCCCACTGCATGGGACCTGGCCGTCATCGGCCGCCGTCCGAGGCAATCCGTCTCCCTCCAGCACCACCCGCGGTGCCGCCGCCCGCCGTTCGTCCTCGCCTGCGGAGTCGGAGGAGATCCCGGCAGGCGCGTCTGCCTGGCGCGACTCGAGCGCGAACAGCCAGGGATGATACCGCCGGCTGTGCGCCGACGCCAACCTTGACGACACTAGCGGGCCCCACCGCCCCACGGAAATCGTGGGTGTGCCCCACCGTGAGCGCGGCGGGATCGGCTGGCTGATACGTTGTCGAATGCCACCGCCCCGGGCCGGCGGGTGTCCCGCGGTCTTCACCCCGGCCCTCGGAGCCGGTTGAAGACGTAGCGTTGGCCTCCCCGCGGCCGACGCGAAGTGTCCCAGACGCCGCGGCCGTCCAACGGATCAGCCTCTGACCGCAAGGTTCTCGGTGGGCCGCTGGTGGGGCTGACACGGGGTACTCTGCGGATGGCCGCGTCCGTCCTGCCGGACTGAGCCGTATCTCGTTGTGCGCCAGCGGTTTATGTAGACTGCAAATCTCGCAAACACGTATTGACTTCGGACGGGCAGGTCCGGTAAAATCGCACTTTGCGGTAAGCTTGGGCGACCTGGCGGTGAACATTTCGGTGACCGACGGCCGGGATCGCGGTGCAAGCAGGGGAAGGCTTGCGGGAGAGGGGCGCTTTACTCGGGTCTTTCGTTTCATGCGTCGACGGATTTCACTTCTTGGGGCGGTAGCGGCGTTGGCAAGCGCGGTCGGGCCGGCGTTGCAGCCTGCGCGGGGCGGCACCGTTCTCATGGTGACGGATGGGCAATCGAGTTATAACATCGCCAGGGCGCAGGCGCTCGGTCACACTGTGACGACGCGCACCATGAGTTCTACGATCGCCACGCCGGTGGCCCAACTCCTGGGATTCGACGCCATCTTCCTCAGTCCCGGTGCCCCGTCCGCGACGTTCGACCTGCTTCGCTTCGGGGTCACCGACGGCGGCAGGTTGCAGCAGTACGCCTACTACGGAGGAACCCTGGTGCTCAATGTGTCGTGCAGCCAGGGCCAGGGGCTGATCGCCCCAGGCGGAGTGAACTTCTGCTGCACATCGCCCGGGCATAACGCCGAGCAACTGACCACGCCGGACCATCCCTATCTGACCGGCGCGGGCTACGGGGGGCAGGTGCTCAGTGCGTCCCGGTTTCTGAACTGGAACCAGACGGATCACGGATACCTGTCGGACGTTCCCGGCGGTGGCGCGGTGATTCTGTCCAACAGCGACGGGCCCGCGCTGGTCGCCTACCCGGTGGGCGGCGGCGCAATGCAGGGAAGGGTGCTGGTGAGCACGCTGAACTACGGCTGGGCAACCGGCGGCGATGCCCGCGGGGCGCCGCTGGACAACCTGCTCGACTACGCCCTGGTGCCGGAGCCGGTGACATTGCTGCTGCTGCTGGGGGGAAGTGGAATGGTGCTCCGCCGCCGCCGGGCGGCCTGACCCCAAGGATGCCGACCACGTGGGCGCGGTGTTGCGCATGCCGCACCCACAACACATGCCCCGCCGGACGACCGCAAGCGGTCGCGCCCGGCGGGGCAGTTTGTTGCACATCGGCTGGGCAGCGCCGGTACTACGGACCTACGAGCAACGACGCGAACTCAGCGAAATCCGTCGCGTCCACCAAGCCATCGTAATTGAAGTCGAGTGCCTCGCAGCCGGCGGCATACGGGCCGCCGGCCGTGCCGGTGAAGCAGTTCTGGAGCGCAGCCACGTCGGCGAGATCCACGTCGATGTCGCAGTCGTAATCCCCGATGCCGAACTCGTAGGCGCCCATGTCCACCCGGCCACACAGCTCGCGGGCGTGACCATCGAGGTCCCGGTCCTCCACGTCCGGCACGAACGTGGGATCACCCGTGTCGATGCCGGAGGAGCCCACCGACAAACGCAGGTTGTCGTCCAGGGTGCCCGGCAGGTTGTCCGGCCCGTCGATGTCAATCAGCAGTGGGTTGGCACCCGTATTGCCCGTGCCGCCCAGGCTGCCCGTCCAGCCCTGCACGCAACTGTAGTTGATGACCACCGCCCCGCTGCTGATGTACACCTGCGAAGACTGCCCACTGCCGCTGTTATCGGTATTGCCCCACAGCACGCAACTGGTCGCCGTCGCCACGGACGTCGAGCCGGCGAGGAAGAGGCCCGCGCCGACCATGGCCGTGTTGCCGGCAAGCGTGCCATGAATGAGGGTGAGCGTGGAACTGCTGACGACGGCCAATGTCCCCACGGCCGCCGAGTTGCCGCTGAAGGTGCAGTTGATGAGCGTGGGGCCCGCGCTGGTGGTGTTGTACATGCCGCTACCCTGGTTGCCGCTGTTGTTCAGGATACGGCAGTTGCGGAAGGTGGCGTGGCCGCCGACGTTGAGGATGCCGCCGCCGTTGATGGTCGTGGCGCCCGTGGGGTTGCCGCCGCGGATGACGAAGCCGTCCAGCAGCGCGGTGGCGTCGGTGCCACTGGCCGTCACGACGTGATGGCTGTTGTCGCTGATGTTGGTGAAGCCGGGGCCGTCGTCGCCGTTGAGGTCGCCGCTGAGGATGGTGACGTGGCGCACCGGGTCACGCTGGCTGACGTCCGTCTCCACGCCGGTGAAGCCGCCGTAGACCGCGGCACCGCTGCCCAAGGTGAAGGTGGCGGCGCGGTCGCCCCCGGCGCCGGCGGGCTTGTAAGTTCCCTCGGCCACCCAGACTTCGGTCACCGGGCTGTAGGGCTGGGAGGCATGGTCCAAGGCCGCTTTCAATGACCTGTAGGCATTGGCCCAGCTTGTGCCGTGCCCGTTGCCGCTCGCGCTGGCCTTCACGTAGTACCGCGTCACTTCACACTCGTCCGGCACGCCGTTGTGGTTGTCGTCCCAACTGGTGCCCTGGGCGAGGTCGCATTCGTCGGGCACCACGTTGAGGTTGCAGTCCTCGCTCTGTCCGCAGCCGGTGACGTCACACACGCCGCCGGAGGCGCCGCAGTCGATGTCACACGGGTCATCGATCCCGTTGCTGTTGCAGTCAACCATGAAGGGCCAATGCAGGATGGCGCCTTGGTAGATCTGAGCCCGGTCTTCGGGTGGGCTGCTGCTCTGCGGCTCCTGGGCCCAGGCCGTCAGCACGATGTTGCTGGGGTTGGCCCAACTGGTCGAATCGAAGGTCATGGTACGCACGACCTCCTGGCACTGACCGGGTGTCAGGGCGATGTCCTGCGTAGTGGCCGCCTGTTTGAAGCCGTTACGGTGGTAGGTCGGGCTCGCCGGCCAGTGGTCGAGCAACTGGACGATGTATACTCGCATCGTCTTGGCGGTACCGGTGGACTCCAGACACACCTTGGCCCGAATCTGGTAGGTTGCGCCGCTGACCTGAACCGCGTGCAACTCGATCGTGACGTCCGTGGCCACCGCCCGCCGCGCAAGGAAGTCCGACTGATACGTGCTGTAGCCGTAGGCACCTCGGCGACGGAGCATGCCGTCCTGATAGGAGGTGGGATACGCGTCGAAGTCGGTATAGAAGTTCGCCCGGCTGTTACCCCAAGTCGTGGCGTAGCCGTCACCGTGGTGGATCTGCACGAAGGCAAAGGAGTCAGGATACGCATTGAGAAGCGTGCTGAACGCGGTACCCGCGTTGGGGCAGACACTTCACCACGTGGCCGTAAATTCCTCCACCACCACGATGCGTTCCGCCCCGAAGACGGTCAGCGGCGCCATGCTCACCGCCAGCACCATCCCCCACTTCAGCCAACACGATCTCCCGTTGCCGGAAACAAGACGGTTGCTCATCCCCAGACTCCTTCGCGTCGCGCGTTCGCAGTCGTTGTCGCGCGCGGGTTACGACGGCCGGGCATCGGCCAAGAGGAGCACCCCCCTGCTGGACCCCCAACGCCCCCTTGCACACTAGAGTACCCGAAGTCGCCCCGCAGTTCAACCGCATTCGCCCTTCCCAGCGCTGCGGCCCTGCGGCGCACGGGCAACCCGCGGCTGGGAGCAGCAACATTCGGGGACCTCGGGGGGGACGCCGGGGCGGTGACCGCCACCGCGGCGGGGAGTGCCGACGAGGCAGCCGCCGGGCCTCCCGTTCCGGGCCGAGACCAAGGCGAGGGCACGAGCGCAACGCCGCACTTCGCGTCGGCCGGTCACGGGCCCGCGAACGACGGGGCAAACTCGACGAAGTCGTAGCCCTCCACGAGGCCGTCGTAATCGAAGTCCAGCGACGCGCAGCCCGCGGCGTACGGACCGCCCGTCGTGCCGGTGAAGCAGTTCTGCAGGCCCGCGAAATCCGCGAGGTCCACGGTCTGATCGCAGGAGTAGTCGCCGATGCCGAACTCGCAGGCGCCCATGTCCACCCGCCCGCAGAGCAGCCGGGCGTGACCGTCAAGGTCCCGGTCCTCCACGTCCGGCACGAACGTGGGATCGCCGGTGTTGATGCCCGACGACCCCGCGGACAAGCGCAGGTCGTCGTCCAGCGTGCCCGGCAGATTGTCCAGCCCGTCGAGGTCAACGAGCAGCGGATCGCCACCCGTGTTGCCCGTACCGCCCAGGCTGCCCGTCCAGCCCTGCACGCAACTGTAGTTGAGGGCAACCGTCCCGCTGCTGACGTACATCTGCGAAGACTGCCCGCTACCATTGTTGTCGGTGTTGCCCCACAGCACGCAACTGGTCGCCGTCGCCACGGACGTCGAGCCGGCGAGGAAGATACCCCCGGCCACCTGGGCCGTGTTGCCGGCAAGCGTGCCGTGGATGAGCGTGAGCGTGGAGCTGTTGACGACGGCCAACGTCCCCACGGCCGCCGAATTGCCGCTGAAGGCGCAGTTGATGAGCGTGGGGCCCGCGCTGGTGGTGTTGTACATGCCGCTGCCCAGGTTGGCGCTGTTGTTCAGGATACGGCAGTTGCGGAGGGTGGCGTGGCCGGCGACGTTGAGGATGCCACCGCCGTTGACCACCGTGGCGCCGGCGGGGTTGCCGCCGCGGATGACGAAGCCGTCCAGCAGCGCGGTGGCGTCAGTGCCGCTGGCCGTCACGACGTGATGGCTGTTGTCGCTGATGTTGGTGAAGTTGGGACCGTCGTCGCCGTTGAGGTCGCCGCTGAGGATGGTGACGTGGCGCACGGGGTCACGCTGGCTGACGTCCGTCTCCCCGCCGGTGAAGCCACCATGGACCGCCACGCCGCTGCCCAAGGTAAATGTGGCCGTCCGGGCGCCGCCGGCGCCGGCGGGCGTGTAAGTTCCCTCGGCCACCCAGATCTCGGCCACCTGGCTGTAAGGCTGGGTCGCCGTATCGAGGGCGTCCTTGAGGGACGTGAAGGCGTTCGTCCAGCTCGTCCCATGCCCCGTGCCGGTGGCGCCGGCTCTCACGTAATACCGCGTCACTTCGCACTCGTCCGGTATGCTATTGACGTTGTCGTCCCCGCTCTTGCCGCTGGCGATGTCACACTCGTCGGGGATGCCGTTGGCGTTGCAGTCCGCCGCTTGCCCGCAGCCGGGCACGTCACAGGCCCAGCCCGTCGGGCCGCAGTCGATGTCGCAGGGATCGGCGATGCCGTTGCCGTTGCAGTCGCCGCTGCCGTGGCTGAGCACGCCCACGTAGGTTCCCCAGACGTTGTTGGCGGCCGTGTACTCCTGGAGCGTCCAGAAGGTCAGGTCGTCCGCCGGGTCCAGCGTGGTGTAGCTGTAATCGCCGAAACGATTGCGGCCGTAGGAGTCGATCAGATTCTGCGCGGCGGTGCCAGCCTGGTAGAGCACCGGCGCGCCCATCTCCCCGGGAGCGTCCGACAACTTGCGACCGGTGAAGTAGCACGAGGCATACTCACTGCCGCTGGAGCCGGTGAAGCCGAGCGCCACGTGGCCGGCCGCGTTCACCATGATGGACGGGAAGAAGTAGAAGCGGGTGGCGTGCGAGACGGTCCCATATTGCACGAGGGACTGGGGGCTGACGCTGACCTCGTACCACCGCACGGCCGCCTGCTGGAAGTAGTTGATCGTATGGCAGGTCCAGATGGACCCCCCGCGGTAGACCGACATCATCAGCCGGGAATCCACGGTATCGAGCGCCACGCTGGCACCCAGGGCCGGCGCATCCGGCGGGTCCTGGAAGCCGGGCACCGTCACGTTTCCCAGCTCGGTAAGGGTCGGTGCGGTCAGCGGCGGATTGATCCGACGCAGACGCAGACCGTTCAAGCTTGTGTTGCGCGAGATGACGTACTCACCTTCCGGCGTGCCGTACGTGTGCACCGGCTGCATAGCCCCTTCCCAGGGCAGACCGCGAAACGCCGTGATGGTCCCCAGGCTGGGTGTCGACGCGATCAGCGGGGCCTTGTCGATGGCGAAGATCGTCATGCCGCCGCCGACCATGTAGGCCGCCGTGTAGATGCCGTGCTGGTCTACTCCCAGCGTCGGGTAGTCGGGCCAGCGCCCCGTGTCCGACCCCTGGGCCGTAACGAAATACGTCTTGAACCAGTCTCCCGTCGGGTCGCTCGTCCGCGATACCGCCAGGTGAATCCGGGCGCCCGAGTTGAAACTCGAGACGATGACGACCCAACGCTGGCTGTGTTGGTCAAACAGCACGCGCGGGTCGCCGCTGGAATTCGGCAGGAACGAACTGAGGCTGACATTGCTCAGTTCCGCGCCGGTCGTGCGGTTGAAGATGGCGAAGTTGGTGTTGACGGTGATCACGTAGTGGTTAGGGCCGATGGCGCCGTCCGTGTCCGGGGGATAGGACCACTGACCCGCGTCTCCACGCACCACGCCCTCGAAGCTGTTGATCAGCGTGGGGGCCGTACCGCTGTCGCGGAAGAACGCGGGCGGCTCCCCCTCCTCACCCGCACCGGTCGGATAACCTTCCGGCGCCAGCGGCGCATGAATCCCCTCGCCGGCCGGGAAGTCGCCCTTCCCCGTTTCCCAAGTCAAACCGGCATAGCCGGAGCCGGTCAGTTCCGCGCCGTACGACAGATCGTCGAAGTTCACCACGACGGCCGTGCCCAGCTCGCGTCCGTCCTCGTCCACGTAAGCAAACGTGAGGTCATCAAGTGCGTACCATCCCGCGCCTTCGTATACGGGGACGGCCTCAATCTGGATCCGGTCCACTCCGCGCAGGTCGAGCGCAAACCACTCCGGCTCCGCGCCCACTTGGTCGAGCCACGCCGTCTGCCCGACGCGCCGCCCCTCGCGGTACCCGACCACGCGAATGCCGGTGGTGGCCGCCCCGGTGTCGGCCGCGGCGTTGAAGAACGCCCCCCGGACGTTCACGGGCCGGGGAAACCCGATGCCCATGCTCGTGTCGCCCCACTTGTTGACCAGGTGGTGGGGCGGCGAGCAGGTGATGCCGGTGGCGCGCCGGCTGGGCACCACCCAGGCTCCCTGGCGAGCGACCGCTTCTTTCGTTTCGCCGGTTGGCGGGGCCGACCGGTCCCGCTCGATCACGTCCTCCATGCTCTCGATCACGGCCGGCCCGTAGGCGTCCGGACCAAGCGGTTCGCCCGAAATCGTGATCTCCTCCGCCACTCCGGTTTGCGGCAGCATGCCGAGGCCCGCCCCCGCGAACACCCACACCCATAACGCCGACCCGATCAAAACGACCGTTCTACCGCGGTGCATCGCTTCCTCACTTCTGAAACAGGGAATCCAGGGCAGCGCAGCATCACTCCCCGGGCACGAGCACACATCCCCCAGTCTGCAAAGCGTGCTCCCCTCGTCCCGAGGAAACCCCCACTATGTGGATCATAGCCGCCTGCACAAACCACTTCAAAGCGGAAACGGTCGGAATTTGCGGACTCTCCGGCGGCGGACCGCGAGTTCGGGGGTCCGGGCCGCCCGGCAGTACTCAGAAACTGCCAAGCGCCCCTCCCGAAGCCCGCAGCCCGGGGGACCGGGCGCTGGGGTCACAGATCCAGACCGGGCCCGCGGACCCGCTTGTGGGGTCTTGGCCGGCGGCGCCGCGGCCTCACGGATCATCGCGGCGACGGGAATCCTGGGCGCCGCCCTCGGACGGCTTGTCGTCACTCAGGTCACGCCAGGCGCGGTTCGGCCCCCTGCGCCCCGTGCCCCTGGGGGGCCTTGCGGCCGCCGACACCCAAAGTCTGTCGCGGACACGGGGGCGGTCGCAGGCGGCCGCGCCTCTGCCGCTTTGGCCACTTAGGTCTACGGCTCGTCGCTGTCGGTAGTCGGTGTCGCGGGTGAGGGCAGCGCGGCCAGCAGCCGGTCGTACTCAGGCCCCACCATGAACGACACGTGTCCGTCGGCGAAGAGGACATTGCCGCCGTCGCCCCCGTGGTTCGACTTGGGCTCGTACACGATGATCGCATCATTGGCGAGCGGGTTGCCCATGACGTTCTCCCAAACGACGATGTAGTTCGAAGCCGCGCGGCTCGAGGAGGGGCAGGTCATCACCTCCCGCGGCAGAAGCCCCTCCTCGGCCAACTGCTCCAACGAAGACGCCGTTGAACCAGGGTAGCTCGCACAGTACACGGCGAGCGCTGCCCCGATCGCCTTCATGTTCGCGCCGCAGGTGAGACGATGGGTCCGCTCCCTCCCCTGCCAAGTCATAAGGACCACCACAAAGACCACCACCACAATGGCCAGCTTAGGTCCCCGTTGGCGCGAGCGCCCGGCGTGGCACTCGGATGCCGCCCTTCGGGGCGCCTGCGTCGATCCTGACGAAGCGGTCCTCGAATCCTCAAACATGTCCATAGCCTCCCGGGGGGCGCGGATCCCGGCGTAGACCCGTCGTTCCAACGTCGCCACCAGAGGAGCGCGCCCGGTCGCCCGCCGGAAGGCTGTCGATCCTCCGTGCGTCGGCATGCGCGAAGTGCCACCCGGCTGGCGCCGGCCGTGGGACCTTGCTGCGCTTCTCCGGACTGCTACGGCTGGGTGTTCGCCTGCGCGTGGGCGAGAAGCGCCTGGCGGACGTCCTCGAAGCTGACCTTGAGGCTGGTGAGGGCCTTCTGGGCGACGCTGCCCTGCTCCTTGGCCAGTGCCAGCAGCAGATGTTCGGAGCGTACCTCCTTGCACTGCAAGTGCTGGCACTGCTTGATCGCCTCGGCCATGACGTTCTTGAAGTGCGGCGTGCCCGGCAGCCGACCGAAGACCCACGTCTCCTCGAGACGCTTCTTGACCAGGCGGTCCACCTCACCGCGCAGCTTGTGCTCGCTGACGCCGCGGGCGCTGAGCACCTGGGCGCCGAGGTTCGTCCCCTCCCGGGCGATAGCCAGCAGCAGGTGCTCGGTGCCGACGTACTCCTGGTCATAATCACGGGCGATGCCGTTGGCGATTTTGATGACGGTCGTCAACAGCGGACACGACTTCGGTAGCATGGGCTGGGCCCCTTTGCGATGCGTTGGCCCGTTCACTTCGGCAGCCCGCACGGCCACGGCAAGGTACTCTCCGCCACCAGCCGCGCAGGACGCGTTGCTCTCGGCAGTCCCCGGTGCCGCCGAGTCGCCCGGCATCATACCCTACCGGCCCCCCGCCGACAACTGCCGGCGTCCCGCCGGCGCGCACCGTGCCCCAATGAAACCCGAGCCCGGGCGGAAGCGCGCGGGCAGGTCCTCTAACAGCAGAGCCCGGGCGGAAGCAACGGACCTGGGCACGTGCGTCACCCTGTCCCTTGCTCCCGCTCGGGCTTGGTCCGGCGGTGCGGTTACGAGGCATCTGGCGGGCGCTGCGTCACACGCGCCGGCGTATCCAGGGCAGCAGCAAGACCATGGCGGTCAACGGCACCGCCCCGAGCAGGCCGCAGGTCGTGGCTCCCGAGCCCCCGGTAGTCCCGGTGCCCGGGAGGTTGTCATTCCCATTCCCCGTGCCGCTGCCCGATGACGAATACACCGTAACCAGGCGTGATACCACGGTGGTGACGGTCGTCGTGGCGGACGTCGCCGTGGTGACCTTCGCGGTCACCGGGAAGACCAACGCGCTGCCGCTGGTGTTGATGTAGGTGTGGGGGACCGAAAGACTGCGGGCGGTGGTGCCGTCGCCTAGGTCCCACTCCACGGACTGCAGACTCCCGGCGAGCTTCGTCGCATCGAGGCTCAGTTCCACCGAGAAGGGCGAGGTTCCGCTGTCCACGTCGGAGCCGACAGTACCCGGCACGCCCACGACGATGCGCAGCTCATTCTCACCACTGGGTCCGCTGGCCGCCCCGCCGCCGTCCACCTTGATGGCCACCGAGGCCGAGCCGGAGTTGCCGTTGACATCGTACATGGTCAGGCGGGCCACAAACGTCCGTTGTTCACCCTCGCCGACTTCGTAGGTGTATTGAGCGTTGCGGGTCGTGGCGTTGACCGTCGTCCCGTCGGAGATGTCGAAGTCCCAGGTGGTCCGCGACTCGTCGATGTTTGCCGAACTCACCGCATTGCCACGGAAGGTGACGGTCAGCGGCGATCTGCCCGACAACGGCGTGGCGTAGATGGTAACTGCCGGCCGGGCGGGGCCGGTGGACCCGCCGGTCTGACCGCCCTCGCCGGGCTCCTCGACGGGCACGTCAATGGACCCCTCGTCCCAGTACCCACCGTCGGAGTCCACGGCGAAGCCGAACGAGTACCGCCCGATGGCACTGCGGGCATAAATGCCGAAGTAGGTGCGCCCGACCCCTTCCGCGAACAGAGTGTAGGGGGCCGACCCCACGTGGATGATCTCCACGCCGGCAGGCAGCGGCGTAATGTTCGCCTCATTGCAGACGCCTCCCGGCGAGCACCCCGCCTGGTCGCAATCGTAACACGCACCGTCTTCCGCCCAGAACGTGAACTCGGCGGTGCTCTGCACGACGAGGTACTCCGAAGTTTCTCCGCGCCCGGACTCCAGGCTGCTGGCGCTCCAGAACAGTACGCCGCTCTCCGTCGAGACGTTGGTCACGGGCAGGGGCCAGGTGTACCCGCCGTTGGTTGTAGAAGCCTCGGCGGCCTCGACCGCACGATGGGCGTTGATCCTGCCGTAACCGTACTTCTCACTCCGTGCGGTCACCTGCCCATAGCGAGCGTCGCCCGGCGCGATTTTCTCGGCGGTGTGCTCCAGAATCGCCTTCACGTCGGTCGCGGTCAGGAACGGGTTACGCGAGACGACCAGGGCCGCTGCTCCCGCGGCCACCGGGCAGGCGGCCGACGTGCCGCTGAACCACTTGGTGTAGTTGCCCGCCGAGTCCAGCTCACCCCGACGCTCCTGATCGTTGCTGACGCCGCCCCGGTTGTAGCCGTAGTCCGGATATCCCGCCGCGTCGGACACGTCCGTCGTGGACAGGGCCGCCAGGAAATCGTCTCCGCTGGGTGCCAGAATATTGACGTTAGGGCCCCAGTTGCTGTAGGAGGCCAACCGGTCAATCACGTTGCTCGCGCCCACCCCGAACACCTGGGGAAGCGTGGCATACTCCCAGCCGCTATCGATCGCCTCCCCGTCATTACCCGAGGAGAAGACCACGATCATGCCGTACGGGGCATCGTTGAGCGTGCGGCCCTCCCGGAAGGCCGTCACGAGCGCCTCCTCCACAATGGCGCTGTTGGGCGTGCCCGGCGTCCCCCAACTGTTGATGTGCACGGCCACGTTCTGCTGCCGGGCAAACGTGTACACGCTGGCGACCTTCGCGTCCGTCAGCGCTTCCCGCAATCCGCGCGACGCGGTGAACTGCGACAGATACGCGACCCCGCGCACGCCGATCGTATTGCCGCGGGCACAAGCGAGGCCCAGCACGGCCGTCCCGTGCTTATCGCCGATGTCCTTCGGCCGGGGATCCGAATAGCCGCTGCTCGAGGGGTCTTCCGACGGATCCTGCCCCGTGCCCATGTACCCGTCGCGCAGGTCGGGGTGCGTCACATCGATGGCATCGTCGAAGATGCCCATGATCACGTCGATGCCTTCGGCAATCGTCCAGGCCTCGGGAGCGTCGATGTCGGCGTCGGGAGTCCCGCCCTGGAAACCCGTGTTGTTCAGGTGCCACTGCTGGTCGTAATACGGGTCCTGCACGGCCACCTGGGTGGGAACCAGCGGGCGAATCAGGTTCGGCTGCGCCCACCGTACCCGCCAGTCCGACGCCAGCGCCTCGGCACGCAGGACTTCATCCTCGTCCTCCCCGTCGATCGGCTCAACGACGTACACGTCCTTCAACCCTTCAACCGGCTCCACCACCGCCAGTCGGTAGTCCGCCAGCAGTTGCTCACGCTGCGGCTCAGTCAGGCTCTCGTCCAGACGCAGCACGACCGTCCCGCTGGACACGACGGGCACGTCGTGGCCTGCGAACCGATACACCGGCCGCACCCACGCGACACCGGCATCCTGCCGCACCCGGGCACGCCGCTGGGGGGACGCTTGGTCCACCTTGAGCATCTTCACCGGCCAGTCCGGCAGCCCGGGCCAGTCCTGCACCTGCCCGGAGCCGCTCGCGGCCATACGCCGGACCGTGTCCTTGGCATCTGCGGCCTTGTCGAACCGGACGGCCAACTCGGTCTCCGACTTGACCATGCCCACCGCGCGCCCGTCGCGCATCACGTAGCACGGTCCAGCGCCGGTCGCCGAGCGGGTGGCCGCGGCCAGGATGCACCCTGCCACGACCCATGTCGTCAATCGACCCATCTGTCGCATTTTGTTCCCGTGAGTTGTCATGAAGTCGCACCTCGTGTTGGCGGTCGCGGAGCGGCTACCCCCGCGCCACGCCCTGTACCCGTCGTTGGAGACGCCTGCGTCGGAGGCCTGTTGGCCACTGCGGGCGGGGAGACCGCCGCCTGTGTGGGGTATGGCGCGGCCGGCAGACGCACAACGCCCGCCGTCGGCGCCCTCCGGCGTCAACCATCCGCTCCTGCGGCAAATGCGCCCGGCGCAGAGCCGCACGAACGGAGCATTCGGCAATGCTGCATTGTTGGAAACGGCCAATGGCCTGTCAAGAACGTGCGGGTACGGCATGAGCCGGCCGGGCGTGACAAACCAGGCAGCTTGCCGAGCGTCGCAGGAACGGCGTGTCCGCAGCGCCGCCCCCCGTAGGCGACGCAGGAGGCGGACGCGTTGCAGGTCCCTAGGTCGGCGGCGGGGGGCCGACGCCCCTTCTCCCACCCGCTGTGCCCGCCGACTCTGTCACGCTTCCCTCAACCTTGACCACGCGTGCTCCCAGGCCTCGTGCGTCTGCGGATCGAACATGACCCAGCGCACCAGTTCCGGCAGCGGGTTTGCACGAAGGAAGTCCCGCACGGTCGTGAGGGCAATCTCGGCGGCCTCGACCAGCGGGTACCCATAGACGCCGCAGCTTATTGCCGGAAAGGCTACCGTCCGGCATCCGGCCGCGGCGACCAATTGGAGCGAACTCCGATAACAGGACGCCAGCAATTCCGGCTCGCCGGCCCGACCATCCCGATAGACCGGGCCGACGGTGTGGATGATGTGCCGCGCAGGCAGGCGGTAACCCTTCGTAATCCGGGCCTGCCCCGCCGGGCAGCCCCCAAGAGTGCGGCACTCGGCCAGCAATTCCGGTCCGGCTGCACGGTGGATCGCCCCATCCACCCCCCCACCCCCCAGGAGAGTCTGGTTGGCCGCGTTCACGATGGCGTCCACCGCCTGGCGCGTGATGTCGCCCCGCACAATCTCGATGCGTTGAGGCTGCATGGTCGGGGTCTCCTTACTCGACCCTGGTCCTGCACGCCATCCTGCCGTGCCGCGGAACTCCGTGCCACGCGCGTCCCGCGCGTGCACATAGGGGGCATGCCCGGCTGCCCGGCGGGCAGAGTGTTGACTGTGGCCCGGTGGCCGCGCCCACGGGCGGGACGCGGGTGCCACTTGCTTGGCCGCACGCGTGTGCCACGGATTCGTCGAAACATGTGGACCCTACTGTACCTCAGCGCGTGTTGCTGGTACACACTGGTGCGTGGATGTGGGGTGACTCCGGCGTTTCTCCGGAGACTCGGCGTCTGACGCCCTGCCACCCCGCTCCGGAAGGGACCGGGCTTCATCCTGGATGTGTTGCGCATGGGAATCCGCCGTGCTGCTGGGGTGGTGGTGATCACGTGCCTGCTGCTTCCGGTGGGCTGCCGGTCTCTGCTGGTCGGGGCGACCGACCGGCAGGTGTACCGGTTGGTCGAGTCGCGGCAGCAGGCGGCGCTTCACGATGTTCACCCACCCACTCTCGCCCCCGAGACCGGGCGCGTGCCGCGCATGCCCGAGGCCTACCACCCAGCTCCCCATCCCATCGATTCCACCCTTGCAGGGGTGGAGTTGCAGCCTGCCGTAGCGACGCCGGCCGAGCTGTCCGGCTCTCGTCCGGCCACCGCGGCACCGGTCGAACGACAAAGCGCGGCTGAGGTGCCCCCGGCTGGAGAGCCGGCGGACGGATCGGAGCCACCGGCCGGCGAGCAGCCCGCCGCCGCGTCAGGGCCGGCCGCCACCGCCACCCAGGAAGTGAACCTGGACGAGGTGATCTGTGAGGACCCGCGGCTCGAGGGTGACGGGGTGGCACTGGATGCCCCGGCCTTCACCATTACCGATGCCCTGGCCTACGCCATGCGGCACGCGCGCTCGTTGCAGAACGCCAAGGAGCAGCTCTATCTGGCCGCCCTCGACTTGTCGCTGGAACGCCATCTCTGGACGCCGCAACTGGTGGCCAGCCTGCAAACCCACTACGCCAACTACGGGCAGGTGCGGGACTTCGACCACGCGATGGACGCCGTGAGTCAGTTCTCCGTCTCCCAGCGGTTGCCGTATGGCGGCGAGGTGACGGCTACGCTGGTCAACAACTTCATGCGGGACTTGGGTGCCCACGTGACCAGCGGGGAGACGGGCAACGTCATTCTGTCAGCCGGCATCCCGCTGCTGCGCGGGGCGGGGCAGGCGGCCCGCGAGTCACGGTATCAAGCGGAGCGCGAGCTGATCTACGCGGTCCGCACGTACGAGGACTTCCGGCGGAGTTTCCTCGTCGACCTGGCGCGGGATTTCTTTAGCTTGCAGGAGTCGAAGGCGGCCGTGCGGAACGCGCGGGAGAACTACAAGATCCGCTGCGCCGACTACCAGAAGGCGGCGTTTGAGAAGCACTTGCAGGTGGACCGGTCGGTGTTTGACGTGTCGCGGGCCCGGTCGAGCTGGCGCAGCGCGGAGTCGTCGCTGGTCAATGCCCGGGAGCAGTACGCGACGGCCGTGGACCGCTTCAAGATCCGCATCGGCATGCCCGTGGACGACCCGCTCACCGTGGTCGCCCAGGATGAGGATGAGGTCAGCCGGTCGCTGGAAACGCTGCTGCCGCGGCTGCCGGAAGCACAGGCGGTGGAACTGGCCCTGCAGTATCGGTTGGACCTGCTCAACAGCCTCGATGAGGTGGACGATGCCCGGCGCGGGGTACAGGTGGCGAAGAACCGCATTCTGCCGGACCTGCAACTCAGCGGCAGCGCGACGCTCAATACGGACAGCAACCAGCTTGACTCGTTCAGCTACCACACGGACCGTGTGACGTGGCGCAGCGGGCTGGAGTTGCGACTTGATGATCGCAAGAGCGAGCGGAACGCGTACCGTGCCGCCCTGATTGGCCTGCGCCGCACGGAGCGCACGCACGAGGAGTTCGCCGATCAGGTGCGCTCCGAGGTGCGCCGGGCCCTGCGCCGGCTCGACCAGCAGGCCCAAGTGCGCGACATCCAGGTGCTGAACGTCGAGGAAAACGCCCTGCGTCAGGAGGCCGCCCGCGAGCAGTACCGGCTCGGGATGATTTCCAACCGCGATCTGGATGAAGCCCTCAACGACTTGTTGCAGGCCCAGAACGCCCTGGCCGGGGCGGTGGCGAACTACCGCGCGGCCGTCCTGGAGGTGTTGCGGGACACGGGGCTGTTGCGTGTCGGCGAGGACGGCCGCTGGGAACTGCCCGCGGCCCTGGGGGTGGGTTGACGGGAGTCGCCCTGGACGCGCGCGTGCGGCGGCAGGGGAGTGCGTACAATACTGCGGCTCTTTCTGACGGGCGGGGCTGCTGACCAGCGTCCCGCCCGGAGGATGGGCCTGCGATTGGGGAGCCGTGACCGGATGCGCTCCCCGGGGTCTTGACGGCGTCTGAACAAGCGAGCGCGCCCACGCGCCGCCATTGAGCCGCGGGGTTGAGCCCGCGCGGGGTTGTGTTCCGGTGATTGGCGCGCGATGGCGAGAGGTCGCTTAGGCGGGAGTGTGTTGCATGCCATCCGATCGTACAACTCCGACCGCGGGGGCGTCGGTCCGGCCGCGTCCCTTTTCGGGCGCGGCGCGCCCGCGCCGGCGCGTGGGGACAGTCGTGGCCGCGGTTATTGGGGTGGGCGTGCTGGGCAGCGCCGTCTGGGCATCGGTGCGTTGGTGGCCTGCCCGGCAGGCGGCGGCCGCGGTGGCGACCGCCGCGGTCGAAGCGCGCGACTTCGCCGTGGTGCTGAAGGAGAAGGGCGAGCTGAAGGCCGCCAGGTCCACGGACATCAAGTGCGAGGTCGAGGGACGCTCGACGATCATCTCGCTGATTCCGGAAGGCTCGGCCGTGGAGAAGGGCGACCTGCTGGTGGAGCTCGCCAGCGACGAGATCGAAGACCGCATCCGTAGCGACGAGATCAAAGACGCCGTTGCCGCCAGCGCCTATGAGCGCGCCGTCGCCGAACTCGACATCCAGCGGGACCGCAACGCCAGCGACATCCGCAAGGGTCGCCTGGAGATCGACCTGAAAAGAAACGAACGCGATAAGTACCTCGAGGGGGACTACCTGCAGAGACTCAAAGACCTGCGGGTCGCCATCGAGCAGGCTGAGATCCTCCTCGAGCGCCGCACGGAGGACTTTGAAGCCTCCAAGCAGTTGCGCGACCGGGAGTTCATCACCAAGACCGAATACGACGAAGCGGAGTTCAACCAGAAGAAGGCAGCGTGGGAGCTGGACAAGGCCCGCCTGGCCCTGGAGGTCTTCGAGAAATACACGCACAAGGCCGAACTGGCCCAGAAGCAGTCCGACCTGGAGGAGGCTGAGAAGGAACTCGAACGTATCATCAAGAACGCGAAGGCCGTGGAGGACCAGAAGGTCTCCGACCTGGGGAGCAAGCAGAAAGAGCGCGACCTGACCGCCGACCAGCTCGCCAAGTTCCGGGCGCAGAAGGAGAAGTCCAAGATCTATGCTCCCACGCAGGGGTTTGTAGTGTATGGTGCCGGCAGCAGCGGAGGGCGCGGACGCTTCATCTCCTTCGACGGCTCGGGGCAGATCAAGGAAGGCGCTACCGTGTACGAGCGCCAAGTGCTCATGCAGCTTCCCGATACTTCCAGGATGATTGCGGAGATCCGCATTCACGAAGCCAAGCGACACCAGGTCAAGGTGGGGCAGCCGGCCATGCTGTCGATCGAGGGCGTGCCGGGCCGGCAATTCACGGGGAAGGTCACCAAGATCGCCGAAGTGGCTGACAGCCAGGACCGCTGGCTGAACCCCGACCTGAAGGAATACACGACGGAGATCGAACTGGATTCGACCGACGTGGCCCTCAAGCCGGGGGTCACCGCCCACGTCGAGATCTTTGTGGAGCAGGTGAGGGGACGCCTGGCGGTGCCCGTGCAGGCGGTGTTCTCCAAGTCCGGCCGGCACTATGTGTTTGCGCAGCGCCCAGGCGAGCCGCAGCCCGTCGAGGTCGTGTTGGGATCCACCGGGACGGAGTGGGTGGAGGTCACCAGCGGGCTCGATGCGGGAACGCGCGTGTTGCTGGCGGTTTCGGAGGAGCACCAGCGTCTGCTGCCGGACCTGCCGCCCGTGGCCCCCGAGATGCCCGACTTTCCGGTCGATGAAGCCGGCATGAGGTCCGCCGGCGGGATGCCCGAGGGCCAACCGGTACAACGCATCCGCATGGAGGGGGTTGCCCCCGGGGGCGGACCGGGCGGCGACGGGCCGGGCCAAGGTGGCGGTGAGCGTCGCGGCCCCCGGCGCGGCGTCCGTCGCGAGGGTGGCGAAGGTGCACCGCCAGGGGGCAATGCGCAGGACGTCAGGCGAATGCCGGCCCCCGCCGGAGGTCAGGAGGCCGGCCCCGGCACGGGTGGCGCCGAGGGGACGGAATCGCGGGGCAGCGGCCCGTCGGACGCATCCCCACCCCAGCCGCCGGCACCGCAGACCCAGAAACCGGAGGATGCTCCCACCCCGTGATCGTTGCGTCGTTCCAGAACGTCACCAAGGTTTACGGACGCCCGGGCACGAGTGTCTGCGTGGAAGCCCTGCGCGACATCAGCATCGACTTCGTGGCGGGTGAGTCGGTGGCGATCTGCGGTGCCAGCGGGTCCGGCAAGAGTACACTGCTCAACCTGCTGGGCTGTCTTGATCGCCCCACCTCGGGGCGCTACCTGCTGGGCGAGGACGACGTGTCGTTGCTGGACGATGACGGGCTCTCGGATGTGCGGGGGCGGCGCATCGGCTTCGTGTTCCAGAACTTCAACCTCATTCCGCAGTTGACCGTGCTGGAGAACCTCGAGGTGCCACTGTTCTACCAGGCCGCGCCCGCCCCGGTGCGGCGCGCGAAGGCGATCGAACTGGCTCGCCTCGTCGGCTTGGCGGACCGTGCCGCCCATCGACCTACCGAACTGTCCGGCGGGCAGCAGCAGCGCGCCGCGATCGCCCGGGCGCTGAGCAACGATCCGCTGATCATCCTTGCCGATGAGCCCACCGGTAACCTCGATACCGCAACCGGCGAGGCCGTCCTGGCCATCTTCGAAGAACTGCGTCGCCACGGTCGCACGATTCTGATGGTCACCCATGAACCCGACGTGGCCGCCCGCTGCGACCGCATCGTCACGCTGCGGGACGGCGCAATCCTCGACGACGTCCGCAAGCAGGCCGAGCCGCACCCGCAGCCGGTGGCATCCGAGCGCGTCGGCACGTAAGCGCGAGCCGCCCGGCGGAACGTGCGGCCGGTCCGCAACCGCCGCAGGTCTGCGTTCGAGGCAGGACAAGCGACGGGGGCAGGCGTATAGCAGTGCATGTGGCGGAAAGCGGTTTGCAGTTTACACGCGGCACTCCAGCCCCGCAGCCTCTGCGACCCATATTCTCGGCGCGACGTAGAAGCGAATGTGCTGACAAGTCGGTACACGCGTCCGCGCCGGTGGCGTTGACAGGGCGGGCGGCGGTGGAACGTCTATGCTCTGTGACCCGACGATGATGCCCAGGCCCCAAGAGCTTGATGCGGAAGTGCCGGTAATCGAAGCGATTCGCGCCGGTGACCCCTATGCGTTCCGGGAATTCGTCAACCGGCACCACCGGTGGGTACGGGGCGTCATCTTCGCGGTGCTGGGCAAGCGGGACCGGCTCGACGACGTGGCCCAGCAGGTCTGGGCGGGTGCATGGCAGCGGATCGGGGAACTGCGGGAGCCGCAGGCATGGCGACCGTGGTTGTATCGACTGGCGCGCAACGCGGCCATCGACGCCGGCCGGGAAGCCAGCCGGCGGCGGCGCCGGACGCAGGCGCTGGCCGAGGAGCCGACGCCTCCACCGGCGGCCACGATCCCGGACCGCGCGGCGAGCTCCGTGGAGGAGCGCGAGGCGGTTCGGCGGGCGATTGCGGGCCTGCCGGCGTTGTACCGCGAGCCGTTCGTGTTGCGGCACTTGAGCGGCTGGAGTTACCAGCAGATCGCGGACGTACTCGACATGCCCGTGGATTCCGTGGAGACGCGGCTGGTAAGAGCGCGGCGCCTCCTGCGGGAATCCCTGGCGGGCGAACCTGGGTAGCACGATGCACGCGATGGATGAACTGGAGAGATTGATCAGTCGGCACCTCGACGGGCGGCTCACGGCGGAGGAGGAGCTGGCGTTGCAGCGGGTGATCCTGCGGGATCCCGAAGCCCGCCGGCTCTTCGAGCAATCCGTGCGGATTGACGCCCTGGCCGGAGAGGTGCTGCGTGACGACGCGGCGGGGACCGGCTTGTCGTTTGACCCGCTCGCGCTCGCCACGGTCCGGGATGCGACCAAGCGTCCGCGGTATCGGCGGACGTGGTGGCTGGTGCCGGCGGCGTTGGCGGCCTGTCTGGCGGGCGCGATTCTGCTGCGGCCGGCGTGGGGGCCGACCACGCCGCAACCCGTCGGGCCGCTGCAGCTTGTGGATACCGGCCGCGAGCCGTTCAGCGCGGTGACCACCCCGGGGACGGAGCCGGGTCAGATGCCGGCGGGGGACGAGTATGGTTTGCGGCAGGCGGCCTTGACCCCCCGCCGCGTGGTCCGGGACACGACGCGGGACTGGATCGGCGTCGAGGCGGAGGACGGCAGCGTGTACTGGATTGCGTTGGACCAGGTCCGCACGGTGCGGGGTCGTCCCGCGCAGGCGGACACGAAGTTGGCTTCGCAGAGGTACTGATAGCGATTCACCGGGGGCGCGGGCCGGTCGTCCGGCGTGATTCCGACCCCACAACCTACAGGAGCGATGTGATGAAGATTCTATTGGCTGCGTTGTTGCTGCACGGGTTCGTCTGGGGCGGACAGGAGGCTTTGGCCACGGCGTGCGGTCACGAGGACGCTCCGAGCGTCGGAAAAGCGCTGGCGCCCGACGGGCAGACCACGGCGTGTGCCGGCAGGACGGTGACGTGCTCTGCCACGGCCGCTGCAACCGGCGATGAGGGCACGGCGCGCGAGGTGGTCGTGGTTGCGCCGTCGGGGGGGATGCCCGGCTGCTGTCTGAAGAAGGCGCCCGGCGGGTCCAGCTGCGCTCTGTCGCCGATGTGCATCTCGCTGGGTGACGGAGGCTTGACCGTCGGTGTGGCTCCGAATGAGGTGAAGTACGTTGCAGAGACGATCACGGCGGCGGCTGACGACGCGGAGCAGGACTCCGGCTGGCTGGGCGTGTGGCTGGGCGAGATTCCCGAGGCGTTGGCGGCGCAGTTGGACCTGGAGGGTCGCGGCGTGCTGGTCCTGCAAGTGGAGGACAACAGTCCGGCCGCGAACGCGGGCATCAAGGCGCACGACATCCTGGTGAAGATCGACGATGCGCCGATCGCCGCGGACGTGGCGGCGCTGGGGCAGATCATCCGGAAGCACAAGGCGGGCGAGCGGGTGAACATCGCACTGTTGCGCGGCGGCAAGGAGCAGACTCTCGAAGCTGAACTCGGGAAGCGCCCCGCCGTGGACGCGCTCACTCACATCTACAACTTCTCGCCCCGCGATGAGATCGAGGAGCGGCTATTTACCAAGGGCCGCATGTACAAGCAAACCCCGCAGGGCAAGTGGTTCACACACGAACTCAAACTCGAGGAACTCCCGTTCTTCTCGGGCAAGGTCGGCAGTCAGTCGATGAAGATCATCACTGAGGGCGTCGAACAGAAGGTGATCGTCACGGTCGACAAGGACGGCAATTCGCTGGTAGTGACGAAGGAAAAGGACGGCAAGGTGACCGTCGCACGCACCGACAAGGACGGCAAGAACACGGAAACAACCTATGCGACCGAAGAGGAACTGAGCCAAGGTGACCCCGAGGCGGCCGAGCTGTTGACCTCGGTGTCCGGTGAGGTGCGGGTCGAGGTGGAACTGGACGGGCTCGACACGCTGCTGGAGAAGATCGGAGAGTTGTCGGAAGACATCAAGACCGAGGTGAGCACCAACGCGCTCCCGGAGTACAAGGACCGTCTGCGCGAAGCGGAGGAGCGGCTGAAAGAGGCCATGGAGCGCGTCAAGGAACTGAACATCGAAGGCTGGGATCCGGGTGCCGATGCCCAGAAGCACTTCCGCGATGCCCAGAAGAAGTTCCGGTGGTTTGCCCGGTCACTTCCGGGTGACGAAGGGGTGAAAATCCTCAGCGGAGGGGTGGACAAGCCGGCCTACAGCTTCCTGCCGCAGGCGGACGGGTCCATCGAGGTGCGCATCCGCAAGGGCGATGCGGAAGTGGTCCAGACGTTCGCCAACGAGGAGGAGTTGGCGAGCAAGCAGCCCAAGCTGGCGGAGAAGTACCGGGCTTTGCTGGCGCCCGAGGAGGAGTAATCGCGGCGGTTGCAGGCCGGGGTGCGGGTTCGTGGCCCCCAAAGCCCGGCTACCGAATCAATCGGGCGGGATACCGGCCGGCAGCGCAGTGCGTCGCTGCCGGCCGTTCTGTTGGTACGGTGCACCGCGCGGTATCCCGGCGGATGACCCACGCGACGTGACGGGGACGCCGCGGCCACGCCGGTAGGGGAGCGGCTCCGCGTTTGCACCAAATGGGTGCTCGGGGACGCCCCTCGGTGTTTCCTGCCGTTCGGTCCGCCACGTTCGCGGCTTGGATAGCCAGGGCGGGAGCGCACCGCGTTACCCGGGTCACGGGGTCGACGGCGATGCTGCCAGCGCCGGCGAACGGGGTGCTGCCCGCGTTCCACGAAGTACAGTGACAACTGCCGCGTGCATGCTATACTCTGCCGGCGGTGGTGGCGTGCCGCTGGGTGGCCACTCCGGTGGGGACGGGGCTTGGTCAACCCGACCCATCGGGGCGGACGACTTATACGGAGGTCATCCGTCGGGGGGAGCGGTCCGTGTTAGCGGGCGCGATGCCGAGTTGCGGGCTTGAGCCCGCGCGGTGCTGCGATACCCTGATTGGCGCGCGATGGCGCGCGGTGGTTTGGTGCTACCGAGAGTTGGTGCGAGTTCAACACTTGGACGGATCACATCCTGCGTCGAGTTCGGTCACGACCGCCCCCGCCGTGGCGATGCGGAGTCGCCCGCTGGCGCGGCTGTGGTCGTTTCTGGGTCAAGACGGGCAACTGAAGGCACTTCTCATTCTGGGCATCATCGCGGCGGACCTGCTGCTGATCACGGCCAAGGGGCTGGTGGTGCCGCTGCGGGACATGCTTGCTCCGTTGCTGATGACGGGGCTGCTCGTGGGGGTTGGGTACTTCTATCACCGCATTCGGCCGGTGCCGCAGTTTGTGTTGTGCGCAGTGACGCTGGTGCAGATGGTGCTGTTTCCGGCGGCCTTCATGGTGTTGATGTACAGTCTGGCGGCGGGGGAAGCGTCTTTGGCGGACGAGCTGCTGATGCGCGTGGATCAGTGGTTCGGCGTGGCGATCCCGGAGGTAGTGACCTGGGTGCGCGCGCATCCGGTGGTGAACATTCCCCTGGCCTTCAGCTACGACACGCTCATCCCGCAGACGGCGCTGGTGATCATTATCCTGGGGTTGCGGGGGGACCGGCGCCCGCTGGAGACGTTCCTGCTGCGGTTCATGCTGGGTGCGTTGCTCACGGCGGTGGTGTTCATCTGGCTGCCGGCGGCCGGGCCGTTTCACGCCTATGGGTTTGCACCGAGCGCGGCCCAGGCGCGCTACCTCGCCCACCTGGAAGGTCTGCGGGAGGGCACCCGCTTCGTGGTGACCTGGAACGGCGCGGAGGGGTTGATCACGTTTCCCTCGTTCCATACCACGTGGGCGTTGCTGCTGGCGCTGGCGGTGCGGCACCGGCGGGTCCTTTTTACGTGCAGCCTGGTGCTGAACGTGGCGGTCGTGATTTCCACGCTGACCACGGGGTGGCACTACTTCGCGGACGTCCTCGGTGGGCTGGTAGTGACGGCAGTGGTCGTGCTGATCACGACGGCTTTATCGGGCTGGTTGTATCCGACGCGTGCAGTGCCGGCCGCGGCGGGCGCCGCGCGTCCGGCTGTCACCCCGGTGCGGGGGTGATAACCACCGGCTGCCGGGCTTCCCTTCTGAGAATCACAACGGGTGCATTTGCCCGCGCGTGGTTTCTATTGGACAGTTAACGGTTGGGATCTCAGGTGCTGCGCGTTGGTCGCAGCCTGCATGGGTCGTGCGCCCACGGCGTCGCGTCCGCACGGCCGGGCCTGCGCGTTTCGCGGGGAGGATGCGACGGAGTGCCGTGCGAAAGGGGGCTGCCATGCGTCGTTTTCTACAGCGACTCCGCGTTGGTTTGCGGGAGGAGGACGGCCCGACTTCGGTCGAATATGCGATCATGGTAGCCGCGATCATCCTGGCGTGCGTCGCCACTCTGGGCATGCTGGGTACTTCGGTGAACGCGAGGTTCGAAGAGTACTCCACGGCCCTGGAGGGTTGAAGGCGATGACGGGCCGCGGTGGCACTGAGTGTCGGCGTGGGGGAAGGGCGGCGCGCGCTGCGGCGGGGTGGGCACGCCGAGCCGTTTCTACCGGACCTCGAAAACAGTATGGAAATTCGCGCGTGGCGGTTTGCCCGCGCTGGAATTGTTTCTTACATTCGATCGGATGAAGCCGTCGCGGAGAGGGATGGTATTCCGATCCCGTGCAGCGGCGACATTTCGTGCTCGCGCCCGTGGAGGTTCGAGTTCGGTCTGCAGGAGTTGAGTGCCGCACGCGGCGGGCTCAACGGTGTTCGTTCCGCAAAGGGGCTGATTTCCTTAAGCCCGAGTACTCTGGAAATGAGGAGTCGAAAATGAACAAGTTCCTGAGCCGTGCCCTGAACTTCCTGAAGAGCGAGGATGGCCCGACCGCGACCGAGTACGCCGTCATGGTGGCGCTGATTGCCGTCGTGGTGATCACGGGGGCGACGATGATTGGTACGAGTGCCGATGCCAAGTTCCAGGAGGTATCGGGCGCGATCGACGGCCTGTAGACGAGAAACGCAACCGTCCGCCCGGCGGGGCCGACCCGCCGGGCGCGACGCGTCCGATGCTGGGGGGTGGGCGGCCGCCCGGAACCGGGCGGCCGCCTGCCGCGCCCCGGCACTGTTTTGTCCAGCCGGAGGGAGCACAAGAGGCCGGCAGGACCGGGGACGTAACCCCGGCAGACATCCGACCCAACGCGTGCAGCGACGAGGAAAGTGCTATGGAACCATTCTGGCTGGTGACCTTGCTGGTGCTGGTGCCGGGCGTCCTGTGGGCATCGTGGATCGACTACCGGGAGCGGCGGGTGCCCAACTGGCTGAACGCCGCCTTGATCGTCAGCGGTTTCGCCGTCCAGGCGCACTTCTGGGGCACCGCGGGACTGGTCAACGGCGCCTGGGGACTGCTGGCGGGTTTCGGCTTGCTGATCTTCCCGTGGCTGATGCACGGGATGGGGGCGGGTGATGTCAAGTTGCTGGCGGCCATCGGCGTGTGGGTGGGACCCATGCTGGTGTTCTGGTCGTTTCTGGTGGGAGCGCTGCTGGGCGGGGTGGCGGCCGTGGTCATGATTCTCGCCAGCGGTCGGCTGCACCTGGCCTGCGCGAACCTGGGCATCATCCTGAACAAGTGCATGAACCGCCGGCTGTGGTTTACGGAATACGGGTCGGTGGCGAGTTTAGGGACCACGACCCAGAAGCTGCCTTATGGGGTGCCGCTGACGGCCGGAACGCTGATCGTGCTGGCGGTGCACCTGTTCGGCGGGTAGGGGGCTGGCCATGAGAAGCAGGCTGTTCCGCGCCACGCTACGGCGTGGCGTGCGTCGTGCGCGCGGCGGGGCCGTGGTCGAATTCGCGGTGGTACTGCCGCTGCTGCTGATGCTCTTGTTCGGCATCATCGAGTGCGGCTGGGTCTTCATGATGCGGCAGACGATTCAGAACGCCGCGCGGGAGGGCTGCCGGGTGGCCGTGCTCCAGACGGCAACGGAGGGTGAAATCAGCGCCCGCATCAACGAGCTGCTGAATGCGGCGGGCATGACGACGCACTCCATCACCCTTCAGCACGCCGACGGCCTCACCACGTGCGATGAGAGCGTGAGCATCACCATTGCGTACGACGACGTGTCGCTGGTGGGGGGAATTCTGACGCTCGATACGCTGGAGGGAACCTGCACGATGCGCAAGGAGGGCTGCGTGCTGAGCGGAGGCTAATGGGCAATGGCGGGCGGGAAGAAGCACCAACCTCAGTTGCTCCGCCGCTTCGCGCCCGCCGGGCAGCCCCGGCGGGTGCGCGGCACGGGTACGCGCGGGCCGGCGTCGCTGGCGCTGGTCTGTCCCCGCGTGCAGCCCTCCTTGGGGGACGGCGCTATCGGGTGGCATCCGGCCGGGCTCGGCGTGCTCCTGCCAGCGAGGATGTACTTCAGTGTTACTGATGGCTTCGCTCTGTTCCATGTTCTGACCGGTTGGCAGTGTCCTGGTTTCGGGATGCCGCAGGGATGGTGCGGGGGCGCCGTGCGGACCGGATGGGGAACCGGCAAAGATTTCGCGCCGGGCAGATCGAACGGCGTCCGGAACCTTCCGATAAACACGGGGCTAACCGCGGCCGAGGGCACCGCGTGGGTGCCGCCGGTGGCCGGGGTCCACCGTTGCGGTGGAGCGGCGGGTTTGCGGGAGGCCCGGTTCAGCACGAGAGGAACGCGATGAAGGGCAAGGCCATCATTCCTTTAGTTCTGGGACTCGGCCTGGGTCTGGTGGCGGTCAAGCTGGGGCTGGACACCATCAAGAAGTCGCAGGCGGCCGTGGGGCAGCACGCGACCCTGACGGCGTTCCGGGCGTTGCGTGACATCGATTCTTACGTCGAGTTGCGTCCCGAGATGTTCGAGGCGATCGAGACCACCGCGAACGTGTTCCTGCCGGACACGGAGCGGATCAAGAGCGCGGACGAACTGAAGCAACGGGTGACGTGCAAGCCCATTGCGCAGGGAGCGCCGATCCTGGTGAGCATGTTGGCCCCGCGGGGCACGCCGGCGGGCGTGGCGGGCGCCATTAAGCCGGGGTACCGGGCGTATTCGGTGGAAATCGACGAGGCCACCGGCGTCGCCTATCAGATGCAACCGGGCGACTGGGTGGACGTGATCGTGGTGATGGAGGTGCCGTCGCGGAGCGGCGCGCGACGCAGCGATACCATCGCCGAGGTTCTGCTGCAACGGGTGCAGGTGCTTGCCGTGGGTCGGGCGGCCCTGGGTGGGGAGCCGGAAGCAACAAGCAAGACGCGGGCTCCGAAGGCGGCCAAGACGGTGACGCTGCTGGTTCCGCAGGCCGACGTGCAGAAGCTGCACCTGGCGGCCCAGAAGGGCAAGATTTCGCTGGCCATGCGTGGGGACGAGGACCTGGACACCGGGACGCTGCCGAACCCGGCGCGGATCAACGAGATGCTGCAGTCCCTGCGTGACGAGGCGTCTGCGGGTGGCGCTCTGCTGCCCGGGAAGGCGGCTTCCCCAGGCGGCGGGGCGTTGCCGGCGTGGTTCCGGCTGCTGGGTTTCCGGCAGGGCGCGGCGGCGCCGGCCGAGCCGCAGGCATCGCCACCGGAGTCCCGGCCCGAGGTCGAACCCCCTTATGAGATGGTGGTCTACCGGGGCCTGGCGCGGGCGGGGGCCGAGGTGACGGTCGAACGCATCCTGTTCGAGAACGCCCGCTCGCGGCGGGTGGTCAGCGCGGAGAAAAACCGGGGCTCGGGCGGGGCGTCCCGTGCCGCCGGACATTCGAGCTCGTCAGCAACAACACCGGTGAGTCCGACAGAAGAGACCCAGGCCGGGGTCTCCAGCGGTCCGTCCGCTACTCCGGACGTCTTTACGAGCAACGGTCCCGACACGGCTCCAGAGGAGAGCGAAGAATGACCCGTCAAGTCAAGGAAGACAGTGCCATGGTCCCCTGCCGGCAGACCCGTCGGGGTCTGCTCCTGGGTCTGGTCGCGGTCGGGGTGCTTGCCGGCGGGGTGGTAATTCCCGCCGTCGCGCAGCCGGCTGCGGCGTCGGGGGCGCCGCCGTTTGTGACCTCGGTGAAGGCGGTTTCGGGCGAGCACCAGCGGGTGCAGGTGCCGCTGAACCGGTCCGTCATCGTGCAGACGTCGGTCGAGATCAGCCAGGTCAACGTCATCGCGGATGAGGTCGCGGACGTGCAGGCGGTCAGTCCCCGGGAACTGCTGGTGACGGGCAAGAGCTACGGCCTGACGAGCATCCTGCTGTGGGGAGCGGGTGGTCAGCAGTACACGCTCGAAGTGGCGGTGGAACTGGACCTCGAGGCGCTCAACGAGGCGCTACGCGTGGTGGACCCCCAGTCGGATGTGCAGGCGCGCTCGGTGCTGGGCAACGTGCTGCTGACCGGGACGGTCAGCGGGGCGGAGCGTGCCCAGCGAATGGTGGAAATCGCCCGGCTGTTTGCGCCACGCAGCGGATCGGGCAAACCGCTGACCATCCAGAACCAGATGGACGTGGCCGGCGAACAGCAGGTGCTGTTGCGCTGCGTGGTGGCGGAGGTGAACCGGACGGCGGTGCGTCAGCTCGGAGTCAACGGGTTCCTGGCGGGCCAGAACGTCCGCGACATGTTCCTGATCAACCAGCTCGGCGGGATCAACCCCAGTTCGATCGGGGCGGCGGGGGGCACGCCGGTGACCCAGAAGATCCCGTTCCTGACGGGGGAAGACGGCATTTTCAACTCGTCCGCCCCCACCCTGACGCTGGGTTTCCCGCGCGTGCAGATGGAGCTGTTCATCCAGGCGTTGTCGGACAACGGGCTTCTGCAAGTGCTGGCGGAGCCGAACCTGGTGGCCATCAGCGGGGAAACGGCGAGCTTCCTGGCGGGCGGGGAATTCCCGATCCCGGTGCCGCAGGGCAATCAACAAGTGACCATCGAGTTCCGTCAGTTCGGGGTGCGCCTGAACTTCACGCCGGTGGTGCGGGCCCAGCAGGCGATCCGGCTGCGCGTGGCACCGGAGGTGTCGGAGCTGGATTACTCAACGGGCGTGCAGATTGAAGGATACGTCGTGCCCGGGCTGCGTTCGCGGTCGGCGGAGACGACGATCGAGATGGGCAGCGGGCAGACACTGGCGATCGCCGGTCTGCTCAGCGAGCAGGTGCGGGGACTTTCCAGCCGAGTGCCGGGGCTGGGCGAACTGCCGGTACTGGGCGCCCTGTTTCGGTCGGTGGAGTTTCGGCGTTCGCTGACGGAGTTGGTGATCTTCGTGACACCGGAAGTGGTAGCCCCGCTGGATCCGCAGCAGGTGGTGCCGGTGCCGGGTGAGGACGTGGCGCCGCCGACGCCGATGCAGCTTTACGCGTTGGGTTGGCTGGAAGACCCGCGGGGTCGAGAGCCGGCGCGGCCGGGCGCGGCAAAGGACGCCGCCGAGCGTGCCGTGCTGGAATCGGAGCCGAGTAATCTGTCCGTCCACGGTCCGTGGGGACACACCACGGGGGAGGACCGACAGCAGTAAGGGGAATAAGGAGCGCACAACCGCCCCCCGGAGGCGAACGGCGCGATTGACAGACCGGACCTGCATACAGGTCACAGACTCTTGGGAGGGTGAAAGAGATGATGGCTAAACGTTTTCGTGCGCCCCGCCCTGCGCGCCGCAAGGCGGTGGTCGCGGTCCAGGTGGCGGTGTCCCTGGTCGCCCTGATAGGGTTCGTCGCCCTGACGGTCGACCTGGGGTACGTCTACAACACGCGGAGCGACTTGCAGCGGACGGCGGATGCGGCCGCCCTCGCTGCGGCCGCCCGGCTCGCCGACTTCGCCTACGGCGATCCTATCGAACTGGCCCGGGCCGAAGCCCAGCGGGTGGTGCAGGCGAACGCCGTTATGGGGAAGAGCCTCAGCATCAGCCCCACGGCGGACGTCACGTTCTATCGGGCCAACTACGACGCCGAGGCCAACGTCTACGAACTGACGGAAACGGAGACGCAACCCGATGCGGTGCGGGTGCGCATCCGGATGGGCAACGGCTCGGGCGGTCTGTGGAACGAGGAAGGCGAGGACGGTGACGACTCCCCGAACGGGCCGGTCGAGCTGATGTTCGCGCGGGTCTTCGGCCTCGAACAGAAGGACATGGCGGCCGAGGGGACGGCGGTCATGGTGCCGCGGGACATCGCCATCGTGGCGGACCTGTCGGGCTCCCACACGGACGACAGCGAGTTCGCCCACTACAAGCTGACCAACATCAACATCTTTGATGTCTGGGCGGCGTTTCCGGACCCCGACCGTGTTACCACCCGGTCCGATGGGCTTGGGTTCACGTCAGTTGTCAACGTAACGAACAACGGGGACGGGACCTCGACGGTCTCGATCGACCTGACCAGCGACGGTTCGGGCGCTACGCCGGCGTTAAGCCATCTGACGTTGGGGCTGCCGGAGGCGGCCTGGGCGATGGCGCTGGCGACGGCCTCCAGCGGCGGGGGCTATCCGGTGGAGACCGGCAACGACCCGACCACGGGGGTCGCCGGGCTGAAGTTCGACGAAACCAGCCTGGGCGACGATGGGCAGGTGCAAACGGAGAGCTTCGGCTTCACAATCTCCAACGATTACCTGGCACAGATGACGGTGGCGACCAAGGCGGGTGCGCAATCCGCGAACGTCGTGCATTCCCTGCGCCCCGGACCGGCGTGGGGATACATGAGCGAGTGGGGCACCTACGCGGTCACCTCGGGCTACAGCCCCTCCGCGGACGCGGGGCTGTGGTACCTGCCCTACAATGCGAACTGGAGCAACGCGACCCTGGAGGCACTGTGGTACGCGCAGGGCTACAACTACGCCGAAGTGCAGGCCCTGAAGAGCAAGTCGTATGACGCCAGCGGCTCCTGGCCGTACCGCACCGCGGTCGCCCTGGGGCTGGCGTACTGGAATAGCGGCATCTCCGGCGGGCTCTGGCAGAAACGCGGCGCCCCGGCGGGCAACGGCAACACGGCCGTGGGGAGCAACGAGCTGGAGTGGTTCGAGACGTTCGGCACGCGTTCGGCGACCGCGTCGCGCGACATCTTCCTGGACTACATCAACAACTACATGAAACTGACGTCGACCAGCCTGTACAGCGCCAACTCTTCGTTCCGGTACCGGTTCGGGATCAAGACGTTCATCAACTACCTGATGGAGAAGCGCCCGGAGAACAGCAACACGCCGGAGCTGGCGAACACGCCCGAGCAGCCGATGCAGGCGGTGAAGGACGCCGTGCAGTTCATGGTCGAGCTCATCGACGGGCTGGACAGCGAGGACCAGGTATCGCTGGAGGTCTACGGCACGATCGGGCGGCACGAACGCGACCTGACGCTGGACGTGCTGTCCATCGGAACGCGGATGCAGCAGCTCCAGGCGGGTCACTACGACAGTTACACCAACATCGGCGATGGCATCTACCGGGCGATCGAGGAGCTCCGCAGCACGCGGGCCCGCGGTGCGTCCCGTAAGATCATCGTGCTGCTGACGGACGGGAACGCGAACCGCCCAACCGGGGTGAACGCCGCCCAGTACGCCCGCGACGCGGCGCAGGCGGCGGCCGATCAGGGTTATCGGATCTTCGCGGTCAGCGTCGGGGCGGACTCCGATCAGGCCTTGATGGAAGACATAGCCGATATTGGACATGGCGAGCACTTCCATGCGGGAGGCTCGATTGAGCAGTACAGTGCCCAGTTGGCGGCGATCTTCCAGCGTCTGGGAGGTCAGCGACCGGTGGAACTGATCCGGTAGCGGGCCGTCCGGGGGGACGTGCGCCGACCAACTGTGCGGAGACAGCCTGCCGCCGGTGGACACCTTGCGCCGCCGGCGGCAGGCCACTTGCTCCCCCTGCCGCGGGAGTGCGCACAAGAGCCATGGGGCGCAACGTCCGCTTCATCATCCTCAATTCCGACGAGCAGTTCGGGCGGGAGCTGCGCGCGCTGCTGTTGAGCTTCGACGGGGTGAAGATCGTTGCCGAGGTGGACGAACCCGCCCTGCTGCATCAGACGGTGCGTCAGTGTCAGGTGGACATCCTCATTGTCCACCTGGATCCGACGCCCGAAACCATCCTGCCCGTGGCCGGGGAAATCGCGGCCGCAGAGCGGAACCTGGCGGTCTTCGCGGTTTCTTCCTCCACGGACGGACAACTGATCCTCAATGTCCTGCGCAAGGGGCTGCGGGAGTTCCTGCCCCGCCCGATCGACCCGAAAACGCTCGGCGAGGCCATCGACCGCGTGGTCGCCCAGCAGGGCGAGCACGTCAAGCAGGGTCGGCTGATTACCGTGCTGGGGGCCGCGGGCGGCGTAGGCGCGACGTTCCTGGCGACCAACCTGGCCGTGGAGCTGCGGCAGCTTGCCGCGGGGGCGGTGGCGGTGGTGGACATGGACTACCGCTTCGGCCAGGTGGCGACGCTGCTGGACGTGGAAGTGAAATACACGCTGGCGGACCTGTGTCATTCGCCGGAGGCGTTGGAGGCGGCCGTCCTGCAGCGGGCGCTGGAGAAGCACTCCAGCGGCGTGCACGTGCTCTCCCGCCCGTCGCACTTCGCCCAGGCGGACACGATGACGGCGTCGGCGTGCGTGGCGTTGCTGTCGGGGTTGCTGCAATTCAACGAGTACGTGGTGACGGACGGGCCCAACCGGTTTGACCTGACGGCCAAGAGCGTGCTGGATTTCTCGGACGTTACGTTGCTGGTGGTGCAGTTGCTGGTGCCGCCGGTGCGCAACGCCCTGCGGATCATCGAGGGGTTGCGCGAGGCGGGGTTCGGTCGGGAACGGCTGCGGCTGGTGTGCAACCGGGCGGGGCGTGAATCGGGGCACCTGTCGCTCCAGGACGTCGAGTCCACGCTGGGCCTGGAGGCGTCGGTCGTCATCCCGGATGACTGGGCGACGGTGAGCGGGGCGATCAACCTCGGTGAGCCACTGCTGGAACATGGTCCGAGAAGCAAGGTACGGGCGGCGATTCAGGAACTCGCCCAGCGGCTACACAATCCTCAGGGCCCTTCCGATGAAAAGAAGAAGGAAGAGGCGGGCAAGGGGAGCCTGCTGAACAAGATCTTCTCGCGGGCGTAGGCCCGCGGCGAGGTCCTGCGCTCCCCGGCTGCCTGTCGCTCGCGCGGGCCGGCCGTCACCCCGGGCGAGCACTCTGCGGTTCTGGACGGCGCCTGGGCGAACGATGTTTGGCAGACGCTCCAGCACAGCTCCACCTACTCCGCCGCCCGCGGCGGCCCCCGCCGCGGCGGTCAAGCCCGCGGCAGTGCGACCCCCGGCGGCCGCGGGGCCCGCGCCGGCCGCCGGCGCCGTGCCCAAGCCCCCGCCGGCGGCGAAGCCCGCCGCCGGACACGGGCCTGCGCCCGGCAAACCCCGCGTCACGGAGGAGAAGACCGAGCAGTTCAACCTGCTCAAGGTGCGTCTGCACCGCAACCTGATCAACCAGTTGGACCTCACGCGCCTGGTGGGCGATGACGAGTCCCTGCGGGAGCAGGTGCGGGAGCTGGTGTCGCAACTGGCGGACCGCGAGAACACGCTGCTGAGCTTTAACGAGCGCCAGCGTCTGATCGACGAGGTGCTCAACGAGACGTTCGGCCTAGGCCCGCTGGAGGTGCTGCTGTCCGACCAGAGCATCAGTGATATTCTGGTAAACGGTCCCAAGCATATCTACGTGGAACGGAAGGGTCGGCTCGAGCTCACGGAGATTGCCTTTCGGGACAACGCCCACCTGATGCACGTCATCGACAAGATCGTCAGTGCCGTGGGTCGGCGGTGCGACGAGAACCAGCCGCTGGTGGACGCGCGCCTGGCCGACGGCAGCCGTGTGAACGCCGTGATTCCGCCGCTGGCCCTGGACGGCGCCAGCGTGTCGATCCGTCGTTTCGGCGCGGACCCGCTCACCTGGGATGACTACGTTCGGTTCAAGTCGGTCACGCCGGAGATGCGCGACTTCCTGGAGGCGTGCGTGAAGTCACGCCTGAACTGCGTGGTGGTCGGGGGGACCGGCTCGGGCAAGACGACGCTGCTGAACAACCTCTCGTCGTTCATCCCGTCCGACGAGCGGATCGTGACCATCGAGGACGCCGCGGAGTTGCGGCTGCGCCAGCCGCACATCGTCCGCCTGGAGAGCCGCCCGGCCAACATCGAGGGCAAAGGGCGCATCACCATCCGCGAGTTGCTCATCAACAGCCTGCGGATGCGTCCCGACCGTATCGTCGTCGGCGAGTGCCGCGGCGCCGAGACCCTGGACATGCTGCAGGCGATGAACACCGGGCATGACGGGTCGCTCACCACGATTCACGCGAACAGCGCCCGCGACGCAGTCGCTCGTCTGGAGACCATGGTGATGATGGCCGGCTTTGATCTGCCCGTCAAAGCCATTCGGCAGCAGATCGCCTCGGCCGTCAACGTCCTCGTGCAGGCGAGCCGGCTGACCGGCGGGCCGCGCAAGATCATCAGTGTGACCGAGATCACCGGCATGGAAGGTGACATCATCACGATGCAGGACATCTTCCAGTTTGAGCAGGTCGGCATTTCGTCGGCGGGTAAGGCGTATGGTCGTTTCGTGGCGACGGGGTTGCGACCCCAATGCCTAGACCGGCTGGAGTCCTGCGGGTGCGCGCTGGATCCCGGTCTCTTCCAGCGCCAGGTCCTGTTGGAGGATGAGGGCGCCTGACGCAGGGCGCCGGGGAACCCGGTTATGAACAGCTCCCTCGATCCAGTCAGCGCGCTGCCGGTCCTGGCAGCCACGCAGGACGTGCTGTTCCTGGTACTGCCCGTGCTGGGGTCGATCATGCTCAGCTACGGGCTCTATCAGGTCATCGTCGAGACGCGGGCCGCCAAGCACCGCAAGCTGCAGGACCGGCTGCGCGGGGAAAGCTCCAGCCGGAACGAAAAGGTCACGCAGAATATCCTCAAGCGCGGGGCGATGGGGCAGGAGCGGGGCCTGGCCGACCAGGTGCTGGGCAGACTCAGCTTCATGCCCAAGCTGCAGACCATGCTGGACCAGGCGGACATCGCCTGGTCGGCGTCGCAGATGATGGTGAACCTGATGGGGCTCGCCCTGCTGGTCATGCTGGCGGTGGCGGTTCTCCAGCAGAACGTGCTGGCCGCCGTGGGCTGCGGGGCTGCCATCGTGTTTGCCCCCCTGATCGTCATCAACTTCAAACGCAAGCGGCGCATCAGCAAGTTGACCAACCAGCTTCCGGACGTGTTCGAGCTGATGGGCCAGGCGTTGCGCGCGGGGCACTCGCTGGCCAGCGCCATTCAGCTTGTACAGGAGCAGTTGCCCCCCCCGGTCGCCACCGAGTTCGCGCTGATCTACCAGCAGCAGAACCTGGGCATGAAGATCGAGGATGCCCTGCTGGAAATGGCGCATCGCGTGGACTCCCTGGACGTGCGGTTCTTCGTCACCGCGGTACTGATCCAGCGGCAGACGGGCGGCGACCTGGCCGAGGTGCTCGACAAGATCGGCGGGCTCATCCGGCAGCGCATCGAACTGGTGGGCCTGGTGCGCGGGCTCACCGGTGAAGGCCGGCTCTCCGGGTGGGTGTTGTTCGGACTGCCGTTCGTCGTGTTCGGGGCCATCTGGACGCTGAACCAGAACTACGCCCGCACGCTGCTGGAAGAACCGGCGGGCAAAACGCTGCTGATGATCGCCGGCGGCATGCAGTTGATGGGGCTGGCGATGATCCGCTGGATCGTCAACATTAAGATCTAACCCGGGCGACGGCCCGCGACCCCGCCACAGGAGGTCGGCACATGCCCCTTCCGTTCATCGGTATCCTGGCCGTTACCAGCATGGCCATCATTGCGTACTCCCTCTGGCCCAAAAAGGCCGAGAAGGACGGCACCATCCGGCGGCGCATGCGCGGGCAGAGCAGCCAGGCGCCGGCGACCCCGTTGGCCCGCACCCAGCGTGAGTCGATGGCCAAACGCTTCGTCAGCAGCGTGGCCCCGACCCTGATGCGCCCGGTCATGCTGAGCAAGCCGGAGGAGATGTCGAAGCTGCGTGTCCGCCTGGCGAACGCGGGGTACCGCGGGGACAACGTGGTAACGCTGTTTCTGGCGAGCAAGACGATCGTGGCGGGCTCGGCCGCCCTGCTGGCGGCCCTGTATGCCTGGTCCAAGGGGCAGACGTTGGGCCAGGGAGTCGGCGCCGTGGTCTTCTGGGGGGCGCTGGGTTTCATGCTCCCCAACCTGTGGCTGAAGCTGGCGATTTCGTCGCGGGGGGAGAAAATCCGCGCCGGGTTGCCCGACACCCTCGACCTGATGGTGATTTCCGTCGAATCCGGGCTGGGGCTGGATGCGGCCATCCAACGCGTCGGCGACGAGATGCGCCACGTCCACCCGGTCGTTTCCGAGGAACTCCAGATCGTCACGCTGGAATCGCAGATGGGCATCCCGCGCTCGGAGGCCCTGGCCCACTTCGACGAGCGCAGCGGCATTCCCGAGGTCAAGTCGCTGGTGGCCATCGTCAACCAAGCGGAGCGTTTCGGCACCAGCATCGCCAAGGCGCTGCGCAATCAGTCCGACTCCCTGCGTACCAAGCGGCGTCAGAAGGCCGAGGAGCGCGCCCAGCAGACGGCCGTCAAACTCATGGTGCCGCTGATCCTGTTCATCTTCCCCGCCATCATGGTGGTGCTGGTCGGTCCGGCCGCCCTGCGCATGTACGAGAACCTGGCGAACTGAGGCCGCCCCGGAGCGAGCGGCGGCAACTCCCGCATTCGTCCTCCCCGGCGCGGGTTCGCGACCCCTGTCCGCGACACCGAGCAAAACGCACGGTCCCCACACGCAATTGCCCCGTGTCGGGGGCATGCCTCTCCCACACGGCGTCGATCACGCTACAATGAAGGGTGGCAAGCCTCCGGCCGGGGAGAGTGACACCGGGGGCGGGGGCAGCCCAGTTGGCCGGCCCGGCGGGAAGGGTGTGTGGTGCGCGTCGTGTGGTATTGCACCCTTCCCGGTAAGCTTGGAGCCAGTGCCTGGGAGAGATCACTGATGAGCGTTCTGTTGATCATAGTCGTCGCGGCCTTCGCGCTCGTGTTGGGAGGCTGGCTTTACGCCCCCGTCATCGGGCGGGTGCTGGGTGAGCGTCGGGACCGCGTCACGCCGGCGGTGACGCTGAACGACGGGCGGGATTACGTGCCGACGCGGACGCCGGTGGTCTTCGCGCACCACTACGCGTCGATTGCCGGGGCGGGGCCCATCATCGGGCCGGTGCTGGCCATCTACTTCGGCTGGGGGCCGGCGCTGTTGTGGGTGCTGCTGGGCGGCATCTTCCTCGGGGCGGTGCATGACTACGTGGCCACGCACATTGCCGTGCGCGAGGGCGGCAAGAACCTGACCGTCGTCGCCCGGCGGTACATCGGTCCGGCGGCGTTCGTGCTGCTGCTCATTCTCCTGGTGGCGCTGCTGGCGCTGGTCTGCGCGGCCTTCCTCGACTTGTCCGCCACGGCGCTGACGTCCAGAGTGGCCGTCGATGTCTTGCAGCTCGCACCGGACCAGACGCTCTTCCGCGTCGAAGGTAATCAGGCCGTCATCGGCGGAATCGCGTCGACGTCCGTCGTGGTCATCACAGCCTTCTCGCCGTTGATCGGGTATCTCTACCTGAAGCGCAAGATGCCGGTGTGGTTGTGTTCGCTGTTGGCGATGGTCATCTGCGCGATCTCGGTGGCGGTGGGCCTGAAGCTGCCCATGGCGGTGGCTCCGGGTACCTGGAAGCTCCTTATCAGCGGTTACGTGCTGGTGGCGGCGGGCGTGCCGGTCTGGCTCTTTCTGCAGAGCCGGGACTTCATCAACGTGCACATGCTGTACGCGGGTATCGTGTTTCTGGTGGTGGCGCTGGTGGCGGCCGCCCTGCGCGGCGGTGGAGCCGTGAGCGGGGGTGACGCCCTGCCTGTCAACAACTGGGCCAACGCGTCCGAGCGCCTGGGCCCCGGCTGGCCGGTGCTGTTCGTTACGATCGCCTGCGGGGCCGTCAGTGGTTTCCACAGCCTGTGTGCCGGCGGCACCACCTGCAAACAACTCAACCACGAACTGGGCGCCCGGCGCGTGGGTTACTACGCGATGCTGCTGGAGAGCTTCCTGGCGGTCTGCGTGATCTGCTGCTTGATGGTCGGATTATCGCTGACCGGCTACAGGGGCTACTGCCACCCCGAAGGTGCCAAGGGCAATGCGGTCCTGACGTTCGCCATGGCCGTGGGCCACACGACGAACGTGGGTTTGGGTCTGCCCGTGGCGGCCGGGGCGCTCGGGGCGATGCTGTTGCTGGAGGGCTTCCTGGTCACCACGCTGGACACGGCCGTCCGGCTGACGCGCTACATGATCGAGGAGGGCTGGGCGACGCTGTTTGCGCGGTACGACGTCTTCGCCGATGTGGCCGCGGGCCCGAGCGTTGCCGGAGCCGCCGCCGGGAGCGCGGTCGGCGCCGCAGTGGCGGTCCCGGCCGCCCACGTGGCGGGGACCGGCGGGCTTACGACGCAGAAGCCGCCTCTCCTGGAACCCGCCTCGCGCGGGCCGGTGGTGAAGACACGCGGTCTGCCGCGCGTCGCTCTCCAGTTGCTGCGTCGGTACTGGGTGAACTCCGGCATCGCGGTGGGGCTGATGCTGCTGCTGGGGCTGGGGAACGGTTACGCAGGCATCTGGCCGATCTTTGGCTCGGCGAACCAGCTTCTGGCGGCGATGGCGCTGATTGTGGGCACCTGCTGGCTGGTGGCGCGGATGCGGCCGGTGTGGTACACGCTGCTACCCGCGCTGTTCATGCTGGTGACTTCGTTTGCCAGCCTGGGTCGGGAGTTGTTCCGCGACGTGCACCAGTGGCCGGGCTCGGCCGCCATGGTGATCACGGAAGTGGTCGTGATCGCCATGAGCGCGGGCCTGGTGGCACTGGCCGCGGGCCGCTGGCAGAGCCTGCGCCGCCGGCAACCGGCGTCGACGGTGGAGGTGGGGTGACGCAGCCCCTCCCCCGCGTGCCGCACACTTCAATACACGGACTCAGCGAGTAGACGAGGTGGCATGCCCAAACCGCAGGCGCCGGCATGCGGACATGCAATGCGCCCCTTTGGTCGCGGCAAGCATGGCGGCGCTGCGCTTTGCCATGCCACCCGGTAAGGGCGTGGTCCGCAGCCCGGATTGACGCTCACCCGCGCCTGGGCGCCGTCGTTTAGACCTTGTGATACGGTGTCCGGGCGGCGCGCGAGCCGTCGGGGAGTAGGACGAATTCATAGTCGCCGAAGATGCTCGGCGACTCTTGTTTGAGAATCTCCAGAATCTGCGTTGCGACCGCGCGGATTTCCACCTCGGCGTGCTCGTTGCAGCGCATCTCGATGAAGTGACGCCAGGCGCGGGCGTTGGCAGTGACGAAGATCTTGGTCTCCGTCGCGTTGGGCAACACGGAGCGGGCGGCCTGGCGGGCGAGTTTGCGGCGCTGGGTCGCGTCGGGCACGGCCGCGAACTTGCGCAGGAGCCCCTCGACAAGCTGCACGTAGGCAGCCTGGGCGGCGCCGACCGTCTGCACCCACACCTCGTGCAGGGCCGGGTCCTCGGCGATGCAGTCGGGCTCGATGAACTCGGCCACCGACTCATCGACGTAGCGCTGCGAAAGCTGTGAGTAGCCGAACCCGGCGCGGTGGCGTACCAGCTCGTGCGTGAAGGAACGCGACACGCCGGTGATCAGAAAGCTGAACACCGCGTGCTCCAGGACCGACCCGTGGGCAACGTCCTTGAGGTGCTCCAGGTACGCGGCGTTCCCGCCGGGACGCGGCTTCGCGAAGCTCATGTAGCAGACGCGCCCGGCGACTTCCGTCACGACCTCGGCCGCCACCGACGTGTCCGTCGTCCAGTGCGCAAACTGATGATCGGCGAGGAAGCGCTC
Source organism: Planctomycetota bacterium (assembly GCA_029558835.1). Taxonomy (GTDB): domain Bacteria; phylum Planctomycetota; class Phycisphaerae; order UBA1845; family UBA1845; genus JAKQDH01. Next base: position 18,237 of record JAKQDH010000143.1, on the reverse strand, counting down.
CAGATCGGCAGCGTTAACCGTCTGTCGCGCGACGAGATACACGGTCGGTCGGCGAATGATCCGCATAAGTCCTCTCTCGGTTCCGCGGGGGCGCCGGCGCCGTCCTGCAAGGCGACGGCGGGCCGCGACCGACGCCTGCGTATATAGCGGGCCGGCGACCGCGTTGCAATCGCGCGGGTGTGCGGCTACACTCCGACCCCCCCAGGGAGCCAGGAGCGCCGGTGGGAGTGAACGCCGCGAATGAGGCGGAAGTACAGGCAATGACGGAAGATACGCACCAAAGCGCGTCGCCGCAAGCAGAAGCGACCGGTCGCCGACCGGTGGACGCGGCCGCACGCCGCGTCCTGATCCTCGGCCTGGACGGGGCGACCTTCGACGTGCTCGACCCACTCATGGCCGAAGGGCGGATGCCGCGCCTGGCGGAGGCCATCCGGCGGGGCTGCGCCGGCGTCCTGCACTCGACCGTCCCGCCGATCACGCCGGCCGCCTGGACGACGTTCCTCACCGGCAAGCAGCCGGGTTCGCACGGCATCATTGATTTCGAGCGGTATGACCCGTTCACCAACCGCCTGGTGCTCAACAGCACCCGCTGCCTCGACCACGTGCGGAACCTCTGGCAGATTCTCAGCGACCGCGGCCTGCGGGTGTGCAGCATCAACGTGCCGATGACCTACCCGCCGGTCCCCCTCAACGGCTGTATGATCAGCGGCTTCGAGACGCCCGGCCCGCAGGCTGAGTTCGTCTATCCGCCCGACTGGCGACGCGAGATCCTCGACCGCTGGCCGGACCCGACCCTGCGCAAGAACTGGCGCCGCAAAGTGCTCGGCGGCGACCGTCTCTTCGCCCGCAACGTGGACTACATGGCACGCAGCTTCCGCCAGGGGGCTGAGGTGGCCAGGTGGTGCGGCGGGCGCACGGGTTGGGACGTGTTGATGGTCGTGTTGAAGCTGGTGGATAACCTCCAGCACAAGGCGTGGAAGCACATCGACCCGCGGTTTGCGCGGCGTCAGCCGCGCCGGCGCGAGATCACCCGGGCGGCCTTCGGCGCTCTTGATGCGGTGATCGGCGAGATGCTGGACTACGCGGACGAGCACGCGGCGGCTGTGCTGATGGTCTCCGACCACGGGCACGGCAGCCTGGACGGTAAGGTGTACGTCAACCTGCTGTTGCAGCGGTGGGGCTATCTGAGACTGCGCGGAGGCGCGGCGCGTCTGGGCTGGACGGGCATGCCGTGGCGGAAGCCGTCGGGCGGACGCGGCGGGACGCTGCCGGCCGGGGACGGCCCGGCTGATTTGCCGGTAGATTTCACGTCGACTCGAGCCTGCGTTATGCACGCGGGCATGGCCGGTTTTCTTTATGTGAATCTCAAGGGGCGTCAACCGAGCGGCATCGTCGAGCCCGCGGAGTATGAACCACAGCGGGATGAGCTGCAGGCGCGCCTGCTGGGGCCGGAGTGCCAGGTTCGTGACCCGGGCGGTAACCTGGTTCCGTTGTTTACGGCCGCCCACAAGCCGGAGGAGTTGTACGGCTGCCGGCGGAAGGACCAGCCTTGGCTGCCGGATTTGATGCTGATTCCGCGCGACGGTCTGGCCGTGGTGCGCAAGATTCGGGGTTCGCAGGCGGTGCGCTGGTTGTCCTACCGCCATTTGGAGGGTACGCACCGACCGGAAGGGGTTCTGGTGGCCACCGGACCCGGCGTGGCCGCGGGTCGCCGCGTCGAGGCACGCCTCGTTGATTGCGCCCCGACGGTCCTGGCCCTGCTCGGCCAGCGCATACCGGCCGACATGGAAGGGCATGTGGTGGCGGACCTCTTTGCCGTGCCGCCCAGCGTGGAGGCCGAGCCAGTGGCGGTTTCGACACCCACGGCTGGCGCGCGGACGGCGCCGGCGCATGCCGTCACGGCGCCCGCTGCGGCACAGGCCTACTCCGCGGCGGAACTAGCCCAGGTCAAGGCCCGCCTGGCGGACCTGGGTTATCTGGAGTGACGGGTCCGTTGATCAACGTTTCTGCCGGTTCCGCCGTCGACGGCGGGGCGTCTTCCTCCGGCAGCGGGACGGCGCCGGCCCCGGCGAGATCCGCTCGCTTGGTGTGCTCCGGGCGCGGTTTGCCGATTGTGCGCCAATACTGATCGGCGACGGCATCCCAGAACTCGACATCGCGCACCATCAGGCTCTCCACGTAGCGACCGTTGATGAACACGCTCGGCGTCGCCCGCAGTTGGCACTTCTGGCCCTCGCCGACGTCTTCCCAGATGCGACGGGCGGCCTGCTCGGACTTCATGTCGTCGCGGACGCGCTCGGGATCCAGGCCGAGCGCCTGGGAGAAGGCGTCGATGGACAGCTTCTCCGTCTCGCGCTGGTGCTCGAAGAGGTAGTCATGCGCTTTCCAGAAGGCGTCATTGCCGCCTTGCAGCCGTGCCGCCTCGGCCAGGGCGGACGTGTAACAGGACATCTTATGCACGGCCGTCTTCACGTTCGCGTTGCACTGCGGATGCAGCGGGTAGTGCTTGAAGATGATACGCATGTGGCGGTCGAAGAGCGGCTGCGCGTCCTTCTCCAGGAACTGCGCCACCTGCTTGCAGAAGGGGCACTGGAAGTCGCTGAAGACGACCACCTGCAACGTCTTCTCGCCGTGCTGGAAGGGGGCCACGGGGTCGTCCGCACGCAGCGTGATGGTCCGCTTCTCCTCGCGCAGCCAGCGGGCCATCATCCGGGTGCGATCCCCCTTGAGGCGGTCCACGAGTTGTTGCAGTTGCTGGACGTTCGCCTCGGCCGTCAGCACCAGGCGACGTTGATGCAGCGCGCCCAGCAAAGCGAAGTGGCCATAGGCCGCCAGCGCCATCGCCACCAGCGCCGCCAACGCCTGTCGCGCCGAGGGGCGGCTGCCGACTGACACGAGCGACGCCCCGCGCGGCCGCGGTGGCCAGGCAAGCAGCAGACACACCGCCAGGGCCAGGTTCAGCCCGTGCGTCACCAGGCACCACGGGCACCAGGCCTCCTCCCGCGTGAACATGATCCAGGTGAAGAAGGCCGAGCCGGCCAGACCCGTCGTCACCATGCCCAGCGGGAAGAAGTGCACCCACAGCCGGTCGCGCGACGGACTCCCCACACCCACGAACCAGACGGCCAGGAACGAGTAGTACAGCAGTCCCAGGAACGCCACGGGCGTCCGCCGCACGTTGTCCGGATCGCCGGGCTTCCTGGGCGGCCAGACACCATAATCCCCCTTGAGTACCGTATCACAGTCGCGCGTGTAGGCTTGCGGCTCTCCCGCGCCACGCGTGGGGGTGGATGTACCAGGCGCGCCTGCACCCTCCGTGGGGCTGGCGGGGCCGGCAGCGTTCGACGCCTCGTTGGTACTCATCTCGCCGGACTTGCTCGTGGCGCCGGCGGCGTCCGCGCTGTTGGCGGGCGTGGTGGTGCCGGCGTCGGCCTGGCACACCGCCTCGAACCAGCTCGGCCCCGCGGAGCCGGTCACGTGCTCCAGCAACAGCAGGTAGCTGATGTAGGCGGCCGCCAGAGCAAGCACGACGGCCACCACCTGGACCGCACACTTGAACGCCGAGGCGCATCCACACTTGTGTCCTCCCGGGTGGGGAGCGGCAGTCTCGGAAGGGAACGGGCCCTCCCCGACAGGAGGTACCTGTGTATTCGGGCTATCACTCACGTCTGGCTCTCCGCGTCGCTTGTCCGAGGCAGGAACCGCGCCTGCGCCGGCATCTTAGAGGCTGTCGGGTTGAATGCAACCTAGGCGGCAGCCGGTGTTTGCGCTGAGCCCGTACGTCGCGCACCGGAAAACCCAACCTGAGAGGCAGCGACGGACATGTGTCGGAGGACACACGAGCCCCCGAGCCCTCGCGCAAGCAAGCGGGCATTCCGAGGCCGTGCGGAGGCGAGCGGGCATTCCGAGCCCGAGCGGAACTGACGACGCGAGCAACGCCGTGCACCCCCTCCGGGGGTGCACGGCGTGGCCTGCCCACTCGCTCCCGCTCGGGCTCGGTTCCCCGCGGCCGCGCTTCATTCGCTATTCGCACTTCGCCATTCTCCGGCGGGCAGAGCCCGCCCTACGCCCCCCTCTTGCCTCTTGCCTTCCACTTCTTGCCTTCCACCTTCGTCATTCCCCGGCGTCTTCCTCGTCGATGACGTGCTGCGCAAACGTGTCGCCCACCGGGAATTGCACGCGAAACGGCACGCCGATGAGCTTCGACACGCCGCTGTTGAGCGCCGGCACGCTCACGGCCGCATCGCCGATGAACAGCACGTTCACCAGCCGGCGTTGGCGCCGCTGCCCACTGGCACGGTAGCGAATGATCAGGTCGATCTCCGCTCGAATGTCCAGCAGCGTCTCCGCCACCAGCCCATGATACGAGAACACGCACCCCGAAATCCGGCTCACCCCGCGCTCGTACAAGCCGGTCGGCTCCGGGTCGAACTCGCCCACCGTCACCGCGATCGGGGCGATCCCCGGCCGGTACACCACGCTGTGGACCCCTTCGATCGGGGTCTCCGTGTACGGACTGCTGCGCAACTTCGTCGCAGCGCCACGCGTCGCCAGTATCCAGATCATCGCTGGTCATCCTGTGAGTACCAAACGGAACCCCTCTCCCCTCGGGGGAGAGGGCAGGGTGAGGGGGGATGCCGCGGCCGCCTGAACATCCCCCAATCCCCGCCCGACAAGCACGAGACTTGTATCAGCGGCTCTATGAAGCGGGCACCCGGTGGTGCTCACGCTGTACCTTGACCACGAAGGCGAAGCTCGCCTCGGCAATCGCCACGCGCGCCCCGGCCGTGGTCAGCGGATACGAGAAAGCCCAGGCCCGTTCATCGAATCCGTCCACTCCGTCGGTCACGCCCGTGTCGCGCAGCGCATCCAGGTAATCCTCGACGGCCGCCACCGGGTCGAGCAGCCCGCCGTGCGCGCCGTTGCCGAGCAGGTCCACGATCACCTGCAGGCCCGCACTCACCTCGAAGAGCTTGTCGTCGTTCGTTACGCCGATCGGGCGTGCCCGCGTAAGACGGACGGCCAGGAAGGGTCGCGGGTACTCGGTGCCCTTGGCGGGACCCTCGGCCACGCCTCGAAACGGGGCCGCGGCCGTCGGCGGCACCGCCACGAGGTGCTCACGCAACAACGCCAGCAGCGCCTCCACGGCCGTCTTGATTGTGCTGCGATCCGGTGTCGGCATTCTCTGCTCCCCTGCTCGATGGCCACTCGTGAACGGCGTCACTCCATGCCCTCGGTGCTGCGGACACCGACCACGTGGCCCGCCCGAGCCCAAAGCGCTGCCCAGCCTCGGTGGCATGCCCAAGCCGAAGCGCTGCCCAGCCTGGGTGGCATGCCCAAGCCACAGGCGCCGGCATGCTTCGGCGTAAGAACGGGCTTGCGTTCTCGGACACGCATGGGGGCGCTGCGTTTGGCCATGCCACCCCGCACGCCGGCGCCCAAGCGTCCCGCCGACCTAGAAGCTCTCCAGTTCCTTATCAGACAGACGACGCGTCGCGCCGGTGACAGTGGCTACGGTCCCGCGTGACGAACTCGCGGCGATCGGAATGCTCGCCGGCAGGCTCACCCGCCCGTCGGCCACCCGTTCCAGCCATGCCGTCGTCCTCTGGCGCCGGGCCGCGGCATCGTCCGGCATCGGCGGCCGCCGCAGGCGCAGCCGGTATTCCGCCAGATCCAAGGCCACGGTCTTGAGCAAGTCGCCCACGTCCGGATGACGACCGAGATCAATCGGCACCTCGTAGCGCCGTGCGAGGTAACTGTTCAATTCACCCTCCGCGCCGAGCCGCGCTTCATCGACCACGCCCGCGTCGGGCTGCCCATCGCCATCATCGTCGGCAAGCTGCACGCAGGCCGCGTGACCAAGACGCTGTTCAATATCCAGGTTGGTCAAGTATGCCATCTCTGTACTCCCGATGGGTGGCATGGCCAAGCGCAGCGCCGCCATGCGGACGGCAAAGTCAAGCCCCGGTCTTGCCCGCGCCTACGTCGCCTCGTTGAAACTCATCTGGACGGCGTACTGCCAGTACCCGTAGGTAACGCGGTAGCGGGCCCGCACGCCGTACAGGAACTTCTCGCGCCGGAAGCCTTCGTCGCTCTCCTCCGTGAGCGCCGTGAACTCGACCGGCTCGCGGTCCTGGAAAATGAACGGTCGGATGACGCCGTCGGTCTTCAGCAGGTACCAGCGGGTAAGTTCCGTGAACCAGGGGAACGCGATCACGCGTGCCACGCCCTGCAGCACGTTGGACGTGTTGTTGAGGATGCTGGCGTTGACGGCCTCCAGGGCCGTCAAATACATAGTGGTGGGCACCACGCACACCAGGCCGCTGGCAGTCATCGCCATCGGCTCGCCCCGGTCGTCCTTGCAGGCGAGCAGCGCGGCAATCGCCAGCTTGAGGGCAGCCTTGAACTCCTCCGCCGACGGGCCGTCCTCGTCCTGCACGTCCAGCGTCAGCAGGTTGCTCTGTACACCGGACGCACCGGAGACGTGACTCGCGTTAAAGAAGCTCACGCCGTCGTAACTGTTGAAACCGTCGGTGGCGCCGTTCATGAGCAGTTGGGCAAGCAGATAGTCCTTGTGCGTGGCGGCCCGGGCAGCCAGCTCCGCCACGCGCACCCGGATCTGCCCCGTCTTGTCGTCGGCGATCTCGTCGCGGTCAACCTCCAACGTGGCCTCATACTTGAGGTTCTCCACCGAATACGACTCGGTGCGCAGCCCCTCGGCGACGCGCCCGGTGCCCCATTCCCGCATGCGCGGCACGGAGCCCAGCCAGCGATACGTCTCCAGGTCGGAGTTGGACGCGATCCGCGTCGTCAGGTCCTGGTAGTACGTCGGCGCGGCCTCGAAACGGGCGAAGAACTCGCTGCGCAGGCCCTTGCTCAGCAGCCCGGTGTTGATAATGGCCATAATCGGAATCTCCACTGCGGGCGGGTGACCGAAGCCGCCGGCGCCCGAAAAGCAACTGCCTCCACCGTCCGCGGCCGCAACGCGGCGACCGCCCTACACGTAGTCCACTTCAAGCAGGAACGGACCAGGGTTGGCGGTCGTCCCGTTGGTCACCGCCAGCTTGAGGACAGCGCCGGCCGCCGCCCGCGCGGGACTGATCGTACCCAGCGTCCGTTCCGTGTTGGCGTTCGGAAAGGCCGTGACCCCATTGAAGGTCACGGTGGCCACCATGTCACCGTCCAGCACCAGCGCCACGATGCACGTGTTGCCGGCGTCGATGCCGGTGGCCGCCGTCGCCTGGTTCACCACCCGGGCCGCCACCAGCCAGCCCTCCTGGCTGAAATGATGGATCGCCCGGGCGGCGATGTCCGCACCCGCCGCGAGGTCCTCCACGGCGTGCGTGACCGTCTTGACCATTCGGCGCAGCGGGTCGATGCGCAGAATGATCTCGCCGGCGGCCGGCACGTCCTGCACAACGCCAACGTAGGAGTTCTCGAAACCCTGGAAGGTCAGCGTATCGTCGGCCGTGGCGAACACCGGCCGACCCACGTCCGCCGGCGTGGCCGCGGCCAGCGGCAGGCCGAAATCCCCCACTGTGTATACCCGCACCGACAGGGCGCCGTCGGCACCCGCGGTGTTGTCAGCCTCTTCATAGGCGATGCCGGCGAAGCTGTCGCCCGCCAGCAACGGGCCGACGTACCCACCGGCCGGCACGCCGACCAGCGCTCCCTTGCGGAGGTGCCGGCCCGTGGCAACCGGGAAACTCCGCAGCTCCTGGTCAATGTAGTGATCCACTTCGCGGTTGGCAGTAAGAGTCATCAGTGCATCTCCGTGTCAAGTAGTTCCCGGCAACGGCGAAACCGACGAACGGATGCGGGTGGCACGGCCAGGCGCAGCGCCGCCATGCTCTGCGCCAGGGCGAGCCGGCCACTCCCGGCACCGCATGCCGGCGCCTTCAGCTTGGGCATGCCACCCTCCGGGTTTCCCATTGGCGTGGTCCTGTGCAACGTCAAACGGCAGCTTCGCTACTGTGAGTATCTACGAACGCGCGGCAGTCCGGGTGTCGTCATGCCGGCGCAGGCTGTCGGCCACGTATGCCTCCTCGCTGGTCAACTCCGCCAGCAGCGGATGCAGCGCGAACTCCGCACGGGCGCGCGCGGCCCGCGTCGCCTGCCGGTCCGCGCCGTCCGCCCCGCGCGGCGGCCGCGTCGCCCCGCAGGCCACGACCGCCGGCGCCGTCCGCAGCCATTCCTCAAACAACGCCTCGTCACGCCGCAGCAGCGTCCTGGCCCAGTCGCGCTGCGCCTCGGCCAGCTTGCCGCCACGCACCGCCTCCGCCAGACGCCCCTCGACCTGCTGGGCGGTCAGTTCCTCCCGCAGGCCGGCCAGGCGCTCCCGCGCCGCCGCCAGCACTGCCTCCGCGTCGGCATCGTCCGCGAGCTTCAACTCCGCCCGCAGGGCAGTAAGTGCCACCTCCATGACACCCGGCATGTCGGTCGCCCGGTTGACGATGGCCGGCATGCCGACAATGGCTGGCTTGTTGGTCAGCGCGGCCGAGTGAATCGCCACCAGCTTGCGGTCCCGCCGGCGGATGAGGGCGACGGGCGACAGGTAACGATACTGCCGCGCGGCAAGCTGCCGCCGGGCCGGCTCCGTCCAGTCGATCAGTGCCACCAGCCCGACACCCGGCTCGGCCGTCAGTTCCTTGACCCACCCGGCCGCCACCGCCTGTCCGTCCGGCGCGGCGTACGCTCCGCCGAGCGTGTGATGCTCGTAATCGACGGGCAAGTCGGTGGCGTGCGCCCGGAAGGCCTCAACCGCCAGCTTCGCCGCCTCCTCGTCCACGATGAACGGACCGCTGCTGCTCTCCACCTCCCCCCACGGCGTCAGCAGCACCCGCTGGGGAACCTCCCCCCCGCCGAACGTCGCAGACCGCAGGGAGAGCCGTTCATTCGCGTCCTCAGGCCCACGGGTCGCAACCTGCGGGCCTTGCTCCGCATGCTCGTGCGTCAGGTTGTTGCTCATAGTATCTTCCTTGCGACGGAAACCGGTTCCTGGTCATCTCATCAGAAGAACGCGCTTGGCGCGCGCTGGAGCGCCGCCCGCCGGCGATCAACGCGTCGCCCCGGGCAGGGCGGGCTCCTCCGCCGAAGCCTGCGGCAGACCCAGCGTCTCATGCACCCAGCGCTGCGGAATGCGCAAACCGAGTTGATTGACCGCGGCCGCCAGCACCCTGATGCGCTCATCGACGCTGCGGAACTGCCCGGGCTGCCGCGTGAAGTACGGCACCGGCGCATCCGGTCCGAACTGCATGCGCGTCAGCGGCCCGAGCAGGTCGCGGCGCAGCGTGCGGCCCTCCTTGCGGATGTCGTCGGCCAGCACGTCCTTACGCACCATCTCGTGGATCTGCGTACTGGCGAGCGCCGCCCGCTGACCGGAAGTATCCGTAGTAAGAGTTTGCCCGAGCCATGCCTTGCTGATCTCGCGGTTGAGGAACTCCACCAGATGCTCGTAAGGCGGGCCGCTGCCGTACGAGCCGCCTTGGAGAAACTGCAGCTCGATCGCCTTGCTGAAGATGCCGGCCGCGTGCATGCCGAGGGTCTCCAGCATGCGCAGCATCTCCTGCTTTTCCTCGGCCGTGGCGCCGGGCTCATAACGGGCGACGCGCACCGGCATCCCGAAGATCTCGCTGAACACCAGCCAGTCCTTCAGCGTCAGGTTCTTCGCCAGGAACATCAGGGCCGTCACGCGGAGCAATCCCCCGCGCTGCGGATGACCCGAGACACTGTGTGGAGTATGTACGACGAACTTGTTGGGCAACAGCGCGATGCCTTCGCGCGGCTCGTCCTCCGTGAGGATGCGTGGCCCGTCCAGATCGTCAAAGACGAGCCGCGCGAAATCGACCGGCACCAGATCGACCGGCTGCAACCGCCCGCCGACCGCATCCCACACAATCTCGCCCACCGCGATGTTGCGGCCGAGGGCGAGCGCCAGGTGCTGCGCGAACTCCTCAAACATATCCAGACCCGCGAGCACGCTGCGACAGTAGGCAGCCGCCTCCTCGGCCCGGCCGCGATCAACGTCGGTGCGCGTCTCGGCCGCACTGACCACTTGCCACGCAAGGCCCGTGAGCGCCAAGCGCCGCGTGTTCGCCACCGCGAACAGGTGCGCGTCCTTCTCCTCCATGTCTTCGAACAAGTGCATGGCCGACGCCGGCGCCCCGTCGTCCATCTCCCGCAGAATGGCCAGCAGACGCGTCGGGGTCAGGCCGGCCGTGGGGTAGTCCCGCTGCGTGTCCGCCGACCGGGGCAGGATCAGCCGCCCCGGACGCGGCCGCTCCGCCCGCGCACCCCGCACAGCGTTAACGATGCGTTGCGTCCATCTCATGAACTTGACTCCTTCACAGTTACGGGGAACCGCGCCACGGTGAAGCGCGGTGGGTGGCATGCCCAAGCCGAAGGCGCCGGCATCCCTTCGGAAGGCATGGCGTTCGTAAGTCGGCAGAGCATGGCGGCGCTGCGCTTGGCCATGCCACCGGCTTGGCCATGCCACCCGTTTGGTCGTGCCATTGTGCTGCGATGAGTGGAGCCATGTGAGTGTCCACAGCGTCACCACGTTCCCTGACGCGCGAAGCGCAGCGGTTTCGCGGCGAGCATCTCCGGGCGACCCGAGTTGGCTTCGCCGGCGTGCAGGGCGAGGGCAGCCGCCCAGAAGCGGTCGGCATGGCTGCCTTCGTGTCGCGGCGCGTCGAGCCGCAGGTGTCCGGCGGCCGTCACGGTACGCTGCAGAGAGTGCCAATCGTTGCGAATGCGCTCATCGTTGGGGATGCGCAGGCGCCGGCTTTCCACGGCGATGCGCAGTCCCAGCGCAAGCTGCGACTTGAGCGCCGGTGTGAATGTGAGCGCCTCGACGCGGTGCCCGCCGAAGCGCTCGACCGCCTCCTCCGCAAGCTGCATCCCGACGCCGCCGGCATCCAGGCAGCACCGCCGCAGGTGTCGTAGTGAGAGCAACTCATTCAGTACGTCCGCCTGCGCCCGAAACGGAGCGTTCGCCAACTCCATCAAGCCCACCGTCGTCAGCGTGTCGCCCTCTCGGGCGAAGACCCAGATCACCGTCAAGTCCCGTCGCCGCCCGATGTCCACGCCGGCAAACAGTTCGCGTCCCTCGGCCGCCAGGTCCGCCACGTTGTCCGCCGGCACCAGCGTCGGGTCCGTGCAGGCCGCAATCTGTTCATAAGTAAGAAAGGCCGTCGCCTCGTCCAGGAATTCACATAGAAACTCCTGCCGATACAGCTCGTCATCGCCCAGCGCCTGGCGAACCTCGTCCGCCTTGACAGTGAGCCCCTGCGCGATGGCATCCGGCAGCGTCAGCAGCGAATGCTCGAAGTGCGGATTCTCGCGGAGTTGAGCGAAGACGTTGCTGCAACCTTTCGGTGTGGAGGCCACGTCCAGCTCGCCGTCGCCGCGCAGCAGCGTGGGAAACATGGCCGCCCAGATGTCGCGGTCCTCGGCGTGCATGGCGAACTCGTCGAGCAGCACGTCGCCGGTGAAGCCGCGGGCCGTTTGCGGGTTGGCGGGCAGCCCGATGATCCGCACGCCACCGGGCAGCACGATCTCAAGCTGTCTGACGCTGAGCCCGCGGAAGCCGCGGCGGTCGTAATAGTCGGTGGCGATCTTGAGGGCTTGACAATGCTGTCGGGCCTTGGCCATCAGCTCCCGACTCTGTCGCTCACCCGCCGAGAGGAAGATCTGATTTCGCCGCCGGCGCAGGCCCCGCAGAATCCGCCGCAGCGACTTGGTGAAGCTCTTGCCCGTCTGCCGCGCCCAGCAGCTCCAGCGCAGCCGCGCCGCCGACTCCACGTCCCGCCGCTGGTAAGGCAGCAGCGGAATGATCGGCTCCACTCGGGCAGGTTCCGGGCGACACATGGGCGACACCGGCTTTCGCGTAGCGAGCCGCGGGCTTGAAGCCCGCGCGGATCTCCGTAGGATTCGTGCACGGCAATGGCTGCTCGGAACCGGCGCACGGAATCCGAAAGTGCCCCGCCGAACGCCACCCGGCACGCGCCGGGGCCGGCAAGCGTTCCTCTGCCCATAGAAATGCGCGCGGCGCGCGCTGTACCCCGCCGCCCGAGCGAGCGCCGAGCAGCCTCAAGAGGTGCCGCAAGGGTCCCGCCGAACCCAGCAGCCATCGAACTCAGGAAAGTGCCAGGTTGGGCTCCGGACAGGAGCTGGCCACGACAAATTCGTTGGCCCACCGCCCGGCAGCAACCGGGCAACAGAGACACAGGCATGACCAACCCTCCGTCTGGCCCGCGGTTCCGCGCGCCTCTATGATGCTCCCATGTTCGAGTTCACGATCACCGCCACCGACGGCTCCGCCCGGTGCGGCCGGTTCGTCACGCCGCACGGGGCGGTGGACACGCCGGCGTTCATGCCCGTCGGCACGGCCGGGTCCGTTAAGGGCGTGACGCCCGACCAACTCCGCGGCACCGGCACGCGGATCATCCTGGCCAACACGTATCACCTCTGCCTGCGTCCGACGGCCGAGGTCGTCCGCGACCTCGGCGGCCTGCACCGTTTCATGGGCTGGGACGGGCCGATCCTCACCGACAGCGGCGGCTACCAGGTCTTCTCCCTGGCCGAGATCAACGAGGTCAACGACGACGGCGTGGCCTTCCGCTCCCACGTCGATGGCGCCCCCGTCTGGCTCGATCCGCTGATTGCCACCCGCACGCAAAACGATCTCGGCGCGGACGTCATCATGGCGTTCGACCAGTGCCCGCCGTTGCCGGCCGACGGGCGGGTGATCCAGCAGGCTGTCGAGCGCACGCTCCGCTGGGCCGCCCGCTGCCAGGAGGCACACACACGCACGGATCAGGCACTGTTCGGCATCGTGCAGGGCGGGCTCGACGTTGACCTGCGACGCCGCTGCGCGGAGCAGCTCATCCGGCTCGGCTTCGACGGCTACGCGGTGGGCGGCCTGTCCGTCGGCGAGGCGTTCGAGGAGATGGTCGCGGTGCTGGGTCCGACGGCCGCGTCCCTGCCGGCGGATCGGCCCCGCTACCTGATGGGCGTCGGCCTGCCCCGCGACATCCTGGCCGCCGTCCGGGCGGGCATCGACCTGTTCGATTGCGTCCTGCCCACCCGCAACGGGCGGAACGCCGCCGCCTTCACGCCGGGCGGCCCCCTCAAGATGCGTAACGAGCGGCACCGGCGGGATCCGGAGCCGATCCAGGCCGATTGCGACTGCACCACTTGCGAACGCTTCAGCCGCGGGTACATTCGCCACCTGTTCAACGCGGGGGAGATGCTCGGCCCCACGCTGACCTCGATCCACAACCTCCGGTTCTTCCAGAGGTTCATGGACCGCCTGCGGACGCTCATCCGCGCCGGGCGTTTGCACGCAATCGTAGAGGAGTACCCGATCGCCGCCGCGCCGACCCCCGACTGAGCACGTAGCGTCGGCCGACGTGGCAGGCGGCCAGTGCATCGGCTCTCGGGGCACCATCGTGCCCCAGGAGTTCTTCAACCGGCGGCTGCGGCCGCGGCCAGAGGAGTAGTGATGAACCTGTTTGTCAGACTGCTTGCGGACGTCGCCCCCTCGACCCCTTCGCCAGCGCCCAACACCCAACCGGCCAGCCCGTTCGGCGGCGGGCTGTTCATCGCCATGATGCTGGCCCTCCTCGTCTTCATGGTGATGAGTTCCCGCAGCCAGCGCAAACGCGAGCAACGCAAGCGCGAGGAACTCTACAACCGCCTCGCCAAGAACGACCGCGTCCTCACCGTCGGCGGCGCCATCGGCACCATCGTCTCCGTCAAGGACAACGAGGTCGTCGTCAAGGTCGATGAATCCACGAACACCAAGATGACCTTCCTCAAGACCGCCATTCAGCGCGTGATCACCGACGAGACCGACCTCACCGCCGAGCAGAAGTAGGGTGGGCACCGCCCACCAGGTGATTGGCGATTGCCGATTGTCGATCGTCGATTGCGGGACCCGGGCCGGGTCCGCTGTCCGGTCATCTGCGTTCTGACTTCTGCCATCTGGATTCCTGCTGCTGTTCCTGCCACCAGTTCACGGCGGCCGCACCGGCTTCGGCACTGAGCACACGCCGGTCGGGCTGCACGCCGCGGCCCTCCAGACGCACGCTCTGGGCCGTCACGTAGTCAGCCGTCGGGATCACCAGCTTCCAACCCTGCCCGAGTTCAAAGGTCTCCGTCGAGAGCATCGCCCCGGCCGTCGGCTCACCGATCAGCACGGCGCGACCCGACTCTTGCAGCACGGCCGCCAGTGGCTCGCCCGCGGAGGCGGTCTGCCCGTCGATGAGTACCGCCACGGGACCGTCAAAACGCGGATCGGCCGGCTCGATCCAGCCCACGATCGCGCCACGTTCAGCCACCAGCCGCCGTAGTTCGTCGGCCGAGGACAGCGAAGTCACCTTGGGAAACGTCTCGAGCTTCCCCGCCAGCACGCGTGCTCGCGCCGCCCGCCCGAAGAGCACCCCCGCCGGTATCGGCTTGTCGATGAGGTGCGCAGCCACGCGAAGTGACGCATACGTACCACCCGGTGTCCCCCGAAGGTCCACGATGAGCGCCACAGGCGTCCTCCGTGCGATGTCGACGAAGGCCTGATCGATCTCCTCATAGTCCTCCGCAACAAAGTCGGTAATCCGCAGCGTCAGCAGGCCGTTGTCCTCCCGTAAAGCAAGGTGCCGGCCAGGTTCCCGATTCGTCAACTGCGCCAGGCGCTCCGTTAGCGCCGGCTCCGCCTCCCGATACAGACCGAGGTGGGAAAACGGCAGCCGCCGGGCCGCCAGAGCGAAGCCGACCCAGTACTCGACCTCGTCCCGGGCAACCGATGTCACACGCCGCAGGTCCCCGCGGAATTTCCTCATCCCCTTCGTCGCCAGGGCCTGCTCGTCGTAGAGGTGCTGCGCCAACAGGGCCTCGATGTCGGTGGTCAAGCGGGTGAAGTCGGTCGAGACCGGCGCGCCGGACCCGGCGGGCTCCAGCCGCAGCAACGCTTCGCATTCCCCGCTATCCGGCGCACGCAGCTCGACGGGCTCGGTCAGCGTGCCCAACACCGTCTGGAACGTCCGCAGCGGCGTCCACAACGTACCCTGGGCGGGCTCCGCGGCGGACGGCACCGCGCTTTCCCAGCGCATCAGAACGCCACGCGGCAAGTCGCCCCAGCCCCACCAGTTGACGCACCAGCCCGCCACGCCGCCCAGCAACCGGCCCAGCGCCCGCGGCCGGGTGTTGGCACGAAAGCCGGCGCTGGTCGGCTCGGCTGCCAGTCGCCCATGCAGCGTCCCCGTCGGGTGTGAGTGAAACGAGTACCTGTACATCCCCTGCGGCGTGCTCTCGCTTACGCCGCTCGCCCGGTTGTCGAACGGCACCACCGCAGCGCACCCGGCCAGCAAGCCGAGCGATAGGACCCCCACTCGGAGCACCTGAGTCATCGTGAAGCTCCACCACCCCACCCGGCGCCAAGACGCCGACTTGCGCCATTGTTGACTGACGATTGCGGATTGTCGACTGGACGAGCCGACCGTGCCGCGGGTGATCGGTGGCCTGCTGCCGCGGCGCCGAGGGGGCATGCGGGGGCTTCCGGGCCTGCGTCACGGCTGCGCGGCGGAGCGGGGTGAGGCGTCCGCGTCTTTGGGCAGCAGCTTGCGCAGGCCCACCTTGAGCTTGCGCTCGAAGATGTACTGAACCGGTCTTTCCAGGGCGGCCAGGCGCTTGGCGTCCTGCTTGTTCTTCGCGGCCTCCCACTCCTCCTGATGGCGATATAGATACCAGTCGCGCAGACCCTTGCAGCGATCACGCAGGCCGTGGGCACGCTCGACGTCCTTGCCGGTGAGCTTGTGCTTCTCAATGAACTCCCGCACGTACCGGTCCCAGGGGTCCTCGCCTTCCACTTTCAGCATCTTCCCCAGCGGGGCCACGAAGGACGCGCCGTGCTTCTGCTCATACTCCGCCCGCACCCGCGCCCGGCCTTCATTGAGCCGCTCGAAGTACTGCTCCTGGGTCATCCCGCTTAACGCGCAGGTGGCCTCCACGAAACGCGGGTCCGGATCGATGCCCCAGAGGTTGATGAGATCGAAGGCTTCCTGGTGCGTGATAAGCTGCGTCCCGTCCCACTTCATCGGAGCGGACCGTCCATACACTGCGATCGTATGCCCCAGCCCGATCCCGATGTCGTCGGGCGTAAACGGCTCCTGCCGGTGCCACGGCTCGTCGAAGCTGGCGTTCCGCACCCGCACCGTTGCGTAGGGCAACTCGGGGTTGTCCGCCGGTGCGAAGTAGTAGTCCACCTGCGCGGGAAACCAGCGCCCATCCATCTGCTCGAGGCGCGTCCGGGACTCATGAACCCAGCGCTCGTCGAAGAACACCGTGCTGCGTAGGGGTTGCCCACCACGCTCGTCGTCCAGTTCCCACTCCATGCGAATGGTGTGGCCTTCCTTCAGGTCGAACTCCATGCGCAGCGTCTCGCGTTCTCCCGCGCGGGTCGTCGAGTACCGGGCCTTGCCGTCCCAGTCCCTTGTCCACTCGTTCGGAATCCCCCACTCATTGTCGTCCACGCCCAGTTCCCACCACGACGGCTGCATGCCCAAACGATCAAGCTCGATCGGCGGGCAGTCCACCCGACGCTCCAGCGGCTGGACGCGTGCTTTCGGCATTTCGCCCTCCTTTTGCCACACGTTGCCCTCGTACAACAACGCATACTGCGGCTGGGCCGTCTTCATCCGGAACCAATACTGGTCCTCTTCCTCAAGCCTCCCTCTTTCCTCCAGGAACGCGTGCAGTCCTTTCTTCGCGAGAGGATGAACCCCCTCCTCGTTGCCGAGGTTCACCTGGAGCACCGTCTCCCCCGCACGTTCCGTTACGTAGAACAGGCTGAACTCGCCTGCATTACTCGTCCGGCGATGAACGTCCCACTCAATGTACGCGGTGTTGCCCGCCGTGCGCGCCGCCATGATCTGGCGGAGCTTCGCCAGCGGGTCGTCCTCGGCACGGGCCGCCCCACCCACCATGCACACCCACACTATAACCCGACACACCAAAGCATGTGCTTCGCTTGCCGTCATCACTACTCCTCCCGCTGAAGCTGTTACTTGGCGCTGGGTGGCGAACACGCAGTCGCAGTCTCGCAGTACTCGTCGGTGTACGAGAACGTATCCACCTGCAACGGATCGAGACCGCACTCGTCGGTGCTCATGCAGAAGTCGAACGGTTCAACCTTGTCGAAGCAACCGTGTTGCCGGCAGCACATCCCCGTCGCACATGGGTAGCAACAAGTCGCGCCCGGGCCCTCGACCACGTCCATCCACGCGTCTACGGAGCGTCGCATCGGCCTACACCCATTGCCGAGGCATCGACAGTCCTGCTCAAGGCAACATCCGTGCACCGCAATCACCCCGCACAACTGCCCGATGTCGCAAGTCGCTCGGCACGCCGGCTCAGCCGCCTGCTGCATCATCTTCGTCGCCATCAGCATGAATAGTAACTCTAACACGACACATCCTCCCGAAATGAAAACCTCCGCGGCGCGCCGACGAGCCGGAGGTGCGTTCCGGACATCCCGTCGGCACCTGCCACCGCAGGAAGCGAACCTACCTCCCCCCGCTCGCGCTCGTCAACACGGAATTCCGAGTCAGAGTGCCATGTATGTGACGCCCAGACCTGCGGGATGGCACCCCACACTACAGCCACGCTTGAACACCACCGCTCAGCCTGCCCCCCTCGGCAAACGCCCGGTTGCCCAATCGGGCGGCGTGCGGGGCGCGCAGAGCCGGAGGCGCCGCCCTGCGCACCGTTCCCACCGCGGTTCGTGACTCGCCGTACGCCAGCGGGTATTGAAGCCACCGCCTGTGCGTGCATCCCACCAAACAAACGGCAACGGCTGCGTTCGGGCGTCAAACGCAGCCGTTGCCGGTTTCAAGCCGTCGCGCCACTGCGCGACGCGGTACTGAAGTATTCCCGGCTTGCTTCCACCGGGCCCCGTCGGTCGCCAGGCAGCGGACGACCGGCGGGAAGCATCTCCCTTCTTCAGTCTACGAACGGGGGTGGGCCTCGTCGTAAACCGCCTTCAGTCTCGGTGCGGTCAGGTGCGTGTAGATCTGCGTCGTCGACAGGGACTGGTGTCCTAACAGTTCCTGGACGCTGCGCAGGTCGGCACCGTTGTTCAGCATGTGCGTGGCGAAGCTGTGCCGCAGCGTGTGCGGGCTGATCGTCGGATCCAGGCCGCACTCGGTCAGATACTTGTCCAGCTTGCGGCGCACGCTCCGCGTG
>JAKQDH010000140.1 GCA_029558835.1 Planctomycetota bacterium | reverse complement strand
GCGTTCCTGCGCTGGCTCGCGCCGCTGCGCACGAGCGAATGGGTCGTCTATGCCAAGCGGCCCTTCGCCGGCCCCGAGGCGGTGCTCGCCTACCTGTCGCGCTACACCCATCGAGTGGCGATCTCGAACCGTCGCCTGGTCTCCCTCGACGGGGGCTGCGTCTCCTTCCGCTGGAAGGACTATCGCGCCAAGGGGCGCACCCGCCACAAGACGATGACGCTCACCGCCGGGGAGTTCATGCGCCGTTTCCTGCTGCACGTGCTGCCGTGCGGCTTCCACCGCATCCGGCACTACGGATTGCTCGCCAACGTGGGACGGCGGCAGAACCTGGCACGTGCGCGGGAACTGCTTGGCGCAACGTCTCCAGACGAGCCACGCACCCTCGCCTCGGCGCCGGAAGCCACGGCGCTGTCGACCACGCCCACCACCGGCTTCGTGTGTCGCTGCTGTGGATCGGTGATGCGCGTGATCGAAACCTTTGCTCGGGGTGCGACGATCCGCGCGCCACCACTCCGTGGGGTGACCTCATGACCGGGCATCGCTTCCGCGCCCGCAGCCTTCCGCCAGCACCCGTTCGGACGGGCCTGGTCAAGACCCGCTGCGCCCGCCACTGGCATTCACATCACAAGCCGCGCCGCGCGGACCTCGCCCGCGCAACCGAGGGCGGGCAACGCCTTCACGCAACACGCGGCGCCTGGCGCAGCACCACGCACATCGCGTACCTGCGCGATTGGGCGGCGCTCAAATGCCCATAACGCCGAGCCCCGACTGAACAGCCTCGCCTCGTTTCGCGGTTTCCTCCCACGGGCTTTGTCCAACGCCTGCCCACAGGCACGGGTCGAACCTTCATCGGCACGGGGAAGGGGCAGGCGTCGAACAAAGCTGAACATCAGCGGACATAGGGAGGAGTTTCCGGAACCGGCCGTTCGATGCGACACCAATGTTCTTCGGGCAAGCGTGGTGAATCCAGCAGGATTGACGTGGGTCCCTACCTTTCGCTAGACGGGCGGTAGCGCATCAAGCGGTGAGCGCACTCCAGCGCCGCCTACCTTCAACACATGCGTATAAATCATCGTCGTGGAAACGTCGGAGTGGCCGAGTAGATCCTGCACCGTTCGAATGTCGTAACCACTACGGAGCAAGGCCGTCGCGAACGAGTGGCGCAGGGTATGCGGTGTAGCGGGCTTCGTGATGCCTGCCTGTTCTACGGCACGCTTGAAGGCGCGCTGAAAGGTCTGGTCATACATGTGATGGCGGCGGACGACACCGCTCCGTGGGTCGGTCGAATGTGTGTGCTGCGCAAAGACCCAGAACCACGGCCAAGAATGCCCGGCGCGCGGATACTTCCGCTCAAGGGCGTCGGGAAGCGCAACGCCGCTGCGGCCCTC
>JAKQDH010000138.1 GCA_029558835.1 Planctomycetota bacterium | reverse complement strand
ACACCATCGCGGCGAACACTTCCACGAGGACTGATGTGCGGGCGGGAACACGCCCGCCCCGATAGCCGCGTGCATCGCCGCGAACCGCTCCAGGACCGCGAGAATCTGCGCATCCGTACGCGACGTGAGAATCGGGTACGCCGATATGCGCCCGCCCCGCGTCACCGTGAGGCAGTGGTGACGGAAGCCGTAGGGGTTGCGTCCGTAATGCGCCCGGTAGCCCAGCCAATAGACGCTTGGCTGATACTCGGCGTCGGCCTTTTCCTGCGTCCACTTCACCCGGCTGGTTTTGAGATCGGTAATCCAACAGTCCACGTCTATACTGTCCAGCGTCATGGCCAGGTCGAACGGCCACTGCGCCAGCGTCACGGCCTTCTTGACCTCCACCTCTTGCGGCTGGATCGTCGGCTGTAACTGCCGATGGTCCACCTCCACGAGCTTGGCAGTACTGTCGATGATGCGTCCGGCCGCCGCCTGCGGACCCAGTCCCTCAAGCTCCTCGCAATCCAGGTCCACGAGGCCCTCGGTGACTTGCCGGTTGACCTCATCGCGCGCCACGTCCAGCAGCAGCGGCAGGGCAATGTCCCGGTAGGTCTTGACCTTCTGCCGCAGATTAACCTTGCGGGCCGCGTGGACGCCGTTACCCCGCGCGAGGAACATGTTGCCCAGGCCGCGATTGCCCTCGACGTGCTGGAGATAGTAGGCGTACGCGCAGAATTCAAACTGGCTCAGAGCACTCTGATGATAGATGGGTTTCTCGGCGGTCATTCGCCGCCCTCCGCAAGGCGCCGCAGATCCGCCAGCAATGCAATGGCGTCCCGCAATTCAGGGCTGTAATTCTCATCGTCGCCGTACATGGCGCCGTCGGGTCGGTCCACCCGGTTGCGCCAACAGCAATCCGCCGCGAGCCAGTCGAGCACGCGGATGATGCGATTCAGGTCCAGCCCGTGCGTGGCCGACAGCGCCGCCTTTACCGTCGCGGACGCCTCCTCGTAGCTACAGCCCACGTCGGCGGCAAGCTGATCCGCGGCGCGGGCAAGCCTGTCCTGCGTCACGCTCCCGGCGCGCGGCAGCGGGCAGCGGTGTCCGTCGCTGTCGATCCAGTCGCCATGTTCCCGCAGGCCCATTGCCCGGTCGTTCTGCAATTCATCCCGGTCGCGTTGGTCGTTCATACAGATTGAGCCTCCAGATAATAGGTCATGCACTCGTTGCGGCAGGCGGCACACTGCCGCTTGCGCCCGGTGCGGATTCGATACCGCACGCTGTCAACCCTGAACTCCCGCACCATCATTTCGCTCATGCGCCGGGCCGGGACGTGTCGCTCCAGGCCCATCGCGTAGGCGATCTCCGCCGTGGTCATGGCGTGCGCCGTATCGAGGATGTTGTGGCGGCAAAGGAACTCGGCGATCTGTTGCCGGTGCGTCCCGGCCAGGTGTCCAGCACGCTGCGCGGCCTTGTACGACGTGATCGGATCGTCCCGGTGGGATTTGGGCGTATCGAACAGGCTCAGTTGTTGAGAGGTCATTGTCACAGTCCCGGACAGTCGCCATAGGCGTCCTGTACCGACGCCTTCCATCCGTCGTCGTCGTTCGGGCTCGGCGGGCTGCTGCATCCGACGTGATCGCGGTTGCCGCAGTCTCGGCAGTAATGAGGAATCCTGCGGCCGTGGTCATCCCATAGGCGCTGATACTCCACCCGCATGGGCTCGCCGCAGCGTAGACAGAATGCGCGGCAGAGAACGCTGCCGCGTATTGGATCGCCGTAGCGCTCCATTAGTCCCTCACCCCCATTGCCGCTTTCTCGCGCGCCGTCAGGCCGCGAACGAACACGATGTATGCCGCCCACGCCAAAGCGTAGGCGATGGCCAGGCCGGTGATGACCTGGCGTTTGACTCCGTTCATGGTATGCACGTGAATCCCTTCAACGATATCGGCTATCACTGATTCACGCTGCCGCCGCCGTAATGTTGTTTGCCTCCTACATTTCGTCACCCCCTTTCTGGCGTAATGATGTCCGGTTTCGTGCCAGGCCACAATGGCCTGCCGCAGCACAATCGATAATGACGTGGGCAGTTTTGCGCCATGCCCAGGGCGCCCATAAGGAGAACGATTGGCCCCGGCCGGGCTCGGACCGGCCCGCCTGCTTGCGGCGACGCAGGCGCACGTCGTATACGTGGCGGGGCCGTAAAGCCGGCGCCGATGGTGTCGAGCGGCCGGCTTCGGAGGAGGATCGTCCACCTTGGCGGTGGACATGATGAATGCGGCAGGCGGAGCGGCGGTCCCGGGCGCGACCCGTTTCGCGCCGCCAATCCCGCGTAACATCCATGTTCGTGGGCTCGCGCCTGCTGTATAGTATCGCCCGGGGCACGCCATGCCACGACGAGCCCCGGACAGAACGATGACGGCCCGGCAGGACGGGGAGCTGACGCTGGCGGTGTCGGCGGGGGTCCTGCCGGGTGTATTCCAGTTTGTTTCGCGCCAGCGTCATGGTCGGTATATTTGCCAGGCGGTCCGCTCTGTGTCAAGCGGATTTTTCTTTTTTTTTCACGGGACTGTCTATGCCACGTGGTCCGCCAGGATGCTATATCCACGCTCCATTTCTCGCTCATGCCGGATGCGGGCGGCCGTGATCGCCAGCCGGAGCCTGTCGAGGTCGTCGCCGGTGCATCCCAGCGCCAGCAGGTCGGCGGGCCGATAGTGCTGGCCCTCACGCAGTCCGTGCCGGAGCATCCACCGCTGCGTGCCCGCCCGGCAATTGCCCGCTCGCAGCGAGTCCGACATGCACACCCGCAGCCCCATCCGCTCGGCCTCGCGCAGCCCCCGCAGTGCGGTGCGTTCCCTCCGTCGCGTCTCTGCCCGCTGCCGGGCGTGCGCGATGACCTGCGCCCGAATATGCCGGATGCCGGCGGCGAGGTCGCCGCTCGTCGGGTGATATTCCACACCGTCGGAGTTGCGGACCAGACATATCCCGTTTTGATCGACGTGCCAGTGGTAGCCGACACAGGGGCGCATGATATGATGTCTGGCCGGCAACTCCGACGGTGTGGAATATC
>JAKQDH010000135.1 GCA_029558835.1 Planctomycetota bacterium | reverse complement strand
ACACTTCGCGCCAAACGTGGCCATCCATGCTGCACCTCCATGTTTCTGGACACACTCTCGGAGGTGTAAGCATGGGGGCCACAATGCTTTACAGTCAAGCCTGTGCAGCCTGGCGCGAAAAGTTGGGAAGCCCTGGGGAACCCGGAGGCATCTTCCTCTATGAAAGCCCCGGAGAAGCGACAGCCGGATGCCCGCGCGAACCGCCGGTTGCCGCTTTACTCTTCCCTGTCCGAGATATTATATTTCTTGAGGCGGTAGCGCAGGTTGTCGCGGCTGATACCCAGGGCGCGGGCGGCCTTGGATTTGTTCCAGCGCGCTTCGCGCAGGGCGTTGACGATCATGGCGCGCTCGGTGGCCCACAGGCCGGCGCCGGCGAAGGCGGCTGCCGTCGGCGTCGAGCCGGTGATGTCGGCCGGCAGGTGCGCCGGCAGCAGGTCCGTCCCGTCGCACATCAACACCGCGCGCTCGACGATGTTGCAGAGTTCCCGGATGTTGCCCGGCCAGTCGTAAGCCACGAGCAGTGCCACGGTCTCGGCCGCCAGACGCCGCGGCGGGACCCCCAGGTTCTGACAGGCAAGGGCGGCAAAGTGCTCCGCCAGCGCAGGCACATCCTCGCGGCGTTCGCGCAGCGGCGGCAGGTGGATCGGAAAGACGTTCAGCCGGTAATACAGGTCATCACGAAAGCGGCCTTCTTCGAGGGCCTTCTTCAGGTTGCGGTTGGTGGCCGCGATGACGCGCACGTCGCAGGAGATCGTCTTGGTTCCCCCCACGCGGGTGAAGGCGTGCTCCTGCAACAGGCGCAGGAGCTTCACCTGCGTGGAGGCGCTGATGTCGCCGATCTCATCGAGAAAGAGCGTGCCCCCGTCTGCCAGCTCGAAGCGCCCGAGGTGCTGCTGGATCGCGCCGGTGAACGCCCCTTTTTCGTGTCCGAACAGTTCGCTTTCCAGCAGGGTCTCCGGCAGGGCGGCACAGTTCACCGCTACGAAGGCATGTTGCCGTCGCTCCGACCGATCGTGGATGTACTTGGCGATCAGTTCCTTCCCCGTGCCGGTCTCGCCCAGCAGCAGCACCGTCGCATTCGTGGTCGCGACGCGGTCGGCCAGCTTGAGCATCTCCCGCAACGGCGCCGACGCCCCGATGATCTGCAAGCGCGAAAGCAGCGACTCACGCAGGGCGCGATGCTCCCGCCGGAGTTGGTCATGCGTGCGGGCGTTGCGGGCGGCGCAGGCAGCCAGGTTGGCGAACACAGTCAGCAGTTCCAGGTCGGTGGAACTGAACTGCCCGCGCTCACAGGGGTTGAGCACCTCGATGACGCCGATGGTCTCGCTCTGGTAGATCATGGGCGCGGCCATCAGGCCGCGGGTCTGAAACGCGCTGAGGGCGTCGATGCCGTCGTAGAAGTCGGAGCTGGTGGACACGTCGGCCACGTTGAGCGGCCGGCCGCTCTTGAGCACCCGGCCCGCGATCCCCAGGTCCGCCTCAAACTCCCGTCCGAGCAGCACCTCGCCGCGAGCGCCGACCGCCGCCGCGAAGATCAGCCGGCGGCGCAGGGCGTGATACGTCAGGACGCTGCTGGCCTCGGCGCGGGCGACGGCGGCCGCCCGGCGGGCAATCTGCTGGAGCACCATGCTGAGTTCGAGCGTCGAGTTGACGGCCGCCGATGCCTCCGTGAGGGCGGTCAGCGAAGGTCGGTCAAACTCGCAGCCGGTCAGGTCCATCGGGGCTCTCAAGCAGGGGCGTCCACCCTCAACCGGGCATGTTACGGCAGGATGTCGATGGGGTCACCGAGCCGCAGGACGCTGTAGAGCTCCTCCACGTGCTCATCCGCCAGGGCCACGCAGCCGGCGGTCCAGTCCCATCCGCGGCGGTGCCCGTGAATGCCGATCCCACCACCCAATACGGTCGTCCAATCGGGACAAACCCCTCCGTCGTGGGCCTCGCGGAGGCGGGCGGCTTCGCCGGCGGAGATCAAGCCGGCCTGCAGGCCGCGCTGGGCCGCCGCCGCGTCCGGGTAGTCGATGCCGAGGAACCGGTGATATGGGCTGTCCGGGTTCTTCCGCACCACGCGAAACCGGCCGACGGGAGTCCGACCGTCGTTCGCGCGCTGCTTCTGCCCGGTCGGCGCGGTGCCCAAGTCAACGGGGTAGGTGCGAATCAAGCGCTCCCCGTCAAACAGATGCAGCACCCGCTGCTGCTTCAGAACCACCACTCGCGGGGCGTTGAGGGTCAACGCGGCCGGTGGTCGCCCCGGTGCCCGAGCCACCCAGCCGCCCAGCAGCCCGACCGCCAATAAGGCCAACACTCCGGCCACGCCCACCCGGCTTCGGGCGGTCTCATCCCTCCAACCGCCGGCCACGGTCTCGCCGGAACCGGATGCGCCGTGGAAGAACCGGCCGAGCCACGCCCCGACGGCGGGCCGTCTCGACGATCTGTGTGATCCGTTGGGAATCGCGCTCATTGCCGGTGGGCCGCGGCCGGGGTCGCCGGTTCCGCCGGGGCAGCCTCCCTGCTCCCGGCCGGCGCGGACGGCGAACTGTACCCCAACCGGGTCGTGAGCATACAATCGGGCCGTGGACGCGCCAACGGACGAGCATTTGTTGCAGGCGTTTCTGGCCGGCGACCAGGGTGGCTTCGAACAACTCGTTCGGCGCTATTCTGCTGAACTGCACCAGTTCGCCTACCGGTTTACAGGCAGTAGTGCCTCGGCTGAGGACGTGGTCCAGGAGACTTACCTGCAAGTCTTCACCTCGGCGGCCACGTTCGACCCGCAGCGGCGGTTCAAACCCTGGCTATTCACCATCGCGGCCAATAAGGCGCGGGACCACCTGCGCAGTCGGACGCGCAAGCGCGAGGTACCCGCGGATGCCCCTGTGGGTGGGCAGGATGAGGCGGGGCAGAGGTTTTCGGACCTGCTGGACGCCGAAGGTCCTCCCCCGGAGGCGGAACTAGAGGCCGACGACCAACGTACTACCGTGCGGGGCATCCTGGCGGAGATGCCCGAGCGGTTAGCGGAGGTGCTGATTCTGGGCTACTACCATCACCTCCCCTACCGGGACATTGCCGACATCGTGGGCATTCCGGTGGGGACGGTGAAGAGCCGGTTGCACGCGGCCGTGGCCTGCTTCGGCGAACGGTATCGAGACGCGACGCAAGCGACCGCGAAGCGCCGCTCGGCCGCGAACGAGACCCAACCCAAGATGCCGAGCTGACCACAGTCGGCAGCGGGGTTCGGGCACTTTCGGTCATGGCGGCCGGGCGGAAGGGGACGCAGGGAATCGAGGGAAGGGAGCTGGAGACGCATGCAGGATCGTGGGCACCATCGTGATAAGCTCTTGTTGGAGCTGTACTTAGGTCGTCTCGACGACGAGACCCGGCTCTGGCTGGAGGGCGAACTCGCCGACGACGCGGCTCTGCGGAGCCGGTACGAGCGGCTCCAACGGCTATTGAAGCCGTTAGATGCCTGGACGGCGCCGGAGGCCCCGACAGACTTGGCCGACAGGGTTCTGGCGCGCGTCCGTACCGCCGCTGCGGCGGGCGCTCGGGCATCGACTTTGCCGCCGCCGGCCGCGGCAGCTCCCACGGTGCTGCGTTTCCCCGAGACCACGGCTGACAGGGTGCCGGGCGCTCGAGGCGCGCGATACTCGCTACGAGACATTGCGGCCGTTGCCGCCTGCCTATTGCTGGCGGCCACTGTGCTGGTTCCCGGTGTTACCCGCATGCGGGGGCACGCGCAGCGGATGGCCTGTGCCCGGAACCTGGAGGCGCTGCACCACGGGGCGGCCACCTACCAGGCGTCATTCGGCGGGCTGCCGTTCGCGGGGCAGACACCGGGCGCGCCTTGGCTGCCGGCGGCCGCGGGTGTCCAAAGACCCGAATCGAACAGCCGGCACGTCTACCTGATCCTGCGGATCGACGGTGCCCAACCGCGGCACTTCATCTGCCCGGCCGACAGGCGGGCCGCACCGATGGCTACGGAGACGGTGGAGCACCACCGTGACTTCCTGACCCGCCGGAACTTCAGCTACGACGCGCTGCAAATGGCCGGTCCGATTCCCGTGCCCGGCGCCCGGCCGCGGCTGGCCTACCTGAGCGACCACAACCCGCTGTTCGTGAAGGGCCGGTTCGACGATTCGGTCGATCCCGATGAGACGAACTCCCCCACGCACAACGGCGGCGGGCAGAACGTGCTGTTGCTGGACGGCAGCGTGGTCTGGCTGACGACCCCCGTCTACGGCACGGAGCGCGACAACCTCTGGCTCATCGAGCAACTCCGCGCCTACCGGGGCACCGAAACCAGGCCCAACGACGCCGACGCGTTTCTGGTTCCGGGTTTCCCCGAGACGGACCCGGAGGTGAACCAACTTCCCCGTCCGGGCAGTCCTGAGTAAGTGCCCGATGTGCAATGCAGAGGGCGGTGATGCGGACACCCGGTGAACGGGTTGTGCCGCCGACGCGGAGCCCGAGCGGAAGCGAGGCGGCCCTTGCATGTGCCCGCGGTGCCTCCGCTCCCGCTCGGGTCTGTTTCGGCAATTGGACTTACACAACGAATCTCCGACGCACGACCGGAGCCGCTCTCCCCCTCGCGGAAGAACGCAGGGTAAGGGCAAACGCCGCAGCTACGCGACACTCCCATACTGCCCCATCAGAGAGGCATGTTGTGTCTGGTATTCCACCCGGTCACCGCCTCCCACCGCCATGACGCTACGGACAGCCTGCGCTCGTCGGCTTCGGCGTGTCGAACCACTCGTCGTAAAGGCCCGCGCCGGTGAGCAGGTTGATCAACGCGGCCAAGTCCGCCACGGTGATCGCGCCGCTCTGGTTGATGTCGCACTCCCACGGCGGCACGAACTCGCCGCCCAGCGCGATATTGAGCCGCTGGATCATCTGGTTGATGTCCTGCACGTTCGCGACCGACGACCCATCGACGTTGGACGGGTGCTTGTAGTACGTCACGTGGTCGCCGCCGTTGTACCGGATCGTCGTGACGTAACCCACGCCCTTGGCCGGCGCCGGGGCGCCCAGGTCATAGGCGGAGATACCGTGCGCCAGGTTGATCGTGTACACGCCGAGCGGGCCTTCCACCACACTGGTGATTTGATTGGGCCCGCACTGCGGCGAGTAGCCGGTCTCGCACAACGCCCAGCACAACAGGTCCTCGGCCCCCGAGACTCCCAAGTCGACGGTGATCGGGACCCAGCCGCCCGGCTGACCGATACCCGTGCACGGTGTCGTTGAACTGATCGAGTGCGGCTGCGTCGCGTCCGTCACTCCATCCGGCGGGTACGGGATGAAGTGCGCGGCCTGCGGGCAGGGCTCACAGGCCTCGTCGATGCCGTTGCCATCGGGGTCGCCAAGGCACGTTGTGGACCACGTGGACGGCTCACCATTCACGAATTCGCAGCACGCAGGTGCGAGCAGCGCGCAGGAACCGTCGGACAGGCAACAGGCGCTAAGCGCCGTGCACGAGGTCCCGTCTCCCTGATATGAACCGGAGTGATTGGTGCAGTCTGCCGCCGTTGTCCGGACGCATTCTCCTTCGGGCAGGCAGCAACCGCCCAGCATACGCGCGTAGAGGTCGACGACGAACGCCCGCTCGTGCAGCGTGCCGACGCCGGCGGTATCGACTTGGCCGCAGCCTACGATCTGCCCGGCATCATTGATGGCTTGGGCGCTGGTCAACGTCCAGCCGGTGCCGGGCGGCAGGATGTCGTTGAGATCGAGCATATCGGCATCGGCATTCTCCCAGTAGACGGCATGCCCCTCCGACTCGCCGACAATCTCCCCCAGGTCATTGACTCCATAGGCGACGGTGGACGTGGAACGCCGCGTCGCCAGCGGATGGGACACCCAACCCGATCCCTCGATGAACTCGAAGGCCAGACCTTGCTGGCCCAGCCCGCCCACCACGAGCCCCTCGTTGTTCAGATCGAACACCTCGCCCACGCCGAGGCTGACCATACCATCTTGCGCGTTCCACACGAACCCATAACGCTCACCGGCCAGTGTATACCAACCTGCGATCTCGCCGCGGTCGTTGACCGCCAGAGCCTCGCTTTCACCGTCTCCCAGGGTGTCGAGCAGGGTGAGCGACCACTGGTCCAGCTCTTCATCATACTGCCACAGGGCTGCCGCGTGGCTTCCCTCTGCGCCCACATAGCCGACCAGGTGGCCGGGGTGGTTGAGGCCCAAGGCGGCGCCTGCCGAGCCTGGCGTTGACAGTACATGCAAACCGGCCTCAAGGCCGTAGTCCGCACGAGACAGCCAGAGGAAGGGGTGACTTCCCACGCCGGGTTCGTCGAGCTGTCCAGCGATATGCCCGAAGTCGTTGATGTCGTAGCCCACGCTGGCCGCGGTGCCAGTGACGCCTAGATCGTGCATACCGGCCGCGAGACCGAGATCACCGTCAGGGAGCCAAAGGAACGCGTGGCCCACGGATGGTGCCGCCGCTATGTCCGCAGCGCCCACGGCCTGGCCGCGCCCGTTGATTGCGTAACCCCTGCTCTCCAATCCCCCCAGCGTGCCTAGGTCAGTGAGCAGCTCCAGGATTCTCGACGCGACCAGCTTGAGAATCCAGTCGTCAGGGTCGAGCTCGACGTCGACCACGTGGGCTGCAGGCGACACATCCAAGACATACTCCTCGAACACCTGGTCGTTCCAGATCGCCCCCAGATCCTGAGAACCGCCTCCGTCTATGTCGGCGCGCACGTCGATCGGCATCGTGAAAACCTGGACCATGGGGATCTGGAGAACCCCAAGGCTGACATCGGGATCGTTCCACCACGCCAGACGCTGCCAGAACCAATAGCGGTATCGCGGCGCGCCGCGATCGTACACCCACTCATCAAAGAACCACTGCAGAGTGCCCCCGTACTGGTCCTCGCATACGTTCTGCCAATCCGCCGTCGTGGCACAGTCGTTCTCATAGGCGGCGCGATACTCAGTAAGGCCAGCCAGGTAGTCATCCGTGCCCAGAACGTACCGCAGCATGTGATGGACCCAGGCTGCCTTCAAGTAGCTCGTGGCGTAGTCAAAGATCGCCTTGTCCGACCAAGGCTCCGCCAGGGCGATTTCCCAGTCCTCGACCCACACCTGATCCTGCTGACCGGGCGCCAGAAACCGACATTTCCGCCACAAGTCGTGGTACTCGTGCATGCACTCGCCGAGCGGACGGGCATACTCGTCGTCAGGGAACTCGCTGGACTCGGGATCCAAGGAATCCTCCCACAGGCAGACCCCGTACTCGGCGAATCCATCGGCGAGCCAGATGTCGTTCCAGGTGGCGGGAGTCACCAGATCACCCATCCACATGTGAACCGCTTCATGTACGATGGGGTGGGGCGTGAGGACGAAGTTGTCTCCGTACGGTCGGGAGCGTTTGGAGATGGCCTTCCACGCGTAGCCGGGGATCGTCTGGTGTTCGATGGCCCCTGCGCCCTCCAGGTTGCACTCATACATGCCAAACCGTTCACTGGCGAATGGATAGGGCCCGTATAGGTCGTTGAAGTAATCGAGGAAGCTCACCGTCAGGTCGTACATCAGGTGGCAGAAGCTGTTCAACTTAGCTTGGTCAAAAACACCGGCGGTGCGGAAATGCCCCGGATAGAAATAGAAGTCCAGGGGAAAGTCCAGGCCATACTCTGGAGACGTGTAACGATAGTAGTTGTGATAGTTGTCCGTCGGCCTCTCGTAACCGGCCACCGAGAAGAAGATGACATATGGCGCCGCCTGATACTGACTCGACCAAGCGTAGCGCCAGGTGCCCGGCGAGGCGCCCGGCCCGTCCTCTGTCAACAGACCGTTGGAGATCGCTTCCAGCCCCTCCGGGACGGTGATCGCCATCTTGACCTCCGCCTTGTCGCAGTTGTCCCCCGGTGTCAGCGGCGCGCCGTCCTTGACCGGCCACCAGCTTGCCGACCAGAACGGCATGCTTGCCGTGGCGACGAGATCCGTATCCGCGTATTGGGTGCTCTCGTCGCTGTCAAAGCGAATCGAGGGCCCCAGTCCGTGACCGGTGGGCGTTCCGGCGTAATCAACCCGCAGGCAGAATGTCTCGCCGTTGGTATAGAGCCCGTCGAGTTGCGCCGTGACCGTCCACTCGTCCTGCAGTGAATCCCAAGTGCAGACGGTTTCGTCGCCGGGAGCCCACGGGTCCGCGGGACCCGGGCACGTTCCATCCGGCGCGCCCGGTGTGACCCAACAGCGAAACTGCGCGTTGCCGAAGTCCGACCTGCTCAGGAGGAAGTCAAATACCGTGACCCCCGCGGGGTCCTTGCTGCGCACAGACATCACGTTGGTTCCGCGAATGAACTGGTCATCGGCAATCGACCCGTCGCCGTCGCTGTCGCAGATTTCGAGGTCGAGATCGTACTGGAGCACGTCGGTAGGTCCCGTGACCGGAGTCAGCGACTCCCAGGTGACGAGAACAACCCCGGCGCCCCCCGCGCTGCCGCCACTCCCGTCTGCCGCCTGCATGGGCCCGCAGATCGTGCCGCAGTCCGCTTCGGCCCCCTGGCCGCCACCCGGCGATCCGCCCAAGGCACCCTCTTGATAGGCCTGGGAGACGCCGGCTGGACGATAGAGGTCTTCGCAGGGGCAGTCGGCACCGTGGCACCCGGCCTCTCCAGCCGCACCACCGGCCCCGCCGCAGGCCTCCAGCCCCGGTGCAGCCCCGGTACAGTTGTACGTGCGAATAGGGCCAAACACCGAAGCCTGGTCGTAGTAATAGAGTTCGACGGTGCCGCCGTGCCCGCCGCGGCCTCCGGCTCCACCGCCACCGCTCCCGCTGGCGTGATCGTAGTCTGCGTGGGGGATCCCGCAGCCGTAGTCGAGATACGCGCCGATGCCTCCACCCTGGCCGGGCTGCCCGTTTTCGCCTTTGGCGTGGATCAGGCCCTGGTTGGTCAGGTGATAGGCATGGATCACCACGTGCCCACCACCGGTACCACCCTGGCCACCGTGGCCGCCGTCGCCGCCGTCACTGTAATACGACGCGCAGAGTGCGCGGGTGTTCCATGCTGCTCCTCCTCCGCCACCACCCCCGCCGCCGCTACCGCCATCACCAACGCCGCTGGCGGCCGGCTCCCCCGCTTGACCGTCGCCGCCATCGTCCGGCGGATTGAGGTAGCCCTTCGTGCCACCGTTACCCCCACCACCCCCACTGCCACCCGCGCCGCCGGAGGCCAAGTCCGTGATGGTGCCGAGGTTGGTGAGGGTGCCGCACACGCGTATGACATGCCCACCCGTGTTCAGCCTGACTCCCGGTTGGATCGTGAGATTCACGAACTCCACGTTGCGCACGAAGGTGGTGTTCGCGGTGACGGTGTAACTGGCATCGCTCCCATCGCCGAACGGGCTGCCCGCGTAGCACGCGTCCAGTCCATCGAGCGTCGTCCCGCGGCACTCCTCATTCAGCAACTCAGCCGGCGCGACCTGAGCGCCGCCGTCCTGAGCCGCGGCCACAGCCGCCAGGCAAAGAAGCACAGCCACCCGGACAAGCCAATGCAAGCTTCTCATCTTCTGCCTCCCATGAAACGGGACGTATCAAGCCGGAAAGAACCAATCATCGCAGGACATGGTCAGCGTCTCCCACATAGCGGCGGGCAGCATGTGTTGCTGCTGGTCGGCAGCGTGAACTGGCTGACCAACCCAGTTTTTGGAGCCGACCGCGACAACCTCTGGCTGATCGAGCAACTGCGCGCCTACCAGGGTACCGAGACGCTTCCCAACGATGCCGACGCGCTGCTCGTTCCGGGTTTCCCCGGCACGGATCCGGAAGTCAGCCAGATTCGAAAGACAGACACTCCCCGTTGCGTGCTCGCCGCGCAGCCCGGACCTCCCTTTGCCGCGGGGGTCGAAAGCTGGTGATGCCGCGCTGCGCCAGTGCCCCGAACGTACGCTGCCCTCCGCCGCATGCTGCGCCCCGCGCTGCCTCCGGCGCGGCGACCGCAAACCGCGGCCCATCTGTCCGGCTCGTCCCCGCGCCCATCAACTGCTGACGGCACGTCGGCGGCGAGTCCCCACATACACACCGGCTGCAGCGAGCAAGACAGACAAGATGCCGACCCCCCAGCCAGAAATCGTGGGCACGGGATTGGGGCACGCATCGTCGATGCCGTTGCCGTCATTGTCTCCCAGACAGTGATCACCGATTCCCGGCGATCCTCCCAGATCGTCGCAACAGATAGGATCTGCCTCGTCGCACTCCATCCCCCAACTGAGGCAGCATGCCACAGCCGTCGTGCTGCACTGGGTGCCTGGCCCCTGAGGGGCGCCGCCAAGAACCTCCGTGCAGCAGACAGGGTCAGCCATTTCGCAGGCGCCCCAAGCGAGGCAGCACGCCTCAGGCGCGGAGCATTCCTCGTTGGGAATCGGCGTCCCACCCAGATCGTCGCAGCACATCGGGTGCGGTGTCTCACAACTCCCGTCGGCCATGCAGCAAACGGCAAGGGTCGTGAGGGCGCAGTCGGTCCCGCATCCCTGCGGAACCCCCTGGTAAGGGGGGTCCTCACAGACAGCCGGGGTCAGGTTGAGGCACCTGCCGTCGGGAAGGCAGCAACCCTCGGTGATGTCGTCACATACCACATAGTCTTGAACGGAGGATGCACTCTGCGTGTCGATCGGCCACTCGTTGTCCACAACGTCTAACAACGGGTACCGGCTGAGCTCTTGCGGTTCCCGCCCCGGGTTCCATTCCGCGGGAGATGTGGGAATCTGGTGGTGTGGTAAACAGGTCTGTCCGTTCTCGCGGAGTTTCGCCACCACGCCGTCATCCTGCCCCGCGCCCCAACAGTCACTAGTTCCCGCGACCCATATTCGATCGTCGAGGTCCGCCGTGAGGCCGTAACCACTGCTGTCGCAACCGTCCAGGCCCCACCCCCATGCCCAGTTGGCGCTGCCATTCGACTGCCAGCAGGCCTGTAAGAACCGGCTACCCAGCTCCCCGACGACAACGAGCTCAGCCGCGGCGGTCTCGATCACGTCGTGGCCCACAGAGGTGGCCGGGAAGGTCCATTGCCAACTCGGCACCGGGTCGCCCGAGCAATTCAACTTCGACACGAACAAGTGCCCTCCCGTATCGCCCGTCATCACAAACCACCCATCGCTGGTACTCGTGATGCCATGGCCCACGGCATCGACGTCTGGATCGGCGATCACCCGTCCCCATTCGGCGGCGAGCAAGCCGGGGTAGATTCTGGCGATCAGGACACGGTGGTCGTCTCCTGCTGCCAACTTTCCACCGACGACGATGTAGTCGCCGTCGCAGGCCTCGGCGATGCCCTCACCCCAGTAATCCCCTGAAGCGCCGCGGAACCCGCTTTTCACAATCAGGTCGAGGTCGGAATCGAACTTGGCCACCAGAATGGAATACACCAAGAGATTATCCCAGACCGTCCCGGTAACCACGAAATTGCCGTCCGAATCTCTTATCAGGTCATAACCGCGGAGCTCAACTCCCCCACTGGGGTCCGTGAGCACTTTCGTCCGCACCTCCACGCCGGTCGAGGTCAGCTTGGAGATGAGCAAGTGGTCGCCCGGTCCGCCAAAGCTCTGGGCGGTGCCCACCACGACCAAGTCGCCGCCCGGGATCTCGATGACCGCGCGCCCCTCTTCGTCCTGTGGGCCCCCGAGAGTCTTCTTCCACACCACATCTGCGCAGGTGTCGAACTTCACGAGCAACAGGTCCTTCCCGGTGCTGGTGGAGGTCGTGTAGCCCACGGCCACCACGCCGCCGTCCGAAGTTGCCGTCATCCCATAGAACTCATCATTCTGAGACCTGCCGAGCGCATGCAGAGCGCCGCCATACTGGGCCGAGGCCGCCGCTGCGCAGCAAAGCAGCGCGGCAGCCCAGACACTCCAATGCAAGCTTCTCATCTTCTGCCTCCCATGAAATGAGCCGTATCAACACTGAAAACGCCCGTCCTGGCGGAACGTGCTCAGTGGCCCGTGCGCAGCGGCAACCCGCGACGCGCAATGAGCAGAGCCCGTCACACGCAACGCCCCGTTCTCGCACCTTGGCTTCGCCGTCGGGGCTGACTTGGGCGCGCCTACTCGGGGGTCACCCATGCGACGCACCGCACAACTGCGTCGAACGCCGCGGCCGATCGTTCACCTGCAGTACGCATCAGACTGGCATCAAGTGTAGACGGCCATCCGATAACTACAGCCATCCGGTGCACCGTAACGCTAGACAGCCCAGCTTTCAACAACCCCAATCCCAACAAGGGTACCCCTAGCTGGATATTCCGTGACGCACCCGCACCAGGGTGGTCCTCTGCGAAAAGACTGTCGCCCGGAGTGTGACGGAGACTATCGCGACGTGCCGAAGGCAGGCCGGGGAACACGCGTCTTCACGTCTACCGCGAGGACACGGTGATGGTTGGTGTCAGCGATGTAGAGAGTGCCGGCGGGAGTGTCGGGCGAGGGGGGCGAAAACGACAGGCCGCCGGGCTCGACGAGGCAGAACGCAGCGCCCATGCCTGATCCCGTCTCGCCGGTCGGCGACGCCCCCTCACCTGGGGACGGCTGTGGATCAGCGGGGCCCAGCCAGGTGCTCACCTCGCCGGTGTGCACGTCGATCGCCCGGATGGCGTTGTTGAACGTGTCGGCCACGAAGAGCCGGTCACCGGCCAGGGTTACCCCCAGCGGGTGCTGGAAGCGCGCCGACCGGCCACGTCCATCGCGCAGGCCGAAGTCGAACAGTCCGCCGCTGCCGGCGAGCGTGCGGGTCTGACCCCGGTCATCCAAGTCCACAACGCGAATGCTCGACACTTCCGAGTCCGCGACGTACAGGACCTTCCCGTCCGTGGCCAGCCCGGACGGCTGGGCGAACGCGGCCGAGCGGTTCGGCCCGTCGATGCACGCCTCGCGTCCCGTACCGGCGAAGACGCGCACGTGCCCGGAGTCCAGATCGAGCACCCATATCTGGTGGGTGCCGGCCATGGCGATGTACAACTGCCTGCCGACGCGGGCCAGGTCCCACGGCGAGCTCAGCGGCGTCTTGCGGCCGGGGCCGTCGGCGCGGAAGTCATAGGACTGCGCACCCGTACCGGCCAACGTCTTCACCGTCTGCGCTTGTAGATCAACCGTGCGGACCGCATGGTTCTCCGTATCGGCCACGTACAAGGTGTGTCCATCCTCCGAGACTTCGAGCCCCTGCGGCTGATGGAACTGCGCCTCGGCAAAGGAACCGTGCTTCAGGCCCGCCGTGCCCGCGCCAATCACGTGCTGCACTTTGCCGGTCAGATCGGTCACCAGTACGCGATGGTGGTTGGTATCGCTGATGAAGAGCCGCCCGCGCGCGGCATCCACGCGGACCTTGCCGGGGAACTCGAGCATGCCGGACTCAAACGACGCGCGTTCGGGCCGAAAGCGCAGGGGCTGCCCGAGCGTACCGCCACGGCGATGCTGGTTGAGCAGCTTGCCGACGGCCGCGTCGAGGTCCGCGCGGTGTCCCTCGCCGGAGATCTTCCCCACGACGTAGCCGGACGGGTCGACCAGCACCAGCGTCGGCCAAGCTTCGACGCCGTAGGCGCTCCAGACCTCGTAGTCACTGTCGACCACGACGGGATGGCGGATGTTGTGACGCAGGATGGCCTGGCGGATGTGCCGGGCATCCCTTTCCTGGTCGAACTTGCCGGTGTGCACGCCGATGACGACGAACGGCTCGTCGCGGTACTTGTCCTCCAGGTACGCCAGGTCGGGCAGGACGTGCATGCAGTTGATGCAGCAGTAGGTCCAGAAATCGAGCAAGATGACCTGCCCGCGCAGTTCGGCCATCGTCAGCGGCTTGTCGGTATTGAGCCAGACCGCCGGCGCGGGAAACTCGGGCGCGCGGACCTCGGCAGTCACGACTCGACCGGCGTCAGCAGACATCAGTACCATCCTTCCACCCAGCAGCCCCACGCCGACCAGCACCGCGACCCCGAGGGCGTTTCTCTTGGCACGGTTGGGCACACGCATCGGGTAGGCCCTCCTGGTTTGTGATCCAGCGTATCAGGACGGTAACACCGCGCGCATTCGTCTGCCGCGGCAACCTTCCGCACCTCGCCTCCAAGATCGTAGAGGCGAGGTGACGAATCTCTACCTGCGCTCCGCAGAACCAAGGGCCACGCATTACCCCGCTCTGAAGGACCCCGCCGCGAACCGCTCGGAGCCCGCCCCCGCTGAGCAACGCACGGAGCGGCAGTCGTGTCGATTTCTGCATCGAGCTGGAAACCCACGCGGGCGTCGTGGGTCTAATGGGGTAGAATCGCCCCGGACGGCACCGAGCGGCCGTCCGGGCGCCGGAGGCTTTCACCGCGGGAGGTACGGGACATGTTCGCACGAACGGCACGACCATTGGGGCCTGGTGCATTGCTGGTGGTGTTCGCGGCGTTGCTTAGTGTCGATAGCGGGGCGGCGCTGGGGCAGACCATCATTATCGAACCGGTGCCGATGCCCATCCCGGTGCCGCCGCTGCCGCCGCCGCCCGGCGAGCCGCGGCCCGAACCACGCATCGTGCCCCCGCGTCCGCCCCTGCCGCCGCATGCAGGCCTGACCATCAAGCAGGAGACGGTGCAGGCCACGATCGTGGACGGCGTGGCGGTAACCAATCTTGAGCAGGTGTTCTTCAACCAGTACGAGCACCGCATCGAGGGCACCTACATCTTCCCCTTGCCGGACGACATCGGGCTCAGCAAGTTCTCCATGTACGTCAACGGGCAGGAGGTGGAAGGCAAGCTGCTGCCGGTCGAAGAGGCCCGGCAGGTGTATCAGTCCATCGTCTCGAAGATGCGTGACCCGGCCCTGCTCGAGTACATCGGCACGCGCATGTTCCGCGCCCGCATCTTCCCCATCGAGCCGAAAAGCGAAGTGCGCGTCAAGCTCTCCTACACCCAGATGCTCAGCACCGAGGAAGGCCTGGTGCGCTATCGCTACCCCTTCAAGGCCAGCGGCTGGTTGCCGGCACCGATCGAGTCCGCCAGCTTCGTCGTCAACATCACGAGCAAGACGGGCATCAAGAGCGTCTTCAGCCCAACGCACCAGTTGGCCATCAGCCGCCCCTCGGACCACAACGCCACGGCCAGCTTCGAGGCCCGCAACTTCCCGGCCGACAAGGACCTGGACCTGTTCTACGCCCTGAGCGAGAAGGAGTTTGGCCTGACCGTGCTCACCTATCGAGAGACGGGGTCCGACGGGTTCTTCGTCACGCGCATCGCCCCGCCGGCGCAGACGGCCGACGCAAACGTGTTGCCCAAGGACATCTGCTTCGTCATCGACACCTCCGGCAGCATGGCTGACGACAACAAGATCGAGCAGGCCCGCCGGGCGCTGAAGTTCTGTTTGTCCAACCTCAACCCGCAGGACAAGTTCAACATCATTCCGTTCGCGCACGAGCCCGTGCGGTTCAAGGAAGGTCTGGTGCCCGCCGACGCGGGGAACGTGCAGGCGGCCCGCGACTACGCCGACGCCCTGCGCGCCACCGGGGGCACGAACATTAATGATGCACTGCTCCTGGCGCTGGCGGCCGCGCCGGCCGCCGACGAAACGCGACCCTATCTGATCGTCTTTCTCACAGATGGGCTGCCGACCGTCGGCGTCACCGACGTGCAGGAGATTCTCAAGGGCGTGGCCGGCAAGAACACCGCTCGCGTGCGGCTGTTCGTCTTCGGCGTCGGGCACGACGTGAACACGCAGCTTCTGGACCTGCTGGCCGAGCAGAACCGCGGCGCCCGCGACTACGTGGCGCCCGGCGAGGACCTCGAACTGAAGCTCTCCGGCTTCTACCGCAAGGTGGCCGACCCGGTGCTTGGTGATCTGGAACTGAAGTTCCCGGGACTGGAGGTGTATGACCTGTTCCCGCCGAAGCTCGCCGATCTGTTTGCGGGGACCGAGTTGGTCGTGGTCGGGCGCTATCGCGGCGAAGGGCCCAAGACGGTCGAGCTGACCGGCACGCGCCGCGGCACCAAGGAACGTTTCGTTTACGAGACCACGTTCCCGGCCGAGGCCCGCCAGCACACGTTCCTGCCGCCGCTGTGGGCGACGCGCAAGGTCGGCTACCTGCTCGATCAGATTCGCCTGCACGGCGAAAACAAGGAACTCAAGGACACCATCGTGCAGCTTGCAACGCAGTACGGCATCGTAACGCCCTACACGGCCTACTTGGTCACCGAACCGGGCAGTGCACTGCCACCCCCGGCCATAGCGGGCGTTGCCCTTCGGGCGCGCATGGAGCAGCGTGCGGCCAGAGGCGGAGGAGCAGGGGCCAGGCGCATGAGCCCGGCAATGAGTTCCGGCGTCGAATCCGTGATGGCTTCCCAGGCCGCGTCGTCTATGAAATCGATGGACGCCGGCCCGGCCTTCTTCGAGCAAGACTTCGCGGGCGTCGGCGGAGGAATGGGCGGGCGGGCGACACCCCTGGTCGCACGCGTCGATGCCCGAACGTTCTACCGCATCGATGACAAGTGGGTCGACGGCGCGTACAAGAAGGACTCGGAGACGAAGAAGGTCGAGGCCTACAGCGACCCCTACTTCGAGTTGGTCCGCAAGCATCCGGAACTGGCGAAGTGCTTCGCGCTGGGCGAGCGGGTGATCGTCGTGCTGGACGGCACCGCCTACGAGACGGTCCCGCCGCCCCGGCCGGAGGCACCCCAGGACCAGCCGGCGACGCCGTGATATCGGGCCGACCGCGACCGCTCCGAGCGACCGAGCGCGAATGTGCACCGGCCATCCCCACCATCCCGATGGGTTGGGATCAGCAAGCGGACCCACGGCGACGTCGCCGGTGCACGTTCGCGCACCCTTGTCCGTACGCTGGAGAAGTTGCGTCGGCCCCCCGTACGTGTGTTGCGCGCGGTGGGATGCGTAGCGCGGTCTACTTGGTGCGCGCCCTCCAGGCCAAGGGGGGGATAAGGAGAGTGATCCCGCCCCCAGGGTCTGGAAGACCCTGGCAACGCTCGCGCGCCCTCCGGGCGAGCATGCAAACGCCCCCCGACGTGGAACCAACACGCTACGAGCGAGGAACCAACCCCTTCCGGGCGAAGAACCGACGCGCGAATGGAACCCGCCCACGATCCGCTGGTGAACACCGCAGCCTTGCGGGCGAGGAACCGGCGTCCTGCGGTCGAGGAACCGACGTTCTCCTGCGCCCGGAGGGCGCGCGGCGGTTGCCAGGGACTTCGAGAAGATTTCGCGCCAGGCTTTAACAGGTTGCATTTAAGTTCAAGTGGCTGCCATACTTACATCTCCAACGCCTGTTCAAGAACATGGAGGTGCAGTATGGACAGCCACGTATGGCGGGTAGTGTACGAGAATCTGCGTCAGGTGGATAGGGAGTTGCCCCGGTTCGGCCGTACGCCGGTCTATGCGGACCGAGTGATCATCGCGATGTACCTTTGGTCGGTCATGCACGATCGCCCCCTGTGCTGGGCGTGCCAGCGCGAGAACTACGGCAGCTGCTTCCGGCCGCGGAAGCTGCCTTCGGTATCGCAGTTCTGCAAGCGTTTGAAGACGGAGCGCTGCCAACAGCTTCTCGGACGACTTCACGAGCGTCTGTCGCATTGGGAGTGGAGTAGTGAGGTGTCGTTCCTGGATGGGCATGCCCTGCTGGTGGGGGCAACCACGAAAGATGTCGAGGCGGCGGTGGGACGGGCCCCCGGAGGTTTCGGGCGGGGCTACAAGTTGCACGCTTGGGCCGCAGCAGATGAGCGTATTCCGGTGTGGAGCGTGATGCCCTTGAACGTGAATGAGAAACCCGTCGCCCACGAACTGCTGCGTTATCAGCGCGCCGACGGTTTGGTGTTGGCGGACGGGGCATACGATTCCCGGGCGTTGTACGACACGATCGCAGACGACGGCGGACAGTTGCTCACCCCCTTGCCCGAGAACGCGGGTAAGGGGCACGTACCCCAGTCCCCGGCGCGCAATGCCGCGGCGGTAGCCTGGCAAGGGATCGCCGGCTATGTCTACCGCGAACGGGCGGGAGTAGAGCGGATCTTCGCCCATCTCTCCACCTGGGGCGGTGGACTCACCGCCCTGCCGCCGTGGGTCCGGACGCTGGAGCGCGTACGTCGGTGGGTGGGTGCCAAGTTGATCATCTACCACGCGCGCTGGAACATCCGGAGGAGGGTCGGATAGATGCTTCGTGAGAAATCTTCTGCAAGGCCCTGGCAACGTTCGTGCGCCCTCCGGGCGAAGACGCGAGTGCCCCCCGGCCTCCCGGAGGAAAACGCGAACGGCCCGCGGCCTGCAACCAACGCGCTGCGGGCGAAGAACCAGCGCCTCCCGGGTGAGCAACCGACGTCCTCCTCCGCCCGGAGGGCGGGCGATCGTTGCCAGGGACTTCGAGTCCCTGGGGGCCGCCCGCTTGCTTCTTCTTCCTCTTCTTCTCAGCCCGCCCGGAGGGCGGACGAGCCCGCTGGGACCGTCCGCACGCCCCAGCGGAAGCAACACACGCCTGCCTGGCGCAGGGAAACACAGACCCTCCGCCGCGCGCGAGGACGCTAAACACGTGCGGAAGGGAGAGGGGTCTGGTCCTTGGCTATTGGTCGGGGGGCCGACGCTACGTGCCCAAGGCACGGCACCACGGATCCATGTTGTGGCGCCACGGGCTTAGTGGTGGTCGTGCTGCCGGGGCGCCGCGTGCGCATGCGCACGCAGCGCGAGAGCATGGCACCCGGCGGAGCCTGGGCGCGCGGGGTATTAGTGTTTGGGTAGCGCGGCCACGAGCTGGTCGATCTCGCGCTCGCTGTTGTACACGTGCGGGCTGGCGCGGAGCCGGCCCCGGCGGCAGGCGATCACGATGCGGTGTTCGGTCTCCAGGTGCCGCTGGATGCGGTCGTGATCGTGCAGGTCGGACCGGAAGGCGAGGATGCCGCTGGACTCGGTCGGCGTGCGCGGGCTCACGACGCGGTAGCCCTTCTCGCGGACGCCGGCCGCCAGCCGGTCCGTCAGATACAGCAGCCGATGGCTGATGTGCTCCAGCCCGATCTCGTGGATCAGCTCGAGCGCCCCGCCGAGGGCGTAGATGCCGGCCAGGTTGTAGGAGCCGGACTCGTAGCGCCGCGCGGACTCCGCGAACTCGAACTGGTAGCGGTCGAAATCAAACGGCTCCTTCATCGACAACCAGCCGATGGTCGTGGGACGCAGGTGTCCCTGCAACTCCTTGCGGACGTAGAAGATGCCCGCCCCCTCGGGGGCACACAGCCACTTGTGCCCGTCGGCGGAGAGGAAGTCCACGTTCATGGCCTTCACGTCGACCGGGAACGCCCCCAGCGACTGGATGGCATCGACGCACAGCAGCACGCCCTTGCTCTGGCAGTAGGCCCCCAGCGAGGCCAAGTCCGTGCGGTAGCCGGTGGCAAACTGCACGTGCGAGAGGGACACCACGCGGGTGCGGCTGTCGATGGCCGCCAGCAGCCGCTCCAGCGGGATCCGCCCGTCCTCCTCCAGCACCATGCGCACCTGCACCCCCCGGGCACGCAACGCCTGCCAGGGGTAGATGTTGGAGGGGAACTCGGCGTTGCTGGTCACCACGTTGTCGCCGCTTTGCCAGTTGAGCCCGTTGGCGACGAAGCTGATGCCCTCGCTGGTGTTCTTGATGAAGGCGATCTCGTCGGGGTTGGCGCCGACAAGCTGGGCGGCCTGGCTGCGCACGTGCTCGACGTGCTTGAAGAACCCGGCGTGCAGGTACGCGCCCTCGGCCACCTGCGTCAGGTACCGGCGCGCAGCGTCGGCGGCCCGCCGGCTGATCGGGGCGGCGGCGGCGTGATTCAGGAAGTTGTAGTTCCGCGTGATCGGGAACTCGTCACGCAGCGCCTGCCAGTCCATAACGCACCTGCTCTAAGAAGCGGCCCCGCGGCCCCAACGGCCACCGGCGCTCGCTCCACCCAATACTAGCGGGCCCACCGCGCGCTTTCCACCGCGAACGGATGCGGAAGACACGCCGGAAGTTCCCGAGAAAAGTGTACGTTTTGCGCAGGTTGCGGGCACGCGGCCCTTGACTGGAAACTCGCGCCGCGCTATGCCGATAACCGCTCGCCCGCGACCCGCGCGCGCCGGGCGGCGGGGTCGGCTCCCCGGACGCCGCGCGGGGTACAGCGGCTCCCTTGTCAGCGGCGCGCCGGCGGGTATCGTGCCCGCGATGTCACTCACCGGTCGACTCGTCGCGTCCACTCGGCTGATTGCCGTGCTCACGTTGGGCTCGCGCGTCGCCGGCATGGCGCGAGAGTGGGTGTTCAGCTACTTCTTCGGCACCAGTGAACTGCTCAGCGCCTTCAGCATTGCCTACCTGGTGTCCAACCTCGCCCGGCGGCTCTTTGGGGAAGGCGCCCTGTCGTCGGCCACGATTCCCGTGCTCACGGAAAGCCTGCACACGCGCGGTGAGCAGGCGTCGCGACAACTGTTGGGCAGCGTCCTGACGCTGTTGGTGGTCTTCCTGAGCGCGGCGACGGTCGTTGGCGAACTGGTGCTGGCCGGCTGGCGCACGGTGCAGAGCGACCCGGCCCTCGACTTCACCGCCATCATGCTGCCCTTCATGGTGCCCATCTGCGCCGTGGCGGTGGCAGGTGGCGCCCTCAACGTGCGTAACCACTTCGCCACCCCGGCCGCCCTGCCGGTGGCCCTCAACCTCACGATCATCGCCGGAGCGCTGCTGGCGGCGCTGGGGTTGGGCTGGCGCGACCGGCCCCTCATGGTCGCCATCTGCGTCACGGTGCTGGTCGCGGGGCTACTTCAGGTGCTGCTGATTGCCTGGGCCCTGCGGGCCAACGGGTTCTTCCCGATCTTCGGCGGCCCCTGGCGTGATCCGCTGGTGCGGTCGGTGTTCACGCTGATGGCCCCGATGGTGCTGGGCCTGTCGGCCGTGCAGATCAATACCTGCGCTGACTCACTCATCGCCTACCTCTTCGTCAGCGTGAACGGGGAGCGCATCGGGCCGTCAGTGCTGCGCTTCGCACAGTACCTGTATCAGCTTCCGTTGGGAGTGCTGGGGATCGCGCTGGCGACGGCCATCTTCCCGACCCTCTCCGCGCGCTCGACCAGCGGCGATCGGGCGGGCCTGGCGGACGTCCTGGGCCGGGGCATGCGTCTGAGCCTGTTCCTGGCCTTCCCGGCCGGTGCGGGCCTGTTCCTGGTCGCCCATCCGCTGGTGGCCACGCTGTTCGAGCGGGGTGAGTTCACCGGGGCCGACACGCACCGTGTGGCCGCGGTCTTGCAGTGCTACAGCTTGGGCATGCCGGCCTACTTCGCCTTGCACGTCCTGGTCCGCACGTTCTACGCCGAACACGACAGTCGGACGCCCGCGCGCACGGCGCTGGGCCTGGTTCTTGTGAACCTCACGCTCAACGTCGTGCTGGTGTTCCCGCTCCAGGAGCGTGGCCTGGCGCTCTCCACGGCCGTCTGCGCCGTCGTGCAGGCAGGCTGGCTGGCCCGCAAGCTCAGCCAA
The DNA here is from genome assembly GCA_029558835.1 of Planctomycetota bacterium. Taxonomy (GTDB): domain Bacteria; phylum Planctomycetota; class Phycisphaerae; order UBA1845; family UBA1845; genus JAKQDH01. Next base: position 73,014 of record JAKQDH010000135.1, on the reverse strand, counting down.
CGGTTGCCGGAGGTGGACCGGCTCGGCGTCGGGCGCAGCGTGCTGCGGACGGTGGCTGCGACGGGGGCCATGGTCGTCGTCGTGGCGGCTGCGGACTGGCTGCCGGTGCTGCAACCGCTGCTGCGGATCCACGCCGGCGTCCGGCTGGTGGTGCTCATGGGCGCGGGGGCGATGACCTTCGCCCTGGCGGCGTGGGGGCTGCGGCTGGAGGAGCTGCGCGACCTGCTGCGCCGAGGTCGATGAGCCTGGGGGAGTGCGCGGCGGAGGCGTCGTAAGGGCAGCGCCGGCCCCCGCAGCCGGCGTGGAAGTTCGCAAGGCCTACGGCTCCTGCGTCCCCTGGGGGGGGCACTACAGGGCCGCCGGAGCTGTCTCAAAGACCGGCACCACCGCAGGCTTGGTCACCGCCGGCGTCGGGTTCTGCGCAGCTCCACCAGCACCACCAGGGCGCACAGATTGGCGATGGCCATGCCCGCGGCGATGAGCCACAAGGGAAACATGAAGCGGAGCCAGCCGATCGCACCAGCGGCCGGGCGGGGGCGGGCCCCCAGCAGCCAGGTCCAATGGTCGAAGAAGGCGACGGCCTGGGGGTCTTTGCCTCGCCAGTCGATCCCGTGGGCGGCGTAGACTTGGCCTCCGCGCGCATAGTATCCGACGGCCCCACCGGCGTCGGCCACCAGGCCGACCGCGCCGCCGCCGTTGGCCACGACACCCACCGCGCCGCCGCCTAACACGGCCCCACCGATCGCCCCGCCGCCGAGGGCGAGAATGCCGATCCCCAGGCCCCCGAGGGCGAACACGCCGATCGCCAGGCCACCGATGGCGATGATGCCGATCGCCCGCCCGCCGATCGCCAGCCAGCCCAGGGCCGTGTCGCCGATGGCGATGATGCCGCGAGCCTTGCCGTAGGGCTCGTCGTCATCGGCGCCCACCGCAACGTGTACGAGCGGCAGGCCGAACAGCACAATCGCCGAACGGTAGCGCTTGCCGCGCGGAATGCCGCGCTGACGCTCGAGCACCTCCACGATCGGCTTGCCGCACTCCGGGCACTTGCTGGATTCGGTCAGCCCCCGTAGCGAGTAGCCGCAGTTCCGGCAGTATGGATCACGTCCCATGGCTCGACCACTCCGCGCAACGGGCGAACCGATGAGCGAAAGCGGGTGGCATGGCCAAGCGCGGCGCCGCCATGTCTTTCGGCGAACCTGGGGCTGCCTGCGGCGACGGCATGCCGGCGCCTGCGGCTTGGGCATGCCACCCGGTCGTTGTGCTTACACATACCACCCGATCTTTGTACACGTGCGGGCCCTGCTGCACGTGCTTAGTTCACCGTGTTGGGCACCGGCTGCCCCTTCATCGTGCACTCGACGATGCGGACGGCCTCTTCCGCGACGGCGAGCTGCGCCTCTTCCGTCGAGGCGCCGATGTGGTGGGTGCCGTAGATGCGGCCGGCCTGCACGACGGCGTCCTTGAACTCCTTATCGTTGGCGCCGGGCTCGACCTCGTAGACATCGAGGCCCGCCCCGCCGAGCTTGCCGTTCTTCACCGCGTCCGCGAGCGCCTTCTCATCGACCACGCCGCCGCGGCTGCAGTTGATGAGGAACGCGGTCGGTTTCATCAGGGCAAGCTGCGCGCCGCCGATCAGGTGCTTGGTCTTGTCGCCGCCCGGCACGTGCAGCGTGACGACATCGGACTCCTTCAGAAGCTGCTCCATGCTCACCTTGCGGATGCCCAGCTCCTTCTCATACTGCTTCTGGTCGATCACGTCGCTGTAGAGCAGCTTCATGTCGAAGGCCTTGGCGCGGACGGCGATCTCGTAGCCGATGCGTCCCAGCCCGACGACGCCCAGCGTCCTACCCTTGAGCCCCAGGGCCTTGCTGTACTCCTTCTTGTTCCAGACGCCGCGGCGCAGGTCCACGGTGTTGTCCACGATCCTCCTATCCAGCGCCAGCATCAGTCCCACGGCCAGCTCCGCCACGGCCACCGAGTTCTTCCCCGGGCAGTTGGCGACGCGAATGCCGTGCTTGGTGGCCGCCGGCACGTCGATGGTGTCCACGCCGGCACCGGCGCGGATGACGAGCTCCAAGGCCGCCTGCTTGCCCGCCTCCAGAATGTCGGCCGTCACCTTCGTCGAGCGGACCACCAGGATCTGGCACTTGGTGTCGCGCACCGCGTCGCGCAGGGAATCGCCCTGCAGATCAGCGTCCAGCGTGACCTGACAGCCCAGCGTCTTCATCTTCTCCACGCCGGGTTTCTCGAACTTGTCAGCAATCAGTACTTTCATGGTTCAGCTTGCCTCCGCCTTCTGGGGGCGGAACCCGTCCCGAACCGCCGGGACCGGTCCCTCCCGTGCTTCGCCTGACTGCGATGCCGCGCTCGGGCCGCCCTGGGCACTCGGCGTTCAGGAGGCAACCCCGCGGCTCGGTCAGGCGGTTCATTCCCGCCACCGGATCAGGTTCCGCCGCTTCAATCCTCGCGTGCCAGAAGGACGTTGATCGCCTTCACCAGCACCTTCACTTCGCTTCCCTTCTTGAGTCCCAGCTCCTTCAGGGAATCCAGCGTCATCACCGAGCACATCGTCGAGTCGGCCGGGATCTCCAGCTTGACCTGGCACATCAGAGCGCCCTTCTTGATCTCGACGACCTTGCCCACCAGTTGATTGCGCGCTCCGTATTTCACGCTCGTACTCCTCCCATGCGGTACGTCAGCCAACTACCATCCGTCCCCCGCCGGAACGGGTGACCCGCCCAATGATACAAGCCGCCTCGACGCCCGCGGCCCTCAACGCCTCCACGGCCGCCTCAGCCTGTGTTGCCGGTACGGCCGCCAGCAACCCGCCCGACGTCTGCGCGTCACACGCCAGCATCCGCACCGTCTCCGGCACGCTGGGCGCCCACTCAACCAAGGGCTCCACGTAGCCGCGATTGGCCCGCGTTCCGCCCGGCACGTGCCCGGCCAGCGCCAACTCCGGTGCCGGGGCGATCCACGGCAACGCCCGGTGGTCGAGTTCCACGTCCACTTGGCTGGCAGTAATCATACCGCGCAGGTGTCCCAAGAGCCCGAAACCGGTGACGTCGGTGCAGGCGTGGACCTCGAAGCTGCGCAGGGCGTCCGCGGCCGCCCGGTTCAGCGTCATCATGACGCGGCAGAGACGGTCCCGCGCCGGCGCCGGCAGCGCCCCGGCCTTCAGGGCGGTGGTCAGCACGCCCGTCCCCAGCGGCTTGGTAAGGATCAGGGCGTCGCCCGGCCGGGCCCCCACGTTCGTCCACACCTCGGCCGGCGACACCACGCCCGTGACCACCAGCCCAAACTTCGGCTCCGGATCGTCCACGGTGTGCCCGCCGATGATCGCAATCCCCGCCTCCTGCGCGACCCGCCCTCCACCGCGCAGAATTTCCTGCAACACGCGCAGCGGCAGGCGGTTCGACGGGAACGCCACCACGCTCAAGGCAAACAGCGGCCGGCCGCCCATGGCATAGATGTCACTGAGGGAATTGGCGGCCGCAATGGCCCCGAACGTAAACGGGTCGTCCACGATCGGCGTGAAGAAATCGACCGTTTGCACCAGCGCCAGGTCGGGAGCGATGCGATAGACGGCCGCATCGTCACCGGTCTCGATCCCCACCAGCACGTTCGGATCGCCGCTGATGCGCGGCAGGCCGGCCAGCACTTCCTCGAGCGCCTGGGGGCGCAGCTTGCACGCACAGCCGAGGCCGCTGGTAAAGCGCGTGAGGTGGATTTCCTCCTCCGCGGGGGCTGGTGCCGCTGCCGAACCTGCGGCCGGACGCAGCCGTCGCACCACCCGGACGACTGCCTCCACCGCCCGATCCACCTCCGCTTCGGTCAGGAACGCGCCGGTGGAGAAGCGGATGGTGCCCATCGCGTATTCGACGGGGACGTTCATGGCCTGGAGCGTCGGCGACATGATGACCTGATCAGCGTGACAGGCGGCCCCGGCCGAGGCAGCCACCTCCGTCGATTCCGACAGAATCGCCCGGGCCTCGATACCCGGGAAGCTCAAGCTCAACGTATTGGGTAGGCGCTGCTCCGGGTGCCCGTTGAGGCGCACCTCCGGCAGCGCCGCACGGATGCCCGCGTGCAACTGGTCGCGCAACCTCTTCGCGTGGGCGGCGCGCTGGGGCAGGCGTTCGCGGGCGAGGGCACACGCTTTGCCCAGCCCGACGATCTCGAGCACGTTCTCGGTTCCCGCCCGCCAGCCACGCTCGTGGTCGGCACCGAACAAGAGCTTCTCCAGCGCCACGCCGGTGCGCACGTACAGGGCGCCCACGCCCTTGGGTGCGTACAGCTTGTGCCCCGCCACGGAAAGCAAATCGACGCCGAGCTCATCCACGACCGTGGGGATCTTGCCCACCGACTGGGCCGCATCCGTGTGCACGAGCACGCCGTGGCGATGGGCTACATCCGCAATCGCCCGGATCGGCTGAATCGTCCCCACCTCGTTGTTGGCGTGCATAATGGTGACCAGGATCGTCGCCGGTGTGATCGCCTTCTCGACCGCCTCCGCGGCCACCAGCCCGGTTTCGTCCATGGGCAACACAGTTACCCGGAAACCCTGCTGCTCGAGGTAGTGACAGACCTCCGTCACGGCGGGGTGCTCGATGGCCGACGTGACGATATGGTTACCCGTGGACCGCAACGCCTGAGCCACGCCGCGCAGGGCGAGGTTGTTCGACTCCGAGCCGCCGCTGGTGAAGATGATCTCCTCCGGCCGGGCGCCAAGCAGTTCGGCGACCTGTTGCCGGGCACCTTCCACCGCCTGCTTCGTGCGCACCCCGTAGACGTGGCTGCTGGACGGGTTGCCGAAGTGGGTTTCCAGGTACGGGCGCATCGCCTCGATGACGGCCGGGTCCAGCGGCGTCGTGGCGTTGTAGTCCAGGTAGATCGGTTCCAACGAGCGTTCCTCCGCTGACGCGGCCGTGCCGGCAAGGGACGGCATCCGTGTGCGGGCTTCATCAGTCCCCCAGGTCCCAAGGACCTGGGCCGCCCCGCCGGGTCCGAAGGACCTCGGCCACCCGGCCGACGATTATCCGTGTTCGGGGGGCGACGGCAATTGTCGGCCCGACGCCAACGGCTTGGGCCGGCGGGCAGGGTTGGGGAGCAGTGGGCCGCGGGGGCTTGACGCGGGCGAGGCGGCGTGGGCTCAACGCCGGCGACGCGGCACGGTACACTGGTGGACGATGGCCCGACCCGCGTGGCTTAACGTGTCGCTGGCACCCAAACTGAGCCTCTTGTTTGGGGCAGCCGTGCTGCTCACGATCGCCGTGACGCTGCTGTTTCCCTGGCTGCAGATGGCTGCTTTGGATCAGCAGGCGTTGCTGCTGCAAGCAAAGCAGGTGGCGGCCGCGGCCTATCAATCCGTGGACGTCGAGGCCCTGGATTGGCAGACGCAACAGGAAGCCCTGCAGCGTTGCTGGCCGCTGCTGGCACGCGACCTGGGCTTGCCGCTCCGAACACCGGAACTGGTGCCCCTGGTGCGGACGACGCCCACCAGTGCTCCTCCCAAGCCCGATGCGTTCCAGCAGAGCGCCCTGGAACACTTCACCCGCCACCGCAATGCCCTCTACTACTGGCAGGGTGAAGACGAGCAGGGCGACTTTCGGCTGGCGCTGGCCGTGCGCGCGCGCGATGCCGAGCCGTTGCCGCGCCTGTTGCGCGGGCTCATCGACGTACGCCTCTCGGTGACGCCGCACCTGGGCGTCTGGAACGTGGTGGTGACGGCGCTGGCCGGGGCGAGCGGCGCCGTGCTGGCCGTGCTGGTGTTCTACATGGTCACCCAGCGCCTGGTGCTGTCACGCGTGCAGGCACTACGGCGAGTGGCCGAGCAGGTCACCTCCGGCGATATCGAAATCCGCTCCGCCCTGGCCACCGGGGACGAGTTCCAGGAACTCGGCCAGACGTTCAACGAGATGCTCACCCACCTGCGGGCCGCCCAGGACGACCTCCGCAAGATCAACCGCTCGCTTGACGTGCGTCTCGGTGAACTCGCAGAGATCAATGTCGCCCTGTACGAGTCGAACCGGGTGAAGAGCGACTTCCTGGCCAACGTCAGCCACGAGCTGCGCACGCCGCTGGCGTCCATCATCGGCTTTGCCGAGTTGCTGCGCGACGCCTGGGAGAATCCCAAGGCCGACCGCGCCCGCCTCGCCCGCTACTCCGAGAACATCCTCACCAGCGGCCGCAGCCTGCTGGACATCATCAACGACCTCCTCGACCTTGCCAAGATCGAGGCCGGCAAGCTGGACCTGCATCTGTCGGAGTTCTCCCTGGCGGAGCTGTGCATGGACCTGATCGACTTCGTCCGGCCACTGGCGGACAAGAGGAACCAGGACCTCGGCCTGGAGCTGGCTCCGGAGCTGCCGCGCTGCCGCAGCGACGCCGGCAAGGTCAAGCAGATTCTCTACAACCTGCTCAGCAACGCGGTGAAGTTCACGCCGCCGGGTGGGGTCATCCGGCTGAGGGTGTCGGCCGGGCACGGCGATTTCGTCCGTCTGACCGTGTCCGACACCGGCCCGGGCATTCCGCCGGAGCAGCAGCAGGCCATCTTCGAGAAGTTCCACCAGCTCGATTCCTCACGCACGCGCGAGTACGAGGGCACTGGGCTCGGCCTGGCGATTACCCGCGAACTGGCACACATGCTCGGCGGCCGGATCGAGTTGGAAAGCACGCCGGGGCAGGGGGCGACGTTCATCGTGTACCTGCCGGTATTGACACCCACCCCGCAGGAGCGTCCAGGCCGGCGGGCGGCCGAGGCCCCCTCCCGCGCGGGACGCCTGCCGAGCGGCCAGTAGTGCAGAGACCGTCTCAAGGCGCCAGCCAGCCCCAAGTCGCTGGGCTTGGGAAGTAGTCCCGGTGGGTTTCTCGGCCTACGATTAGCAGGTGCGCGGGGCCTGCCCGTTCCCCGCGGTAGCGATTGCAGCCTGGGTATAGCGCCGCTAGGATGCGGGGGCGGTGTCGGGCCGGCCCGGGGTAGGGTGTCCGGAGAGGTGGCTGGGACCGCCCGGAGGGACAGGTGTCGTGTTGGCCCGCACCGACATGGGGGACGTGTACGCGACCCTGGTTTGGGTCACGGTAGCGATCGCGGCGCTGGCGGCGGCCGCCGTGGCGCTAGTTTGGATAAAGCAGTACGTTCTAGGCTCCCGCAAGCCCACCCAGCCGGCCCTCGACTTAGAGCAGCTTCGGGTCCTGCGGGACCGCGGGCAGTTGACGCAGCGTGAGTACGAAACCCTGCGCCGCAAGCTGCTGGGACTGGGGCCCGTCCCTGCAGAGAATCCACCGGCGTCGCCCGCCGACCGATAAAATGCGGTTGAGTGGGGGTGGGGGCGCTGACGATATGAGCGCGTCGGGCGCGACGTGAGTCGGCGCGGGCTACCCGTGCCGGGCGGCCCGCCACAAGGGCTGGTAGGAGCGCAGCATGCCCAGTGTCAGGGGTGGTGGTGAGGGAGGAACAACGCGCGGGCGGCGCGGCAGCTCGTGCAGCTTCTGCGGCAAGAGTCAGCGCGAGGCCGGACCAATGGTCGAAGGCCCGCGCGAGGTCTTCATCTGCCGGTCCTGTGTCGAGTTGTGTCACAACATCATCCGGCAGGAGATGCGGCGGTCCACCGCCACCCGCTGCAACCTGGGGGAGATTCCCTCGCCCCGCCAGGTGTTCGAGTTTCTCGGCCAGTATGTCATCGGGCAGGACAAGGCCAAGCGCATCCTCTCCGTGGCCGTCCACAATCACTACAAGCGCCTGCAGCACGTCGATACCGCCGGCGACGACGACGTCGAGCTGGACAAGTCCAACATGCTGCTTGTCGGGCCGACGGGGGCGGGCAAGACGCTGCTGGCCCGGACGCTCGCCCGCCTGCTGAACGTGCCGTTTGCCATCGCCGATGCCACAACGCTTACCGAGGCCGGTTACGTTGGGGAGGACGTCGAGAACATCCTGCTCCGCCTGCTCCAGAATGCCGAGTTCGACCTGGAACTGGCGCAGCGCGGCATCGTCTACATCGACGAGATCGACAAGATCGGACGCACCAGCCACAACATCAGCATCACCCGCGACGTCTCCGGCGAAGGCGTGCAGCAGAGCCTCCTCAAAATGCTCGAGGGAACGGTCTCCAACGTGCCGCCCCAGGGCGGGCGTAAGCATCCCGAGCAGCAGTACATCCAGATGGACACCACCAACATCCTGTTCATCTGCGGCGGGACATTCAACGGCCTGACCGACATCATCCGCCGGCGCATCGGCAAGAGCGCCATCGGGTTCGCCAACGAGGGTCAGCCGCGGGACACCTCGGCCGAGGAGGGCGAGCTGCTCGCCCAGGTCGCCCCTGAGGACCTCATCGAGTTCGGCATGATCCCGGAGTTGGTGGGGCGGCTGCCAGTGGTGGCCACGCTGGATCCGCTCAACATCGAGACGCTGGTGCGCATCCTCACCGAGCCGCGTAACGCGCTGGTCAAGCAGTACCAGCAACTCTTCCAGTTCGAGGAGTGCGCCCTGGAGTTCACCGACGAGGCCCTCGAACTGATCGCCAAGCGCGCGCAGGAGCGGGAGACGGGGGCCCGCGGCCTGCGGGCCGTGCTGGAGGAGTTGATGCTCGAACCGATGTTTGAGCTTCCCGAGCATCGCCGGTTCGGACGCGTCGTGGTCAGCGCCCCGGTGGTGGAACGCAAGGAGCCGCTCTTCTCCGAGAAGACCCGCCGCCGGCGTGAATCCGCCTGAGCAGCTTCACCACCTGTGGCTTTCTGCGTTCCCGCGCAGCGAACTGCGAGCTGCGGGCGTCCGCCCGCGCGGGCCTTGGGGCGTCAGCCCCTGCGGCCGACGCAGGCTTCGCCGCAGCTCCGTCCTTCACCGCATCGCCCGGGGGGGCGACGCTACCGCGGTGCGTCAGCCAGCAACTGCCCGTGCAGCGTCAGGGCGGTGGCCTCGACGATGCGCACGTCGGCGAACCGGCCGATGGCCGAGGGCGGGCCGGCGAACACCACGATCTGGTCCTGTCGCGTGCGTCCCACGAGCTGATTGGTGGGACACCAGCTCACCTCCTGGCCGCGGGACTGCTCCGCGTCCGGTGCCGTGTCGGCGTCCGGGACGCTGCCCGGCTCCGCGTCCCCACGACTCGGAGTCTCAGCGTTCTCCCCCTCACCCTGCCCTCTCCCCCAAGGGGGAGAGGGATCAGTAGTGCGCCTGTCACGCAGGTCGCGGCAGTGTTCCGTCTCCCGGGCCTTGGTGGCGGCCTTGCTGTAGCCCTCCACGAGCACTTCGACGACGGAGCCGATCTGCCGCTGGTTCGCGGCGAGCGCGACCTGCTCTTGCAGCTTCAGCAACTCGAGGTTGCGCTGCCGCTTGACCTCGTCAGGCACATCGTCCGCCTCGCGTTTGTCGGCCACCGTTCCCGGTCGCGGCGAGTACTTGAACACAAACACGTTCTTGAACCGGCAACGTTCGAGGAGTCGGCACGAGGCTTCATGATCGGCCGGCGTTTCCCCGCAGAACCCGACAATGAAGTCGCTGGCGATGGCGAGGCCCGGCACGATGTCCCGGGCGCGGTCAATCAGTTCCAGGTACTGCCCCACCGAGTACTGCCGGCGCATCCGCTTCAGCACCGCGTCGCTGCCGCTCTGGACGGGGATGTGCAGGTACTCGCACACCTTGGGCAGGTCACGCAGGGCGTACAGGATGTCGTCCGTGAAGTCGCCGGGGTAGTTCGTGACGAAGCGTACGCGGTCGACGCCTTCGACGGCGCTCACCCGTTCGAGCAGCTCGGCCAGGCGCACCGGTCCGTCGTTCTCGGGATAGGCGTAGCTGTTGACCGTCTGCCCCAGCAGGGTGATCTCCCGGGCGCCACGGTCGGCGAGCATCCTCGCTTCGTCGACGATCTGGCCCGGCGGGCGACTGCGCTCCGGCCCGCGGGTGAAAGGGACTACGCAGAACGTGCAGAACTTGTCGCACCCGCGCTGCACCCGGACGTACGCTTGCAGTACCGCCGGGCCCGGCTCCGGATCGCGCGACAGGTCCAGGGCCTCGACGGAGTCGTACTCGACGGCCCGCTGTAACGGCGTGTTGCGGCGGGACATTGACTGACTCAGCGCGATCGCCCGTCGCCGCGTACTCTCCACCTCCGCCAGCATCGCGGGCAGCTTGTTGAGCTCACCGGGCCCGCAGAGCACGTCAACGTGCGGCATGCGGGCGACCAACCCGTCGGGATCGCGCTCCGCCATGCAGCCCAGCACACCGATGATGAGCTGGGGGCGGGCAAGCTTCCGCTTCCGCAGCCGGCCCAGACGCGCCAGCACCTTCTGCTCCGCGTGGTCCCGCACGCTGCACGTGTTCAGCAGCACGACGTCAGCCGCCTTGGAATCGTCCACCCGCTCATACCCGGCCGCGCGCAGTTGCCCCAGCACGAGCTCGCTGTCGAGCACGTTCATCTGGCAACCCATCGTTTCGAGATAGACCTTCCTTCCCACCACGAGCCGACCGCCGCCGGGCCGCCCACCTCCGGTGGGGCGAAGCGCCATCGCTCCGCCCGTCCGATAAGGACCACGCGCCCGCGCGATTGTACTTCCTTCCGCCCCTGCCGGGCATGGGGCCGCCCGGTGACCCGCACCGTTGCCGGCTGGGCGCGGAAGCGGGCGCGGGTATAATGAAGTGTCAGCCGGATGACCGTGTGCACTCCAGCGGTGCCCGCGGGTCGGTACTCCCAGTCTTCGGGGCCTCGTCACGAAAGGATGTCGCCATGCCTCAACGATCCCAACTCCCCGGTCTGGCGAAGCTCGTCGAACGACAGATGCGTAACTGGGAGATCGCTCGCGCCCAGCGGCCGGATGTCCCGACCACGGAACGACCCGCGGTCCAGGACTTCATTGCGGTGTCCAGGACCGTCGGCTCAGGCGGCGCCGAGGTGGCCTCTCAACTCGCCGAACGTCTGGGCTGGCCGCTGTTCGACAGGGAGATCCTGCAGGCGATGGCCGGCGATGATCGGATTCGCCACCACCTCTACGAGGTGATGGACGAACGCGACCTGACGTGGTTCGAGGCGACCGCCCGGGGGCTGAACCTCAGCGAGGTCAGCGCCAACGACTACTTCCGCCGTCTCACCGAAACCGTTCTTTCCCTCGCCCGCCAGAGTCGAGCGATCTTCCTGGGGCGGGGCATCGACCTCATCCTGCCGCGCGACCGCGGGCTGCGCGTGCGGGTCACCGCACCCCGTCGGCAGCGACTGGCGCTACTGTCTCAACGCCTCGGGCTGTCGCCTCAGGAGACCGAGAGCGAGCTGGAACGCATCACGCTCGAACGCGAGGACTTCATTCGCCGTCGTTTCGGCGTCGAGGCCAACGACCCCGTTCGCCACGACTTCGTCGTCAATCTGGAACGGCTGACCGTGCACGACGCGGTCGAGTTGATCCTGCGGGCAGCCCGGCTCCGCGGCTTCACAGGTATCGACGCCGGTGCTTGACCCGATACCTGGGCCTTCGCCTCGGGGGTACACCGCCCTGCCGGGCACCGACGCCCCAATTGCCCCCGAGAACGGAGAATCCCCCGCACACCTGACCGCCTCTCCAAGAAGTGGCGTGCGCCTCGCCTGTCGGCAGGTACGCCCGGCCGCCGCCGTAGACAACGCCGCACGCGGCCGCTGGCAACGGCTGCGCCGCACCGCCACGCGCTACGACGGACCGTCACGCGGATGTCAGCAGCGCGAGAATGGCATTGAGCAGAAGCGACTGACCGTAACTGACCGCCACCGGGAGGATTCCGCTCATACAGCCGCCTACCTGGAGAAGGCAGGCACCACTCGCCAGCCCCATGACCACGCGCGCCCACCGCTTCGCTCGCAGTATCCTTGCCTGACTCATCTCAGCTCCCTCTGATTTCACGTAGTTGGGCCGGCCTCGCGAGACGACCCGACGAAGGGTACATCGGCCGACCCCGCGCGGCGCCGATAGGACAACTGAACCCCCCGCCACCGGGATACAATGGAGGCACGTCGAAACGTAGGGCGGTATGCGATTGCAGTAGAACGCCGGCAGCCCCGGCGGCAGTAAGCCGAAACCCCTCCCCTACCCTGCACCGGGCGCAGGACCGAACACCACACTATGGCTCCCACGCGCCCGGGCCAAGCTGCCCGAATGGATCCACCCAGTTCTCCCCCTCGTCCGCACACCCGCCCGGTATCGTGCACGTTGGGTCGACGCTGTAATCCGGGACATCGGCGAACAGCAACTGGAACGTGCCCGGCGCGCAGTTGCCCAGGATGGTCCCGCAGGGGTCAAACGTGGTCAGAATCCCCTCACAGGAAGGGATGAACAGGAACGTGAATCCCGACATCAGCGCGACACCGGCCAGCAGAAACCGTCTCGCCCGCTGTTTGATCTGAGCACGAACCATCATCTGCCGTCTCTCCGTTGGTGAATCCCGGTTTCGCCCAGCGTCTCCGGGATGCCGATCCCACGTCGCACGTCGCACGTCGCCGGTCTTCCGTGCCTGCCTAGGCCCGTCTACGGGTTCTCGTCCGTCGGGCAGTCCAAAAACAGGGTCCCCGTCTGGTCCCCCAGGGCATCCACACCCTGCTGGCACGGCTTGACCGTTCCGCCCAGCAACCCGTTGCTGCAATCGAAGATGAAACAGAAGTCCAGGGAAGTCATCAGCGACTCGCCCATGAACGACTCACATCCCAGGTTGGACGTGAACATCAGCGAGCCGCCCGCCGCCAGCAGGGTAACCGCCATCGCCACTCGATGAAAACCGGTGCGCATCGCAGGGACTCCATGAACTTCAGACTACGTTCCCAGGAACCGCTCACAGGCGTCCGCCCGCCGGGTCCCCGGCGCGTCACGGGGGGCAGTATACCGACCGGCCGACCTACTCGCAAGGCAACCGACCACCTCCGGCTCCCGCCGGGGGGCAACTCGGCCCCGACAGGCGGCCTTCGGCCCCCGCCTCATTATCGTCGTGGTCAGGTGTCCGGGCACACCGCAGCCGCCCTACTTCTCACTCCCGCCGCAAGGTGTGGTGCCCCCTCCCACCTGGTTCTTTGCCCAAAACGGCGTCAATCCGGTCCCGCTGCACCGGCTCGATCATGCCCCGTTCGGTGACAATGCCGCGGATCAACCGGGCGGGGGTCACATCGAACGCTGGATTGAAGCAGGGCACGTCGGCGGGCACGGTGAGCCGCCCGAACCCGCGCCGCACCTCCTCGGCGTCCCGCTCCTCGATGGGAATGCGGTCCCCCGACGGGGTCTGGGAGTCGAACGTGCTGCTCGGAGCCGCCACGTAGAACGGTATCCGGTGGGCTTCAGCAAGGACAGCTACGCTGTAAGTGCCAACCTTGTTCGCGACATCGCCATTGGCGGCAATCCGGTCCGCACCGGTGACCACCAGATCGATCTTCCCCTGTCGCATCAGCAGGCCGGCCATGTTGTCGCAGACGACGGTCACGTCGATCCCAGCTCGGGAAAGCTCCCAGGCGGTCAGCCGTGAGCCTTGCAGGAGAGGGCGGGTCTCGTCGGCGTACACGTGGAACCGCCGCCCGGCCTCGTGCGCCGTGTACATCAGCGCCAGGGCGGTGCCGAACTCGGCCGTCGCCAGCCAACCCGCGTTGCAGTGTGTCAGGACCCCCGTCCCATCACGGATCAGATGGGCACCGGCACACCCGATCGCCCGGCAGGTCGCCGCGTCTTCGTCCCGGATGCGTCTGGCCTCCTCGAGGAGACTCAGCTTCAGTCCGTCCACAGCGGCACGCCCCCAGGCCGCGCCCCACGCCCGCATCCGATCGAGGGCCCAGAACAGGTTGACGGCCGTGGGTCGCGCGCCGCCGAGGTACGCACAGACGCCGTCAATGTCGGCCCGCAGTTCCTCGACCGTCGCGGCCCGGCTGGAGCGTACCCCGAGCACGACCCCCATGGCGGCCGCGATCCCCAGCGCCGGCGCCCCCCGCACCTGCAACCGTCGGATGGCCTGCCACAGGGTCTGCACGTCGTGGCACTGCACGATGGCAAGGTGCTCGGGCAGCAGGGTCTGGTCGATCAGGGCAACGTGCCCGCTCAGGTCACCGACCCATTCAATCGTCCGGGGTAGGTTCTGGAGGGTTGCCGTGGTCATCGGTAGCGTGGGGCCAACGAGGCGTTCAGCAAAGCAGTCCGTACCCACCCGCACCGCTCGCTTCGGTAGCGTCGGCCCCCATGGCCGACGTGGGACTCTTGGGGGCGTCGCCAACGACCACGCCGCCCCCGGCGTACGATGCGATGTTGCGCAGTGACCTGGGGCACCGCCCGCCTGTTGTGTCAGCGTCAGCCGGTCAGTTGCTTGGCCAGCGCCCGATTCTTCTCTTCCACGCTCTTGGCCTGCTTCGCCTTGAACTCCCGGTAGGCCGTGTGCAGGCGCTCGTCGTGCAGGGCGACGATCTGGATGGCCAGCAGGGCGGCGTTGCGTGCCCCGGCCGGGCCGATGCCGACCGATGCCACCGGCACGCCCGGCGGCATCTGCACGGTAGACAACAGCGAGTCGATGCCCTGCAGCGTACCGCTGGCCAGGGGCACACCAATGACCGGCAGGCAGGTGTTGGCGGCCACGGTCCCCGCCAGGGCGGCCGCCAGGCCCGCGGCCGCGATGATCACCTCCAGGCCCTCGTCCCGAGCGCTCCGCGCGAACTCGTGCACGCGGGCGGGCGTGCGATGGGCGCTCATGATCTCGATGACCGGCTCTTCGCCGAACTGGCGCAACTGCTGGACGCATTCCTGCATCACCGGCCAGTCGGAGTCGCTGCCGAATACCACCGCAATCCTGGGCTTGCTCATGTGCCGCTCCCTGACGATCGGCCCGTGCCTGGGCAGCCTGCCCTCTGCCTGGCGCCCATCAGTCGCCCTCGCGCGGGAAGGGCGGCGCGCCGACGCGCAGCTCGCAGAACAGACTCGACTCGTCTACCTCCTGAATGATGGGCAGGAAGTCGAGCGAGGTGGCTAGTTCGTCGAAGTCCTCGCGGCGGAAGGTGCCCGCCCGGAACCCGTCCTGGCAGACGATCACCCCGTTCTTCGTCCGGACCGGGTCAATCTCGCCGATGAGCCCGAAGGCCGCCTGGAGCTCGAACCACTCCAGACGCTCCTCCCAGAAGCTCTCGGCGTAGCTCGACAGCAGCACTGACCCGCCCGGACGGGTCACCCGCACCGCCTCACGGATGAGGTGGAGCGGATTGACGCCGAACGCGCAGATGCCGTTCTGAATGCATACGACGACGTCGAAAGCGGCGTCCGGCAGGCCGAGGGCCACGGCATCCATGGCCGCCACAAACGCATGCGGATAACCCCTGAGCGCTTCCTCGGCGGTCGTCAGGCTGGGCACCGAGACGTCGATACCGACGGTGAGCAACGCCTTGCCCACCAGCCGCCCCAGCACGCGCCCATACCCGCAGCCGAGTTCCAGCACCGCATCGCCCAGGCAGATCTTGCTCAGCACGTGCTCGATCTCGGCGTCGAGGTACTGGCGCACCCGCGGCGGGGCCACGTCGTAGCAGTGCCGCAAGCGCTCGCCGGAGAGGTTTTCCGCGTAATAGTCCGTCATCACAGTCCCGACCGCAGCAGGGCGGCCGCCTTCTGCAAACCCGCGGCCGGCAACCCGGTGCGTGTCTAGCGTGGGTGCCATGCCCTCATCCGCCGCAGGCGGGGGTGGGCATGCGCCCCCCCCGGAACCGACGGCATGCTTACCCGCAACTGCTGTCACAGGAAAGCACGGCACCCTGCGGACGCACACGCTGAACACGTACACAGCCCGCGGGCTTTCTACACCCCCATGATGCTGTACCCGGCGTCCACGTACAGGTTCTCGCCGGTGACCCCGCTCGACAAGTCGCTCAGCAGGTACAGCACACTCTTGCCCACCTCGTCGGCGTCAATGTTCCGCCGTAGCGGGGCCTTGCGGGAAACCCAGTCGAAGATCTCGTCGATTCCCCCCACCGCCATCGACGACAAGGTCCGCACCGGACCGGCGCTGACGGTGTTGATCCGAATGGCACGCTCCCCCAGCTCGGCCGCCAGGTACCGCGTGCACGCCTCCAGGGCCGCCTTGGCGACCCCCATGACGTTGTACCCCGGAATCGCCTTCTCACTGCCATAGTAACTCATACCCACCACGGACCCGCCGCGTGGCATCAGTTCCGCAGCCCTCCGGGCAATGGCCACCAGCGAGTAGGCGGAGATATCCAGCGCCTGGGCGAAGACCGCCCGTGGCGTTAGTGCGAACGCTCCCGGACGCAGGTACGCCCGGTCCGCGTAGGCGATCGAATGAACCACGAAGTCCAGGGTCTCAAACCGCTCGGCGGCCGCCGCGAACGTCGCGTCCAGGTCCGCGTCGCTCGATACGTCGCAGGGCGCCACCCAAGGGTCGGTCACCTCGATCCCTTCCAGGGCCTTGCGCACCCGCCGCTCGTTCTTCTCCCCCGGCAGGTAGGGGAAACCGCAGGTCGCCCCCTCCCCCAGCACGTGCCGGGCGATCGAGCAGGCGATGCTGCGGTCATTGGCGATGCCGAAGATGAGCCCTTTTCGATCGTCCAGCAGACCCATCAGTGACACCCGTTCGTGGTCACGGCCACGGGTTCCCTCGGCCGGACCATCCGGCTTCGCCCGCCCGCGAGCTCAGGATGCGCAAACCGCCCTCGTTACCTGGCCGGTGCCATTGTCGCCAACGCCGTGGCCCCCGGCAAGGCGCCTCAGGCAGCACGAACACCGGTGCATCCGTGACCGATTTGGCGACACGACACACCGTAGCTGTTTAGCCTGGGTGCGATGCCCTCACCCGCCGCAAGCGGGGGTGGGCATGTGCCGCGTCCATAAGAGGCATGTTTACCCGCGACCGCGGTCGCGGGAGAGCATGGCACCGACAACGCCGAAGACGCTAAACATTTACGACACACCCGACGATGTGGTCGAGCGTGTAGCGTCACTCCTCTGCCGGCGACGAAGGGTACGATGACACTGCGAATGTGCAGGCCGGCAGCACTTCGAACGCCTGCCTCCTCCGCGGGGGCCTGCCGACCGGCACGCACCGCGGACGCCACCCCATCAACAGGCTGTCCAAACCACCGTGCGCGATCCGGCGCCTCGGATCCGAACTGCGACCGTCAGCGAGCGGCCGAATCTCCAGGCCGGTGACGCGTGTTCGCGCACACTCGTTGCGGGGCTGCCTGTACGGCAGAAGTGTCGGCAATACGCGCGCGGAACCTCCCGAGCCGACGCACCTGAATGACCGCGCGCGAGTCGGCACCGGAGATCCGAACCGCCCCGACACGGGTCGGAATCAGCGAGCGGCCGAATTCCACCGCAGGGGGCACGTTTGAGCGCACACCCGCCCTCTGATGCGTGCCACAACGTGACAGCACGAGCAACGAAGCGCCGGGCTTTCCCGGCACGCACGGCCACTCTGCAGGAAAGACCGCATTGCACCGCCAGGGACTCGAACCCCGGACCCGCTGATTAAGAATCAGCTGCTCTACCGACTGAGCTAGCGGTGCCGCAGCCGCATCATTGGACCGGATTTCGGCAACGGCGTCAAGGGCACCCTCGGCGGGGCCGGCCGTCCACCCCGCCCGCCCAAGCGGGCCCGGTGTCCCTCAGTTGCCACGCCGCCTCGGCTCAGGGCCGTCGCGCCCCACCGCCGGCGGCGATTCAGCGGTTTTTGAACGGCAGGAAGCTCATGAAGTCCGCGTGGTGGACGATGTAGGCCTCCGTCGAGCGCTTGACCTGGTCGCCCTCGCCGGCGTGGGCGGCGATCACATGCAGCACCTTCTGGGGCACCCCGCACTGCATGGCCAGGGCGACGCCGGAGAAGGGATGGCGGACGTACTCGCCGAACTTGCTGACCACGGCCTTGCCGCCGCTCTTCTCGTATTCGAGCAGCTTGCCCACGTCGGCCAGGATCGCCCCGGCCACCACCACGTCCATGTCGATCGGCAACTCCGACCCGAACGCCCGGCTCATCACCTTGGCCGCCTCATGCGCGATGTGCACCACTGCCCGCTTGTGGGCCATGAACGTGACCTTCAGGTCCTTCACCAGCAGGGTGAAGGGAATCTGGTGCAGGTCGGCCACGGTCAACGGGCTCAGTTCCAGCGCCTTTGCCCAGGTCCGCGCGGTCTGCTCGCGCAGCTTGGCATCCTGAATCCACTCCAATTCCGGCCACAGCTCTTTCACCTGCTCCAGCACGTTGCGACTCCTTGCTTGCCGCAGCCCCGCGGCCTGTAAGAAGACGGCAGCCACCCCCGACCCAAGGGCGCGGGCGTCCCGGAATCCCCTGTGAAGTCGTTCCGGGCGCCGAGGCTGCCCGTCGGGCCCGTCCCCGGGGCGAGATCCACCCCTGTTCGAAGCCGGGGAACTCCCGCGCTGGGCGGTTGGATTTCCCCGGCCTGGGGCACTAGCATAGGCGGGTGGCGCGCGCGGCGTCAAGCGCGGGCACGTCGAGAAGTGAGCACACGGCGGTCGTCACCGCCGGAGACAACATCCGGGAGGTTAGCCATGCCGAACGAACCGATCTGCGTTCGCCGGACGACCACCGTGGAGGCCGCGGATATCATCGTCGCGTGGCTGGCCGAGCACGACATCGCGGCCACCATCCCCGACCGCGACAGCTTCGGCACTTTTGCCTTCGGCGTCACGGACACCGAGGGCGTGCAGGTGTGCGTAGCGGACGAGGCGACGGCCGTCCGCGCCCGCGTCCTGCTCGACGAACACGAACGCGAGTTGAAGGCCGAGGCCGCCAAGCTCGACGAGGAGCGCCTGGTGGAGGTCACCTGCGAGGAGTGCGGGTTCCGCTGCACCTTCGCCGCCGAGCTGCGCGGCTCCGTGCAGGAATGCCCGGAGTGCGGCGCCTTCGTGGACGTCCCCCGTTGCGTCGGTTGAGCGCAAGCCGACTGCGAGTTTTGCTGACCTTCGCCCCGGGGCCGCTCGCCTGATCCGCTGACGTTCCACTTCGCGCGATTCTCGGGGTCACCACGGAGACACGGGGAACACTGAGAATACAGGAGTCCACGCGCCGGAAGTGCCAACCGACTGGACAGGCAACATCAAACGCTGTCGCAGTACTCAGTCGCTGCTGAAGCCCGGTGCCTTCCGCTCCGTGCCCTCAGTGTCTCTGGGGTGCACGGTCCGACCCAGGCGCAGGCCGCGACGCGAGGGGCGGCTCAGCCTGCAAACGGTTGCGGATCCAGCCGGGCGAGTTTGTTCTCCTCCTTGGCGGCCGCGTCCGCGCCGGGCAGCGGCGCCTTCTGGGCGTCGATGACGGGCCACTCCTGGGCGTATTTCGCGTTGAGCTCGATGAACTCCTTCCACTTCTCGGGCAGCTCGTCCTCGGGGAAGATGGCCGACGTGGGACATTCCGGCACGCACAGCCCGCAGTCGATGCAGGTGTCCGGGTCAATCACCAGGAAATTGACGCCCTCGTGAAAGCAATCGACCGGGCAGACGGCCACGCAGTCGGTGTACTTGCAGGCGATGCACGGCTCAGCCACGATATGAGGCATGAATGTTCACTCCCTCGAAGTCTCCCGCAGCCCCAGCGTCTGGGCATAGGGTTCCGCCCGCCCGCGGCTTTGTCAACCCCCGTCACCAGACGGCCCGACGGCCGCGCATTGTCCGGAAGGCGCGCTCATCCTATCATCCGACCGCATCCCGAGGTGAGTGCGGGGCGCCGGTGTGCACCCCGGGCGGGAGACGGGAGACGAAGGCTTGTCCACCCCCAGCATAGTCCGCCAGCTCTGTCCCCTGCTCCACGAGGACGACGACATCCTAGTCGTCGGCAAGCCGCCCGGCATCGATCTGGAGCGCACCCGCGCCGGCGAACCGGCGAGCCTGCTCGAGGTCCTCGCGCTGGTCCGCGGGTCGAGTGAGAAGTGCCACATCGTGCATCGGCTCGGACGCAACGAGTCGGGCGTGGTCGTGCTGGGCAAGAGCCGCAACGTGGCCGACCAACTCCGCAAAGGCTTCCGGACGCACCAGATGGGTCTGGAATTCGCGGCTGTCGTGCGCGGCCAGATGGAGCGGGCCAGAGTCGCCATCACGGCCGTGCATGGGACGTCACGTGGGCAGCGTCGCCCGCCCAGACGGACCGGCAAGAGCGAGGCTCGGCGCGCCGTCCGCGCGGACGCCCCCCCGCCGACGGTCATTCAGCGGTTGCGGGCCGGCCGGCGTTGCACGCTCGTCACGATCAACACGACCCTGGACAACGTCCACGCCCTGCGTGCCCAACTCCGGGCGGCCGGGCTGACGGCACTGGGCGATCCGGTGGGGCAGCGCGGGAGCCGAACGGGTCCGTGTCCGCTCTCGTGTCTGCATCTGGCACGGCTGGTCGTGCCGCACCCGACTCTGGGCCGGAAGCTGACCTTCACCTCCGCTCCGCCGGCTGCCTTTGCCCAGCTTGCCCAGGATGACTCAGACTTGGAGCGTCGGCTGGAGGCCGCCCTGGCACGGCGGCTGGCGTGCCTGCTGGACGGCTCGACGGATGCCTATGGGCTGCTGCTGGGCCGGGCGGAGGGCGTGCCCGGAGTGCAGGCGGAGCGGTTCGGGCCGGTCGTGCTGCTGACGGTGCTGGACGGCCGCCGTGCGACGCCGGAACTGCTGGAGCGGGCCGCCCACTGGTACCTGCGGCTGCCGGGCGTGCGCGGCGTGTACGCGAAGGAAGCGTCGAGACAGTCCACGGTCCGGGAAGGCGCGGGCGTAGGGAGGCGGGGTGCTGAGGCCGACCAGGAAGGAGAATTCGGGCCGGGCGGGCCCGCGCTGCTGGCGGGTCGGGAGGTGGAACCGCGTCCGGTCGTGCGGGAGCGGGGCCTGTGGTACCAGGTGGCGCCGGGGGAGGGCTCGGTGGGGCTGTACCTGGATCAGCGTGAAAACCGCGCCCGCGTGCGCGAATTGGCCGCCGGTCGCAGCGTGCTCAATCTGTTTGCGTACACGAGCGGCTTCTCGGTGGCGGCCGCCGCCGGGGGGGCGGCCCGCGTGGTCAGCGTGGACCTGTCGCCCAAGTACCTGACCTGGGGCCGCGAGAACTTCGCCCTCAACAACCTGCCCATTACCGACGAGGACTTCGTCCGGGCCGAGGCGTTGGACTACCTCAGGACCGCCCAGCGTCGCCACGAGGCGTTCGATCTGATCGTCATCGACCCCCCCACGTTCGCCCACGGGCGGAAGGGGAAGACTTCGTTCCAGGTGGAGCGTGATCTGCCGCGGGTGGTGGCTGACGCCGTCAGCGTTCTTGCCCCCGACGGCCTGCTCTTGTTGTGCACGAACTACCGCAAGCTGTCGCGCGGGTTCCTGGAGGAATGTGCCCGCCGGGCCGCTGGTCCCCGCCGTCCGCGCGTGCTCGAACGCCCCGCCCTGCCCCCCGACTACGCGGCCGACCATGACTACGCCAAGAGCATCCTGCTGCGCTTCCCGTGAGCAGCCAGTTTCCTGGGGACTTGCAGTGCGCGGCTCGCCCGGCAGTCGCCCGTTCCTCGCCCGGAGGACGAGTGAGAGTTGCCGGGGCCTTCCGTCCGTGCTTAGCGTTCGGACGCCCGACGCCCTGCTCTCGTTTGCCCGCGGCAAGTGGGCGTCCACCACGCGAGCCGCGCCCATACAAGACTCCCAGCGGCCTTCGTCCGCCTTCAAGGCGGGTTCAGGGAATACGGAATAGAGAGCGGGCTGCCAACCAGGGACTCGAAGTCCCTGGCAACCACCACCCGCCCTCCAGGCGAAGAGCAAACGCCCTCCTCCGGGCGAGGAGCAAATGTCCTCCTCTGCGCGAACAGCCAACGTCGTCCTCCGCCCGGAGGGCGGTCGATCGTTGCCAGGGTCTTCCAGGCCCTGGGAGCAGGACCGCACCCTTTCTTCTTTCCTCGCCTGGAGGGCGAGCGAACGTCGCCAGAGCACCGGCGCCCATCCCACCGTACGATAGGCTCGTACCGGGGGCCGAAACTGCGCCAAGCGTCTCTGCGTCGTGGGGTTTGTTCCCCGACGGTGGCGACCGTACACTGGATGCGATGACCGAGGCGGGGTTACGCAAGTTGCTGGAGGACGTGCGCCGGGGCGGGTGTTCCGTCGAGGCGGCCCTGGCGCGGCTGCGCGCGCTGCCCTTCGAGGACCTGGGTTTCGCCAAGGTCGATCATCATCGTGCCCTGCGCTGCGGGTTCCCCGAGGTAATTCTGTGCCCCGGCAAGACGATCGAGCAGATCGTGACGATCTTCGAGCGCTGTGCGCAGCACGGCGGCAACGTGCTGGCGACGCGCGCGACGCCGGAGGTCTTCGAGGCCGTGGTGCGCAGCCACCCCGAAGCGCAGTTCCAGCAGGCCGCGCGGGCCATCACGTTGCGTCAGCAGCCGGCGGCGACCTGGCCGGGTACGATTGCGATCGTGGCGGCCGGTACCGCCGACCTGCCCGTGGCGGAGGAGGCCCGCGTCACCGCGCAGATCATGGATCAGCGCACGGTGGAGCTGTACGACGTGGGGGTGGCCGGCCTGCATCGGCTGCTCGCCCATGCGCAGGTGCTCCAGCAGGCGAACGTGCTGGTCGTCATCGCGGGGATGGAGGGTGCCCTGGCCAGCGTTGTCGGCGGGTTGGTGGACAAACCGGTGATCGCGGTACCGACGAGCGCCGGCTATGGGGCGAGTTTTCAGGGGCTCGCGCCGCTGCTGACGATGCTCAACAGTTGCGCGGCCGGCGTGACCGTGGTCAACATTGACAACGGTTTCGGCGCCGGTTACACGGCCGCGTTGATCAATCGGCTGGCCGGTGCCGCCGGGACCAGCAGCGAGGCCGCGGACGCGAACGGCATGTGAAGTTACACCCCTCTCCCCTTGGGAGAGGGCAGGGTGAGGGGCAGAAGGACTCCTCTCCCCTGGGGGTAGAGGTTAGGGTGAGGGGGGAACGCCGCGGCACTTCGACCCTCCGCCGACCCCTCCCCGAAAGGGAGGGGGGTTAATCAGCAGCGTCGAGAGAACCCCATGGTCCACCCCGGCAAGCTCAAACCGGTCATCACCCGCGAGATCTCTTCGCTCCCCCAGCGCGCGGACGACGCGCACAAGGGCAACGTGGGGCGGCTGGTCATCATCGGCGGGTGTGTGAATCCCACGGGTGCCATGATTGGGGCACCGGCCTTGGCCGCCAATGCCGCGTTCCGCACCGGCGCAGGGCTGGTGCAACTTGTCGTGCCGCCGGCCATACAGAACGCGGTGGCCGTGCTCGCCTGGTGCGCGACGCTGCGCTCCCTGCCGCCGCGCGGGCGCGGGCTGGGGCGGCTCGTGGAGGAGTTCCAGGCGGACGCGGTGGCGGTAGGCCCCGGCCTGGGCGGTTCCATCTCGTCCGGCGCACTGCTGGAACTGCTGCACGCCTTCCGCGGACCCGTCGTGCTCGATGCCGAAGCGCTCAACCTTCTGGCGACGCTGCCGACGCCCGAGCTGCCGGACGCGCAGCGCCTCATTCTGACGCCGCACCCGGGCGAGGCGCGGCGTCTGCTCGCGGGTCGCCCGGCCGCCGCCGACGCCGGCACCGACGATTCCCCCAAGCAACGTCAGCGTACCGCGCTCGCGCTCGTGGCCACCTACGGCTGCACCGTGGTCCTCAAAGGCCATGGGACCGTCGTCACCAACGGTCAGCGACTGTACGTCAACGAGACCGGCAACTCCGGCATGGCCACCGGCGGCGCTGGTGACGTCCTGACCGGCGTCATTGCGGCGCTGCTGGGGCAGAAGATGGAACCACTGGAGGCGGCCATCCTCGGCGTGCACCTGCACGGGCTGGCCGGCGACTTCGCGGCGGAAGAACTGGGCCGCGCCTCCATGACGGCCGCCGACCTCGTCGAGTTCCTGCCCGACGCCTTCTTCGACCACGAGGCACTGGAAGAAGGCCCTGGTTGATCGGCTGACCGCGCTCGGCAAACGGCGGCCGCGGCACGTACTCTGCGGAGGGCAACAGCCATGCAGGTACGCGCATGGTGTGCGTTGGGATAGGCGTCGCGGTCTGGATAGCACGCGTGCCCTCCGAGCGCGCGTGCGAATGCCCCGCCGACTACCAGACCGACACGCCGTCGCAAAGCCCTGGCGTTCCGCTACGGCGGGGCACGGCAGGCTTCGCGGTGCACGGGAACTCGCCCGCGCTGCCGTGTACCTGTTCGGTTCCGCTGCGACCCTCGGGCCGCTCGGCCTTAGCGCTCCGCCAGCTTGAACGCATGGCGGGCGCGGATCTTCTCCGGGTTCAGCCACTCCGCCTGCGCCGCACTGGCGCGCTGGGCGAAGACCTTGTCCGCGGCCGACTCGCGGAAGGTGGCCACTTGGTCCTCGCGGGCGGGGTTCGTCTTGAGGTACTGGACCACCAGCACTTCCGCGCGGGGCCGGTGCTCGAACACCCCGAAGGGTCTCGCGGCTTGCCCTAGAGCGAAAATCCCCTCAACGAGCTCGCGTGGTACCGGTCCCGTTATGCCGGAAATCTGGACCTCCGCCTGGTACGTGTGCCCCAGCCGGGCGACGCCCTCCGGCAGGCGAGAAAACGGCCGCGGGTTCAGCAGCACGAGGTTCGCGCCCCGGGGCGGTTCGCCTTCTTTTGCTGCTTTCAGCCCTTGGATGGTCTCGTCGGCGTCGAAGGCCGCCTGGAGGTCGGAGACTTCCGCCGCCGCGGCCAGGAGACGCTCGGCATGGGCGTTGGCCCGCTCAAACGCATGCTTCAGACGCACGTCCGCCTCAACCTCCGCTCGGACCTCATCGAGTGACTCGGCCGGATGCGCCGGCTTGACCGCCACCACACGCCAGACGAAGAACCCACCCTTGCCGTCCTGAAGCACCTGTGGGGCCGTCTGGTAGAGGGACAGATAGGTACCCGTGCCGCCGGTCCTCGGTATCTCCACGAGACCCTGCACGTTGAAGGCTAACCGATCGAGGAACTGCGGCACCACGCCCGGGGCACCGCCGAGCCTCGCCAACCCGAACTCGGGAACCGCGCGGTAGTTCTTCTGGGTGAAGAAGTCGGTCATGCCCACGCTGACGGCGTCCTCATAGGCGATGCTCCGCGGCAAAGCGGCGACCTGCTGGGCGTAGTACCCCGGCTGGGTCACCCCTTCCGGAGCGGTCTTGTAACCGTCCGGGCCGCGGTCCAACCCCGCCCAGGGGTCGTCGAACTGCGTGCGCAACCAGTTGGCAATCCGCTCCGCCGCTTCCTTGGCACGGTTCGTTCGGACCCAGTTGATCGCCGCTTCATGTGCTTCCTCCCACTCGAGGTAGGGAGGCAGCGCGGAATCTGCGGGTTCCTGGGGCGTCGGCTCCAGCGTCGGCGGCACGACGGCCGGGGGAATCGCCGGCTCGCCTGTCGGCGGTACCGCAGGGGTCGCCGACGAGGGCGGGGCCGGCGCGGGTGCGGACGCCGAGGGCGCCGCGTCTGCGGGGGGCGTCGCCTCCACCTGCTGCTCCGGCGTGTCGGTCCCCGACGGTGCGGGCGCCTCCCCCTGCGGCGCGGCGGGCTCGGGGGAACTGCCTGCCGGGACCGCGGCCGGGTCCGCATTGTCGCGGGCGACGTCGCTCGTCGGAGAATCCGGTTCCTGCGCAGGCGCCGGCACCGCTGCGGGCGGCGACGCTTCCGTCGGCGCCGTCTTCTCGTCGGACGCAGTGTCCGCAGGTGCCGGCGGTGAAACGGGGGTCACACCGGTGGACGAGCTAATCGGTTGAATCACCGGCTTGGGGGGCCGGGCGGGGAGTCGCCTGAACAGCCGGTGCGTCTCACGCTCCTGCTCGTAGAACCGACGCGCGTCGCGTTCCAGCGTCTCCGACGAGATCCGCAGGTTCGCCTCGATCTTGGCACGATCCACCTTGATGTACTCGACGCGCACGGCGTCGGGGAGATAGTAGCCGAACAGCGCCCCGCCGCCCGGAGCCTGCTCGCGATACGTCTCGAACTGCGTGCGCAGCTCAGCCTCCTCGAGCGCCGACTCGCCCTCCGCTTCGCGGAAGGCGTCCGCGGGCAGCACGGCGATACGCGTCTCCACCGTTTCGTATGCGTCACGCGCCGCGGTGCGGATGATCGCCTCGCTGGGTCGCGCCGTGGACCCGACTTTCCGCGCGGCCTGCTGGATCGCGCTCAACTCCTCCCAGGCCTGCACGACCGTATCGGTACGGATCCGCAACTGGTGCGCCACCTCCTCGACCAGCGGCCAAGCGCCGCCCTGCTGCATCGATGCCACCAGGGCAGCGTGATGTGGACGGAATCCACACCGCTCGGCCTCGCGGACCAGCAGCACCCAGTCCACCAACTCCAACGGAGGCACCGCCAGGTTCCCTGCCGGGCGCTGCCAATCCTGCCCCATGCTTCCCAGCAGGTCGGTGCAGTTGTTGGCCCAGTGAATATCCGCGGCGGTGATGTTCCCCAAGTCGCTGGTGGCCACCACTTGACCTCCCCCGTGCCCGCGCAGCAGGGCGTCCAACGCCCCGCCGCCGAGGAACACGACCATGAGCAAGGCCATGAAAACCGCCAACAGTTTCTTGTTGTGCTTACGAAGGAGCTTCAACATGACGACATAAACCCTTGTGTGTGCGAAACTTGCGCGTCCTGACCGCGCAAGCCGCCAGTATAGACGATTGGCTGGCGAAATCAATCGCCACCATCGGTCCCGTCATCGACCCATTTGACACACCTGCCCACGTTGACTACACCCCCCCGGAACGGCCCCCCGATCGACCCCTGATGGCCGCTTGCAGTTGTGCCGCCCTGGAGTCGATAACCGATGAATGACCACGTCGTCCGGCCCTGGGGCGGCCGGCGGCGAGACAACCAGGGACGCACTCCCACCGGAAGCGTTCCGTAATAATTTCAAAAGGCAACACACGCTGCACAAATGCGGCTGTGGGTGAGGCGAAACCGGTGTCGAAGCAGAGCGAGCACGGTTCCAAGTCGCTGGTGATCGTGGAATCACCGAGCAAGGCGCGCACCATCAACCGGTACCTCGGGCCGGGGTACACGGTGCTGGCGTGCATGGGGCACGTACGCGACCTGCCCAAGAACGACATCGGCATTGACTTCGAGCATGATTTCGAGCCCATCTACGAGACCCTGCCGGACAAGCGCAAGGCGCTCGGCGAGCTGAGACGGGCGGCCGGCAAGGCCCCCCAGGTCTTCCTGGCGACCGACCTTGACCGGGAGGGAGAAGCCATCGCCTGGCACCTCGTGCATGCGCTGGGGCTGGATCCAGCGCGGGCCCGGCGGGTAGTGTTCAACGAGATCACGAAGAGCGCGATCGGCGCGGCGTTCCAACAGCCGCGTGGCCTGGACATGGACAAGGTCGAGGCCCAACAGGCGCGCCGGCTGCTCGACCGCATCGTCGGCTACCAACTCAGCCCGCTGCTGTGCGCGAAGATCAGCAACAACCTGTCGGCCGGGCGGGTGCAGTCCGTCGCGGTCCGCCTGGTCGTGGAGCGCGAGCGGGAGATTCGCAGCTTCATCCCGCAGGAGTCGTGGGGCCTGCACGGGTGCTTTACGCCTGACCTGGAGGCCACTGACCGGCTGGCGACGGAGTGGGCCCGCCTGCTGGAGAGCGCGACCAACGGCAACGGCGAACCGAAGGCCAAGGAGCGCAACGCCTGGCTGGCGCGGCACGGCTGCGTATACGCGCAACTGACCAAGTTGGGCGGCATCGAGTTTCGCCCCGCCAACGTGCAGGAGGCGCGGGCGGCGGCCGAGCTGCTCGGCTTCGTGACGGAGCGCGTGCAGGAGAGCGCGTGGGAAGCGTATGCCGGACAGGGGCTCAAGACGGTCGCCCTCATCGGGCGGACGGACCGGAGCCGGGCGCCGGCGTATCACGTCAAGGACGTACAGAAGCGGCGCACGAGCAGCCGCCCGGGCCCGCCGTTCACGACGGCCACCCTGCAACAGGCGGCCTCCGGCGCCTTGGGCTTCGCCCCCGCGCGGACCATGCGCGTGGCGCAGGAGCTGTATGAGGGCGTGGACCTCGGCAAGGAAGAGGGGCCCGTCGGCCTCATCACGTACATGCGGACGGACTCCACGAACCTCAGCCAGGAGTCGGTGCAGGCGATTCGCGGCCTGGTGGGGCAGACGTATGGTCCCGCCTACGTGCCGGAGAAGCCGAACGTTTTCGCCCGCGGCAAGCGTGCCCAGGAAGCCCACGAGGCCATCCGTCCCACGGACGTCACCCGCACGCCGGAGGCGTTGCGCGGCAAGCTGTCCGATGCGCACTGGAAGCTGTACGACCTGATCTGGCGGCGGGCGGTGGCGTCGCAGATGACCCCGGCCCAGTGGGACGCCACGACGATGTTCATCGCCGCGGACACACCGCGCGGGGAGGCGTTATTCAAGGCCCTGGGGCGGCGGCTGGTCTTCGATGGTTTCCAGCGGGTGAGCGGCACCCAGGCGGACGGCGACGTGGAACTGCCGGCCCTGGAGCCCGGTCAGCGCATCGCACCGCTCGCCATCACGCCGAAGCAGGAGTACACCTCGCCGCCGCCGCGCTACACCGAGGCGTCGCTGGTGAAGAAGCTGGAGGCGGAGGGCATCGGCCGACCCAGCACCTATGCCGCCATCATCCAGACCATCCAGGACCGCGGCTACGTGGACCAGATCGATCGGCGCCTGTACGCCACCGACAAAGGTGAGATTGTTACCGACAAGCTGGTCGAACACTTCCCCCGCGTTCTCGACGTTAAGTTCACGTCGCACATGGAGGATGAGCTCGACAAGATCGAGGAGGCCCACCTCAACTGGGTGGAGGTGCTGCGCGAGTTCTACGGCCCGTTCAAGGAGTCTCTGGAGCGGGCCCAGGTGCAGATGGAGCCGGCGCGTTCGGAGCCCAGTCCCTACACGTGTAACGACTGCGGCCGGCCGATGGTGTACCGCTGGGGACGCAACGGGCGCTTCTTGTCCTGCTCAGGCTATCCCGAGTGCAAGTCCGCTCTGAACATCGACCGCGAGGGCAAGCCGCTGGCCGTCGTCAACGGCCAGCACTCCTGCCCGCAGTGCGGACGCGACATGGTGGTGCGGCAGAGCCGGCGCGGGCCGTTCCTCGGATGCAGCGGGTATCCCGAGTGCAGCTACACGGTGCCGTGCGATGAGCGGGGCGTGCCGCTGCGCAAGGTGACGCCCGCGGAGATTCGGGAGAATTGCCCGGAGTGCGGGGCGCCGATGGTGGTGCGGTTCGGGCGCGGTGGGACGCTGCTGGGTTGCAGCAAGTACCCCAAGTGCAGGGGCACGCGGGGCCTGCCGCCCGGCGTGTATGTCGAGAAGCCCAAGCCGGAACCGGCGGGCGTACGCTGCGACAAGTGCGGTCGGCCGATGGTGATTCGTAAGAGTCGCCGCGGACCGTTCCTCAGTTGCAGCGGTTTCCCGCGCTGCCGCAACGCCATGCCGCTGGACAAGTTAGATGAGCTCAAGGCCAAGGAGCAGGCGGGTGAAGTTCCCCCGCCGCCGGCCGAGCCCAACCCCCGCCTGGCCGCCAACGGGACGCGCGCCGCGGGCAAGAAGGCCGCCAAGGTGGACATGGCCACGCTGGGCGATCCGCCGGCCGGTTTCGCCTGGACGCGCACGGGTCGGCCGGTGATCGAGGTCTGGCCCGAGGGGACGTTGCATTGTCCCGCCTGCGGATCGGAGATGGCGGCCAAGAACGGGCGCTTCGGCGCCTACTTCAGTTGCACGAACTACCCGCGGTGTCGTTTCACGGCCAACCTGCGCGGCGAGGCGAAGAAGCACGCCGAGGTCCACATGCCCGCCCCGGCCAGACCCAAGCCGATCCCCACCGACATCCGCTGCACGGAATGCGGCGCGCCGATGCTGGTCCGGACCGGGCGCACCGGCACCTTCTTAGGTTGCAGCGGCTACCCGAAGTGCAAGGCCGCCAAGCCGCTGCCCGAGGGCCTCAACGTGGAAGCCCTCACGGCTGGGGCCGCGGCCCGCTGACGCTGCAAGGCGTCACCGCATAACACCACCAAGGCACAAAGACACAAAGTGCCGTCTGTCTTAGTGCCTTGGTGTCTTTATGGTTAAGCGTCCTTGCCCGCGGTAATCCACTCACAGCACCATTCTCTTGATGCCGTCGCGGATGAGCGACACGTTGAAGTTGACCAGCAACCCCAACCGTTTGTCC
The DNA here is from genome assembly GCA_029558835.1 of Planctomycetota bacterium. Classification (GTDB taxonomy): domain Bacteria; phylum Planctomycetota; class Phycisphaerae; order UBA1845; family UBA1845; genus JAKQDH01. The sequence continues at coordinate 42,941 of JAKQDH010000135.1, read as the reverse complement.
GCCAGCTTCATATACGTGAGCAGTTGTGCCTCGTGGATGGCGAGTATCTTCTCGACCGCCTTCAACTCTACGACGATGCTCTCGTCCACGAGCAAGTCGATCCGGAGCCCTGCGTCCAGGCGCAGGCCGTCATAAACCACAGGCAGGACCTGCTGCGCCACATAGGGGACACCTTGTCTGCGCAACTCATGTGCCAGGCACGCTTCATAAACGCTTTCGAGCAAGCCGGGGCCGAGCGCCGAATGGACGCGGAAGGCGGCATCCACGACGACCCGCGCGGCATGTTCCGCGCGCTCCGGGACGGGCGCATGCTGCTTCATGGTTGTTTGCCTTCAGTTCACCACCCAGGCACAAAGAACGTCTGGCACCTTGGTGTCTTCGTGTCTTTGTGGTTGACCCTCTTTTCCTCCACGCCGCGGATTCCCTGGTCCGCCAGTACGTACCGCCCACACGCCGGTTGGTCAATCGCCGCGTTTGTCGCGGCAACCTGAAGCCGTCGTACACCCTTTCGTTCACCACCAAGGTACCAAGACACGAAGCTGTCTTCATGGGTTGGGCGCGGCAGGCTACCACGTCTGCCCCGTGGATTGAATAGAGGTCACCCTGCCATTGATTCACTGCCCGTGCAGCGGGGCAGAAACGACCTCGGGCCGCGTTGGTCAATCCGGTCGTCCGGGGCCCTTTTCCGGCCTGCGGCGCTGGGGAGAGATGATGGGCCGTGGTGCAGGGTTGGCCTTGACCCGCTTGTACCCCGACGAGGTGCTGAGTGGCGCTTGGGGACAACGCAGGGTCCGCGCTTCAGCGGGCTTCTGTGGAACAGGGGGCGGGCTGTGGGTCTGAATATACAAAGCCCGCGGACCTCCTGTCCGCGGGCTCGTGCAGCAGACGTTCCGGTTCTGTAGAAGTATTGCTGCGGCTCCGTCCGCCGGAAGCGCTGCCGCCCCCCCCATACTGCGTCAAGAGTCGCGTCTTCCTCCGCCTCCTCCTGCGCGGGTGGGTATCTCCCCTCCTCCTGCGTAAGAACTGAGTCGCCGCCCCGGGGCGCCGCTGGTGAGCGGCGTCCGCCGGGCGGACCCAGGTGACTGCATGTCCTATTGCTGGTTGCCGCCGCCCTCGATCATCTTGCGTAACTGGGCGTTCTCGCGCCGGGTGGCCTCCAGATCAAAGAGCAGGTACTTGATGCTCAGGCGCACGAAGTCGATGCTTTCCTGCAAACTGTTGAACGTGGCCTTGAGCTGTTCATGCCGCTCGCGCGTCTGGGCGACCAGCAGCTCGAGCTTATCGCGCTCACCCGCGGGGAGCGTCCCGATTTCCGCGATCAACTCCGCGAGCTTCCGCTGAAAGGTGTCCTCGTCCATCATGGCTTCCTTCCCCCGTGTGGCTGGTTGCCCGTGATGCCGGCCGCCCGCTCCGGCGGGAGGCGGCCTCGATCGGCCCCTGGCGCCGACGCCTCTACCGACTGAGCAGAGGCGATGCCAGGCCGTGAAAACAACGCCGGGAGATGCAACGCGGCCGCAACTTCCAGCGGGACAGGGGGTTACGGTGCGGGCGGACGAGGGGCGGGCGAGGGAGGCCAGGTTCCGTCTGTAGCAGCGTGTTGCCGCCGGGAAACATCAGGTTGCCCGCCGGCGTCCTTCCTCGATGGGCGCGCGGCCGGCGCAAACGAGCGGGCCCGTCGCCGGAGCGCGTTCGGCGGCCGCTGAATCGGACGTTGCAACGCTACAAACCTCCTGAAGAACTGGTCCAACGATGTGAATGCCGTGGCAGCCGGTGCGGTGGGCGGCTTCCGTGTCGGCCGACGCTACCACCAAGCCGTCAGCGACGCCGCAGACGGTACGCGGCCATGCCCACCGGCAGCCCGATAACCGGCAGCAGACCGAGCGCCCCGCACACTCCGGCCGGCCGCGGTCGATCGGCGGGATCACCGGCCAGGATGGTCACGGGCAAGTCCGCGCTGCAGGTCGTCCCGTCGTCGTTGGCGTAAGTAGCCCGCACGAGCACCGGCGTGTCGTCCGCGACCCATTCGGTCGTCAGCAACCCGGCGCTCAGCTTGGCCGGCGGCTCCGCAAGGGCCTCCCCGGCCGGCGTCAGCAACGCCCAGGCCACGGTCTGGGCCGTCACCTCCGGCGCCGGGCCCAACTCGAACTGCACGGTCGGGACAAACGTCGCGGGGGCCGGCGAGGCCACCTCGGCGGGCCCGCCCAGGGTCAACTCCGTGCACCACGGCCAGCGGGTCTCGGCGTCGAACACCCGCACGGTCAGAGGCTCGGCCGCGAGCGCGTTGGCGCCCAGGGCGACCGTTGCGTTGAGCGTTCCCACGATCTCGCCTGCGGCGGCCGACACGTTGTACGCCAGCAGCTTGCCCGGCGCCACCAGCGTGCCCAGATTCGGATTGTCGAGGCTCCACGCAGCGTCCCCGTCGGCAGGAAACAGCGCGCCGTCATCGTAGACAATCTGCACAGTGAAATCGGCGACGCACGCGACGTTGTCGGCCACTTCGTCCGGGAGCCGCGCGGGTCCCTCGATCCGCGCGCCCACCGGCAGGCGATAGACCGCATCCACGGAGACGTCCTCGGCGGCGGCGATCGCGATGGTGTTCTGCCCCTCCGCCACGACGGCACCGTTTGTGACCCAGTGCACGAAGCGGCGGCCCTCGCTTTCCAGCGGCGCGGTGAGCACGAGGTTCGTCGGCACGGCGTACTCGCGCACGAAGCCCGCCGGTCCGGCGGCGCCCTTCGTCGCAGCGTCGATGTCACGGGGTGAGACCTCGATCTCCACGCTCGCGGCGTTCGAGGTCACGGACAGCCGAAACAGCGTGGGCAGGCGGCAGCCGGTGGAGTCCACCTGCTGCCCGGGCAGACTGTCCCGGCAGAGGTCCAGGGCATTGGGCACGCCGTCGCCGTCCAGGTCCTGCTCGGTTTCCGCGCAGCCCATCTCATCGACGGGCGCGCCGCCCGGGCTGGCGGGGCAGTCGTCATCGTCGTCGAGGAAGCCGTCGGCGTCCCCATCCAGTTCCGCGGCGCCGGGAATGGCGCGGTCAGCGGCGAAATACAGAAACGCCGGCAGGTTCTCGACGCAGGTGGGGATGATCTGCTCCTCGGGCAGCGCGAAGTAAGGATACCCCCGCGGACGCACCTCCACGGTCAGGGCCATGATGCCCAGCGCGCCGTGCCCCCAGTCCACCAGATCGCCGTTGACCAGGTACAGCAGGACGGATGCCTGCCCGGCCACGTAGTCATACTGCACGTCGGAGTGCTCCGCGTTGATCAGCACCGCCATTCGCCCGGCCACGCGCTCATACTCACTGACGTTCTCCACCGGCTGCGTCGTATGCCCCCACGGGTAGATGATGACCTGGCTGTAGTTGTGATAACTCAAGGCCCCGGCGAAGGTCCGTCCGGAGGTCGTTCCATTCAGCAGGTCGCGCACGGTCCGTGTCTCCGGCTCCGAGAACGGCGCCGGGCCGTGGTACGTTGCGTCGCCGGGATTGTCACTGGCGCCCGCGCCGCCGAACATGTAATCATAGTTACGATTGACGTCGACACCGAACGTGCCGTCGTCGTTGACCCGCCGGTTCTTGCGCCACCAGCGGTCCACATTCCAACTGTATACGAAACCGTCGGGGTTGACGATGGGGACAATCCAGACTTCCGCATAGTTGAGCAGGCGGGTCACGTCGCCGTTCTTCAAGTAGTTCTCGACCAGGTACTCCGCGAAATACAGCGGCACCTCCACGCTGATCCACTCACGGGCATGGTGGCAACCTAAGATGGCAACCGCGGGCTTCTCGGCGTCGGTCAGCACGGCATTGCTGCTGACGCGCAGGGCACGGATCGGCCGATCCTGCACCGACCGCCCGATGGTCTCCAGGACCACGAGGTCCGCGTGATTCGCGGCCAGGCGGCTGAGCACCGCCTCGGCCGCCGTCAGGTCGTGGTAGGTGGTAAAGTCCTCAGCCTGCGGGACGAGGCGCCGCGCCTGCTGCGCTTCCCAGGCCGCATACACATCTTCGCAGACCACCTCGAACAGCAAGCCCCGCCCCGCCAGGTAGTCCGTCAAGGCCGGCGTCACCCGGAAGACGAGGCGGTCGCCGTCCCGCTGCCAGGGATCGGCCCCGAGCTGTAACAGCAGCTCCGGTGCCACCTCGCGTGCGTCCACGGCGATGAGCTGCGTGAGCTCGGACGGCCCGGCCGGCGTCTCCGCGGCAGCCCGGCTGACGCCGACGCCCAGCGCCGTGACCACCAGAAGGCAGGTGACCAGCGCCGTCCGTCCGTACCACCCAACGCGCTGAACCGGGCTCGCGCCGGCCCCGTGCTCTCGCCCCTTTCGGTCTCCGTGGTCGATCTGCGGCATCATGGCTGGCGGTCCTCGACTATATAGAAGGCACAACACCGGGGCGTCGCGCCACGCGCCGCCCCGCACGGTACAGTATTAACAATGCCGCGGCTGGACGAACGACACGCCGAGCCCACCCACGTGGACGCCGGTAACGGCACCGGCGGCGCCGCTGGGGCTCCTCGCGGCGGGTCCTCAGAATGCACCGAGTATAGCGAACGGGCGATGGGGAACACAACCGGGTGGGCCGTCAGGTCACTCCGGTAACCGCCGGATGTGCGCGCCGACACTGGAGAGCTTCTCTTCGAAGCGCTCGTAGCCACGGTCGATGTGGTACACGCGGTGGACCCGGGTCGTGCCCTTGGCAATCAGACCCGCCAGAATCAGGGCGGCCGAGGCACGCAGGTCCGAAGCCATCACCGGGGCGCCGACGAACCGCTTGATCCCCTCCACCGTCACCGTCGGCCCCTCCTTGCGCAACTGCGCCCCCATGCGGCTCAGCTCGCCGACGTGGAGGAACCGATCGGGAAACACCTTCTCCGTAATCACACTGTTGCCGTCGGCCAGACAGAGCAGCGCCATCACCTGCGCCTGCAAGTCGGTGGGGAAACCGGGATACGGCTGCGTGGTAATCTGCGTCGGCTCCAGACGACGGGCCGAGGAAACCTCCACGCCGCCGTCCTTGCGCTCCACGATGACCCCGATCTGGCGAAGCCGATCCACCACCGCCAGCAGGTGGTCCACGCGCGCGCCCGGCAATTCGAGGTCGCCGTTGGTGATGGCAGCCGCAATCATGAACGTGCCCGCTTCAATCCGGTCGGGGATCACGCGGTGCTGCACCCCCGTAAGCTTCGGCACCCCGTCGATGACCAGGTGCGGCGTGCCGTGTCCCTGAATGCGTGCCCCGCAGGCGTTGAGGAAATCCGCCAGGTCGACCACCTCCGGTTCGCAGGCGGCGCACTCGATGATGGTGCGTCCCTCGGCCAGCGTGGCCGCCATCATCACGTTGGCGGTGGCCGTCACCGACGATCCGAACGGCCCCCCCAGGAACATCTCGGCGCCCGTGAGCCGCTTGGCCTTGAGCACGACGTCGCCGTTGAGCAACTCATACTCCGCGCCGATGGCTTCCAGCCCCTGGACGTGCAGGTTGATGGGCCGGTCGCCGATGGCGCAGCCGCCGGGCATTGACACGCGGGCCCGCTTCCGCTTGGCCAGCAGCGGTCCCAGCACGCAGACGCTGGCCCGCATCTTGCTGACCAGGTCGTACTCCGCGTGGGTGTTGGACTCGTCCTCGACCCGCAGGTGCATCGCACCCTGCGCGTCCCGCTCGCAATGCACGCCCAGGCGCTGCAGCAGGACCTGCATCTGCCGGACGTCGGCCAGGTCGGGGACCTGCTCCAGAACGGTCTCCCCTTCCACGAGAATCGCCGCGGCCATGATGGGCAAAGCGGCGTTCTTCGCCCCGCCGATCGTGACGCTCCCGCGCAGCCGGTTGCCACCCGTGATCTCAAACAGGTCCACACCGCTCCCCTTTCTCATCCTGCCCGACCGGACCGGTCAGCGCCTCACGCACGTTGGAACCACATCACCCGCTCGTGGCCGAGGACCGTATCGCGGATGGTAGCGCGATGCCGGAACCGTCCGGACTGCTCCAACACCCCCCGTACGTTCGCCTCCCGACCGGCCGCAATCTCCACAAAGACCGCCCCGTCCGCGGTCAGACACCGCGCCCCGTCCGCCTCGATCGCCCGGTACAGCGCCAGCCCGTCGGCCCCATCGGTCAAGGCCGCCACCGGCTCGTACTCGCGCACCGCCGGCGGCAGCGTGGCAAGCTGCTCCGTGCTGATGTACGGCGGATTGGACATCAGGATATCGAACCCGCCCGCCGGAACCACGTCCGCAGCCAGCGCCAGCCCGTCCGCTTCCACGAGCGTCAGACGCTGCTCAACGCCGTGGCGCCTGGCATTGTCCGCCGCCACGGCCAGGGCGGCCGGAACCCGATCCGTCGCCACCACCTGCGCGGTCGGCACGTGCTTGAGCACCGCGATCGCCAGGCAGCCGGTGCCGGTCCCCACCTCGAGAATCTGCCACGTCCGTCCCGCCTGCCGCCGGGCGTAGTCGATGACCTCCTCCGCCAGCGTCTCCGTCTCCGGGCGCGGGATGAGCACCTCCGGCGTCACCACGAAATCGAGGGAGAAGAACTCCTTGTGTCCGACCAGGTACGCGATTGGCTCCTGCCGGGCCGCCCGCGCTACCAGGTCCCGGTAGATGTCCAGTTGTTCCCGCGCCGGTTGCGACTCGAAACGCGTGTACAGCTCGATCCGCCGGCACCCCAGCACGTGCGCCAGCAGCACTTCACCGGCCAGCCGCGCCTCGTCCACCTGATGGCGCGCCAGATAGTCGGTCGTCCAGTTCAGCAACCGGCCGATGGTCCACTCATTCTCTCGGGTGGACGGCGTCGTGTCCTGCATAGAAAGTCGATGATAACGCCCGGCAGGGATCGCAGCCAGAAACAGCAACGGGCACGCTGGCGTTGGGTAAGCGCGCCTTGCCGGGGGCCCCACCTGATGAAGAGGTCAGGCAGTCGACCGGGGTGGCATGGCCAAGCGCAGCGCCGCCAGGTGCTTGCTTGGACGAGGCCGAGGTTCACCAGCGCATGCCGGCGCCTTCGGCTTGGGCATGCCACCCGTCCGGTTTCCCAACTGCGTGGTCTTCTAGTAGATCATGTCGGCGAACGTGTCGGGGATGTCCTCGGGGTGGCCACGCAGGCCGGACCGGTAGGTCGCCCGACGCTGCGGAGCATTCTCCTGCCAGTCCTCGATCTTGCGGATGCGACGGTCGTGAAGCTGCTTCTCGGTGGCCTTGAGCTGCTGACGGTGGCGGGCCTCCGAGCGGCGCGCCTCTTCCAGGGCCGTCTGCGCGGTCTCCCGCCGGCGGGCCTCGCGCTCGACGCAGGCCGCGTAGTTGCGGGCGATGCGTTCGTTCCGCACCGCCTGGGCTTCCTTCAGGCGGCTGCCCTGGCACCCGCCCACCAGCGCGAGCGCCCCGGCCACCAGCCAGGCCACGACTCGGCCGGCCCGCCCACCGCGGTCACGCCTGGCGGTCATTACCTTTGCGGGCTCGTCCATCATGTGCTTGTACTCGCCGCTGGCTCGCCGGACGCAGGGTCGCCCCCCGCGGGGGCCTTCGCTGGGGCACCCCTGCCCGGCGACCGGCGAGCGCAGCGCGCCCGACAGAGGCACGCCGGCGCAGGGTCCCACTCCCGTACCCTCCCGTACCCCGACGTCCACCCCGGCGCTCAACTGACCGCGCTGCCCGGCTCCACCTCGCGGTCGGTCGTCAGCACGATGACCTTGGTTTGATCGGCCGACACCGCCGCCAGCAACATCCCGTTGCTCTGCTGACCACGCATCATCCGCGGCGCGAGGTTCGTGACCACGACAATGTTCTTGCCGACCATCTCGGCCGCGGTGTAGTGGCCACGCAGACCCGCCACGATCTGGCGCTTCTCGTTGCCCAGGTCCACCTGCAGCACCAGCAGCTTGTCGGCGTTGGGATGGTCGGTCGCCGAAACGACCCGCCCCACCTTGATCGCCACCTTCTGGAAATCGGCATAGGCGATCGGTCCGCCTGCCTGCGCTTGATCCGTCATGGGAAACTCCTGCCACATGCGGCGTTGGGACGCCCGGTTATCGCACCCCCAAATCTCGACATCGAAGGGGAACCAGCCATCGCCCACAAGCCGCCTGACCAAGCCCCCCGGCCGTCGTCCTGCGACTGAAAACGAGGCGCCCGCCGCCGCTGGCCTGCTGGCTGGCGGACACCTGCGGCTCGCAGGCCGGCCCTGGGTCCTCCTTTCCGCTAGCCCGATGGCTTCGCTGCCTGGGGATACACTCCGGAGTAGTCTAATCCGCTGGGGTCGTGCCGCCAAGCTCGTTTTCGCCGCAGGGCCTCCGCAGGCCACGCGCGGCCGCGGCCGCCCTGGCGCATTGTGGGGTTCCTGTCCGTCCGTAGAATCCGTGCAAAGAGGTATCTGTCGTGAAGGTCTGCCCGCTGGTATTCCAGCCTGTCCTGAAACCCAGACTCTGGGGCGGTCGGCGTCTGGAAGCGCTGCTTGGCAAGGCGCTGCCACCTGACGACCGCATTGGCGAATCCTGGGAACTTGCCGACCTCGAGGACGGTCAATCGGTCGTCGCGCGCGGCCCGGCCGCCGGTCGCTCGCTGCGCCAATTGCTACACGACTGGGGCGATGCGCTGGTAGGGGGCGCACCGCTGTGGCACGGGCGGTTCCCGCTGCTCATCAAGTTCCTGGACGCCCGCGAGGCCCTCAGCGTGCAGGTGCATCCTGGGGAGACCGGGGCCCGGCCGCCGATGGCGGAGGGGCGTGCCAAGCACGAAGCGTGGTACGTCATCGACGCACCGCTGGACGGTTACATCTACCGCGGCTTCAGCGCCACCGTGACGGTAGAGCAACTGCGTCAAGCCTTGGCGGCAGGGCACGTGCAGCCTCTGCTGCGGCGCCTGCCCGCCCGCCCGGGACACTGCTACTACCTTCCCGGCGGTACGGTGCACGCTCTCGGCGCGGGGTTACTGGTGGCCGAGATCCAGACGCCGTCCGACACCACCTACCGCCTCTATGACTGGGACCGCGCCGACCCCACCACCGGCCGACCCCGGCCGCTACACGCCGACGACGCGCTGGCGTGTGCGTGTCTGTCCACGCCGGCACAGCTTCCGGAAGAGGAGCCGGCCCACGTGGCCGGGCTGTGGGTATGCGTCAGCCGACTCGTGCAGACGCCGTTCTTCGTCATCGAGCGTGTGCGGATGAGCGCGGGCGTCGCACAGGCCATCCCCTACGAGGAGATGGTCGTCTGGATCGTGCTCGAGGGAAGCGGACGGATCACGTGGGCGGGTGCCACGGGACAGCTTCCGTTCGGTCGTGGGGACACGGTGCTGCTGCCGGCCGCCCTGGACGGAGGGCACGTCCACACGGAGGCCGACTGCGTGTGGTTGGAAGTGTCCGTACCGGTGCCCAGCCCGCTGGGCGGGTTGGCACGCCCCGATCGAGAGGTGCTGCGTCAGCTCGGCACAGGCAGCGCCTATGTGCACCTGAACGTCCCGTCGCCTCCCTGATTGACCGGCCGTATGGCGGTCCGTCGCGTACGCAAGCTCGGCCCCGTGAGCAGCTCCGCCCCTGCGGCCGGTCCGCTTCCCGAACTGTGGCCCGAGCCCTGCAGGACATGCACCTGCACCCCGGAATCGGCGTAGTCCGAACCGAGGAACATTGGTACGCTGTCCCTGCTCGTTGCTTCTTTCTTGCTTGCCGGGGCCGGCCGTGATACCGGTCCGAGCGACGGGCGCTCCTCCCCATCCACGGAGCACGGCGGCGACGCAGGGACGCGGGGAGCGACGCGACATTCTAGCGCGGGGGGAACAGCAACGACCCCCACGGGCATCGAGATACAGCGCCATGCTGGACATCAAATTCATTCGCGAGAACCCGGACCGGATTCGAGAGGCTGCCCGCCAGAAGCGCATCGACTGCGACCTCGACCGCCTGCTGGCGGCCGATCAGCGGCGGCGGGAGTTGCAGCTCGAATTGGACACGCTACGGAACCGGGTGAGAGAAGACGGGCAGCAGATCGGCATGCTGCGTAACCCGAAGTCCAAGCCTTACCAGGAAGCGCAGGGCGCCGGTCAAAGTGACGCCCAGATTCGGGCGGAGGCTGATCGGCTGCAAGCCGAAGTCAGCACGCTCAAGCCGCGCATCAAGACGCTGGAAGACGAAGAAACCCGGGTACTGGCCGAGTTTGACGAGTTGATGCTCACCATTCCCCAGCCGTCGGATCCGGAGGTGCCCGTTGGAGCGGATGATCGCGAGAACGTCGAAATCCGCCGCGTCGGCGAGGTCCGCCGGTTCGAGTTCGAGCCCAAGGACCACGTCGCGCTCGGGGAGGCGTTGGGCATCATCGACATCGAGCGCGGCGTGCGGCTGGGCGGGACGCGGAACTACACGCTCCGCGGCGACGGCACCCTGCTGCACCAGGCCGTGCTGCGGCTGGCGCAGGACATGATGGTCGCCCGCGGCTTCGTGCCCATGGTCGTGCCGGTGCTCGTGCGTGAGGAGGTGATGTACGGGACGGGCTACTTCCCCAGCGGGCGCGACCAGGCCTATCTGTGCGAGCGGGACGAGATGTCGCTGGTGGGCACGGCCGAGGTGCCGCTGACCGCCCTGCACGCCGGCGAAATCCTGGAGGAGCAGGCCCTGCCGCTGCGTTACTGCGCGCTGTCCACCTGTTTCCGCCGCGAGGCGGGGGCGGCCGGCAAGGACACGGCGGGGCTCTACCGCATTCACCTGTTCGACAAGGTCGAGCAGGTGATCGTCTGCCGCAACGACATCGACACCAGCAAGCAGCATCACCTCGAGATTCTCCAGAACGCGGAGGACATCGTGCAGGCGTTGGGGCTGCCCTATCGCGTGGTGAACGTCTGCTCGGGCGATCTGGGGATGGGGCAGGTGCTCAAGTACGACATCGAGACATGGATGCCGTCGCGGAACGGCTACGGCGAGACACACTCGGCGTCGCGTTTCTACGAGTTCCAGGCGCGGCGGCTGAAGCTGCGGTACCGCGACGCGGGCAAGAAGGTCCACTTCTGCCACACGCTGAACAACACGGTGATTGCCTCGCCGCGCATCCTGATCCCCATCCTGGAGCTGTACCAGAATGCCGACGGGACGGTGACGATCCCGCCGGCGCTCAGGCCCTATATGGGCGGACGCGAACGGATCGAGAAGCAGTAGACAGGGGGCGCGGTGGGAACCTCCAGGGCGCTCCAGGCGTCTAAGGAGCAGGGGGCTTCTTCTGAACAGGACCACCCAACAGGGAAACCAGTGGGGTGGCATGCCCAAGCCGAAGGCGCCGGCATGTTGTGGTGGCAGTCTCCCGGTCGGCCAGGGGAGAGCATGGTCCCGGCGCGCCGGGACTTGGCCATGCCACCCGCGTCCGATGGTTAGTCTCCCTATTGCGTGCAGCCATTTGGCGCCTTGCCCCCAAGGACCGAGGCGGTCGAGATCCGGAGAGACATCGTACACACGGACGAGGAACACACCATGAATGCAGGGTATTTGCGCAGAGTGAGCGTCTTGTTAGGAGTGGGACTGATGGCAGCCATGACGAAGCCCGCGGTGGGCGAAGAGCCGGCTCCCGACGCGACCATGCTGACCATCTACAGCAAGTTGCAGCCCGGAGCGGTGCCGCCCGAGTTGTATCGACCCGGCGCCCAGACCCAGATGTACGGCCAGCCGCTGACCGTGCCGGGCTACGGCGTCGTCAAGCAGGAACGGTCGCTGAAGCTCGACGCGGGGCGCAGCAGCATCCGCTTCACCGACGTGGCCAGCCAGATCGACCCGACCACCGTCACTTTCGCCTCGCTGACCGATCCGGCGGGCACGCGCGTGCTGGAGCAGAACTATGAGTTCGACCTGGTGAGCGTCGAGAAGCTGATGCAGCGCTTCCTGGATCAGCCCATCGCGCTGGAGCAGGTCCTCGGCCAGCAGGTCAAGACCATCGAGGGCACGCTCCTCAGCGCGCGGGGGGCCGTGCTGCTGCGTAAGGACGACGGCTCCGTGCAGGTGGTCAACGGGTACTCCAACGTGTTCCTGCCGCAGTTGCCCCAGGGCTTGATCACCAAGCCGACGCTGGTGTGGGACGTGCAGACAACCCAGGCGGGTACGCACCGCACCCGGGTCACGTATGAGACCGAGGGGCTGACCTGGTGGGCGGACTACAACCTCATCTTCGCCGAGGGCAAGGACGCCAACAGCGGCCTGCTGGACGTCGGCGCCTGGGTGAGCATCGTGAATCAGTCGGGGGCGACCTACCGCGACGCCAGGCTCAAGCTCATCGCGGGTGAGGTGCACCGGGCACCGCAGCCGGAGCCGATGATGGCGCGCGGGGCGCGGGCCAAGATGGCCATGGCCGAGTCGGCGATGGACATGGGCTTCGAGGAGAAGGAGTTCTTCGAGTATCACCTGTACACGCTCGGTCGCCCCACCACGCTGCCGGACAACTCCACCAAGCAGCTTGAGCTGTTTCCGCTGGTGGCGAAGGTGCCGTGTGAGAAGGTGCTGGTTTACTACGGCTTGGCGGAAGGGTATCGCGGCTTCTTCGCCTCCCCCATGGTCGATCGCAACTACGGCACCCAGGGCAACAAGAAGGTCGACATCTACCTGAAGTTCAAGAACGAGAAGGGCATCGGCATGGGCATGCCGCTGCCGGGCGGGCGCATCCGCGTCAGCAAGCTGGACCCGGCCGACGGCACCCTGGAGTTCATCGGCGAGGACAAGATCGACCACACACCCAAGGACGAGATCGTCCTGATCAAGATGGGCAGCGCCTTCGACGTGGTCGGCGAGCGCACGCAGACTGACTTCCAGATCGACACCAAGCGCAACTGGCTGGAAGAGACCGTCGAGATCAAGGTCCGCAACCACAAGAAGGAGGCGGTCAACGTCATCGTCAAGGAGAACCTCTTCCGCTGGCTGACCTGGGAAATCAAGCAGGCGACGCAGGAATACGAGAAGGCCGATGCCCGCACCGTGCACTTCCCGGTGAAGATCGAGCCCGACGGCGAGGTGACGATCCGCTACACGGCACGGTACACCTGGTAGAACAGTGAACCCTATGTCCACAGATTACGCAGATTACGCAGAGTCAGAAGCAAAGAGGGATCGTAATCTGCCGACGGGGCTGCCTGGGGTCTCTAACACAGCCGCCCTCCCTTCCCGGGAGGCATCGGGGGGGCAGTCACAGCGACATTCTCCCCCACCCTACCCTCTCCCCAAAGGGGGAGAGGAGTTCTGTTAGACGTTCTCGATACCACGAAGGCACCCTGGCGCGAAAGTCACTTCGTGCCCTGGTGCCTTTGGGGTTGTCAACACGCTTCGTCAGCAGATTCCGTGGCGCTCTTTCTTTCTAATCTGTGTAATCTGCGCAATCTGCGGAAGAAGAACCCTACGGTCCGGTCAGCAGGGACTCGAACTCCTCGTAGTCGGTGATGTCAACGTCCAGGTCAAAATCGAAGTTGAAGACCTCGCAGCCGGACTCGGCCACGAAGGGCACGCCGGCGCCGCTGAGGCAGCCCTGGAAGGCCGCGAAGTCAGCAAGGTCCACGTCGCCGTCGCCGTCGAAGTCGCCGTCGGCCGAGTAAGGCGGCGTGCAGCTAAGGGCCACCAACTGCACGTCGTCGATGTTCCAGCCGCAGTAGCGCCAGGCGGTGTCCGTGGTGCCCATGGTCCAGCGCAGGCGCACGGCCGACTGGTTGTCCGCCACGGCCGAAACGTCCAGGTCCATCAGTTGCCAGGACGTATCGGCCGTCTCCGAGTTGGGGTTCTGCCAGACCGTCGTGTAGGTGCTGCCGTTGTTACTCACCCGCACGTAGGCGTGGTCGTACTGCGAGCGCTCGACGCCCAGCCAGCGCCGGAATTGCAGGCGGACGCCGGTGTACCCGGTGCAGTTGATGGGCGTGCTGGTGAGGTGATACTCCGGAATGCTGTTGGCGTAGTCGCCGCTGAGGTTGTACCCGTAGACATTGGTGCCGGTGTAGCCGTTGTTGGGATCGGGCCCACCGTACTCGCCGCCGCCGCCGGTCGGGTGCCCGAACGCCCACTGCCCACCGGAGATCGTCCAGCCGGGATTGCTGTTGAAGAGGTTCTCGTAGATGACCGCCCAGCCATAGGACGCGGTCGCGCTGAAGCCGGCCGCGGGGGCTCCGCTGGGGCCGTAGTAGGTGCTGCCGCTGACCGCCTGGGCGCTGAAGTAGTACGGCACCTGGCTGCGGCACAGGGCGGGCGGGAAGACGGCGTCATAGACGTTGGGTGAAATCTCGTCCATGGGAAACGTCAGCCAGCCGGTGCCCAGGTTGCAGTGCAGCATGCCCGTGCCCGGCTGCGGAACTTCATCCCCCAAGCCTTCCACCACGACGCGCACGCGGGTGCCGCCGTGCGGGGCGACGAACTCGGGCCGCCCGTTCGGGTAGGTGAACTTCAGGGCGTCCACATCCACCCAGACATTAGCCGTGTCCACCAGCCAGCCCACCACGCTGCGGGTCATGTTGACCGCGTAGGTGTAGTTGATGTTGCTGGGGTTCTCGACGTGGTCGGTGGACTGATGGTAGTAGGGGTTGTTCCACACCTCGCCTTCGATGAGCAAGCCGGCTGGGAAGCCGGCATCGGAGAAAGGCGCGTGGTCACTGGCGTTGATCCAGCCGGCGTCCATCCAGGTGAGGTTGTCACCGTACTCGAGGATCGCGGCGCCCAGCGAGTTGAGCAAAGTCTGATAGGCATCCCGCCCGTAGATGCGGGCCACGTTGGTGTTCGTGTCGTAGGCGATCATGTCCAGGGAGAACATGCCGAGAATGTCGTCCGTGGCGTGGTCGGCGACATAGGCCTCGCTGCCGTAGAGCCCCTGCTCCTCGCGGTCGAAGGCGATGTAGCGGATGGTGTACTCCGAGTCGTACTGGGTGAGGATGCGGGCAGCCTCGAGCACGCCGGCCACCCCGCTGGCGTTGTCGTCGGCGCCGGGGTTGTCCACCGAATCATAGTGCGCCCCAATGACGTACTCCTGGTCCGGGTAGACGGTCCCCCACTGGGTACCCACGACGTTGTAGTACGTGGTACCGTAATAAAGGAACGGCTCCATCGTCACGGTCAGCCCGAAGCTGAGCATGGCGTCGCGGATGTTGTACATGGCCGGGTCATGCTGGGCCCCGCCGACGCCGCGGTTGTGCCCCTGGTGGGTGTACAGAATCCCGGCGATACCGAACCGGTCCCCCAGGACCGCGCGGTAGCTGGCGTCGGTCACCTGGGCGGCCGCCGCCTGCCCCTGTTCCGACGCCGACGCCAACGGCGATGCCGCCAGCAGAATGCCGAACACTCCCCCCAAAAGCCAGGCTCGTTGTGCGCGCAGCGTGTTCACTTCGGAATCCTCCTTCGCCGGTCGGTCGAACCGCGTTCGTCTGGGATTAGCGCTCTCGCTCCCCAAGTCCCCCATGCGGCCGCTGGGCGGAAGCGGGCAGTACGTCCGCCCCGTCGGTCCCAAAACGCAGTATATCGCAAGTCCGTGGGGTAGAGCAAGCCGCTGCGTTGCCGCAGCTCCAGCGTGCCGCGGCGGTCCGAACAGAACGGCACACTCACTCGCTCTAAGTCAAGTCAGGACGGGAGAATGTTTGTTGCACGACATGCGAGCGAGTCAGCGACCACCCTGCACGATGTCGTCGACGTCACCTGGCAGCTTGGCCAGCAGGGCGTCCACCTGCGGACCGCGGACCAGCCCCAGTTCCAGGGCCGGGCGGGAGCCCAGCAGGTCATAGGCCACGCGGGGAGCGTAGCCGAGCACGACCGTGATCATGTCGGCAAGTTGCAGTTGCAGCCGTTCGCGGCGGTGGGGATCGTCAGCGGCGGGGGGGCAATGGTGGTCACTGATGAGGGAGCGCAGCCGCGGCGGCAGTTCCCACGCGGTCGCGATCAACTCGCCGAACTCCTGATGGCATTGCTGGCAGAGGTACTCGAAGGTCTCCAGGTCCACCCGGAAACGCATGATCTCACGCTGATGCTGGGTCTCACGCAACACGACGACGTTACCGATGTCGTGCAGCAACCCGAGCAGAAATGCCTCCTCGGGATCGGCGCCGGTGAGCTCCGACAGCCGCTGCATGACGGCCGCCCCCGCCAGCGCGCGACGCCACAACATCTGCGCCAGGTCGCGTTCCTTGCCCCGGCTGTCGAAATGGGCGGCCTGCAGCGAGTGATACATCATCAGCGTCCGCAGCGCGTTGGCACCCAGGCGGGTGACGGCCGCACGCAACGAGGTGATCTTCTTCGCCCCGCCGTACAGAGGCGAGTTGACCATGCGGATCACCGCGCCGGCGATCACCTGGTCGGTGGCGATATCGTTGGCGACCTTGCCGAAATCGCAGTCCGAGCTGCGCAGGCGGCGCAGCACGCGCTCCGGCACTTGCGGCAGCGCGGGGATGCTCAGGTTGTGCCCATCAAAGTGGGATACCAGGGCGTTCTGCAAGGCCCGCCCCTCGGTGGTCAGCTCGGGGTGAACGAGCGGCGGGAAATCAGTGCAGGCGTCCGCGGGGGGTGCCCACCAGACCTCGGCCGGGGGTTCCTCCTTGACGACGGGATCCAGGGTCGCGACCGCGCCACCGGACGCGGCCACCTGCGCGGGGTCTCCCGCGCGGACCCCTTCCGCACACTGGCGACCCAAAGTACCGACGAGCCAATCCCAGACTCCCACGCGCAGTTCTCCCGAACGGGTCAGAGACGCAGGCGGCCGGCTTCGTGGCCCGCGTGCTCTACTTCAACCTCTGGATAGGCCACAGGGGTTATCGACCGGCCCGCGGGCAGAGTGGTGTCGGCCGCGTCTGTGGACGCTCGAATGTCGTGCGCCGGCCCTACGTCCGATAGCAACCGCGCGGCAAGAAACCCCAGCGGGTGGCATGGCCAAGCGCAGCGCCGCCATGCCGGAGAAGTGTGTACGTCGTCGCTCCTTGCGGAAGTGCATGCCGGCGTCCGCTTAGGGCGGGCTTGGGCATGCCACCCTCTGCACTGGGGGCGGGCATGGGCAGGGCACCTGGTTTCCCGTTTTCGTGGTGGTGCTTCGTCTGCTGCGGGGGAGCGACGGTACTGCTTCAACGGGCGGTCAGCGCCGCGGCGCCGGCTCCTCGGGCGGGACATAGGCAACCGCATACGGCGAACGCTGCGGCAGGAACCGGTAGAGTACCACCAGATACGCCACGCCGATCAGAAACAGCAACACGCAAATGAACTGCGAAACCGTCAGCCCAAGAACATCGCGCGGATTGTCCGTGCGGATGATCTCGAGAATGAACCGGGCCACCGGATACAGAACCAACATTGCCCCGAACACGACGCCGTGCCGCTTCCGTACGTAAAACAGCGCCGTCAGCAGGAAGCACAGCAGGAACGCATTCACCGACGCGTAGAGCTGCGTGGGATGCACCGGCAGCGAGGCACACCCCGCCGCTAGGTCCTCCAACTCACTGACCGAAATGATGCGTTCGGGGTTCGCGCGCGAGGGGTAGGTCTGGGCAAGCGCCAGGAGGTCCAGGTTGTGCTTGCGGAGATGGACGTCGCGTTGGCGTTCGGCGACCTCGGCCTCCTGTTGCAGCTTGCGGACCTCCTCCTCCGGTGCCCCGGCCGCCACCGCCGCCTGCAACGCCTCCTGGGCTTTCGCCGCGGCGCGGAGCGGCCCTTCACGGCGTTCGACGGACATCGAGAGGGCCTCGGCCGGCACCGGGAACGACCTTGAGGCCCCCGAGTGCCCGTCCGCCGTCACCAGCAACTCGGCCGGGATCGTCACCAGCCGGTCCTCCCAATGCCGCAACTGGGCCGCGCTGCCGTAGGGGAAACTGATGGCCCAGGGCAAGGCCGGCACCGACGCCCCCGACGCATCCGTCTGCACGCAGGGACCGCCGTAACAGCAGCCGTTGAAGAAGCACCCGATCCGCCCCAGCGCCAGCCCCCACATCAAACTGGGCGCGAACAGGTCGAGATACACGCGCATCGACGCTCGCTTGAGCCGCAGATACACCAGCAGCGCCGGCACCCCTCCCAGCACCGCGCCCAGAAACTCCAGCCCGCCCTCCCGAATGTCCACGATGGCCAGCAAGCGGTTGGGAACGTGCGCGAACTGCGACTCCCAGTAGTGAATGACGAAGAACACCCGGGCGCCGATCATCCCGAAGATCAGCGCCAGGAAGCACAGGTTCAGCACCAGATCCGGATCGCACTTCACCCGCTGCGCCCGGCGCATGGTAAACCAGGTGGCCGTCAGAAACCCCACCATCACGCACAAGCCGTACGTCTTGATCGTGATGCCGAACGGCAGCGAAAACGGCAGTTCCGGATACATCAGGCACGTCGATCCATCGCCAATCGGCGTCGTTGCTTAAGCCGCACTCGTTCGCACCGCAGGCATCCTACAGAGAACTACGTGCAAGGGAAAGGGGGCTGGGTGCCATGCCCGAGCCACGGGCGCCCGCACGACGAATCGGGTGGCATGCCCAAGCCCGCCCTGGGTGGCATGCCCAAGCCCGCCCTGAGCGGGCGCCGGCATGCTGCGGCGATAGCGGACGTCTCGTTGGCAGCGAAGCATGGCGGCACTGCGCTTGGCCATGCCACCCTCTTCCCAACGCCGGCTTCTCCAATTGGCTGGACCTGTTTAGCGGCCCGAGGCCGGCGGGGCCAAAGCTACGTTGTCAATCAGCCGACACTTCCCGATCCACACGGCCAGGCAGGCACGCGCCGCACGGTCAACGACCGCCATCGGCTCCAGCGTCTCCGGGTCCACGATGTCGATGTAGTCGATGCGACCAGCACCGGCGGCCTCGATGAGCTTGCGCATGCGTTCGATCAGCAGCGCCCCATCCCGCTGACCGTGCGCAACCTCCTCGACCGCGGTGAACAGCGCCCGGCTCAGGCAGAGTGCCTGCTGCCGCTGCGACGCGCTCAGGTACACGTTGCGGCTCGACCTCGCCAGCCCGTCCGGCTCGCGCACGGTCGGGCAGCCGACGACCCGGATCGGCAGGTCCAGATCGGTCGCCATCCGCCGAATCACCACGAGTTGCTGATAGTCCTTCTCCCCGAAGTACGCGGAATCCGCCGGGAGAATCTGAAACAGCTTGGCGACGACCGTGGCCACTCCGTCGAAGTGTCCGGGGCGATGGGCCCCGCACAGCCGGTTCGTCAGCCGCTCGACGCGCACGGTTGTCACGTGCCCCGCCGGGTACATCGTCTCCGCCGGGGGTGCAAACACGAGGTCCACCCCGGCCGCACGGCAGGCGGCAAGGTCTGCCTCGATCGGCCGGGGATAGGCAGCGAAATCCTCCTGGGGCCCAAACTGCGTCGGGTTCACGAAGATGCTCACGGCCACCATCCGGCAGTCCCGACGCGCCTGCTCCACCAGCGACAGGTGCCCCGCGTGCAACGCGCCCATCGTGGGCACCAACCCCACGCGATTGCCCGCCCGCTGGGCCTCAACGACCACCTCCCGGCACTGCGGAATCTCGCTGACTGTCAGCATCTCGTCGCTCCCCGCGGCCGTCCGAACCCGCCGGCGTCGCCGGGCCACCCCGAGGCACGGTACGGTGATAGCTGTACACCGCCCCCCGTGACCGATACAGTCACCTCGACGGGCCCACGGAGACTACCATAAAGCCTACGGGTCGGTCCGGTATCCGCAAGCGGGCTTCGTAGCATCGCCCCTCCGCAGGCCGAGTAGCGTCGCCCCCCCCCGCAGGCGACGCGGTCGTCAATGAAGCCCCGAGAATGCCACTTCGGCCACGGGGGGCCGACACTACGGGGCGCTGGGGCCGGTGCGATTGCGTCAACGGATGCCTAACGTGCGGCAACCGCACGTGTCTAACCACCGGGAGCGAAGGGCGTGGACAGTACGGTGGCAACGAACCAGAGCGGGGAGGTCGCCCTCGTCTGCCGTGCCCAGCGCGGCGACGCGGCCGCCTATACCGAACTGGTCCGCAGCTACCAGAAGCGGGTGGTCTCCGTGGCGTACCGCCTGCTGGGTCACAGTGAGGATGCCGCCGATGTCGCGCAGGAAGCCTTTGTCCGAGCCTACCACAACCTGGAGCAGCTCGATGATCCCGAGCGCTTCGGGCCGTGGCTCATGCGGGTGGTTACCACGCAAGCGCTCAACTTCCGCCGCTGCCGCAAGAGTCGCGCGGCCGCCTCGCTCGACCAGCTCGGGGAGGGCACCACGGGCTGGCGCCTGTCCGGCAGTCGCAAGGCGTTCGTGGAGCGGGATGACGATCCCGATGGACCGCTGCCGACTGAGTTGCACGCGGCCATCAGCGCCGCGCTCGAACAACTGCCGGAGAAACAGCGGCTCGCGCTGGTCCTGTTCAGCGTCGAGGGCATGCCGCAGAGGGACGTGGCGCAGATCCTCGACTGCAGCATCGAGCTGGTGAAATGGAACGTGTTTCAGGCGCGCCAGAAACTCAAGGACCTGTTACACGAGTTCCTCTAACGGAAGGCAAGAGGCAAGAGAAAGGCGTAGGGTGGGCATTGCCCACCGGAATAGCCAACAGCGCATGACCGGCACCGCGCGAACGGTACAACGATGAAGGAGCCCCAACACAACCCGAATGATCCGCTCTTCCTGCTCAGTTGTAGCCTCGACGGCGAACTGACACCGCAGGAGCAGCAGCGCCTCGCGGAGGCCCTGGCGCGCTCCCCGCAACTGCGCGCGGAGGGTGAGCAACTGGGCCGCGTGGACCACTTGGTGCGCGCCTGGGGCGAATGCGACACGAACGTCGACGCTGACGCGCTCACGGCGGAGGTCCGTGCTTTCCTTGCGGACGAAGCGGCGGAGGCCGGCGACCAGACCGTCCAGAAGGAATCCAGCCGCGTCGATCAGCTTCTACACCGCTGGGCAGCGCCCCAGGTTGCCTTTGACGAAGCGCGGTTCGCGGCCGGGGTGTTGCGGCGCCTCGTGCAGGAACAGCGTCTACGCATGGTCCGTCGCTGGGTGATCCGCCTGGGAACGCCGTTGGCGGCGGCGGCCGTCATCGCCCTGGCGTTTATCAGCAGGGTCGGTCCGGTAGCGGTGCCGGAACCGGCGCCCGGGCCCCGGGCGGTGGTCCACGTCCAAGTCGGGCCGCAGGCACTCGCCGGCGGGGCCGCGTCACCCGCGGTCTGTCAGGTCCGTTTTGCACGTGAGGCCGCCACGGCGGATTCTCTAACGCCCCTCCGGCGGGGGGTGTCATACGCTTGGGCCGGCCCGGCACCGGCGGTGCCCCGCGCGGACGCCCCGCTGCCCTGGTAAGACGCGGCCGCTCAGAAACAAGTGACCATCCGCGATGCCGGACATCCGTCGTCGTGGAGGACTTCACGGGGGTAATCAGCCATGATCGCACGCACGTTGACCTTGGTCATGTTCGCCGCCACGCTCGGCCTCGCGCCGCCCAAGCAGCCGACCGACGTCCGCACGCTCGTCGAGCAGGCGCTGGACGAAACCAGCCGCGCCATCACGCTCGACAACGTGCCCCTCGAGGACGCCTTTCGGCAAATCGCGGAGCAGACCGGCGTGGAGTTGGTGATGTCGGCGGAGGCGATGGCCCTGCTGCCCCACGGCCCCCAGACGCGCGTGACCGCCCGCATCGCCAACATTCCCCTGCGCCAGGGCCTGCGCGAGTTGTTCGCGCCGCTGGGCATGGACCTCTTCGTCACCGAGGGCGTCGTC
Source organism: Planctomycetota bacterium (assembly GCA_029558835.1). GTDB lineage: Bacteria > Planctomycetota > Phycisphaerae > UBA1845 > UBA1845 > JAKQDH01. The sequence goes on along the minus strand of JAKQDH010000135.1, from coordinate 21,321 downwards.
CAGGTGGAGCCCAAGCTCGTGCTGCTGCGCCTGGGCCGACCCGTAAGCTGGACCGAGCTCGACACGCTCGCGACCCTCACCGCGCTGCAACCCGGCCTCAAGGAGCAGGACCGCGAGAGCCTGCGCGGCTTGGTGCAGTTCCGCGTGGACGTCAATGACCCGTGGCAGCAGTTCGCCCAGGCCGTGCGCGACGTGGGGGCCGGGCCCGCCGATGAGGTCATCTCCAGCGCTTGCGACCGCTTCGGCTGGACCTGGGTGCTCTCCGACGAGCGCGTGATCATCCTGCCCATCGAACAGTTGATCGTCCAGCAGTTGCAACAGCCCCTCTCAATCCGCCTCAGCAGCCGGCCGCTCATGGACGTGCTCCGCGAAGTCGGACGCCGACTCAACGTGCGCGTGCGGACGGAGCCGGGGGCCGTGGCGTCGCTGCCCGCCCAGATCCAGCAGAGTTTCTCCCTCTACGCCACGCAGAACACCGGCGAGGAAGTGCTCGATGCCATCGCCGCCGCCACCGGCTTGGGTTACTTGACTGATCCCGACGGCGTGCTGTTCTACCGCCCGGCCACCGGCGCGGCCGGCAACTCAACCGATGCCCAGGGCGGCGCGGCCGCCACGGATGCGAACCGCACCGACCCCTATGTCGCACAGGTGGTGCGCAAGCTGCCCGACGGTACCGAGTGGCGCTGGCTCATCCGCAAGTCAGAGCTGCCGGAAGACCTGCTCCGCATGCGCGACCAGGACCGGGACCAAGCGATCAACACGTTGCGGATCGATGCCACCGCCGCCCCTGCGGGCAAGCCGTGAGACGCTGACGCGCGCCAGCTTCATCCGTCCCCCACCTCCAAAGGAGGTGGGCCACCCGGGTCGCCCAAGCGGGTAAGGGGTGGCCCAAGTGCTGTGGACCTGGCGGGTGGCCCAAGTGCTGTGGACCTGGCGGGTGGCCCAGGTGCTGTGGACCTGGCGGGTGGCCCAGGTCCTGTGGACCTGGGGGACTGATGAACGTCCCTGCCCTGCCGTGAGTCACGGCTGCCGCCCGGACCGCACCGTATCACTGACCCACCCCCCGCTGATAGAGCGCCTTGGACATTCTCTTCATGGGGCCCGGCTCGCGCCGGACCGCGGCCCGGGCACACCGGTGTGCGGCGTGCCCGGGCAGGGGCCGGTGGAGGCTTCTTCGCCCCGCGAAGCTCATGCATCCACGCGCGTCCATGCACACCTCTCGGTCCGCAAAGCCCTCCCGAGGCGTGACCGGCCCCACTCGGGCGAGGTTCCCCAACCGACCCGAATCCGCACCCGCCCCTTGCTCCTCCGCCTGGCAACTGAACGATGACGCCTTCGAAGCGGCCCTCGTCTCCGGCGCGCACGCCGCGCTGCTGGAAAACTATCTCGGCGAGCAGGAATACCGGGCGTTGCGGGAACTGGCCCGCGAGGCGCAGCGGCGCGTCGCTCGCGGGGGCCCGCGCGTGCTCATCGTGCCGGGGATCATGGGCTCCAAACTGGGCACCCGCTACGGCGGGCTCGACGACGTGCTGTGGCTCGACCCGGTGGAGGTGATTGCCGGACGCCTGCCGCAGCTTGCTCTGCACGCCAAGCCCTCGAAGTATGAACCGGTCGGCGTGATCCTGCTGGCCTACTTGAAGCTCAAGCTGCGCTTGCGCTGGGCGGGCTACGACGCGGTGTTCTACCCTTACGACTGGCGGGTGAGTCTCGATGTCCTGGGGGACAAGCTGGCGCGCGACATCACCACGGAGAAGGCCTCCCGCGTCCACTTGGTCGGGCACAGCATGGGCGGCCTGGTCATCCGGGCAGCCCTGGGCCGGCAAGAGCAGACGCTCACCGAGAAACTCGGCCGCGTAGTCATGCTGGGGACACCCAACTTCGGCTCCTTCTCGGCCGTGCAGGCCCTGCGCGGCGTGGACAGTACCGTGCTCAAGCTGGCGGCTGCCGACCTGCGCCACACCGCCAACGAACTGACCGAGCAGGTCTTCGCCACGTTTCCCGGGCTCTACCAACTGTTGCCCGCCCCGGAGAGCTTCACGCAGGTGAACCTCTTCGATCCGCGTTGCTGGCCGAGTTCCGGCCCGCGCGTGCAGGAGGCCATCCTGAAGCAGGTCCCTCAGGTGCGCACCTGCCTGGCCCCTGGTGACGAACGCTTCACACTCATCGCGGGTGTGGACCAGACCACCATCGTCGGTTTGGCCATGCAGAACGGCGAGTTCGTCTACTACTCCAGTCGCGACGGCGACGGGACCGTCCCGCGCGTATTCGCCGAGCTTCCCAACGTGCCGACCTACTACATCGAAGAATCACACGGCAGCCTGCCCAACAACCGCCATGTGGCCAAGGCCGTATCCGACATCCTCGCGACGGGAGCCACCCAGCGGCTGCCGCAGACCTGGACGCCCTCGCGGGCAGCCGTGCGCGAGGCTGCGCTCGTTGTCACCCCCTTCAACGGGCGCCGAGGCAACGCGATTCGTCCCAGTGAGCTGCGCACGCTGCTCAGCGAGTTCGCCGCCCCGGATGCCCACGACCGCGATGCGGTTGAGGTGCCGCCCAGCCCAGGCGCAGCAGCCCCCGGGCTTCCGGCGCCGGCCGAGCCTCTCGCAACCGGCGGGCTCGCCAACGTTGTCGTGGGTCGGCGCCAGCACCGGAACCTGGAACTGAGATTGGCACGCGGCAGCATCACCGAGGCGGATGCCCGGGCGTATGTGCTGGGTGTCTTCCGCGGCGTCGAACCGGCCGGGCCCGCCCAGGCACTGGACCGTCGCCTCCGCGGCGCCATCACCGAGATCACCCAGCGGCGCATGTTCTCCGCCAACGTCGGTGAAGTGTTCATCCTGCCCACCGCCCGCCTGGGACTGTCCGCAGAATTCGTGGTCCTGGTGGGCATGGGCCCCTTCGATCAGTTCGATTACCCCCTCCAGCAAGCAGTGGCCGAGAACATGGTTCGCACGCTCCTGCGTATCCACGTGGAGGAGTTCGCCACCGTACTCATGGGCGTCGGCTCCGGGCTGAGCATCACCAAGTCTATGTACCACTTGCTCAACGGGTTCCTGCGCGGCCTGCGTGACAACGACACCGGCCGGCGCTTCCGCGGCATCACCCTCTGCGAGCTGGACCGCGATCGGTACGACGAGATGCGCCGCGAACTGTATCTGCTGGCCAAGGCGCCGCTCTTTGATGACGTGCAAGTCACCTTTGACGAGGTCGAGCTGCCGCCCGCCGTCGAGGTCCCCACGCGCCGCGTGGGCGAGGTCGCGCGTGAGGAGGCCGTCTACCTGATCGTGCGACAGGAGGCCCAATACAAGGGCATGTCCACCTATCGCCTCGCCCTGCTGGGGGCTGCCGAGAAGGCCACCGTCATCGGTGCCGAGCAGAACGTCAGCAATGCCAAGCTCGACGCCCACCTGGCCCAGCTTGACAGCAACGCCTTCTCGGCCGCCAAGGTGCGAGCCTTCGGGGAGCGCCTGGCCGAGCTCATGCTCCCCTCCTCCGTTCAGGCAGCGATGCAAGTAATCGGAGACCGCCATCTGATCGTAGTGCATGATGCGGCAGGTTCGCGCTTGCCTTGGGAGACCGTGCACGTCGATGGCAAGGCCCCGGCCCTTTACGGCGGGCTGAGCCGGCAGTACCAGGCGGAGAACCTCTCGGTTGCCAAGTGGCTCGAACCGCGTCAGTACGGCCCCACGCTCGATGTGCTCCTGGTGGTCAACCCGACTGAGGATCTGCCGGGCGCCGAGTACGAGGGCGAGCGCATCGGCAAGCTGCTGGCGGCCGAGCCGTCCGTCAAAGTCGATGTGCTCCGGGGCGCGCAGGCCACGCGGGCGGCTCTGCGCGAGCGGTTCCAGTCAGGCCGCTACGACGTCGTCCATTATGCCGGGCATGCCTTCTTTGACCCGGCGGCGCGGTCACGCTGCGGCCTGCTCTGCAACCCGGGCGGCGAGAACGACGTTCTCACCGGTGCGGACTTGGCCTGGGGCGGCAGTCTGCCCGGGGTGGTGTTCTTCAATGCTTGTGAATCCGGGCGCGTGCGGGGACGTGGAGTGTGGCGCGCCAGCGCCCGCGCCGGTGCACGCCCGCCTGCTCTGGCGAGTGGACGCGGCGTACCCGGGCCGGCCCCGGATCTGCGCCGGCAGCTGTCAGACACAGTGGGGGTCGCGGAAGCGCTGCTCCGCGGCGGGGTAGCCAGCTACCTCGGCACCTACTGGCCGGTAGGCGACGCCGCGGCCGAAAGCTTCGCCGGCACGTTCTACAAGCTCCTGTTGCAGGGCGCCCCTCTCGGCCGGGCCCTCCGCGAAGCGCGCCACGCCGTCGAAAAGATACGCTCCGTAGACTGGGCCGACTACATCCACTACGGCAGCCCGAACTTCGTCCTCAAGAAACCCTGAAGTGCTGAATGGCGAAGTGCGAATAGCGAATGAAGAGGCTCGACGTTGCCCCTCCACCATTCGCTATTCGTAATTCGCTATTCCGCAACTGCTGTCAGCGTCACGTCGATGCGCTGGTAGTAAAGAGCCGTCGTCGCCTCGAAGCCGGAGTCGGTACCGACGAGCAGCCACAGCCGCCCGGTCGCATCGGCCGTGACCGTCGTGTCGTGGGCGTGGTTACGCGTAAGCGACACATAAGGGCTGCCCTGTTCGAGCGCAGCCTCGCACTCGATGCCGTTGGCGATATCGCCCACGACGGAGGCGGCCGGGCCGCCTATGGTCTGCTGGCCCTTGTCCACATTGAGACTGTAGAAGTCCTGATCGAGAACAACCTGCGGCTGCGTTGCAGTCGCCCCGGCCTTCAGCGTCACACCTTCGCCTGGCGCCCCGCCGACGCCCGCGCAGCCGCTCGGCGCGTTGGAGGCGAAAACGATGGTGAAGCTCACTTCGTAAGCCTGGTTCGCCTGCACCCCGTCCGCCGGCCCCACCTCGCGTGTCAGGAACAGAAACAGATCGTCCGAACTGTTGCGTCCGGAAATGAACAGTCCGGTGCCTTCGGGATCCAACTCGGCCGGCAACTCGCGCACATCCGTCTCAAACTCGATCTCGTTGTCCGGACTGTAGTCCGCCACCCCCGCCTCCCACCCCTCGTCGCCCTGGCTGAAATCAAACGTCAGGTCGACCACGCCCGACCCGGCGCCCGGGCAGCCACCCAACAAGCCCACCAGCACAATCAGTCCCCACAAACCATACCGCATGGCCGAGATCCCCCCCGTGCTCGAGTTCGAGCATACCACGGACCCTTTACCAGCGCGTGCCCGATTGTACCCCGCTGCCGTGCGATCTCCACATTGCGCTAGGAACAGGAAGTCAGGAACGGTCTCTGCGACACGCGCTCTACATCAACGACGGCCGCCCCCGGCTCCTTGGTCTTCCCGTTCTGTCGGCGGTCGCAACGATCGCACAATGCCTTCTGTCGGCGCTGCGGCTCGAGGCGGGGCTTCGTCGATGGCCGCCAGCCACCAGGTATTCCGGCGTGATCCGCGATTCCCTCTGTAGTCAGCGGTCACCCGCTTCGCTGACAGTGTCGGACTCACTGGCCGTATCGGCAGGCTTGGCCGGAGGTGCCGTACCTGAGTCCTCACGATACAGAAACGGGTGCGCCAGCAGCGTCGTTGCGGAGTTCCTGGAAGACACGACATGGCGATAGAACTCGCATCGTGCCTCCGCCATCCGCCGCGACGAGGACCGCTTGGCGGCCGCAGCTTCCAGGGCGGCCACCTCAGCCAGCATGGTCAGCAGTTCGTGCACCCGTGCAGACAGTGGTGGCGACAACTTCGCACAGGCGGCCACAATCTTGGCAACAATCTCTCCCGAATCCGGCTGATACAACTCGGCCTGCGTTGCCGCCAGCCTCATGTTCTCCAGAACGCACAACAGGCGATTCCCCTGGAGGAGTGTCTTCGCCGCGGCCTTCCGGGCCTCTCTAAGGTTGGCGGGCGAGACAGCGACCTTGGCCGCCGCCAGCAGAGTCTCCGCCTCCTTGGCTGCGGCCGCTACCCGCCGGGCCATAACCCGCAGCCGGAAAGCGCCTGGCACATGGTTGATCGTGAACCAGCCCGATCCTCCGCAGAAGCCGCAACGGTCGACACCCAATGCCAGGCATTCGGCACAGGGGCGGTTGTCCGCATCGTGTCCTCGTCCGTTGCACTCCTCGCACGGTATCACACCGCTATGACAGTAGAAACAGGGCAACCTCGCGTAAGCGGCCAGGAGCTTCTCTGCGGCGTCGTCTCCCATGGCCTGACGCAACCAAACCAGAAGGGCCTCATCCTCACGGATCAGCCCGTGCGCAACGGCATCCTTGAAAAAACGAATGGCCTCCGCGCCGTTCCTACGCTCCAACGCTGTCCTGACGCGGGCGAGCGCTCGTTGCGTCTGGGCGTCCGCGACCGCTGGCTTCGCGGTCTTCCGGTCGGGCGTTGCATCATTGGGGTAGTCGGTAGTCATGGGCGTATCTCCTGCCTCAGAAGGAGCACACAATGCCTCCCCGCCGACCGAGTGGGACGCGACGCAAGCACTCTATCGCCGAACATCCCGAACGGATGGTCTTGGCTCCCGCTCCTTTCCCTCTCTCTTGCCTTGCCAACACGAGCGGGCACCCGGGGGTGCCATTGGTGTCCCTCGGGTGCCCGACAACTCTGGATTGGATGCCGCTCTTACATCATCCCGCCATGATGCGGCATTGCCGGGGCGGCTTTCTTCTCTTTCTCCTTGATCTCGCTGATGACCACGTCGGTGGTCAGTAGCAACGCCGCGACGGAGGCCGCGTTCTGCAGGGCGATGCGCTCGACCTTGGTCGGCACCAACACGCCCATCTTCACCATGTCGCCGTATTGGCCGGTCAACGCGTTGAAACCGAAGTTGACATCCTCAGATTCGTTCACGCGCTGCCAGACGATGGAGCCGTCCACGCCGGCGTTGAGGGCGATCTGCTTGATGGGGGCCGCCAGCACCCGGCGGATGATGTCCACCCCCGTCTTCTGCTCGCCTTTGAGCTTCTTGGTAAGGGCATCGAGCTGCTTGGCCACGCGCACGGGGGCCACGCCGCCGCCCGGCAGCACGCCCTCCTCGACGGCCGCCCGGCAGGCGTGCAGGGCGTCCTCGACGCGGGCCTTCTTCTCCTTCATCTCGACTTCGGTGGCCGCCCCGACGTTGATCTGCGCCACGCCGCCCGACAGTTTCGCCAGGCGCTCCTCGAGCTTCTCGCGGTCGTAGTCGCTGGTGGTCTTGTCGATCTCGGCCTTGATCTGGTCGATACGGGCCTTGATGTCCTTGGTGGACCCGCCGCCCTCGATGATCGTGGTGGTGTCCTTGTCGATGCGGATCTTCTTGGCCGAGCCGAGGTCCGACAGGGTGATGTTCTCGAGCTTGATGCCGAGGTCCTCGAAGATGGCCGTCCCGCCCGCGAGGATGGCAATGTCCTGCAGCATGGCCTTGCGCCGATCGCCGAAGCCCGGCGCCTTGACGCCGCACACCTGCAGCGTGCCGCGCAGCTTGTTGACCACCAGCGTCGCCAGGGCCTCGCCCTCGATCTCCTCCGCGATGATCAGCAGCGGCCGGCCCGCCTGCGACACCTTCTCGAGGATTGGGATGAGGTCCTTGACCACGGTGATCTTCTTCTCGTGGACGAGGATGAAGGGCTTCTCGAACTCGCACACCAGTTCCTCATACTTGTTGATGAAGTGCGGCGAGAGGTAGCCCTTGTCGAACTGCATGCCCTCGACGAGCTCGACGGTGGTCTCCAGGGCCTTGCCCTCCTCGACGGTGATGACGCCGTCCTTGCCGACCTTCTCCATGGCGTGGGCGATCTGCTTGCCAATCTCGGCGTCGTGGTTGGCCGCGCAGGTGCCGACCTGGGCGATCTGGTCGGTATTCTTCACCGCCACGCTCATCTTGGCGAAGGCCTCGACGACCGCCTGGACGGCCTGGTCGATGCCGCGCTTCAGCTCCATGGCGTCGGCGCCGGCGGCCACGTTCTTCAGACCTTCGTCGTAGATCGCCTCGGCGTAGATGGTCGCGGTCGTGGTGCCGTCACCGGCCACGGTGGAGGTCTTGGAGGCGACCTCCTTGACCATCTGCGCGCCCATGTTCTCATAGGCCTCTTCCAGCTCGATCTCCTTGGCCACCGTGACGCCGTCCTTGGTGACGGTCGGGGCGCCGAAGGACTTCTCGATCACGACGTTGCGGCCACAGGGGCCCAGCGTCGCCTTGACCGCCCGGGACAACTGACGCACCCCGCGGCGAATCGCCTCGCGGGCTTCCATCTCGTATGCAATCTGCTTCGCTGCCATCTGGTTTACTCTCCACTGCGTTGCGAGTCCTTCACGGGACCCTGCCGGTCGTGGTGACGGGTCGGTATCTCACCCCCGCGCACCCACCGGACCACAGCACCCCGCGCTCTGTCTTAACCCCTGAATAGCTCCACACACCGGGGAAACCGAGGGTCGGAAGGGGGTGGCACGGCCAAGCGCAGCACCGCCATGCTCTCCCGCGAGCGAGGGCCCGCCTTCTACCACAGCATGCCGGCGCCTTCGGCTTGGGCATGTCACCCTCCTCGTTTCCCATTTGGGTGGTCCTGTTCAGCCGACGACGCCGAGGATGTCACCCTCGTCCATGATGATGTACTCTTCGCCGCCATACTTGATCTCGGTGCCGGCGTAGCTGGTGAACAACACCTCATCGTTGACGGCAAGCTGCATCTTGCTGCGCGTGCCGTCGTCCAGCAGCCGGCCGTTGCCCACCGCCAGCACGACCCCGCGCTTGGGCTTCTCCCGCGCCGTGTCGGGCAGCACGATCCCGCCGGCGGTCTTCGCCTCCGCCTCCACTCTCTTGATGATCACCTTGTCGCCCAGAGGTCTGATGTTCAGTTTGGCCATACGTCCACTCACTCCTTCCTGACCCAGGTGCCGCGGCGATCCGGCCGGGGTCGCTCACCTAATTGCAGGGGCCCCCGCCACCCGCCAGCACCTTCCACATCGATAACGTCAACGCCTGCGGGTCAACGGGGTCCGGCAGTACCCCGACCGCCCGTAGCGAGAAAGCCGCTTGCAGTGCGCCACGGGTCACCCAGGGCGTCACCAGCCAACAGGGCAACCGGCCGTCGATCTCCCGAATGGTCCGCAGCAGCGACAACCCCTCGAGGTCCGGCAGGCCTGGAATCAGCAGGGCGGCCGCCAGCCCCCCCTGCTCCACGCGCCCAATCGTCTCCCGCCGGCCACATGCCCGCGCCCACGCCAGTCCCAGAGGCGCCAGCCCGCGCTCGACCTCGCCGAGCCACAGCGGCCCCCGGCCGTCGCCCCCGCAGGAGCACAGCACCACGCCACCGCTCTGCGCTGCCGGGGCCGGGGTCATGGCACTCCCCTTACGAAACCAGAGGGCAGGGACGCACTATCCCCACCGCAAGCAAAGTACAAGCAGGATGCCAGAAGCCGCAGAGACCAGCTAGCCCCGGCAATGTGTGCAACATCTTGTGTCGTAAAGAGTTGTGACAGAGGGTAGCGCGAGAATCGTCCTGGCAGGCCCGGGCGGCGTCTGTCATTTGCGACCGTCGGGTCGGCCACCGCTGCCAGTTTGGCAGGTACGTGTTCAGCACGGGTGCCAGGTCCTCACCCGCCGCAGGCGGGGGTGGGCATGTGCCGCGTCCGCAGACGCATGCTTACCCGCGACCGCGGTCGCGGGTAGGCATGGCACCCACAACGCCAAGGACGCTAAACCCATACTTTGGCAGCTACCTACCGCCAGCCACGCGGGAACGAGCTGCCGTCCGGAACCACCGACCCCGGGCGCGCCGGTCCGCCCCAGAAAGACGTCCGACGGCGCGGACCCGCGCGGCAGCGGCGCCGAAGCTGACGGTCGTCGGGTGGGCGCCCAGCCCGGCGGTGAGCACCGATTCAGTGTTTGGATATCCACTCCGCCAGGTCGTTCACCACTTCCTCGGCTACGTGACCGGGGTTGAGGTACTCACCCGGCGTGCTCTTGCCGAAGCCGTTGACGAACAGGTGGTTCAGCGAAGTGTACCACTTCAACGTGACGTGCTTGTGGTCACGGAGCCGGTCCTTCCAGAGCTTGTAGTCGGCGCCGGTGACCTGGTAATCGCGCCCCCCCTGAGCGATCAGCATCGGTAACTGCAACTCGGCCGCCACGGGCAACGGGTCAATGCGATGCAACCGCTCCCAGTACACGGCGGGGACGCCCATGATCGGCTCCTTTACCGTGTCGGTCTTTCCTGCGCGGATGGCGGCCACCGCCTCTTTCAAGGCGCCCACCTGTTGCCGCTGCTCCTCGGTCAGCGCCGCACCGGCGAGGCTGACGGTGTAGTCAGTCTGCTCTTCCAGCAGGTCCAGGATGGAGCGGGCGCTGGCGGCCAGCATCATGACTCCCGCCAGTTGCTCCTCGCGCTGGGCGATCAGCGGGGCCGCCCAACCGCCTAGGCTGTGCCCGAGCATGAAGACACGCTTGGCGTCGACGTCGGACCGCTGTCGCAGCAGGGCGAGGGCCGCCCGGGCGTCCTCGATCGTTTCGTTCTCGATCGTCCAGTCCTCGACCTTGCACGCATGCGGGTGCGCCCGTGTGCGTTTCTCGTAGCGGAGCACGGCCACCCCCCGCGACGCCAGACCCCACGCCAGGTCGCGGAACGGCTTGTTGGCTCCGACGGTCTCGTCACGGTCGTTGGGCCCGCTGCCGTGCACGAGCACGACGGCCGGATGACGCCCCGGCTGGTTCGGCAGGGTGAGCGTGCCGGGGAGAGGAAACTGCCCGGCCGACACCGTGACCTCCTCCTCGCGAAACGACCGGGCGTCAACGTACGTGGGGGGCTCCCAATCCGGTTCCACCGCGTCGAACCACAGGCCGCTCAGGCGGTTCTGGCCGTCCAGCACGATGCGCATCGTCAGCCGGCCCTTGCTGAAGCGGCAGACCAGCCGGACCGAAGCGAACTTGTCACCCGGCGTCACGTCCGACGACTCGATCGACTGGAACGTCCCAAGCTGCACAAGCTGGGTAAGCCAAGCCTGCCGCGCCTGGTCGGCGCTGAAGGCCGCCCGCATCGTCTCGGTCCCGGCGCCCACGAACTCATCGAACTTGCCGTCCACGAGAAGCTGGAGCAGTTCCTGGGCCCGCTGGACCTGCGGGTTGGCCGGCTGGTTCGCGGCAGGTTGCCCGGCGCCGCACGCCGATACGCCCACTCCCCCCACCCAGATCGCGACCCACGCACCCGCCAGACATGACCTCCGCATGATCAGCCTCCAGTAAGTGTTGTCGGTCCGCGTGTCGGTGCCTCAACCGGCCCGGCGCTCCGCGCAGAAGAAGCTCAGGGATGCTGCGCGCCGGCGACACTACGGTGTAACGCCGTCGCCCGCAAGGTGTTAGCGTCAACGGGGCCCCCGGGGCCGCCCACCGCGATCGTTAGCGTGGACAGACGCTCTTTGCCCGACTATGGTGGCCGGTCTGTCCGTTATCGTATCCACCCCGGACTGGCAAGCGCGGGCCTCACCGGGGGCGAACGCCAAGGCGGTTTGTGAATGTCCCAACGGGTTGTCTATGGTTTTCTGGCGATCGTCGTCGTGTTCACGCTGGTCGTGCTGGACGTTATGGTTGCCGAGTTTCTCCCCGTCGGCGGGAAACTGGGAAATCTGCTGCAACGAGGGAGCATCATCCCGATCGTGGCGGCGGTCGTAGCGCTGCTCGGCGCTATCGAATTGAACCGCCTGTTCGGTCTGACCGGCCGGCGAGTGCGGGGCGCGTTCGCGCATTGCATGGTCGTGGTGCTGGTCCTGTCGCCGTGGCTGGCGGCGGCGGGCTGGCTGGGTGAACGGGCCGTGCAGTTGGAGGGACTCCTCTGGCAGAGCGTGTGGCTGCTAATGGCGTTGGTGGGGTCGGCCGCAGTAGTGGTCGCCCAGGGCGACCCGACCGGGACCGTACGCAACGTCGGATCCATGTGGATCATGGTCCTGTACCTGGGCTTCCTGAACTCCTTCGCGGTGCAGTTGCGTTGCAGCCACGAGATTCGCGGATCGGATGGCGCCTGGCTGCTGCTGAGCAGCATCCTGGTGATCAAGGCGGCGGACATCGGAGCGTACTTTGTCGGGTCGGCCGTGGGGCGTCGCAAGCTCATGCCGGCCGTCAGCCCCAGCAAGACCGTGGAAGGCATGGTGGGCGGCTTGCTGGGCAGCGCCGCGGCGGCCATGGGCATCGCCTGGGTGGGGGCGTCGTGCCACATGCCGGTGGTGCTGGATACGGGCTTCGAGGTCGCAGCGCCCGGTTTCGAGGCGCGGCTTCTGGGGGGTGTGGCGGTCATTGCAGGTCCCTTCGGGCGGCTGGCGGCCGGCAGCGATGGGCTGACGCTGTTGCCACCGCTGATCTTCGGGTTGTCTGTGTCGGCAGCGGGCCAGATTGGTGATTTATTCGAGTCGTGCTTTAAGCGCGAGGCTGGGGTGAAGGATTCTGGTAACGTGATTCCGCGGTTCGGCGGTATACTTGACTTGATCGACAGCCCGGCGTTGGCGATTCCGGTAGCGTGGTTCCTGCTTACGGTCGTGTGGAACGTCGGATGACGGGCGATTGAGGCGTGTAGAATGAGGGAGGCGAGTATCGGGCTCGCCGGAACGGAGTTGGGCAGGCCGACAGCCGGCCGTGTGAGACCAGTTGGAACTGACCGTATCCATTGAAGACCCTTCCGTCCGGACCGCCCTGTTTGGCGCGGCGGACCGGAACCTGCGGATGATCCGGGCGGCCTTCGATGTCCGCATCAGTGCCCGGGACGAGTCCATCCACTTGAGTGGAGACGAGGCGGGGGTAAGCCGGGCGGCTCGGGTCTTTGAGCGTTTACAGCGTGCCCTGCGGTCCGTGCCCCACGTCAGCGAGGACTACCTCAAGGAGTTGATCGAGGACGCGCGGCTGGACGCCCGCCCGGAGGCCGGCAGTCTGGTGGACGCGTTGCTGGCGGCCACCACGGTGACGCCCAAGGGAGAGGGGCAGCGGCGGTACGTGGAGGCGATCGCCGCGCACGACATCACGTTGTGCGTGGGCCCGGCGGGCACCGGCAAGACGTACCTGGCGGTGGCGGTCGCGGTGGCGCTGCTGAAGAGCCACCGGATCAAGCGTATCGTGCTGGTCCGCCCGGCGGTGGAGGCGGGGGAGAAGCTCGGGTTCCTGCCGGGCGACATGCAGGCGAAGGTGAACCCGTACCTGCGGCCGCTGTTCGACGCGATGGGCGACATGCTCTCGTTCGAGCAGATTCGCCGCTTCATGCAGAACGACGTGATCGAGGTATTGCCGCTGGCGTTCATGCGCGGGCGGACGCTGAACAGCGCGGCCATCATCCTGGACGAAGCGCAGAACGCGACGGCCATGCAGATGTTGATGTTCCTGACCCGCCTTGGGCATCACAGCAAGATGATCGCCACCGGGGACGACAGTCAGAGCGACCTGGCGGACGGCGTGGCGACGGGTTTCGTCGATGCGGTGCGACGGTTGCAGGGGGTGCCCGGGATCGCGGTAGTGCGTTTGGAGCGCAGTGACATTGTGCGTCACCCGCTGGTGCAGCGGGTGGTGGAGGCTTACGGGCGCAACGGCAACGCGGTGCCGTGAGCGAGCGGCGCGGGGTTTCGGCGACGAATATGATCAGTCGAGCGCGCAACGGCAGACGCCCGCACCTGCGGGACCGACAGGCGCGCAGCCTGCGCGCGCTGCTGGGGCGCCTGTTGGCGTGGTCGTTGTCCTGGCCGGTGCTGCTGGGTGTGGCGCTGACCGCGGGGGTGGCCGCCACCGTGATGTTCGGAACGCCGGCCCTGCCGTACTCGGTGGGGCAGCGCATTGACCAACCCATCTACGCCCGCGTGGACTTCGAGGTTCCCGACCCCAAGCAGACGCAAACGAACCGGGAGGCGGCACGGGCCCTGGTGCCCAGCTACTACATCCTGAACAACCCGGCGCTGTGCTTCGACCGCATTCGGGCGGACTTGATGTTGCTGTATCAGACCGCGCTGGACAGCCCGTCGTTCGAGGAGTTCGCGGCGGCGATGCAGGCGCGGGGCTGGCCGGCGGAGCAGGCGGTCTATCAGCGGCTGCGTAACCTCGCGGATGAAGAGTCGCGCAAGCGCTACTCCGAGTGGGTGAACGCGCTGCGTCTGGAGGATGAGTACGTCGTGCGAGATCTTTCGCGCGAGGAGCGCGTGCCGGCGGGAGCGGCCGACTACATCATCCTGGAGCGCACCGGCGCGGATGGACAGGTAACGCCCCTGCACCTCAGACGGCTGGACCTGGTCTCCCAGGCCAGCGACAAGGCACTGCTGCGCAGCGCCGAGGCGCTGACCGCCCGTTTCCCCTACGAAGTGCGGGAGGCCCGCGCAACGATCCAGGCCGTTATCCTGGCCACCCTGCGTGAGCAGCCCACCATTGTGTACAACCAGGAGCGCACGCTCGATCAGATGGCGCGGGCGGAGGCGGCGACGCCGGAAGTGTTCGCCCGTTACGAGAGGGGCAAAGTGATCGTCACTCCGGAAGCCGGCGGCGTAACGAAGACCCTGACGTCGGCCGACTACGCCCTGCTCGAGCTCCATCAGGCGGCGTTTCTCAAGTATCTGGAGGGTCCGACGCCGGAGGCGGCGGCCTTGCGCCGCACGCGCCTGCTGGAACGGGTCGGCCTGGTGGCCATTCTGGCGTTGCTGGCGGCGGCGTTGTTGACCAGTGCGGCCGTGTTGAAGTCACACCTCATGGAGACCCGTGGCTCCAGCCTGGCCCTGGCGGCGGTGGTGCTGGCAACAGTGGTGGCGGGGCGGGCGCTGAACCTCAAGTGGCCGCAGATACCCGAGCTGATCTACGCGCCGTGTCTACTGGCGGGGAGCATCCTGGCGCTGGTGCACGGACGAGCGTTTGCGGCCGGGGTGGTGACGATTCTGGCGATGCTGCTGACGGTCACGGCGCGTGCCGACCTCGCCTGGCTGCTGGCGCTGCTGGCGGGGGTGGCCGTGAGCGTGGCGCAGTTGGGGGACGTCCGCTCCCGGACGAAGATCATCGCGGTGGGGGGGGTGACGGCGTTGGTGATGGCGGCGGTAACGGCGGCGGGGGCGCTGTGGAATCGCCAGCCGCTGGAGTACATCTGGCAGCACGCCCTGTGGGCGGGGGCGGGGGCGCTGCTGGCGGCGTTCCTGGTGTCCGGTTTGCTGCCGTTCATCGAGTCGATCTTCGGCGCGGCCACCTCGCTGACGTTGCTGGAATGGAGTGATTCGCGCCGGCCGCTGCTCCAGCTTCTGGCGCGGGAGGCGCCGGGAACGTATCAGCACAGCCTGGTCTTGGGGACGCTGGCGGAGAACGCCTGCGCCGCCATCGGCGCCAACGGACTGCTGGCCCAGGTGGGGGCGCTGTACCACGACATCGGCAAGATTCCCAAGTCGCAGTATTTCGTGGAGAACCAGGAGGGGCGCATCAACTGGCATGACAGCCTGGCGCCCACGATGAGCCTGCTCATCATCCTGGGCCACGTGAAGGACGGCCTGGAACTCGCCCGCCAGTACAAGCTGCCGCGGGTGCTGCATCAGTTCATCGCCGAGCATCACGGCACGACGGTCGTGAAGTACTTCCATCACCGCGCCAGCGAGAAGCAGCCGTTGATTGCCAGCGGCAAGCACGACCGGGAGGTGCCGGAGGCAGAGTTCCGCTATCGCGGTCCCAAGCCGCGTTCGCGTGAGTCGGTGGTGTTGATGCTATGCGACGGCTGCGAGGGGGCGGTGCGGGCGTTGCCGGAGGTCACCATCGGGCGCATCGAGCAGGCGGTCCACCAGGTAGTGACCGATCGTCTGAACGACGGCCAGTTCGACGAGTGTGATATGACCCTGCGGGAGATTCGCCTGGTGGAGGACGCGCTGGTGCAGTCCTTGCGGCGTCACTATCATGGGCGAGTTGCTTATCCCAAGAAGGCGGCCGCCCCGGCGCCATCTGCTCAGCAGGAGGGCGTAGGCTGAATGACCGTGCGCCGCCCAGCGCGGGCGGGAGGTTTCGAGCCGCGAGCGTGAGCGAGCGGCGCACAACTGGGCGGCCACCGGTGCCACGCGGATGCCGGGCACTCCCTGACGGTCGCGGTTCCGATCGCCGGCGCTTAAACGGACCCGCTGCGCTAATGTGGCCGTCCGGCGAGGGCCCCTCGACACCGGGCGGACGAGGGCATGGACGAAGACGAACCCTATCAGATCGACATCGCGTGCCTCGGCCCGCAGACGGTCGTCCCCGAGGCGTCCCTGGCGGCGGCCGTGGGGGCCACGTTGCGGCGACACGACGTAGCGCGGGCCCGCCTCAGCCTGGCCGTGGTGGACGATCCGCACATCACCCGTCTGAACGAAACTTACTTACAGCATGCCGGTCCGACGGACGTGCTGGCGTTTGACTTGCGCGACCAGGCGTGGATGCCGCTGGACGGGGAGATTGTGGTATCCGCCGAGACGGCCCGGCGCGTGGCCCAGCAGCGCGGACACGACTGGACGGCCGAACTGCTGCTGTACGTCGTGCACGGCACGCTTCATCTTCTGGGGTATGATGACCAGGAGGCGGAGGCAGCCCGGCGCATGCACGAGGTAGAAGACGAGATTCTGATGTCGCTGGGCGTCGGCGCGGTGTACGGAAGCGGTGAACCATGAGGGTGGCTCTGGTACAGCTTCGCTTCGAGGCCAAGGGGCGGGCCGCGAACACCCAGCGGCTGCTACAGGCGATCGACGAGGCGGCGCAGGCCGAGCCGCCGCCGGACTTGCTCGTGTTGCCGGGCGGGTGTGACAGTGGCGGGCTGTTGGGCGAGCGCGGGTATCCCGCCGCCCAGGGGCAAGAGTTCCGCGAGGTCATCGCGTGGCAGGCACGCCAGTGGGGGGTGTACCTCGCGGCCGGTCTGCACCGGACGCGGGGCGAGGGCCCGGTACCGGTGACTCTGCTGTTCGACCCGGACGGCGACGTGCTGTCCTGGGCGGCGCCGCAGATGGAGCCGACGCCGGTGCCGACGCCGGTGGGCGTGCTGGTGGCGGCGCATGCGGAGATGGGCGGGAGCGCGAAACCGTGGACGGAAGCCGCTGAGGCGACGGTGATCGTTTCGGCGCCGCCGACGTCCCCGTCGGGGGAGAAGGCCGAGGTCGAACCGCAGGCGGGACCGCCGGGCGTGAACAGCCCATGCCCCGAAGGCGCCGGTCCACTCAGTTGGGGAGGGGCGTTGGCCATGTTACCGATCGCGGTGACGATCGGGGGACGCAAGACCAGGGGTGACGAGCGCTTCGTGGCAGACCTGTTGGAGCAACCTGTCGCCCGTCGGGGAGCGTTCTGGGCGGTGGTCTGCCCCGGGGGCGGGGGCGCGCAACCGTGGGAGGGTGGTTTGTCGGCGACGTTCTTATGCGGTCCGGATGGGGCAGTCCTGGCGCGGGCGGACAGTCGGGAGCAGATTGTAGTGTTCGCGGAGGTGCCGCTGGCTGTTCCCGCGCGTTCGGCGCGTTTCTGACGTTCCGTCCCGGCGCCCGCCGCAGGCGAGGGCACCGGGCAGCGGAAGTTGGCACAGGCGCCTGCGGTGAGGATGAATGGTGGGAAAGGCCGTGCTGCTCATGGCGGCGCTGACCGTGCCCGCGATGATGCTGTTTGCCACGCTGAATCTCGCCCTGCGCCTGCCCTCGCGGGCGCGGGTCGCGGAGGAGTTCAAGCGGACCGGGCGGGGGGCCCGCCTGGAACGCCTGGTGACGCGGCGGTCGCAATACGTGCTGGCGACGGCCACCTTGCGCGCGGTGGCGACCCTGTGCCTGTTCTGGGAAGTGCTGTACTACGTGGAGCTCAACAGCGCGGCCCCGCCGGCGTTGCAGGCGACGGTCATCATCGCCACGTCGCTGCTGCTGGTGCTGGTGTTCGCGGTGGCGATTCCGCACGCCTGGGCGAAGTACGCGGGCGAGCGGTTGCTGGCGGGGACGTTGCCGCTGCTGGAGGGGCTGCGGGTGGTGTGTTACCCGGTGCTGGCCGTGTTGCAGTTGTTTGATCCGCTGGTGCGGCGCCTGGCCGGCGTGCCGGTGCTCGACGCCGAGGCCAGCGCGGACGAACTGGAGAAGGAAATCCTCGATACGGTCCGGGAGATGGAACGCCAGGGGGCCGTGGACGAAGACGAGAAGGAAATGATCGAATCGGTCATCGACCTGCGCGACACGCTGGTGCAGGAGGTGATGACGCCGCGCACGGAGGTGGTGGCGATCGCCAAGGAGGCGGACTTGCGGGCCGTGCGGGAGCTCATTCGTACCACCGGACATTCCCGCATCCCCGTCTACGACGGCACGATCGACTCGATTGTCGGCGTGCTTTACGCCAAGGACCTGCTGCACCTGGAGTCGACGGACGGCTTCCAGGCGACGGCCGTCATGCGCAAGGTGTCGTTCATCCCGGAGACCAAGCCGGTGCGTGACCTGCTGCGGGAGTTCCAGCAGCAGAAGGTGCACATCGCGGTCGTGCTGGACGAGTACGGCGGGACGGCCGGGCTGGTCAGCATCGAGGACATCCTCGAGGAACTGGTTGGCGAGATCGCCGACGAGTACGAGGAGCCCGAGCCTGAGCCGATGCTGCGGATCGACGAGCAAACGGTCGAGGTGGATGCCCGCATGCGCGTCGATGAGCTGAATTACGAGCTGGATCTCACTTTGCCGGAGGACGAGGACTACGAGACGATCGGGGGCTTCGTGTTCTCGACGCTCGGCCGCATCCCCGAGGTGGGCGAGGAGTGCCGCCACGACAACGTGAGCATCCACGTCATCGGCGCCGAGGCGCGGCGTATCACCCGCCTGCGGCTGCACATTACGCCCGCGGCGGCCGAGAACGCCAACGAGAGGTAACCGGCGCCGTCACGCAATGCCGGGCGGCCCAGACGGGTGACCCAAGCCCTGTGGACCTGGGGGACTGATGACGGCTCAGCAGGCGCCCAGCCCCGCCGCCCAAGTCCGTATGCCCGTCCACCGCGGGTCCGCTCGGGGCGGGCCCAGGGCATGCTGCCGCGCCGAGGGCCCGTGCGATGTCGAGCCGCCCGCCACATGCAGACCTCCCCCCTACGGATTCGCCCGACCTCTTCTGCCCCCGGTGCGGTTACGACCTGCGCGGCATCCCCGCACGCCGCTGTCCGGAGTGCGGCTTCGGCTACGATCGCGCCGGCCTGCGGCAGCTTGCGTACGAACGAACCGGAGAGCTGCGGGACATCCTTCGGCGCGTTCTACGTGTGTCGATCCTCGCACTGGCGCTCTTGACCGCACCCTTGCTCCGCTGTGCCGGGCTTCGCCTCGCCTCCAGCGCCCTGCCGGCGTTCGCGGCAGTCCTCGGGGCGCTGATCTTCTGGCGTGTGCACGAGGACTGCGGCTGGGCGAACTGGTTCAGGCCGGCGCCAATCACGTACTTGCTCATTCTCGGTGCGTGGTTCACCAGTCAACTGCTGGTGATGTTCCCGGGGCTGGGAGTGTTCCTGGCTGCGCTGCTGCTCGTGTGGGCGTGGTTCCATCTGCCGGTGTTGCCCTGGCGTCTGCCGTACGCGACGCGCAGTGCGCCGGTCGAGGAGCAGGCCGCCTATAAGCGCGAGCAGGGGCAGGCCGTGCTCGCGGTGGGCAGCGCGTCGCTGCTGACGCTGGTCTGCTGGCTGGCGTGGTAGGTCGTGAGCGCGGATCTGCGTGGACCCAGCTTAGGGGAACCACGCGAAGGCCCCGGGGTGGCATGGCCAAGCGCAGCGCCGCCATGCGCTTGGAGAGGGGCGGGCGCCGCAGCAGCATGCCGGCGCTCGCCTGCGGCGAGCTTGGGCATGCCACCCTGCCTGCGGCGAGCTCGGGCATGCCACCCGGCCAGGGTGTTCCTGCGGGTTCGCTCCTGTCGGTTTCCCAGGTGCGTAGTCACACTCCGCCGTAGCGGGCATGCCACCGGCGCTGGGCGCGGAGTTCCTCCAGGACAACTCACTTGCGGCACCGGCCCCGGTCGTCTCCAATGCGGGTGAACCGTGTCGCACGGCGCGCGCGGGGGCGCTCACAGTGGAAGGGTGTGGATGGCGCAGGTGCTCTACCATCCAGGCGATGCCGCAGGTGCCGTCCTGGCCGCCGCTCCGGGGTCGGGGCTGCTGCTGGGGTTGATGCTGCTGGCGGCGATCGTGGGGGGATACGCGGCCCACGTGCTGCGGGTGCCGCGGCTGATCGGGTTTCTGCTGGCCGGTGTGGCGCTGCGGGCGATTCTCCACGCGGAACACGTGCCGGCGGAGGAGGAAGCGCTGGCGGCGGCCGCCAAGCCCCTGGAGGTCCTGCGTGACCTGGCACTCGGCATCATCCTGTTCGCGCTCGGGGCGGTCTTTGAGCGCACCCACCTGCGGGTCGTCTGGCGCCGGGCGCTGCACATCAGCCTCTGTGAGATCGGCGCGGTCGTGTTGGCGGTCGGGGTCGGTTGCGGTGTAGTTGCCGCTCTGACGCAACCGGAATATGGCTGGGCAGGGAACCTGGCGCTGGTCTCCTGCCTGGCGCTGGCGTGCATCGAGACGGCCCCGGCGGCCACCTTGTACGTCCTGCGTGAGTACCAGGCCCGGGGGCCCAACACGGACACGATCCTGACGTTGGTCGGGTTGGCGGCCGTCGCCTGCATCACGTTGTTCAGCCTGAACTTCGTGGTGCTGGCGGCCGCCGGCGTCATCGAGACGACGCAGGCCATCGGGCAGCATCCGTGGCTGAACCTCTGCCTGACGACGCTGGGCAGCGTGGGGCTGGGGGTGTTGTTCGGCCTGGCGTTGAGCGTGGCGCATACGCGTCTCGCGTTGACCGACGTGATGTTGCTGTTCTTCGCCCTGATGATCGCGCTGGGGGCGGGGGAGAAGTGGCTGCTGACGCGGATCGGGGCTTCGTACAGCTTCCTGCTGCTGGCCCTGACGGCGGGAGCGTTGTTCGTCAACGTGGCGTTGGAGCCGCAGAAACTCCAGGCGGCCCTGGACACCATCAGCGCGCCGATCTTTGCCGGGTTCTTCGTCATGGCGGGTTATCACCTGCACGTGGAAGAGCTGGGGCTGATCGGCTGGCTGGGTGTCACCTACCTTGTCTGCCGCTGTGTCGGCAAGATCGTCGGTTGTCGCCTGGGGCGACGCTGGGCGGGTGAGCAGCAACACCTGTCGGGCCAACTCGGTAGCGCCCTGTTGTGTCAGGCGGCCATCGGCATCGGGCTGGTCGCCTTCGTCCAGCGTACCTGGGACCACGCGCTGGCCCGCCAGTTCAGCACCATCATCCTGGGTGGCGTCGTGGTGTTGGAGTCGATCGGCCCGCTGCTGATCAAGCGCTGCGTAACGCGGGCCGGTGAGGTCAAGGCTTTGACCCTCCTGCGCCGCGTG
>JAKQDH010000131.1 GCA_029558835.1 Planctomycetota bacterium | reverse complement strand
GGGCTGCGCGGCGATGCTGCAAAGATGAACAACCGCGTTTGAGTCCGCGCGGCGATCCCTATAGGATTCAGCCACCATTGCAGGGGCCTTAGCTCAATTGGGAGAGCACTAGCTTTGCAAGCTAGGGGTTGCCGGTTCGATCCCGGTCGGCTCCATCGGAAATAGACCTGGCGCCTGCCGGGTTGTGATGTGTGGCCACGGCGCCTCAAGATCAACTGCTCCTGCGGGAGTGTTTGATCCTGCGGCGAAAGCTGCCGGAATGATGGGTAGAGTTTTTGCTTCGGCAACGATTCCTCATCAGTGCCCTTTGACAATTGAATAGAGCGGAAGTGGTATCCATAACGGATGTTGAGTGTCTGACAGATACTGATCCTGTCGGATCCGAAAGGGTTCGACCGGACGGCAATATCGTTAATCCGGTGACTTGCCACACAGGTTTGTGTTGTTGCTCGAGTGATCGCGGCTTGCTGCGGTGATTAGGGACGACAGCACGAGATCGATGTGGTCAAGTTATTAAGGGTGTATGGTGGATGCCTAGGCGTCCAGAGGCGAAGAAAGACGTTGTAGCCTGCGATAAGCTCGGGGAAGGTGGCAAACAACCTGTGATCCCGAGATCTCTGAATGGGGAAACCCAGCACCACTGAGCAATCAGATGGTGTTACTGACTGTTGAATTCATAGGCAGTCGGAGCCGACCCAGGGAACTGACACATCTCAGTACCTGGAGGAAAGGAAATCAACCGAGACTCCGTCAGTAGCGGCGAGCGAACGCGGACCTAGCCCAAACCGTGGTGCTTGCACCGCGGGGTTGCGGGCCCTCGAGGAGTTACAAAGGCGTCGCTAGCAGAAGGGTCTGGAAAGGCCCGGCATAGAGGGTGACACCCCCGTATGCGAAAGCGATGGCCCTCCTGTGAGAGGTGTCCCAGAGTAGCGTGGAGCTCGTGGAACTCCGCGTGAAGCCGGGTGGCCCACCATCCAAGGCTAAGTACTACTCGACGACCGATAGTGAACAAGTAGGGCGACTGAATGGTGAAAAGAACCTCTACAAGAGGAGTTAAAAGAACCTGAAACCATGCGCTTACAAGCTGTGGAAGCACGATTCGACTTCGGTCGGCGTGTGACCGCGTGCCTTTTGCATAATGAACCGGCGAGTTACGGCTTGCAGCGAGGTTAATCCGTTCCGCGGAGGAGCCGCAGCGAAAGCGAGTCTGAAATGGGCGATTCAGTTGCAGGCTGTAGACCCGAACCCGCGTGATCTACCCATGGCCAGGTTGAAGCGATCGTAATGGGTCGCGGAGGACCGAACGGGTTGACGTTGAAAAGTCATCCGATGAGCTGTGGGGAGGAGTGAAAGTCTAATCAAACGCGGAGATATCTGGTTCTCCCCGAAATAGCTTTTGGGCTAGCCTCGGGACACTACGTTGCGGGGGTAGAGCTACTGAATGAGACGAGGGCCCTGCCCGGGTACCTCCCTCAATCAAACTCCGAATACCGTAACGACTATCCCGGGAGTCAGACTGTGGGGGATAAACTTCATGGTCAAAAGGGAAACAACCCGGACCGTCGGCTAAGGTCCCGGATCCATGCTAAGTGCGTAAGGAAGTCCTTTTTCTATGACAGCGAGGATGTTGGCTTAGAAGCAGCCACCATTTAAAAAGTGCGTAATAGCTTACTCATCGAGAAATTGGGCGCCGATAATGAACGGGACTCAAGCATGGTACCGAAGCCACGGGTTCACGCTTGGCGTGAGCGGTAGGGGAGCGTTGATAGGCAGATACAGGCCATACCGTAAGGAGTGGTTGCGGGCCTATCAAGTGATGATGCCGGTATGAGTAACGAGAAAGAAGGTGAAAATCCTTCTCGCCGAAAACCTGAGGTTTCCTGGGGAAGGGACATCCGCCCAGGGTTAGCCGGAACCTAAGACGAGGCTGAAAGGCGTAGTCGATGGACAGCAGGTTAATATTCCTGCGCTCCGTTGTGCGATCAAACCGCAGTGCGTCCTCGGAACTCACAGCCCACCACAAGAGGTGAGGGTGGCCCTTCGGGGCCGAGGCCGATTTGTTGCCGAAGTGTGGGAACCGGGGACCAAGAAAAGCTGCGGGGGCAAACAGCGGATCCGTACTAAAACTGACACAGGTAGGTGAGGCGAGTAGCCTAAGGCGCTCGAGATAACCGTCCTTAAGGAACTAGGCAATTTGACCCCGTAACTTCGGGACAAGGGGTCCCGTCCCACTTCGGTGGGCGGGCACAGAGAATCGGCACTGGCGACTGTTTATCAAAAACACAGGACTCTGCCAACTCGTACAGAGGACGTATAGAGTCTGACGCCTGCTCGATGCGGGAATGTTAAGGAAGCAGGTCAGCCGCAAGGCGAAGCTTGCAACCGAAGCACCCGTAAACGGCGGCCCTAACTATGAGGGTCCTAAGGTAGCGAAATTCCTTGTCGGGTAAGTTCCGACGCGCATGAATGGCGTAACGACTGGTGCACTGTCTCAAGGACGGACTCGGTGAAATTGGAGTTGTGGTGAAGATACCACATACCCGCGGCAAGACGGCAAGACCCCGTGAACCTTTACTGTAGCCTGGTATTGGTCACAGACATCGCATGCGTAGGATAGGTGGGAGGCGAAGATCCGGCGGTTCCGGTCGTCGGGGAGCCAACGTTGAAATACCACCCTTGTGCTGTTTGTTACCTCACCCCGTTCCGTGAATCCGGGCGGGGGACAGTGCTAGGTGGGCAGTTTGACTGGGGCGGTCTCCTCCTAAAGAGTAACGGAGGAGTGCAATGGTCGGCTCAACGCGGTTGGCAATCGCGTGACGAGTGTAAAGGCACAAGCCGGCTTGACTGCGAGATATACAAATCGAGCAGATACGAAAGTAGGCCTTAGTGATCCGGTAATCCCGTGTGGAAGGGTTATCGCTCAACGGATAAAAGGTACTCCGGGGATAACAGGCTTATGACTCCTGAGCGTTCATAGCGGCGGAGTCGTTTGGCACCTCGATGTCGGCCCACCACATCCTGGGGGTGAAGGCGCTCCCAAGGGTTCGGCTGTTCGCCGATTAAAGTGGTACGCGAGCTGGGTTCAGACCGGCGCGAGCCAGGTCGGTCCCTATCTGCCGTGGGCGCACGAGACTTGAGAGGATATTTCCTTAGTACGAGAGGATTAGGAGGTACGTGCCGCTGGTGTACCAGCTGTTCCGCTCGGGGCAGCGCTGGGTAGCTAAGCACGGAAAGGATAACCGCTGAATGCATCTAAGCGGGAAGCCCCCCTCGAGATCAGGTCTCGATTCCCCTCGTGGGATGAAGGCCCCTGGAAGACCACCAGGTCGATAGGCGGGAGGTGTAAGCACAGAGATGTGTTAAGCTGACCCGTACTAATGGCCTAATGCTTGACCACATTAATGAGCGGCTGTTAAGCCAGCTTCCGGCACGATCCCCCCTGCCGCGTCCGCCTCCTTCGCTGTCCGTGAGAAACACAAGGCCCGGGACGATCTTCGTCCCGGGCCTTCTTCTTGCCCCGACGCCCCGCCGCGGGCGCCGCCTGGGTCACCGGTAGAACGACGCCGCCGGCGAACGGTGAGCCCGACCCCACGTCCGAGCCGACGCTCCGGGCCTGCCGCACCCGTCCGCCGCCCTCCCTCCTTGTGATTCTGACCCGTGCCCGACGTTGGGGATTGACCACGGAACGGTGGCCCGCTACGCGCGGCGGCTGTCCCGGCATGCCTCGGCAGTCGACGCCGCCGGGATGCCTCCCGGGTCCGCAAGGGCTTGGGCAGGGGATTCCGAGAGGCGCACGGATGCAAATACCGCCGGGGCGCCTCCCGGCGCGATCGCGGCCGGCGCGTTTCCGCGGCTCCCAAGCCACGGGCCCTTTGAAACCTGCTGTTCCCTCTGCGTCCTCTGCGCCTCCGCGTGAGTTCCTGCCGCTCCCAAGCCGCCCCCCGTTGAA
Organism: Planctomycetota bacterium; assembly: GCA_029558835.1. Classification (GTDB taxonomy): domain Bacteria; phylum Planctomycetota; class Phycisphaerae; order UBA1845; family UBA1845; genus JAKQDH01. The sequence goes on along the minus strand of JAKQDH010000131.1, from coordinate 61,435 downwards.
GCAGCGGCAAGCTCACGCAGAGGCGCGGAGGCGCAGAGAGATTTCTGCAGCTCCCATGCCGCGGGCCGGGCAGGCGGGGCAGCCTCGGCAGTCGTTCAGGCGGCAGTTGTCGATTGCGGCACGCGGTCAGCTTCGGAATGACTTCGGGAACGCTGCCCTGGCCGGGTGGTCGCGCACGACGCGTCAGGTCTTCGCCGCAGTCCACTCTTTCAGCCAGGCAAGCACGGTTTCATGCCAGAGGATGCTGTTGGCCGGTTTCAGCACCCAGTGATTCTCATCGGGGAAGTACAGGAGCCGGCTGGGGATGCCGCGCCGCTGCAGGGCCGTGAAGGTGGAGATGCCCTGCGTGTCCACGACGCGGTAGTCCCTGGCGCCGTGAATGACGAGCATCGGCGTTCGCCACTTGGACACGTGGTCGATCGGATTGTGACGCGTATAGCCCTCCGGCTGCTCCCAGGGTGGTCCGCCGTGCTCCCATTCCGGAAACCAGAGTTCCTCCGTATCGAAGTACGCGATGCGCTCGTCGAGGTTGCCGTCGTGATTGACGAGGCAGCGGAAGCGGTCCGGCCAGTTGCCGGCGATCCAGTTGATCATGTAGCCGCCGTAGGAGGCCCCGAGGGCGGCGACGCGCTCGCCGTCCATCCACGGACAGCGCGCCAGAGCGGCCGCCAGCCCCTTCTGCAGATCGACGAACGGCCCGCCGCCCCAGTTGCCGCGGATCGCATCGGTAAACGCCTGCCCGTAGCCGGTCGAGCCGTGAAAATCGACCATGACGGCCGCGTAGCCCGCGCCCGCGTACACCTGCGGGTTCCAGCGATAGTGGAAGTCATTGCCGAAGGAGCCCTGCGGACCGCCGTGGATGAGGAAGGCCACGGGGTACTTGCGGGCGGGATCAAAATCGACCGGCTTGACGATGTAACAGTGGACTTGCTCGTCGTTCCAGCCGGCGAAGGTGAACTGCTCGGGTTCGCCGAGGCGCACGGCCGCCAGGTGTCCCGCGTTGACGTGCGTCAGTTGCGTCAGACCTGTTCCGTCCGGCCGTACCGCGTGCAACTCGGCGGGGCTGCGCAGGTGGCACAAGTTGAACACGACACGGTCAGCGGTGGCCGCGGGCGCGGTGGCCTTGCCGTCGCGCCACAGCGTGCGGACCTGCCCGGTCGTGGCGTCCACGGCGAACAGGGCGTGCTGACCCAGGTCGTCGGCGACCGTGTAGATGGTCCGGCCGTCCGGTGCCCAGGCGATGGACGCCGGCGAACGGTCCCAGGCTTCGGTGAGTGCCCGCGACTTCCCGCCCGGCCAGTCGAGCAGGATGATCCGCCGCCGGTCGGATTCGTAGCCGGGCCGTTGCATGGCCAGGTAGGCCAGCGTCTTGCCATTCGGCGAGAACAGCGGATGCCCAAGCCACGCCTCGTGGTCCGGGGTCAGGGTGCGCGGAGCCTGTGAGCCGTCCAGCGGTGCCGCGAACAGGTGGAAGCGCAGCCGCCAGGCCTCCTCGCGCCCCGCGGCCTGGGCGGCAAAGACGATCGACGCGCCGTCGGGCGTGAAGGTGAACTCCTCGGTGCCGCCGAAGGGCTTGGCCGGCACGTCGGCGTCCATGTCTTTCATGACATCGACCGCCTGGCCGCCGCCGGCCGGGCGAACGAACAGGTGCGACCGCCGCCCGTCCTTCCAGGTGTCCCAATGCCGAATGAACAATCGGTCGTGAAGCTGGCCGGTGGCCTTGCGCTTCTTGTTTTCCTCCAGCCGGTCGCAGGTCTCCTGCGGCGTGCGGCCGGGGAAGACTTCCATTGTGTAGGCCAGGTACCGTCCGTCGCGCGACACGATCAGGTTGCCCAGGTCGAGCGGCTCGGTGGTGACCTGCTCGGCCTCCCCGCCGTCGACCGCGATGCGCCACACCTGCATGGAACCGGTGCGGGCGGAGAGGAACCAGATGGTCCGATGGTCCGCCCCCCAGCGTGGTCCGGAGCTGCCGGCCGGGTGCGCCGTCAGTCGCCGCAGACCGCTGCCGTCGATCCCCACGAGCCACAGGTCCGGCCGGCCTTTGTTCTCCTCGGGGTCGTAGACCTTCTTATCGAACACGATCCATCGCCCGTCAGGCGAGACCTGCGGATCGCCGAGCCGTTCCATGGCCCAGAGGTCGCGGATGGTGAAGGGATGGCTTGAGGCGTCAATGGGCATTTCCTAACTCCATGCGACCGTCGAACCGGAACCACCGCCGTGTGCACGATGCCTGGGTGGCCCTGACCGCGCGAGCCCTCGCACCTGCCTGGCGTGCAGAGCAGAATCGGGGGCACGCTTCCCCGCGGCAACGGTCGCTGGCCGGCAGGCTTCCCAGGATTGCATGCGTGCCGATCTATCATCAGTCCCCCAGGTCCACAGGACCTGGGCCACCCGCCAGAGTGGCATGGCCAAGCGCAGCGCCGCCATGCTCTCTCACGTGTCCAACGCTACCGTTTGCAGCGGCATGCCGGCGCCTTCGGCTCGGGCATGACACCCTCCCGGTTTCCCATGCGCGCGGTCGTGTCTGGACCACACCAGACACTTCACGGCCGACCGCCATCAGCCGCCGCCGACGCCGCGTTTGTAGCGGGCGGCCTTGCGGGTGAGCGCGACTTTCAAGCGATCTAGGGCGAACGCCAAGGCCGCGCCGATGTCTTCGTTCAGCTCGTCGATCATGACCTCACCGCCGGGATGCAGCCGGACGCTGATGCGGCAGCGCTTATCCACTGCCTGCTTGGAGTGACCCGTGACGTCCTCCATGAGGAGGGTCACCTTGTGGATACGGTCCTCGAAGCGTTGCAGGGCCGTGGTGACGCGCTGCTCCGCCAACTCACGCAACTCGGCCCGCTCCGGGAGGTTCTTGATCGTGATCCGTAGGTCCATTAGTTGATCCTCAGTCTTATTGTGATCTCACGGTACGCCGCGCCGCACCCCTCTCCCCCAGGGAGAGGGGCAGGCGTGAGGGTGGGAGCCTCGGAACATCTGCCCCTCACCCTGCCCTCTCCCCAAAGGGGAGAGGGGTCGAGCAAGCCGCTCTCAGTATTTCCGGTACGCGCTGCACACGTACTCATTCGCGGCCGGCACGTTCGTGCAGCGCATCCGCTCCCCGTCCCATTCGATCCGCTGCCCCGTGCGAATGGCCAGGTTGCCCAGCAGCACGACCTCGGTGAACGGGCCGGCGTAATCGAAGTTCGCCCCCGGCTTGGGACCGCCCTTGCAGGCGTCGATCCACTCCTGATAGTGGCCCGGCGAGCGCGGGATCGTCTTCTCCGGACGCTTCAGCGCCCGCATCTTCTCCTCGGGAATAAGGCGGGGGCTCTGGCCGTAGGTGTCGGCCATGATGGTCGCCTTCTCTCCGATGATGAGCTGCCCGCCATCCTCCTTGCGCAGCTCGCGGTCCGGCTCGAGGTCCGCCGGGCGCGGCGGCATCTTGCCCCCGTCGAACCAGCGCAACGTAACGGGCGGCAGATCACCGCGGGCGGGGAACTCATACGTCAGGATGGACCACTGCGGGGCCGTTTCCTTATTGACCGGCGCGGTGACGGCCTCGACGCTGGTGGGCGAACCGAGTTTCAGGGACCAGAAGCTGGCGTCCATGATGTGACACGCCATGTCACCCAATGCCCCGCAGCCGAAGTCCCACCAGCCGCGCCAGTTGAAGGGCGCATACGCCGGGTGGTACGGGCGCTGTGGCGCCACGCCCAGCCACAGGTTCCAGTCCAGCGTGGACGGCACCGGCGGCGTCTCGGTCGGGCGCTCGATGCCCTGCGGCCAGATCGGGCGGTCCGTCCACAGGTGCACCTCCCGCACCGGGCCGATGGCACCGGCGGCCATCCACTCCTGCACCAGCCGGGGGCCCTCCATGGCGTGACCCTGGATGCCCATCTGCGTAACGACCTTGAACCGCCGGGCGGCCTTGGCGAGCTGCCGGGCCTCCCAGATCGTGTGCGTCAGCGGCTTCTGCACGAACACATGCTTGCCGAGCTCGATGGCCGCGATGGCAATCGGGTAGTGCATGTGGTCCGGCGTGGTGACGGTCACCGCGTCGATCTCGCGGGCCATCTCGTCGAACATGACGCGGAAGTCCCGGAACTTGCGGGCTTGGGGGAACTTCTTGAAGGTCTCGGCCGCCTGGTTGTCGTCCACGTCGCAGAGGGCGACGATGTTCTCGCTGCTGACGCCCTCCACGTCGCAGCCGCCCTGCCCGCCGACACCGATGCAGGCAATGTTGAGCTTCTCATTGGGCGACACCCGCCGCCGCCCGCGGGCCGCAAACGGCGACACACTCAGACAGCCCGTCAACGACACGGCCGCCGCCCCCGCCCCGGCGACCTCCAGGAACCTGCGTCGCGTCATCCCCCGCTTCGTGGCCATCTCTTGCTCTCCTGCTGAATCTCGATCAACCCGCCGGCACTGACCGCCCGCCGGTGCAATTCGGCACGACGGGGCGAGAATACGCCCGCCGCCCCCTGGCCGCAAGCCCGGCCGGGCGCCCCACGGGCGTCCCCGCGTACCCGGCGCCGCCGTGTGCCATTGCTCTCAAGGAGTGCCCCGCGGGCACACAGAACCCAAACCCACTGCTCAAGGGCAGTGGCAAATGGTCAACTCTGCCCGCCAGCGCATTTAGTTGGTTACGACCGGCGCGAAGCACGCCGGCACGGGCTCGTCTGGAGGCTTGTCCGGCTCCTCGGTCGCCAATGTCTTCTGGCGTTCTACCCGCGCACCCTCCATCGGAATACCGAGGGATCGAACAATCCGGCTAAAACGGCCCTCGCTCTCTTCGCCAGCGCCTGCGGGAGGCAACGCTTCTTCCAAGTGCGGCACACGGTAGCCCGCCGGACCCCAGCGCAGCAGGGCAGCAGCCTCTTGGTCGGCGCGCGCGCGCTGCAGCTCAATCGCGACACGACGAACGGTCCCCAGTATCTCCTCAAGCAGCTCGAGTTCCGACGGGGCCGCCGTGGCCCGCGATGGGGCCGAGGGTTTAGTTGCGAGCGCTTGACTCACCTGCTTTGCGAAGTCGTCCCAGGTCTTCGGGAACCACCTGTTTAGGCGCTCTTCGTCAAGCTTACCCGCCCCGCTGGCGTCATGCATCGTCTTGGCTAGATGCAGCATGTCCTTGTTGCTCGTAATCGCCGCCGATTGAAACTGAGCGAGAGGTCCCGAGATCTCCGTCTGCTTCAAACCGCACAGTAGTGGACAGCAGTGCCTATTGGGTAGGGCCTTCGAGATGACGCCAGCCTCAAAGAGAAGCCACGGGGCATCTTTGTTTTCAGCGGTAAGAACAAGCAGCCCGAAACCACTCGTATTCAGGCTCTTGTTCAACTCAGGCAGCCACTGAAGCCCTTTGCGCAAGTCCTCGCTTGATAACCAAGGCTCTGCCTGCGGAACAACATCAACTAGCCACGTCTTGACCTGTTCCGCGACAGCGTGGGATCGCTCGCCGGACCAACTTATGAATACCTGAAGTTTGTCCATGACGTGACTCCGCTCCACGGCGCCTGGGCACCTGACTCAGCCATTGGGTCCTGCGCGTGACGTCCCATCGGCAGCCAGTTGGGCTGCTCACCGCTTGACCCGCTTGAGACCGAGTTGTTCGCGCCGCTTCTCGGCGGCCTGCCGGGCGCGTTCGGCCAGGCGGTTGATGTCGCCGCCGGTCTCGTCGCTCAGTTTCTTGCGGACCCGGCGCACGTCGTCTACGGGTGTCTCCTCCGCAGGTCTTGGGCGTGGCTTCGCACTGCTCATGCGTCGGCCTCAACGCGCGTCCCCGGCGCTCTGTGCGTCTCGTACCACTGGTTGCTGGTCTCGCGCCAGCCGAGGCTGCGGACGCTTGTCCGGGTGCTGACGCACGCGCTGAAGAAACTCGTTTCCACGTAGACACGGGCCATCGGGAGGCATTCTACCACGACCGGACCGTGGGAACCACTGCCAGCCAGCTCGCGCGGATGGGGCCCAGCCCCGTTTGCGGGGCTTTCCGCCGCGGGCGGCCAAAGGCCGCGTGTGTGTTCAGCGTCCGCGCGCTCGACGGAGTGCCGGTGCTTGCCTGCCTCAAGCAAGTGCACGTCAAATCCGCCGCGTACCTGCGAAGTGCTTGGCACACCTCGTCCGCCCTCCGGGCGGACCAAAGAGAAGAAGAACAAGAAGAAGGAGGCAGCTTTCCAGGGACTCGAAGTCCCTGGCAACCAACGCGCGCCCTCCGGGCGGCGGAGGGCGTACGCTCCGGGTGCAACGGGACGCCTGCCCTTCGCCCGGAGGGCGTACGAGCGTTGCCAGGGCCTTCCAGGCCCTGGGGGGGGAACTACTCCCCCTTCCTCTCCTCTCGCCCGGAGAGCGAGCGAACCCCGTCAAGACCGGGACGCCCATCCCACTGCACGCTAAGCACGTACAAGGCCGCCCGGTCACGCCTAGTCGGCAAAACCCCGCAATCTTCGCGCAAGGTGCGCGGTACCCATGCTGGCGGCAACGCTTCCGTGCGCACCCTGACACGAGTGCCCTCTGCCTCGGCATGCCCCCTCGGACCCTCCAGCCGATTGGCTCCCGCGCTGGGTACTGCCCTTCAAGAACGCAGCGTGACCGAGCGCGCCGGCGCCCAATCGCGCACGGTCATTCAGACTCGTACGGTCACGTCGTGGCCGCCTCGGGAGTCGGCGCGTCCGCTACATGTTGCTGACGAGGTTGGCCAGACTGGTCAGCGCGCTTTGCTGGCTCTGGAGGTTGGAGAGCACCGACTCGAGCGCGGTGAACTGGGCTTCGAGGCGGGCCTGCTTGGCATCGACCAGGGTCTGCAACGCGGTGATGCGGTCGTTGAGGTTGTCCTGCTGCTTGGTGAGTTGCTCCTCGTGACGGGCCAGGACGCCGTCAGACGAGCGGGTCAACTCATCGAGCAGATCGTCCAGCACGGCCGCGAAGCCCGTGTCCGCCTGGGTGAACAGCGTCTCGACGTCTTTCGGGTTGGCCGCGTACGCGTCGCGGAACTTGTCCTCGTCGAACTCAAGCTGGTTGCCGCTGCCCAACGCGAGACCCACGTTGACCGGGCGGCTGAACTCGGTCGGGACGTCCTCGAAGGTGCGGAGGAACACCCGCAGCAGGCGGTTGCGGACGGACTCCACGGTCGCGTCTCCGAAGAGGGTGCCGCGTGCGTACGTCTCGCTGTTGAAGCTCGTGTAGCTGTCGATGCCGTCCTGCACGGAGTTGAAGGCCTCGACGAACGTCTTGATGCGCTGCACGATCGAATCGACGTCCTGGTTCACCGTGACCGTGACCTGCTCCGGGCTCGCGTTGAGTAAGTTGAACGTAACGCCTTCGACCAGGTTCTCGACCGTGTTGCTGGAGGACGTGACGAACAGGCCGTCGGTCGAGCCGGCGCCGCCGAACGTAACGGCGGCGTCGCGGGCTTCCGTCAGGGCTTGGAGGCCCAAGTCGATGCCCGTCGTGCTGAGGACCAGGGCTCCCGCCCGCCCGGAGGCGTTGGAAGTCAGGGTCAGGCTGTACGGCCTCAGGGCGCTGCCGTCGTTGAAGACGGCCGCCGTGAAGTCGCCGCCGGCGCTGTTGAGTTTCTTGACCAGCGTCTGCAACGTGTCGGTGGCGTTCACATCGATGCGGATTTCGTAGCTGCCGTCGATGAAGTTCTCACCGGTGCGGGCGGTGCCGGCCAGGCGCAGGCCGGCCGCCGTCGTTCCGCCCTGGGCATCCTCGATGCTGAGACTGCCGCTGCCGCCCGACGTATCGACGATCAGCAGGCCGTCGCCGGTGTCGTTGAGGCGGGCTTGCAGGTGCTCGGCGCCAGCGGTCGTGAAGGAAGCGTTGATGGCGTCAATCAGATGACCGACGTTTGTGGCACCGCTGTAGCCCAGGTTGACGGCCACCACGGCCCCCTTGCTGTCCGTCACGCGGAACGAGCCCAGCGCGATGCCGCGTCCGCCGTTCAAGCTGGACAACGCCGTCTGGCGCGAAACGTACTGGCGCTGGAGATTGCCGCTGCTGACGACACCGCCCGTGAAGGGGTTGCCGGGGTCCTGGGTAACGGCGATGCCGAGGTCGGCCGCCGTCGTGCCCGTGACGTCAACAATGCTGAGCAGCCCCGTTCCGCCCGACTCGTCGCGCAGCTCGATGCCGGTCCCCGTGGCATTGACGGAGGCGACGAAGCCCGTGCGGCCGTCGTCGTTGATCAGATCAATCACGTCCTGAAGCGTCTGCGCGCTGGAGAAGTCAATGCCGCCGATCGTGGAGTTGCCCGCCCGGTCCGTGAACGTCACCGTACCCAGGTTGACGCCGCTGCCGCCATTGAGCGTCTGGAGCAACACGGTATTGAGCCCCGCCACCAGCCGGCGGGACTGGAAATCCTGGCCGCTGTCGAACGTGGCGTCGAGCAGCCCCAGGTCGCGGGCCGCCTGGGAGCCGCCCGCGGCCGTCACCGTCACCGTGTTCCCGATGCCGAACGCCGTCAGAATCAGCCCGTCGCCAGTCGCCGACAGAGAGGCTCGAACCAGCTCCGCATTGCCGGATGCGTAGTTGATCGCACGGACCACGTCGCCCAAGGTGGAGACGCTGTACACGTCGCTCCCGGAAACACTGCCGGCCACGCTGCCGGCAATGCCCAGGTCGGCCGCAGCGTGACCACTTACGTCCTCCACAATAAGGTTACTCTTCTGGGCGTCCGGCACGGAGGATGTGTCCGCGACCTGGAAGCGCGAGTTCACGATCGTGACGCTGATGGCCAGGTCCGTACCGCGCAGGGCGTTCAGCACGTCGCCGGCGGTCTTCGCCTGGGACAAATCGACCTCCGCGGATCGGCCGGTGCGGTCCGTGATGCGAATCACACCCAGGCGCACGCCCTGCCCGTGGTTGAGCTGGCTTAGCGACGTGGAGGTTTGCAGCAGACTGGTCAACGACACGTTGAAGTTGCCGTAGCTCGTCTGGAACGTCAGGTCGGAGGTGCCCAAGGCGTCGCGCAGCCGGTCCACGCCGTTGCCGTCGTTGAGGGCGGCCAGCGGTGTGTCCATCGTCAGGCGAACCAGGTCGGCACCGTCGATGCGGCCGGCGGCCACGTTGCCCACCAGACCGAGATCGGCGGCCGTCCTGCCGCCGGTCGGGTCCGCCACGACGAGGTTGCCGGTGATCTTGTCGGCGGCCGTGAAGTCCTCGAGCACGATGCGATCGCCCGTGGCACCGGCCGTCGGCAGGCTCGTGACCCGCGCCCGCACGTTCAGCCCCGCGCTGTTGATGGCGTTCAGGACGTCCGCGACCGTGACCGCCGCCGACACGTCGATCTGGGCTGACGCGCCGGTGCGGTCCGTGATCGTGAACGTGCCGCGGCGAATGCCGGCACCGCCGTTCAGGCCGTTCAGTTCCGTGCCCGCGTTGATGCTGCCTTGTCCGACCTCGATGGTGATCGTGCCCGCGCCGACGGGTGCCCGATCCGCATCCGCGAAGCCGCGGCTCAGCAACGCATGGTTGGTGGCCAGGGCATGCACGCGGAGGTTGTACGAGGCGGGCGTGGCCTTGGTGCCCGCGCTGGCCGTCAGTACTTCGCTGTTGGAACTGGCGGCACTGTAACGCTGGAAGAAGCTGAGTTTGCCGAAGCCCAGGGCCGTGTTCTTCACCGACAGGAGGCGGGCCGCCACGTCCGCCAGCGCGGTGCGCTGCGTATCGATGGCCGTCACCCGGGTCTTGAGGTTTGTAATGGGGACGGACTCGATCGCCATGTACTGCTTGATGAGGGTCGCGTAGTCGATGCCGGAAATCAGTCCGACCCCGGTGGTCACGGTGGCCATGGTGCGGTTCTCCACCCAACGCGGGCGCAACGCGGAGCGCCGACCACGCCGGTCGGCGTCGCCCGGAAGACGCTACGGGGAAGGGTGCCGGCGGCGGATTCCGCGCGCACGACCACCCCCTCGGGACGGCGCCCCGGAGGTTTATCGGCACTCCACGGGGCCCGGCTGGAAATCGCCGGGACGCCCCCCAAGCCGGTGTGGGCCGGTACGGGCGGGCGGGTGCGGCCGCGGCCGAAGGGGCCTTGCGGTTGCTACCAGCCCTGCCGCAGGTACCGCGACACGATGCGGCAGTGCAGATCGACGGCCAGGGGAATGGCCGCGTCGGGAAAGTCGAACTTGGGATGGTGCAGTTGCGGACACTCCGCCTGCCCCGGCGGACGCAGGCCCAGACGCCACATGGCGCCCGGCACCCGCTGCAGGAAGAACGCGAAGTCTTCGCCGCCCAGCGTAGGCGGCGGATCGGTGACGACATGCTCCGTACCCAGCCGCTCGCCGGCCACCGCGGCCACCAACGCGGCCGCCTGCGGATCGTTCGCCAGCACCGGGTAGTAACTGAGGAACCGAACGGTCGCCCGCACGCCGAACGTGCCGGCCACGCCGTCCACCGTGCGGCGGACGTGCTCCTGCACCTGGGCGAGCACTTCGGAAGACAACGCGCGGATCGTGCCCAGCAGCTTGGCAGTGTCGGGCAGGACGTTGTGCGTGTGCCCCGTGTGAACCGCGGTGATGGAGACGATCACCGGGTCGAGGGGATCGGTGAACCTGGCGGCCACCGCTTGCAGGGCGGTGACCAGGTGCGCTGAGACGAGGATCAGGTCATCGCCGACGTGCGGATACGCGGCATGCGTCCCTTTGCCGGCCAGGTCGATCTCCAGGAAGGCGGTGGCCGCGAAGATCGGACCGGAGCCCACCACGACGTGGCCGAACTCGGTTGCCGGCCAGCCGTGCATGGCGAAGATGGCATCGACCGGCGGGTCGTCCAGAGCCCCTTCCTCGACCATGCGTTTGCCGCCGCTGCCGCCTTCCTCGGCCGGCTGAAAGATGAACTTCACCTTACCGGGCAGCTCATTGGCACACGCGGCCAGCACGCGGGCGGCACCGACCAGGCAGGTCATGTGCCCGTCGTGGCCGCAGGCGTGCATGCAGCCGGCGTTCTGGGAGCGATACTCGAAGGTGTTGGCCTCGGTCATGGGCAGGGCGTCGAGGTCGGCCCGCAGGGCGACGCAGGGCCCGTCGCGGTCGGCATTGAGCGTGGCCACGATGCCGGTCTCCGCGACGCCGGTGCGAATGTGCAGCCGGCCGATGCGTTCGAGTTCGCTGAGGATTCGCCGCGCGGTCCACTGTTCCTTGTATCCCGGCTCGGGATGCATGTGGAGCTCGTGGCGCAGCGTGGTCAGCTCGGGAAGAAACGGCTTGAGGATGGTGTCGAAGTCAGGCATGGGTAGTCACCATTGAACATTCAGATGGTACGCGCGTTGGCGACACAGTTCGCCGGCCAGCCGACGCCGGGCGTTACCTGCGGCATCGTACCGGGTGCCGCGAGGCTGCTCAACTGGCTCTGCGGCTGTGACGAATCGGGCTGGGCGTCGTTGGCCCCCTGAGGGGGCCGGGGCATGTCGCGACGGTGTCGGGACACTCCTTTGCCCCTGCAGGGGCAAAGGACGAAGTCCCCGGGACTGTCATATACGCACCGGCTTGCCGGCGTTTCGCACCCGGTTGCCGCGCCTGTGCTGGCTCGCTATTCTGCACTCAAGCATCCCACGGTCAACCTGGGCGGCGGCCCGTCTCCGCGTATCGCCGGCCCGTGTTGACGACCGGAGCACCACCTGTGAAGTACGGCCCTCACATCCGTCTGCTGCGTATCCTGCTGAGCCTGCGGGTGCATGGGCGCGTGCTGCCGCCGGTGCTGCAATTTGTGCTGATCGCGGTGTGGCACCCGCTGCTCGTGCATTGCGTCGAGGGACTTGAATGGCTGTCGTCTGGCGTGCAATATGGATTCAGTTCGACGTCGGTGCAGGCGTATGTGCCTAAGCCTTGGGAGTATGGCTGGGCGGAGTTGGGGGATTTTCTCATCTTCTGTTTCGGCCTGCATGCCTCGGCGCTCTGCGCAGAGAGTGTGCTCGGGTGGATCGGGTTTCGGCTTCTGGTTCGGCGGCCACGGGCGCGCTGGCGTTGGTTCGTTCGGTGCTGGTGGCGGGCGTGTCTGTGGGCACCTTTGGTGCTCGGCTGGCCCGTGCTGATAGCCGTACTGCTCCCGCTTGATACAGCGCTGGCGGCGGCGATGTACGTTGTGGCCGTGGTGTCCACGCTCATCTACGCGTGCGCAGCCCCCGGCGTACTGGCCCGGCGGGAGGTGGCGAGGCGGGCGCGGCGCATCGGCAGGTTCTGCCCGGTCTGTCGGTACTGGCTGCGCGCGGTCAACACGGACGTGTGCCTGGAATGCGGGACGCCGCTGGCGCACGCTCGCCACGGCGGATTCAAGATTGATCGCCGCCGGCCGGTGCCACTGATTGCGGCCACCAAGATCAGATGGCGCTATCGCCGCTGGCTCGTCGCCGCCTCTGCCGGATGGTTGCTTCTCGGGCTGGCTATCGGGATTCCAGTCCAACATCTGTACGATCGACTGCAACAGCGCCGTACGTTTGCCCGCGACTACTTCATGACTCCCTACGGCCTCGCATGTGGAGATCGCTGCCCGAAGTGCGGCACCACAAGAGTGACGACTGCCTACGGCGGAACCACTTACGTGGTGCGAGGGTTGCGCTGGCGTTCGTGTGCCCACGAATGGTGTCCTGATCTCCTTACGGACTCCGCCTGGACTCTATTGCCGGGTGATGTTCTGCTCGTGCGGAGAGACAGTCACTACTACGCGGTGAAGATCACGGCGACAGACGGTGTGGGGCTGGGGTACGAATGGTATTACCAACCCAATCCGCAGGTGAGCACGTTCACCGACAAGAACGTGGAACACGGCCAGGACCAACTCTCCGGTCAGATTCGTTTCAAGGGCGTGTGCGTCAACGTGTTTCAAGGGCGAATCGAGTATGACTATCGGTACGGTGGCACAACGCCCGGCATGCCTGCCACAACTGATCCTCACTATATCGCGTACGCCGGACAGATCGACATCGCTACGATCGACGCGGCGGACCCGGGTTGGGTCTACAAATACTGGGAGGACGGGCATCCGTACGAGTATGATACGGGACCAGACAGAATCGACCTGCGCATGTCAGAGACCGACGCCGAGGTGCTCCGCTTCATCTGGCAGTACATCTCTCCCGGGCTGATACCACGCGACGACGTGGAGTTGGCGTACTTGCGTGACGCCATGATCCGCTTCGAAGGGTTGTCGGGAGCGGAATGGGTGGCCCTGCGTGACGACTACTTGGCGGGTGGCCGGCCAGGCACGAGCTATCTGTGGGACAGGCTCTGCGCGTACCGCATCGCAGACGTCAACACCGAGCGGCTGGGGCGTGTGCGCGGGTTGATCGTGGGCATCTTCCGTGGGGGGACGGCGGTGACACCGCCCTTCATTGCCGTGGAAACAGACGGGGGTTACGAGAGGCAGATTGCCTGGTCGGCCGTGGAAGTGCTGCATGTCGGACGTTCCTACGATGTACTGCCCGACGACGACTTTGGCGCTCCGGGCGTGACGTGCAGTCCTATCCGGGTCCGTGCGACTACGTGCCAGACAGTCGAAGGAGTCGTTTGTTCGACAGAGTCAGGGCAAGAGCCCTTGACAATGTGGCTCCTCCCGTTCGGAAGGTACGGTTCCCTGCAACCTTATGGGCAACAGGGCATTCGTTTGGTGTCGCGCCGGACTGAGCAATCCTGGGTGGTAGAGGTCTACGACTGGCTGTCTTTCACCGACGTGGGCCTGCGGGTTTGTCCGGTCTGCGGGCGGGCGGCGGAGTCGATGTCCTGGCAGGTGTGTCCGTACGATGGCAGTCCGTACGAGTAGGCGGCGCGGCCGACGTGTTCACGGGGGGCCGTGTCATGAGCCCGTTGGGGCGGGGGCGATGCGGGGAGCCTGCTGCCTCGCCCGTTGGGGGGCGGATTGCCTCCTGCGGTCGTCCGGGGTATCGTGAAGGTGGTTGGCGGGGCGATTAGCTCAGTTGGCTAGAGCGCCTCCCTTACAAGGAGGAGGTCACCCGTTCGAGTCGGGTATCGCCCAATGCCGCCGCCGGGGGCGAGCGGCGACGAGAAGAAGAGAGAGACTGGTGGTTCGCTATCCAGGGACTCGAAGTCCCTGGCAACGACCGTGCGCCCTCCGGGCGACCCCTGCGCCGCCCGCGTCCAGCCGCATGGAGGCGGCCCTGATGGTCAAGCTCGACTTCCGCAATCGAACCGAACTCGATAGCGAGGTACTCGAAGCGCTCTGCCGCAACGTCATCACCGGCTGGGCGGTGCCCAGCCTTACGGTGCGCATCCGGTACAGCCGCGGGGCCGACTTCTCCGGCACCTGCTGCTACCAGACGCGCCGCATCTACGTCAACCTCGGACGCCACCTGCGCTATCCGTACCTGATGGGCACGAACCTGGCCCGCGCCCGCACCCGGGGCGACACCTGGTGGAAGCCCACCTACACGATCGAACTGGCCGACCCGTACCAGGTGGTCCTCTTTGTGTTCCTTCACGAGTTCTACCACTTGCTGCTGAAGCGGGCCCGCCGCAACCTCCGGCAGAAGGAGTCGATGTGCGACCGCTTCGCAGCACGCTACCTGGTGGACCACTTCGGGTCCACGGTGCGCGGCGAGCGCCGGCAGCGCGTCACGCGCGCGACGTGGGACTTTCAGGACCTGGAAGGGTTCGTGGCGGCCGCCAGGGATCCGCGGGCGCCGCGCGCCGCCTCCGCCACGCTGTTGCCGGCAGTGGCGGCCTTGAGACCCGCGCCCCGCCCAAGCGCTACACCCCGCCCGAGCCCGGCGCCGCGCCCAAGCCCTGCACCGCGCCCCGGTACGCCCCTTCGCCCGCCGCGACCAGGACACGCGGATTCCGCCGGACAACTCCTCCTCTTCTCGGTCTGAAGCCGGCGCGCCAGGAAGGCGTGGCACCGCCCCAGTCATACTCCGGTCGTGTCCACTCGCTCCCGCTCGGGCTCGGATGGCCTACATGCCTGCCGCTCGGGCTCCGTTCGGCGGGGTTCCCCTTCATTCGCTATTCGCCATTCGCACTTCGCCATTCTCTCGCCCGCTCGCTTCCGCTCGGGCTCTGTCTTCGCCCGCTCGCTTCCGCCCGGGCTCAGACGGTTACGGTTCCCCCTTCATTCGCTCTTCGCCATTCCCCATTCCCTAGTGTGCCCCTTGCATTTCGGCCGTTCGGAACGGAGACTGCTCGGAGCGGTCTTGTCCCCCGGACCGTCCGGCGTTGCGGCCAGTGCTGGTCGTCCGGCGTTGCGGTCAGCGCGTATCGTCCGGCGTCGCAGTCAGCGCGGACGGTAAGGGAACGCGCAGCCGTGTTCGCGTGGAAGAAACCGTGGGTGCCGGCGGCGTTGTAGCGGTCATTGCCGCAGGCTGCCCCTATTTTGAGCTCCCCGTACCGTGTCTATGTCTGATGCCCCCGCCAGCGCACGCACCGAAGGCAGCCCGGAGCCCGAGCCCCCGGCCGCCGGCACGCGTCGCGGCCGCGCGGGCGGCGCTCTGCATTGGCAGATTCTCCTCGGCCTGCTGGTAGGCGGCATCGCCGGCCTGCTCGCCAACGCGCTGTGCCCACCCGGCCCGGACGGCACGCCGCATGCGGGCTTGACCTGGGCGGTGAACAACGTGGCCACGCCGCTGGGGCAGATCTTCATGCGGCTGATCTTCATGGTCGTCCTGCCGCTGGTGTTTACGGCCCTGGTGCTGGGCGTGGCCGGCTTGGGGGATGTGCGGCAGCTCGGCCGCGTGGGGCTGCGCACGCTGATCTACACGGTGGCGTTTTCCGCATGCTCCGTGGCGATCGGGGTGACGCTCGCCAATACCGTGCGTCCCGGCCTGCACCTCGGCGCCGAGCAGCGCCGGGCGTTGAACGAGCGGTACGCGGGCCAGGCCACGGAGAAGGTCGCCCAGGCTCACCAGGCGAAGTCCCTGCGTGACGCGCTGCTGGACGTCATCCCGCGCAACCCGGTGCAAGAGATGGTCGGTGCCCTGGACGGCAGCTCGCCGGGCGGGGGGATGCTCGCGGTGATGTTCTTTGCCCTCGTCTTCGGTGTGGCGATGAGCCTGGCACCGCAGCGTACGGCGCCGCTGATCCCGGTGCTGGAGGCCGTGTATCACACGGTGCTGGTCGTCGTCGGTTTTGCCATGCGCTTGGCGCCGCTCGGCGTAGCCGGCCTCATGTTCGCGCTGACCGCCTTCCTCGGTTTCGACATTCTCAAGATGCTCGGCTGGTACGTGCTCACCGTGCTGTGCGGACTGCTCGTGCATTTCGTCGTGGTGTATTCGGTCGCGCTGCGCGGCGTCGCCGGTCTCAACCCGCTGCGCTTTTTCCGCCAGACCAGTGAGGCGATCGTGACGGCGTTCGCCACGTCGTCGTCCAACGCCACCCTGCCGACCGCCCTGCGGGTGGCTGAGTACAACGTCGGCCTGCGCCGCGAGATCGCCTCCTTCGTCCTCACGGTAGGCTCGACGGCCAACCAGAACGGCACCGCCCTCTACGAAGGCGTGACGGTCCTGTTTCTTGCCCAGGTGTTCGGCGTGGATTTGACGCTGGGGCAGCAGGTGACCGTGGCGGTGATGTCGGTGCTGGCGGGCATCGGCACGGCCGGGGTGCCCGGGGGGTCACTGCCGCTGGTCATCATGGTGCTGCAATCGGTAGGCGTGCCGGCCGAGGGGATCGGCATCATCCTGGGCGTCGATCGCCTTCTGGACATGTGCCGCACGACGGTTAACGTCGTCGGCGACATCGCCATCGCGGCATGTGTGAACAGGTCCACGTGAAGCGGGGACCACGGGACGGAAATGCAGAATGCAGAATGAGGAATTCAGAAAGGGTGACCGCAGCCGCGAGCCTTCTTTCTGAATTCTTCATTCTGCATTCGTCATTCGGCTCAGTGGAAATCCCGCGAACAGGAAGCCACCGCCGGCAACGCCTCCGTCAACGCCCTGAACCTGCTCACCTGCACGTGCACGACCTCGCCCTGACGTTCCACCCGGCCATCGACGATCACCGCGGCACAGCCCCGCGCGATGGGGCGATACCGTTCGTAGACCCGCGGCCGGACAATGAGATTCGCCTGCCCGGTCTCGTCTTCCAGTGTGTAGAAGATGACCCCCTTGGCAGTGCCCGGACGCTGGCGCACCAGGACAAGCCCCGCCACGCTGATCCACTCACCCTGCCGGGCATGGCGCAAAACGCGCGCCGGCTGCACGCCCAGGCGGTGCAGCGCCGCGCGGGCCAGCGCCAGGGGGTGGGCATTGAGCGACAGCCCGGTGGTGTAATAGTCCTCCGCCACCGTCTCACTGAGCGTTTCGTCCGGCAGCGGCAAGGGCTGCGTGAGAGGGTCAGGCGTCGTCGCGTCGAACGGCAGATCAGCCCACAGCGGTGGCTCCTCCATCAGCGCCAACGTCTGCCAGACGGCCTGCCGCCGCGCCAGTCCCAGTGAACGCAGCGCATCCGCGGCCGCCAGGTGCGCCAGGGTCACGCGGCTGGCACCCGACCGCCGGGCAAGGTCGGCCACCGAACGAAACGGTCCGTCTTGCCGGGCCCGCTCAATCCCCTCCACCTGAGCGGCCGAGACGCCGCGCACCAGCCGCATCCCCAGCCGCAGCGCCGGCCCGCCTGCGCCCCACGTAGCTACGGGAACCCCTGTCCCCGGCGGCGTGTCTGTTAAAGTTCCTCTCCGCTGTGGTGCGTTTGTTAAGACCCCTCTCCCCCTTTGGGGGAGAGGGCAGGGTGAGGGGGTGTCCCGCGGTGCCACGACACTCTTCGATCTTGCCTGGGAGGGCAGCGTGAGACCGGATGCCGCGGTGCCTCGACCCTCACCCCTGCCCCTCTCCCTGGAAGGGAGAGGGGTTACATTCGCGTCTCTGTAATTGTCCGCGGTTCCGCTGTCGGCGGTCTCCAGCCGGCAATCGTAACCGCTCAAGTTCACATCGATCTGCAGAATGCGCACGCCGTGCTGATCGGCGTCACGCACGAGCTGCGCCGGCTGATAGAAGCCCATCGGCTGGGCATTCAGCACGGCCGCACAGAACGCCGCGGGGTGATAACGCTTCAGCCACGCCGACACATACACGAGCAGTGCAAAGGAAGCGGCGTGGCTCTCGGGAAATCCATACTCCCCGAAGCCGCAAATCTGATCGAAACAGCGCTGCGCGAACTCCTCCGGCAGCCCGTGCGCCACCATGCCGTCGATGAGCCGCCGGTGGAACGTCTCCAGGTTGCCCCTGCTGCGCCAGGCACCCATCGCCCGGCGGAGCTGGTCCGCCTCGCCGGGTGTGAACCCCGCGGCCACCACCACCAGGCGCATCGCCTGCTCCTGAAAGAGCGGCACTCCGAGCGTCTTGTGCAACACTGCGCGGATGGCGTCGTTGGGGTAGCTGACCGCTTCCTCGCCGTTGCGCCGGCGGAGGTACGGATGCACCATGTCGCCCTGAATCGGCCCCGGTCGGACGATGGCGACCTCGATGACCAGATCATAGAAACAGCGCGGCCGCAACCGCGGCAACATGCTCATCTGCGCGCGACTCTCAATCTGAAACACACCGACGGTGTCCGCCCGGCAGATCATGTTGTAGACAACCGGGTCCTCCGGCGGAATGGTATGCAAAGCAAGTTTCCCGGCCACCTGGTGCGCCGATCCTCGTGGCTGGTCACCCTCTCCGCTGTTGACGAGGTCGAAACACTTACGAATGGCCGTCAGCATGCCCAGGGCGAGACAGTCGATCTTCAGAATGCCGAGGGCGTCGATGTCGTCCTTGTCCCATTCAATGAACGTCCGGCCGGGCATGGCCGCGTTCTCGATGGGGACCAGTTCACACAGTGGGCCGCGCGTAATCACAAAACCGCCCACATGCTGGGAAAGGTGACGCGGAAAGCCCAGCAGTTCCCGCACCAGCTTGACGAGCAGGCGGACGGTGCGGTCCTGCGGGTCCAGACCCACTTCGCGCAACAGAGTTGCCGACGCCGCCTCCGGCTGCCACCAATCGTGCCGCTTCGCCAGCGCATCCAGCCGATCGAGCGACAGGCCCAGCGCCTTGCCCACGTCGCGAATGGCCGAACGCGGTCGATAGCTGATGACCTCGGCCACGATACCGGCGCGGTCGCGGCCGTACTTCTCATAGATATATTGGAAGACCTCCTCGCGGCGTTCATGCTCGAAATCCACGTCGATGTCCGGCGGCTCGTTGCGCTCGGCGCTGACGAAGCGCTCGAAGAGCACATCAACGCGCTCGGGGTCGACGCTGGTGATGCCCAGGCAATAACAGACGGCCGAGTTGGCGGCGCTGCCGCGCCCCTGGCAGAGGATGTGACGCGATCGGGCAAACCCGACAATGTCCCAAACGGTCAGAAAATACGGCTCGTAAGCGAGCTGTTGAATCAAGGTCAACTCATGCTCGATGAGCTTGCGTACCTTCGCCGGCACCCGACCGGGATAGCGCTCGCGGGCGCCCGCCCAAGTGAGGCGGACCAGGTACTCGGTGGGCGTGCAGTCGGGCGGACATAGCGACTCCGGATACTCGTAACGCAGTTCATCGAGCGAAAACGTGCAGCGCTCGGCCATCTCCAGAGTGCGGCGCAAAGCATGAGGATGGTCCGCGAAGAGGCGATAGAGTTCGGCCCGGGATTTGAGGTGTCGTTCGGCGTTGGCGAGCAGGCGCTTGCCGGCATCGGTGATCGAACATTGTTCCCGCACGCAGGTGAGGACATCCTGGAGGAAACGCCGGCGGGGATGGTGATAGTGTACATCGTTCGTGGCCACCAGCGGCACATGCAGCGTCCGGGCGAGCTGCTCAGCGGCCGCCAAGTAGCGCGCATCGTCCGGTCCCCCGTGAACACCAACGGCCAGGGACAGACGGTCCGCAAAGATGTCACGATACGCGGCCAGGGCCCGCGTTGCACCGTACGCATAGTCCACGGGCGCGTTGTGGAACCCCTCTCCCCCCTGGAGAAGGCAGGTTGAGGGAGGATGTGGCGACAATCCTGCTCTCCTCTCTCCTGTTCTCCTGCTCTCCTGCTCTTCTGCTCGGAGAGAGCAGGGTGAGGGGGGAGGTCGCAACGATGCGAGCATGCCGTCTAAGTCCCCGGCGTCGTTGGGCAGCGGCACGGCCGCCAGCAGCCCAGCGTGATACGCGGCGACATCGGCTAAGGTGACCGCGCAGGATCCCTTGCGTGCCCGCAAGCGACCTTGCGTAATGATCCGGGCCAAGCGACCGTACGCGGCCCGATCCGTCGCATACAGTATGACTGGGAGCGCATCGACTGGCGTCAGCTCCGCTCCGACTATGAACTTAAGAGGACAGCGTTTGGCGGCGCAATGCATCCGAACGACGCCGGCCAGGGTCTCATGATCGGTGAGTGCCAGCGCGCTGTATCCCAGCTCCACCGCGCGCTCGGCCAGTTCCTCGGGATGCGAAGCGCCGCGCAGGAACGAAAAGTTGCTTCGGCAGCGCAGCTCCGCATAGGGGTGCACCCGCCGCCGTCGCCGGGCAGGCTGGCTGACATCACCGCCCGCGGCGCCCTGCAATTGCTCGCCCGGATGGGCATGCTTAGGTTGTTCGGGCTTCGCAGGCATGGACGTTGAACTCCACGACAGCCGGTGCCGCGCTCTTCACACCGCCGGTCTGCCCCCTCTCCCTTCGAGGGAGACGGGTAGGGGTGAGGGTGGGAGCTGCGTACCGTTTACCCCCTCACCCTGCCCTCTCCCCCTGAGGGGGAGAGGGGTTTGCGGGCTGGGCGTTATCAATCAAACCATCCCTGTAGAAACCAACAGTTCGTATCCCGAGCCCGAAACAACCAGCAGTGCCGTCCTTCTGTAGTGGTAACGCGATAATAGTCGCGACGCAGGTACGGACCGCGCCACCAGCCCGTCTCGATCCGCTCCGGGCCGACGCAACTCGCCACCACCTGCTGTCTGCCGTGCAGGCGAAAAGTGATCGGCGGTCCGTCCGGTACGATGGCCGTCGCGCTGATCGCCACCGGCACCGGCAGCAGCCGCACCGGCCGGTGGTGCGTAACCGCCTGCGCGCCGACGAAGTGAGAAACTTCACCTTCGCCTTTCCCCGATGCCGCGGGCCGGCGCCGCGACGGTTGCCCGGCGGCCGGGCCGACCAGCGGAACATAACGGCAGGCCCGCTCCGGCTGATGATCGGACAGCGCTTCCGCGCGCACCACCGCGTCCACTCCGAGACGCAGAGCCAGACGATCCAACAGATCACGCCGCGCGCGGATTGCTTCGTAATCGGTAATGAATAGTTCACCCTGCTCATCGTCCAGGGGTTCCAGATGGCGAGCCCAAAGCTGCACGGCGTAGACCGGCGCCGGCAGACGCAAATCGCCCAGCCGCGTGGCCAGCAGGTTCCAGAGACGAGCAAACACGCGGGTGGGCTGGGCCACGTTGAGAGCAAACGTTTCGTGTTGCTGACGGCTGCCGCGCTCCAGGGTTACATCCAGCCACTCGAACGTAACAAACATCCGGCATATACCGACCCGGCGTTGGTCCAGTGTGCGGCAGAAATCCGCCAGCAGGCGGTGCAACACTTCCTGAAGAACCGTAAGACGATCCGTGGCGGCCCCCAGCTCCTGCCGGCACGACAACGTAGGCTGCCGCGCGAAGGGCACCAGCACCTCCGGTGTCTCGCCCAGTGCCTGGCTGAGGCGACGTGCCAGGGCCTCACCGAACCGCGCCGCCAACGCCGCACGCGGCAGACGCAGCAGAGCCTCGATCGTCTCGACGCCAACCGCATGCAACGCGGCCACCATCGACGCCTCCAGCCGCAGCGCCGCCACCGGCAAGGGGGCCAGGGACGCCGCGGTTTGCCCAGGCGCAACGACCAGGGCCGCTTCCGCATGGGCATGCGCGAGGGCCCAGGCGGCCGCGGCCGTGTCCGCCAGCGCGCCCCGCACGGTGAAACCGCGGGTTTGCAGCGCCGCCCGAGCCCGGTCCAGCAGATTCCGCTCGCCGTGGAACAACCGCGCGCAGCCGGTGACGTCCAGCAGCAACGTGTCCTCGCCTTCGAGTTGCACGAGCGGCGCGAAACGTCGCGCCTCCATGGCTAGGGCTTCGAGTTGCGCTCGAGCACGCAGCGGCTCGTCCTCCCAGGCGAGGAGCGTCGGCGCGAGCGCCTGGGCATGGGCGAGGGTCTGCCCCGGCGCGATACCCAACGTTGCGGCGGCCGGGCTGACGTGTACCACCCGCAAGGTCGAGCCGTGCGGCTGGAACGTAACGGCCACTACTTCATGGATGCCCGGCTCGGCATCACGCGAACGACTGGACTCAGGATCCCTGGCAGAACCCCTCTCCCTTCCAGGGAGAGGGGTAGGGGTGAGGGTGGGAGCCGCGGAACGTCTTCCGCCATCACCCTGCCCTCTCCCTCCAGGAGGAGAGGAGTTTTGACAGACGCGCTCAGCCGCTGCGGCTCGCCGTTCGAGGGCGAGCAAGGGCAGGTAGAGGCACAGTACCCGTTTCATGGTGTAGATCCACCCAAAACGGTGCCGCCGGCCTCCCTTCCCGCACCGTCAAAAGTGTAATGCGACAGAGATAACCACAGCCGCCGAACTGCGACCGCGAGCAGGACGACGCCACGCCGGCCATCGATGTAAGAGTTCCTGCTTCCACCCCTCTCCCTTCCAGGAAGAGGGGCAGGGGTGAGGGTGGTGGCCGCGGAACGTCCTTCGCCCTCACCCTGCCCTCTCCCCCCAAGGAGAGAGGGGTTTTGTCAGACACTCCGCGGTCTTCCCATCCGAGGTCTTTTGCTCCCGGGTTTTCGACCGCGCCTTCGACCAACAGGCGCGTCGCCGCAAAGCTGCGGGCGCGGTTGCCGGCGGGCGCAAGGATCAGACCCAGGCCGCGACCCTGCTCGACCGCCAGTTGCAGGCGGCGTGATTGACGCTCATCGAGCCCGGCCAGCGGGGCGATCACGCCGGCCACACCGCAACAACTCAACGCCTGCTCCGTCGCCCAGAGCACCTCCGCGGCGTCCCGGACCCGTAGAACGATGAGCCGTTCGAGCGGGACGCCGTAATCGACAGCGGCCGGGGGATAAAAATCCCGTTCGGTATCGACGATGACTACAGGGCTCCACCGCTGAGAGAAAGCAGATTCAGCATTGCCAATCCCGGCAACGCGTGACCTGCCTAGGCCTGCCCCAGGCATGTCTGTGGCCGTATGGGCGAACCGCTTCCCGGCAACGGGTGGCATGCCCAAGCTCGCCACAGGCGAGCGCCGGCATGCTCCGGTAGCAGTCGTGTGCTCGATGGGAAAAGAGCAGGGCGGCGTCTCGGCGCACCGGGGCTTGGCCATGCCACCCTCTTCAGATTCCTGTTTCCTGCGTGGCGGTGCCTTGGGAAAACCGTTTGGCTCCGCGGTTGCCGGCCTCGACGTGTCGGCGTTCGGGTCGAGCAGGTGCCGACCGGCGATGCGCAGGGCCAGCGCCCAGGCACCCACTCCGGGCCCGGCCGTCAGAATCTCCGTCAGCGTGCCGCGCGGCAGCCCGCCGCCGGGCAGGGCCGCGTCCAACGGCGCCAGACCGGTAGGCACAACCGCTCGTTCATTCCCGCCCGTGTGGCGGCGTCGGTGGTGACGTTCGAGCAGTGCCCGCAGTCGCCGGAGCGTCTGGTCGGGATTGGAGACGCGCGCAGCAACTTCGTTGCCGATGACCGCGACAGACATCGGTGTGGGGCATCCTTTCCAGACCGCGTGGAGTCAGTGGATTGCCGGAGGTCCGGGGACCATACCCAACCGGCCGGACCGCGTGGAACCCTGTGGACCGCGTGCGTCAGCAGGACCCAAGTACCAGCGGGCAAAACCGCCGCGCCTTGCTGTAACTAACATATACCAAACATGGATACAAAGCAAGACCCGGGCGAAGATTTTTTCTCCGCGGGGTCGGCAGGCCCTCCGTCGGCTCCAGACGGGACCGGTCAAACGCCAAGCTGCCTTACTCGAGGGTGCGGGAAACGGGCTGGGCGGCGGCTGCGGACGGGCGGGAACCCGCGTGCTCCCGCCTCAGCAGGGCGGTCAGGATGGCCGCCGGCATATCCAGCGGGGCAACGCTAAGTTCGACGGCGCCGAGTTCCACGGCCACCTTCGGCATGCCGTAGACAACGCAGGTGGAATGACTCTGTGCCACGGTTAAAGCTCCACTTCCACGCATCCGTAGCAGCCCGCGGGCGCCGTCCGAACCCATTCCGGTCAGCAGCACGCCAATCCCCTTGGGGCCCGCGTACTGGGCCACGGACTCGAAGAGCACATCCACGGCCGGGCAATGCCGGTTCACCGGCGCCCGCGATCCGTAGGCGATCCGCCAGCGACCGCCGGCGGCGGGCCGAATGCCCATCTGGATGCCTCCCCGAGCCAGAAACGCCCGGCCGGGGGTTAACAGATCGTGGTCCTGGGCCTCCTTGACCGACAGCGGGCTGAGCTGATCCAGCCGGTCGGCAAAGGACTTCGTGAAGCCCTCCGGCATGTGCTGCACGATGACCACCGGGGGGAAATCCACCGGCACCCGGAGAAGCATGTCCTTAACCGCCTCGGTCCCGCCGGTGGAAGCGCCGACGGCGATGACGTAGCGATTGGGGTCCAATCCGGTCGCTCGGAAGCTCGTGGGCTTGGCGGTCGCCGAGGGTGGGATCGGCGGGCGCACCGGTAGGGCGACGTGGGCGGCGCGGATCTTCTCCGTCAACTCCTCGGCCAGGCGGCGTAGGGCGGTTCGGTCGGCGGTCGCGGGCTTGGCGACGACGTCCGTCGCACCGAGTTCCATGGCCCGCACGGCCGACCGGGCGCCCGCCGGGCCCCTCTCGCTGCACATGATGACCGGCACCGGGTAGTGCGCACGGAGTTTCTTCAAGAACGACAGCCCGTCCACGCGGGGCAGGTCCACGTCCAAGACAATGACGTCAGGATGCCGGGCGATGATCAGTTCCCGCGCCTCGAAGGCGTCCTTGGCGCTGCCGGCCACTTCGAGCCCGGGCTGCTCCGCAAGCGCGCGGGTCAAGGCCGCGCGCACGAAGGGCGAGTCAAGCACCACAAGCACCCGGATGGGACCGGTCGGTTTCACCCGCTCCTCCAGAGGTGTCTACCCCGCGGCTTGTGGTTCACCGACCCCCCACCGGCGGCGCGGGGAAGCATTCTATCCTTTCCGGTAGATCGTCGGTTCGACGTAGGCAAGGGGCTGTTGCAGGCTGTTGAGGCTTTCGGAGTGTCCGATCATCAGGTATCCCCCCTCGTGAAGGTGAACAGCGAACTTGTTGACGAGCGCCTGCTGCGTCGGCTTGTCGAAGTAGATCATCACGTTCCGGCAGAAGATGATGTGGAAGCCGTGTTTGAACGGGAACGTGGGGGTCATCAGGTTGAAGCGGGCGAACGTGATCAGAGCGCGCAGCTCCGGCACCAGTTGGAACCAAGGCTGGTCCTCGTGTCGCACCTTCTTCAGGTAACGACTGCGGTACTCGGCCGGTACCGTCCCCACCCGGTGCATTTCATAGAGTCCCAGTTGGGCCCGGCTGAGTACCTGCGTGGAAAGGTCCGTGGCGAGGATCTTGAGATCGAGTTCCGGGTAGCGATGCACGACGTCGTGGGCCACCATAACGATGGAGTGCGGTTCCTCGCCGCTGGAGCAGCCGGCGCTCCAGATGCGGATCGTCGGGTTCCGGCGGCGCCAGCCGGGGTCCTCGGCCCACCGTTTCAGCGTGTCCCGCAGGAAGGCGAAGTGCCGGGCCTCGCGGAACAGGTGCGTCGTGTTGGTGGAGATCGCGTCGAGCAGGCTGGTCAGTTCCTCGCCGGTGGCATCCTGCTCGACGTGCTTGTAGTAGTCTCGAAACGACGGGAAGTTGCCCTGGCGCACGCGTTTGCCCAGGCGCGCGCGGACAAGCTGCATCTTGTGTTCGCCGAGGTTGATGCCGCTCTTGGCGTACACCAGCCGGCGGAACAGTTCGTAGTCCTCGCGGGTCAGGTCCTTGGTTGCCGGAGCCATGCGCAGGTCACTCCCGGGCCTCGGGTCTTTCATGCCCCGGCGGTCGGCGGGCCGGCAGCGTACACCAACTGCACGGGGTGTCCCTCGACCCAGAGCGTCGAGGTCGTGCTCACGTCCTCGCTGTACAGGTCCGGCGGTTCCGCCAGCGGCGTGCTCCGGGGAATGGACAGGTTGAACACCGGGTCGGTTCCGTGCAACGTGGTGACGAGTTGGCCGCAGACGATGTTCATGAACTCCTTGGCGGCGTCGTCGGCGCCGTGTTCCGCCTCATCGTCGTCCGGGTCGATGCCCAGCAGGTTGGCCGCCAGCAGCACCGTGAAGGCGCGGGTACAACGCAGGCGCAGCGTGCCCTGGTACGGTCCATGGTAGCTGATCATCGTCTCCAGCCACTCGCCCTCGAGCACCGGCTCGCCCGGCTCAGTGTCGGTGAACATGAAGGCTAGGTTGGCGAGGACTTCAGAAAAGACCGTCGTCAGCGTTGCCGTCTGCTGCTGCTGCTGCATGGCTGGATACTCCCAGGATGGGCGCCAGGACGTCGCGCAACTGCTCGGGCTGGAACGGTTTGCGGACGTAGCCGGAGGCGCCGAACTCCTTCATCTGGTCGATGCGCTGCTTGCTGCCTTCGGTCGAGGCAATCACGATGGGGATGTCCTTGAGGCGGGCATTCTGCTTCATGCGGGTGAGCAGTTGGATGCCGTTCATGGTAGGCATGTTGATGTCCACCAGGATGACATCGACGTCGCGGTCCGCCAGTTGGGCGAGCGCCTCGATGCCGTTGGCGGCCTCGTACACCTCGCCGACGTCCAGGCCGGCCATCTGCATGACCTTCCTGACCATCTGCCGGATGGTGGCTGAGTCATCTACGATCAATACGTTGTGAGACATCGGCGTCTCCCCTAACTGGCGACGGGCTCGGCTGCGGTCGTCGCCGCGGCCTCGCGGGTGAAGACCTCCTCCACCCGCCGGACGTCCGCAAGTGTAGCCAGACCGGTCTCCTCCAGGTTCGCCTCGTGCAGACCGTGCCGGTCCATGACCTGCTGGTCCGCCCGGTAATGCAATCCATCTTCCCCGATCCCGATCCCCAGCAGCAGGCAGACGCTGTTGGCCAGATACACCGCGTCCACCAGGGCGTCGGGCGGGTCCAAGGCGGCGGGCGTATGGTGGTAGCGGATGCACCGCACGATGGGCTCAGGCAGCTCCCAGCGTTCCGCCACCATGGCGCCAATCTGCTCGTGCGAGAACCCCAGCACCTCCTGCTCAGCCTCGGCGAAGGTGACCCGCCGCTGGGTAACGCGGCGGATGATCTCGGCAAACTCCTCGCCCACGTACTGATTCAGGACCACCTTGCCGATGTCGTGCAGCAGGCCGGCCGTGAACGCCAGGTTGACGTTCGGCAGATTGAAGCGCTGCCCGAAGGCGGCCGACGCGATCGCCACCGCCATCGAATGCTTGCCCAGGATGCCCGGCGCCAGCCCGTAGCCCGTCTGCTCCTTCGCCAGCAGCACCTTGGCGTGCACCGACATGACCAGTTGCAGGACCTTCATGGTGCCCAGCAGCACCATGGCATCGGAAAGCGACGTCACCTTGCGGGCGAGCCCGAAGTACGCCGAGTTGCAGATGCGCAACACCTGCCCGGTGACCGCTTGGTCGAACTTGATGACCTCCACGATCTGGTCGACCGTGCTGCGCGGGTCGTTGATGACCTGCATCAGGCGGACCGCGGTTCCCGGCAGGGGCGGCAACGCCTGGGCGCGTTCCAGGATCTCGCTGGCCTTGATCATAATTCCTTCTCCCCGTCGCGCGTCTTGATCGTCACCCGTCCCGTTCCCACCTCCAGCCGCAGGGTCCGGCTGATCTGCCCGCCCACGTCCTCGCCGTCGATGAGGATGTTGTTCTTCCAGAACATCTTGCGGAGCATGACGTAGTTGCGTTTTCCGATGTTGAACGTCCCCTTGTCGTCCAGCAGCGAGGAGCCGCCCGCCACTTTGACTACCAGGCGCTTCTTGTTGGCCCCCAGCTCGTAGGCCGCCCGGAATAACGCGGGCACCCCGCTGTCGCCGAACATCGCCGGCTGGGCCTTCGCCTTCGCGGGCGACAGCGCGGACTCCGGCAGCATGTAGTGAATCATCCCACCCACGTGCGCCTCCGCGTCCCAGATCGTCACGCCGATGCAACTGCCCAACGAGTGCGTGATCAGGCAGGCCGCCGGGTCCGCCGTCACCGCGAGGTCCGCAATGTCAACGACGATGTTCACGTTCGTATCCGGTTGCGAACTGCGATATCCACGCTGCGTTTCGCTCGGTCGCCGTACCGCCGGCTGTCTGCGGCCCCCGTGGGGCCGGCTCTGCCCGCCGGGATGATCCAACCTGCGGCGGGTGGAACCCGCCCTACTGGATCAGCTTCTCGGCCTTCAGTACCCGGTCGATGTCCAGCAGAATCTTGACGTCGTCCTTTACCTTGGCCATGCCCAGGAAGTAGTCCTGCTTCCCTTCCGCTCCCAGTGTCGGCGGTGGCTCAATCGCACTCGCCGGGATGTTGTGCACCTCGCGCACCGTGTCGACGATGATGCCCACCATGTCCCCCACGTCGACGACGATGATGCAGGTCTCCTCGTTGTACTGCATCCGGGGCAGTCCGAACTGGGCACGCAGGTCGATCACCGGAATCACCTTGCCGCGCAGATTGATCACGCCCTCCACGAAGGCGGCCGTCTGCGGCACCTTGGTGATGTCCTGTATGCCGATGATCTCGCGTACCTTGAGCACGGATACGCCGTACTCCTCGCGGTCCAGGGCAAACGTCAGGTACTTGCCGCCCAGGTCCGCGCCGGGGCTGCTGTTCACGTCGACAGGGGGATGGTCAGCAATCGCTGGCACGGTCTGCCTCCTACGTTCCGGCGCCGACGAGTTCCGTCTGGCGCTCAGGCTCGCCCGCCGAGCCGGCCGCGTCGGCGCCACTGTCGTCAACGGTCCAACTGGGAGTTTCCTCACGCCCGCCCGCGGGCTGCTCGGCAGCCGGCGCCGGGATGGTCACCCGCACGTTACGGGCAGTCGCGTCCTTCTCCTGCGCCAGGTGCATCTCATGGTAGTGCACGGCCAGACCCGACGTTTCCAGGATCAGGCCCACCCGACCATCGCCCAGAATGGCGGCCCCGCTGATTCCTCGCAGCCCCTCGAAGCGCGCTCCGAGGCTCTTGATGACTACCTGCTGTTGCCCGATCAGCTCCTCGACCACCAGCCCCACCGGACCCGCGTCGGAACTGGCGATCACTACCATGGCCTCGCACGGGTCGACGCGCCCGGTCATTCGGAACAACGCCCCGAGCTGCACCAGCGGGATCAGCCGCCCGCGCACGTTCAGTACGTCGCCGCGGTGCTGCACGCTCGTGATCTGTTGCGGCACGGGACGCAGGGCCTGCTCGATGCCGATGGTCGGAATGATGAACCGCTCCTCCGCCACCTTCACCACCATCCCGTCGATGATGGCGAGGGTCAGCGGCAGACGGATCGAGAAGGTGCTGCCTTCACCCTTCTCGGACGCGATCTCGACCTTGCCGCGCAGTTGCTCGATGTTGCGCTTGACGACGTCCATGCCGACTCCCCGCCCGGAGATGTCGGTCACCTGCGCCGCGGTGGAGAACCCGGCCGCGAAAACGAGGTGGAACGCCTGCTGCTCGGTCAGTTCCTCGCCCGGCTGCACCATTCCCTTCTCCATCGCCTTGGCCACGAGCACCTGCGGGTCGAGTCCCTTCCCGTCGTCACTGATCTCGATGACGATGTTGCCGGCGTGGTGGAAGGCCGCCAGGTGCACCCGACCCACCTCGGGTTTGCCGGCGGCGCGCCGGACCTCCGGCGCCTCGACGCCGTGGTCCACCGCGTTCCGCACCATGTGGATCAGCGGATCGCTGATCTGCTGGATGACGTTCTTGTCGAGCTCGGTGTCCTCGCCGGCGATGGTCAGTTCGACCTGCTTGCCGGCCTTGCGCGACACGTCGCGTACCAGGCGGGCCATCTTCTGGAAGGTGCCGCCGATGGGCACCATCCGCATGCCCATGGCCGTTTCCTGCACGTCGCGGATGATCTTGGTAACCTGGCTGACGTCCTTGCCGAGCTTCTGACTCTGGGCGACGCTCGGGTTGGCGCTGACCAGGGTCTGAGCGATCACCAGCTCGCCGACCATGTCCACGAGGGCGTCGAGTTTGGCGGTGTCGATGCGGATGGACTGCTCGACGGGTGCCGCCGCGGGTGTGGCCGCGGCCCCGACCTTGGCTGACGCCACCGTCGCCGGCGGAGCAGCGGCCGGGGAGGCGGCCGCTTGGGTCTGGACACGGATGGCCTTGTCGACCTGCTTGGCGGTGACCGCCCCCATCTCCACCAGCAACTCCCCTGTCTTCTGCGGCGTCGCCCCCTGGGCTTGCATCTGGAGAGCGAAGTCCACCACCTCTTGGGCGACGGCCCCTTGCTCGACGAGGTTCTCGCCGACGCGCAGGGCGGCGCTGCCGGCCTCCTCGGCCCGGGCGCTAAGCTCGGCCCGTCCCGCCACCACGTCCCGCAGCCGCTCGATCATCTGAGCAACCGGCGGTTGCGGCACCACCTCCCCCTTCGGCTCCGCCAGATGCGCCGCGACGGCCGCCACCTGTGCCTTCACGATGTCCACGACGCTGAAGACCAGGTCGATCAGCCCCGGCGTTACGGTTCGCTTGCCTTTCCGCCCCTGATCCAGCAGGGTCTCCACCTCGTGCGTCAGGCAGTTGACGTCCCGCAGATTCAGGAAGCCGGCCATGCCCTTGATGGTGTGGAACGGCCGGAATAGATCATCAATTCGCTTGGTGTTGCCCGGCTCGCGCTCCACCTCGAGCAGGGCAGCCTCGATCGCCTCGATGTGCTCCCGGGCCTCCTCGGTGAACGCCAGGACGAACTCCTGCTCCTTCGGGTCGATGCGCAGCGGAGTCTGCTCGTACGGCGTCTCCGTCCGCGCGGCCGGGCTCGGGCTCTCTCCCACCGCCTCGATCACGGCCTCCTCGGCCGGTGCCGGGGAGGTCACGGCGAGTTCAGCGAATTGCGCCGCGTCGCGTTCCGGCCCCGCGGTCAACGGCTGGGGTGCTTCGGCCCCAGGCGTAGCCGCGACCGGCAGGCGCGGCGATTCCGCAGAGGCACTCGCCCCCGCGGGAGCCGCGACGACACCTTGCGCCTCCGGCTGCACCTTTGCCTTGCCGGTGCCGCCGGACGCCTTCGGCGTCGGGCACGGCGGCGCATCGGAAGCGGACACGCCCAACTGCTCACCCAAGCACATCGTCGTGGCGACAGTCTCCGTCAGGGCAGCGTCAGCATCCGGCACTTCGTTGAGAATCAGAGCTTCCAGCAGCCTGGACAAGGCCGTCGCCGTTTCGACGGCGCCCGCCTGGGCCAGCGCGTCGCCGGCCTGCAGCAACGCGTCACACCAACCGTGCATCTTGGCCAGCAGGCTCAGGTCGTCCTTCTGAACGGTGCCGGCCGTCTGGACAAGACGGGCCGCCAATTCGCGTGCATCTCGGCACTGAGGTACTTTGCTACTCATCTGCGGTCTCGCGTGCAAGAACGCCGACCCTGCGAACCGTGGTCACGATTTGATCTAGTTTGCTGATCGGCGAAAAACCGACCCCACCGCAGCAACACGGGTCCCTTCCGGGCCGTCGCTCGACTGGAAGTGCACCGTCGTTATCGGGGCTGCGGTCTTTAAGCCTCGCGAACACCTTGCGCCACCGCCGGAGCGCCATCCCCGCCCGGGCCTCCTCCCGGCGCACGACGAGAGCGACCCTGCGCGGTCGGCGCGCACGATCGCTCTCTACCCATCGCAACCCCATTACACTCCGGGCTGGTTACACCGGGGTCTCGACGGGCGCCCCGGCTTCACTCACCTGCGCCGCGCTGCGTACCACCGAAGCCACGTCCGCGAGTTCGTCACCCGTCAACACTTTGTCGATGTCCAGCAGGATCTTAACGGCGTCGCCCACCTTGCCCATGCCGAGGATGAAGGTCGTGTCCACGTCGCCGCCCATCGCCGGCGGTGGCTCGATGTTGCCGCCGGGGATGTCGAGCACTTCCGATACCGTGTCCACGATGATCCCCACCTCTTTGCCCACATCCACAACGATGATGCAGGTCTCCTCGGTGTGCGCCATTTCCTCCAGCGCGAACTTCAGCCGCAGGTCGATCACCGGGATCACCTTGCCGCGCAGGTTGATGACTCCCTTCATGTAGGTAGGCATACGCGGGACCGCGGTGATGTCCATCATCCCGATGATCTCGCGGACCTTGA
Organism: Planctomycetota bacterium; assembly: GCA_029558835.1. Taxonomy (GTDB): domain Bacteria; phylum Planctomycetota; class Phycisphaerae; order UBA1845; family UBA1845; genus JAKQDH01. The sequence goes on along the minus strand of JAKQDH010000131.1, from coordinate 29,253 downwards.
GGATTTCCACGCCGTATTCCTCGTTGGCCAGCTTGAACGTCAGGTACTTGCCGCCCATGCTGTGCTGGGCCTGCGTGGTCTGCGTCGCCGAGGTCTTCGGTTCCTTCATCAATGTGGTTGCCATCGTATCCTCGCCTCGTTTCTTGGAAGTGCCCTGTTCGTGTTCACTTGTCGGCGCATCGCCGCGCTGGCGCTTCCGGCGCCTGAGCCGGAGCCGGGACTCGGACAGCCGGTCGCAGACATGAGCGCTCGCCTGTCATCGGAGAATCTCGCCACTGGGTTGGGCTTTCGCGGCGCGGTCCCCGTCGCATTCCGCGGGGCGGGTCGTTCTCGGACTCAACGTCCGGCGGGGCCCGCACGCGGCGCGACAACGCCTCTGCCCACCCAGTCGCCCCGCCGCACGTGTGACAGATCGTGACACAGAATGCCCACTTTCCCGGCCGGGTATCATTGCCTCTGTCACGAGACCGCCGGTCCGCGGCGCCGGCCACAAGGGCAACGGGCATACCCGCCACCCGGTGCCCCCGCGCAGCCTTTCGCCCACCCCCTGGTTCCCCACACGGCAGACGCAGCCATGTTGCCGTCAGCGGCACCGTACGATGGGCACTGGGCCTGCAATCAGGCGGCAAGCTACAGTTCGGAAGCTGGTTTATGCACGTGCATTGCGAATCGAGAGTCGTGGCCCGATAACGGCGAACGAACGGCGTCGCCGTGCCGTATGTAAGCGCGGGCACACCCGAAACGGTCGGGATGCTGGCGTTGCCATCCTCGGGACGCCGATATAATGCTGATCCCAAGCGGGTGCCGCGTCTCGGCAGCGGTCAGAGAGACGCAGGGGCTCAATCCGAAGACAGACGGCAGCGACGCTCGGCAGCACAAGGGTTGGCGCCGGCGTCGTCTTAAGGAGACCAACGATGAGCAAGAGGATTCGCCGGAAACTCCTGGGTGCGCTGTGTGGCGCCTGCCTCCTGGGGTTCCCCGGCAACTGCGTGCCCAATAACTTCTGGTACCAGCAATACGAGTGGACGCTTAACGCGGCCGTCCAGACGGCCATCTCCAACTACGTTCTGGCGCCGATCGTGGACGGCCTCGGGTAATTGTGAAATCGCTGTTCTCAGGCCGCGGCCGCGTGCCCGCGACCGGTGCGGACACCGGCTCGGTCCCTTCAGGAGACACATGATGCTGGCAAGAGTTTGGCTTTGCGGACCGGTTCTGGCAGTGGCGATCGCCTTGATGGTTGGGAGCGGACAAGCGCTGGCCCAGCAGGGCGAGACCGTTGCCGAGCGCACGGACATCAAGGTGACGGAGACGAAGGTGGCCCCCTCGGAGTCGAAGTGCCCGGCCACGTTCGATCTGACCTACACGGTCATGTCGGACTACATCTTCCGCGGTATCAACTACTCGGAATATCCGGGCGAGGGCCGCGAGGATCTCAATCACCAGTTGAACGTTGATCTGGGCATGGACTTGGCGAAGCTGTTCGGGCATGACCCGGGCACCTGGGGACACCTGGGCTTCGCCACGTGGTTCGAGTGGTACGCCGGGCAGGAGAAGCTTAACCCCATCGAGGGCGGGCAGAACCTCCAGGAAATCGACTACACCGTCTACTGGAAGTACCCCCTGCGGGCGATCGAAACGGACTTCACGCTGGGCTGGACCTTCTACGACTTCGCCAATCTCTCCACGCTGCTCAAAAGGGATCCCTTCCCTGGCAACGACAAGGACGACACCACCAACGAGTGGTTCGTGAAGTTTGAGCACAACGACGCTTGGCTGTGGAAGTGGCTGTGGCCCCAGAACGATGCCGGCGTGCTCAACCCGTCGCTGGCGGTGTTCCACGACACGGGGATCGCAGCGGGTAACGCCGCCTGGATCGAGTTCGGCCTCAATCACGAGTTCCCGGTCTTTGACAAGCTGACCGTTACCCCCAGTTGGACGCTGGGAGTCGATCACAACTACTACCGTGAATTTGCCGGCGACCCCGACGGCAAGACGACGCGTCTGGGCAACATGCTCTGGGGGCTCGATGTCAGCTATGACCTTACGGAGTTGCTGCGCATTCCGGCGCGCTGGGGCACAATGAGGCTCTCCGGGCTGCTGTATTTCAGCGACGCCCTGGGGAACCCGGAGAACAACGGGATCATCAAGGATGAGTTCTTCGGCGGCGTCGCACTGGGCTACAGCTTTGGCGGGTAGCCGAGCCGATCCGCTAACCGCAGCACGCGACAGGGCTTGAACTGCGCGAGGCGGCTGCCATCGCAGTTGCACAACATGGGCCGCGGAGACTTCCAAGTCCCGCGGCCCCGTTTGCTTCCCTCGGCCCCTTGGGGGCACACGAGGTGTGGCGTCGCACACCCCAGGAGGATGGTGCCAAGCCCGCGGTGGTCAGGCAGTGGTGGGCGATGTTACAGGCAACCCGCAAGTTGCAGAGGCAACAGCACCAGAGAGGTCATGGCGCCGCTGGCGAAGTTGAAGCTGAAGGGGCCGATACCGGCGGCGAGCAGAGTGTCCGTCGCCAGGGCGACGATCAGCAGTGCGAGATAGAGGTTCATCGTGAGTCTGGCCATGCTGAGGCTCCTCGTGCAGGGAAGCGATTTCACAAGGCGATCCCGGTGGGCGGCGAAGCCTGAACTTCGGCGCCGCTAACGCTGGAGCACCCCTGCGGCTCGGCTCGCACGGGTGGACCCGCCGACCGATAACCGCATAGCTTGTGGTCATATCGGTCCGCGAGCGTACCGGGGATAGCGATCATTTCCCCAGTCCTTGCAGGCGGGTGCGGCGAAGGGACCCCGCCGACGGGGGTCCCCAACGGCTGGCCGCCGACCGCAGCGGGGACTGTCCCCACCGCCGGTGTTGCGTACACTGGCAGGCCGGTCTGGGATTCAACGGCATGGTTGGCGGGTCGGCCCCATTGATCGAGATCGGTCGTCTGGTCCACATCCGGGCCGAGGAGTTGCAGTTCGAGTACAGCCGGTCGGCCGGGCCCGGCGGGCAGAACGTCAACAAGCTGAGCACCCGCGTGACCCTCCGATTCGACCTGCGCGGCAGCCCGTCACTGACGGACGAGCAGAAACGACGGGTGGCGGACCGGCTGCGCAGCAGGATCAATCGAGACGGCGTTCTGCACGTTTCCGCCCAGCGCCACCGGACCCAGGCCGCCAATCGCGCGGCCGCCGTCGCCCGGTTCGTCGAGTTGCTGGAGCAGGCGCTGACCGTGCCGAAGCACCGGCGGCCGACGGCCGTGTCCGCCGGCCAGAAGCGACGCCGGCTCGCGGACAAGACCCGCCGCGGCGAGGTCAAACAGCGACGCTCCTGGCGACCGCGAGACGAAGGCCACGGCTGAGGTTCGGTGGGCGGCGCGGGTGCTACTCGAACGTCAGAACTGCCCGCGCGGGCTGCTCGCCGCGTCCCAGCTTCTCGAAGATGCGCGATACATCTTCGAGGCGATGCCGCTCGATCACCGGACGGATGTCGTGGCGCACGGCCAGATCGAGCACCTCCCGCATCTGCTTGCGATTACCCACGACCGAGCCGAGGACGCGGGCCCTGCCGACCATGAGTTGCAGCGGGTTGACGGGCAGCGGCTCCCCGGCCGCCCCGACCATCACCAGGCTGCCACGCGGCGCCAGACCCGCGAGCAACGGCGTGATGGCGCTGGTCACGTGCACGGTCGTAAGGATGATGTCGGCGCCGCCGCGCCGCGCAAGCGCCTCACCGGGATGACCGTCGCGGGCGACGATCACCTCGGCCGCCCCGAGCCGCCGGGCAAGGTCGGTCTTGTCGGCACTGCGAGTGACGGCCAACACCCGTGCCCCAAGGGCTCGGGCGTACTGCACGCCGAGCTGCCCGAGTCCGCCGAGTCCCTGCACCGCGACGGTCATGCCGCCGCGAATGTCCGCCTCCCGCAGGGCGCCGTAGACCGTCAAGCCGGCGCAGAAGAGCGGAGCCGCCTCGGCCAGGTCGAGCGCCTCGGGGATGCGTGTGGCGAAAGCGGCCGGGGCGATCATGTACGGGGCGTAGCCGCCGTCCTTGCTGACGCCGGTGGCCTCCTGCCTGGCGCAGCCGGGGTCATCGCCGGCCACGCAGGCGTCGCAATGGCCACAGGTCGAGTAAATCCACGGCATACCGACGCGTTCCCCAACCTTCCACTCGGTGACGCCGGGTCCGAGCTGATCGACGACGCCTGCGACCTCGTGCCCGGGGACGATCGGCAGTTTGGCGAAGTCGAAATGCCCTTCCCAGATATGCAGGTCACTGTGGCAGACGCCGCAGGCGGCCACCTTGATCCGGATTTCCCCCGGCCCGGGCTTCGGGAGGGGCCGTTCCTCGAACACTACCGGCGCCTTCGTTTTCGTGATGACCGCGACTTTCATGGCTCGAGCCTCCTGGGTTTGCGAACACTGTAGAGCGTCGGCGTGATGATTTCCACCTGACGCGCCTATGGCAGGGGCCGACAGGGCGCGAACGCGAAGTACGTGTTTAGCGTATGCGGCCGCGGGGGCGCCTTGCGTCCGCCGCACATGCCCACCCCCGCCTGCGGCGGGTGAGGGCACGGCGCCCACGCTAAACATGCACAACGCGGGGCGTTCGCGAACAGCGCGGGGCGGCACTTTGCTTGCGACGCGAAAGCGCTGGCCGGTAGAATCCTGCTCTATCATGCGTGCGGACACGTCAGCAAACCCGGGGGGCGCACCAAACGGCGAAGCAGCACACGGGGGGCGGCGCAGGCAGCGCGGTCAGGGTTGGCCGGCGGGGGTGGCTTTGCTGGGCGTGAGCTTAGCGGTGTTTCTCCCCGGCCAGTGCGTGTTGCCACCGATTGACCGCGACGAGTCGCGGTTTGCGGAGGCTTCGCGGCAGATGGTGGTGGCCGCGAATTGGCGCGACTGGATCGTGCCGTTGATCCAGGGCCGGCCGCGGCTCAACAAGCCACCGCTGCTCTACTGGCTTCAGGCTCTGTCGGTAAAGGTGACGGCCTGGGCGGGCGCTCCCGTGCCGACGGCCGCCCAGTCCGGGCCTGCGGGGCCGCTCCCACATTCCGACGTGCGCCGGGACGATTCGGAACAGGCGGCTTCATTCGCTATTCGCTATTCGCCATTCGGTATTCCGCAGGCGCCGGCCGAGGTTGTCCAGAGTCTGCGTGCGGCTGAGGCGCTGCCCGACGGTGGCATCTGGGCGTACCGCATTCCCTCAATTCTGGGTGCCTTGGCGGCGGTGCTCATCACTTGGCGGATCGGGTGCAGCATGTTCGCCGGGGGCTGCGGCTGGCTGGCGGGACTGCTGCTGGCCTCATGTCTGGTGGTGGTGGTGGACGTGCGGCAGGCGCGCACGGATCAGGTGCTGCTGGCCTGGACGTGTCTGGCGCAGTGGGCGTTGTGGAAACTTTGGCGGCGGCGACGCGGCCCGCAGTCTGAGCAGACCGGGTGGGTAGTGCTTCTGTGGGTGGGGCTCGGGCTCGGCATCATGACCAAGGGACCGGTCGCGCCCGCAATTGCGCTGCTGACGGTGTCGGCACTGGGCGTTGTCAGCCGGGAGTGGGCGTGGCTGCGGCGACTGCACCTCGTGGCCGGCGTCGTCTTGGTCTTGGCGATCGTTACCCCGTGGGTCGTGTTGGTTGGGGAGCAGGTGGGCTGGAGGGAGTACGGCGGCATCCTGCTGGATGAAGTCTGGGGACGCAGCACGTCGGCCAAGGAGGGGCATTGGGCCCCGCCGGGGTATTACCTGGTTCTGCTGCCGCTGTTGTTCTGGCCGGGGTCGCTGGGGCTGGTGCCGGGACTGGTGCGCGGTGTGCGGCGCGGACTGCGGTTCGGGCAGCAGCCGACGGCCTCCGATGCGGGGCCGGGGCGAAGCCTGCCGGCGACCGGGCCGGCGGAGACGGGGTCCGGCCGGGAATCGGGTTGGCTGAGGCGGATCCGGCGGCGCTGGCAGCAGCGTGCGGGGGGTCACGCGGCCGAGCTGTACTTGCTGGCGTGGCTGGTGCCGGGCTGGGTGATATTCGAACTGGTGGCCACCAAGCTGCCGCACTACACGTTGCCGATGTTTCCCGCCTTGGCGCTGTTGTGCGCGCGGGCGCTGTGCGGGGGCGAACGCGTGTGGACACCGCTCGTCGGAGCGGCGCCGGGCACCCCCTCGCCCTACCCTCTCCCCCAGAGGGGGAGAGGGGTTGCCGCCCCGGCGAGGGGGAGAGGGGTCGCGGACCGATCCCGCGGAATCGGGGTGGTGCGCGCAGCGCTGAATGGGTGGCTGGTGCTCAGCGCGGTGGTAGGCGTCGCCGCGCCGATCCTGCTTGCCTGGCTCGGCGTGCTCGAGGTGCGTCCCGGCCTGTTCAAGTGGCTGAGCAGCGGGGCGGCACTATGCGCGTGTTTACTGCTGATGCTCATCTGTGCGGTCCGCCGGCGGAGGTTCGTGCGGGCTCAGGTGTTGGCGGTTCTGCTGGGCGCACTGTCGGTTGGCGGTACGTTGCAGTTCGTGCTGCCCAACTTGCAGCACTTGTGGCTGAGCTCGCGCGTGGTGGCCGTGCTGCGAATGCTCGACCCGGAAGGCGTCCGACCTCTGGCGGCCGCGGAGTATCAGGAAGACAGCCTCGTGTTCCTGACGGAAGGTCGCCTCGAACGGTTGCGGCTCCGGGAACTGCCTGACTGGCTGGCGGCGCATGCCGATGGCTTGGCGGTTGTGGTCGAGCGCGACGACCTGTCGCTGCCGCTGGTGGTTCGACGCGCGTCCGTTCGGGGTTTCAACTACTCCAAAGGACGGATGCAGACGCTGTTGATCATCGGGCCGGACCGCCTTGCCGCACCGCCGGAAGTACCGCCCGGCGGGAAGTAGCGGGAGCCGAGGTGTCGGCGTGTCAGCCACACCGTAAGCAACGCCAGACCCGCGCCGCCCACCACGTCGGACACGAAGTGACGTTCCTGCGCAATGCGTGCCAGACAAGCCAGCACGGCCACGGGAGCCAGCAGCCAGCGTGTCCACCGCGCGTACATACCGAGCAACGCTACCAACAGGAAGGCCATCGTGGCATGCCCCGAGGGAAACGCATCGAAGCCCAGCCGCGGATCACCGAAGGGGTGAAAGGCGTACGCCCCCACAGACAGCTCGGGTCGCGCCCGCCCGACGACATACTTCACCAGGTGCAGCACCCCCACCGTGGTAAGGACCGTCACCAGGAAACCGATGAACCACTGCCGCCAGGATGCCCGGGCCAGCAGAACGGCTCCGAACGCCACAAACGTCCACCAGCGAAAGGGATTGTAAGCCAGCTTCAGCACCCGGTGCTGGATCGTCCCGGCGGGAGCCACCTGGCACACCCAGCTCGTGAGCGCTTGATCGAACGGCAGCGCGACAAGGATCAACGCGATCACGACCGTCCCCCACGCGATGGCCTGACACAGACTTCCGGCGACCAGTCCGTTGCCGGCCGTGCAAAGGGCGGGTGACTCCCCACTCGCAGGGAATGAGTTCGACGGGGGCGTCTGCAGCGGCGTCTCCATGAGGGCGGTATACTTAACGACAGGGCGGCCGGAAGCAACAGGCAACCGAGGAGATTCCCACGGTCACCAACGCCCACGGGATGGGACCGGCCGGTGGGCCGGCAGGCTGCGTCCCGCCGAGTAGGGCAGGGAACGGTCGGGGGAGGTCGGTCGCGCGCCGGCTCGGATGCCAGCAGGACCCGTCCTTCACTCGCCACTCGCTGCTCCCGCGGCGGGCAGAACCCGCCCTACGCCTCCCTCTTGCCTCTTGCCTTCCGCTGTCGCTCTTCGCACTTCGCTATTCTCCCCTCAGCCACGGCATGAGGGCGCGGACGGCCGTTGCGGCACGCTCGTAGGCGGAGTGTGCATCAGCTTCGTAAAGCGCCTGGAATCTCTTGGCGCCGCTGCGGTACTCTGCGATCCACTCCCGAGCGAACTCACCGGAGCGGATTTCTTCGAGGATGCGTCGCATCTCGCGGCGGGTCTGCTCGGAAACGAGGCGCGGGCCACGGGTCAGGTCGCCGTACTCGGCCGTGTTCGACACGCGGCGCCGCATCGCGCTGAGACCTTCGCTGTACAGCAGATCGACGATCTGCTTGAGCTCATGCACGCACTCCAGATACGCAAGTTCGGGCGTGTAGCCGGCCTCCACCAACGTCTCGAACGCCGCTTTGGTGAGCGCGCTGACCCCGCCGCACAGAACGACCTGCTCACCGAACAAGTCCGTTTCGGTCTCCTCGGCGAAGGTGGTTTCGACGACGGCGGCGCGGGTGGCGCCGATGCCGGCCGCCCAGGCAAGGGCGATCTGCCGCGCGGTGCCGGTGGCATCGTGATGCACGGCCAGCAGGGCCGGCAGCCCCTTGCCTTCCACGAAGAGTTGCCGCAGGAGCGTGCCGGGGCCTTTGGGTGCGATCATGACGACGTTCACATCCGCGGGCGGCTGAATGAAACCGAAGCGAATGTTGAACCCGTGGACGAACCCGAGCGTCGTGCCCGGGTGCAGGGCAGACCCGACGTCGGCCGCGTAGACGTCGGCGGCTGATTCGTCGGGAAGCGTGAGCATCGTCAGCCCGGCCGCGGAGACCGCCTCGCGTACGGGCCAAGGCGCGAAGCCGTCCGCCACCGCCCGGTCGAAGCTGCGTCCCGGGCGCTGTCCGATGAGCACTTGCACCCCGGCGTCACGCAGATTCAGTGCGTGGGCACGGCCCTGGTTACCGTAGCCGACAATGGCCACGGGCGCAGCGTGAAGCCACGTCACGTCGGCATCATCCTGGCGGTACATCTTCATCGTCATGGCGTGGTTCTCCCGCGCGCCGAATCGCCGGGCGGCAGACGGATCATGTGCCTCGCGGCCGGGCCTCAGGTCAATTGCCTTGGCTGCCGAACCGATGATAATGCTGCGTCCCTCCGTCCGCCAGCGCACGAGGCGCGGCGGCCGTGGGCATGCAGTATGTGACGCCTCTCCCTTCGAGGGAGAGGGGCAGGGGTGAGGGTCGGGCGGGCGAAGACGCGTCGGGAGGACACGGGGATGCTTACTCGTGACTGCCCGGTGCCATGCTTTCGCGCGCCAGCAGTCGCGGGTCGGCGTGCTCTGGCGGCCGACGGCATGCCCACCCCCACCTGCGGTGGCTGAGGGCATGGCACCCACGCCAAGCACCCGCGCTGTCACGGGAAAGCATGGCACTCTTGGCGCCGCACGTCCCCAACGCGTGCGGCGGTTGTGCAATCGAGACCACGCCCCCGAGTGTGGAGCTGACCACTGAACGAGACCGACCTCATCATTGCGGGGATTGACGTCTGGCCGGTCGATGTACCGTTGCGAGACGCATTCGTGATCGCGCAGGGTACGATGCACGCGGCGCAGAACCTCTTCGTACGCGTGCGACTGGCCGGCGGTGCGACGGGCTATGGGGAAGTCGCGCCGTTTACCGCCCTCACGGGTGAGCATCGGGCCGCGAGCGAGCGGGCGTGCCGCGAACTGGCCGAGCGGCTGCTGGGCAAGTCGGCCGCCCGCTATCGTGCAGTGAGCCGGCAGATGCAAGAGGAGCGACCGGGCGAGCCGGCGGCACGCTGTGGGCTGGAGACCGCGCTGCTCGATGCGTTGTGCCGGGCGGCGGGCATCCCAATGTGGGCCTGGTGGGGCGGGGGTGCGAGCGGTCCGCTCGAAACCGATGTCACGATTCCGATCCTGCCGCTGCCGCGGGCGCTCGAGCTGGCGCGGCAGTGGTATGGCCGGGGCTTTCGCGCGTTCAAGCTGAAGATCGGCGCGCAGATCGAGGCCGACGTCGAGCGCGTGCTGCGCATCGCGGAGGCCTGCCCTGAGGTTCGGTTTCTGCTTGATGCGAATCAGGGGTTCACCCCGGACGAGGCCGTCGCGGTCCTGCACAAGTTGCACCGGCTCGGCGAACGCGTCCTGCTGTTCGAGCAGCCGGTGGCGAAGAACGACATCCAGGGGCTAGCGTCGGTGCGGGCACGCTCGACGATATTGATCTCCGCGGATGAGGCGGTAGCCACCGTGGCCGACGCCCGGCGCGTCATCGAGGCCAGCGCGGCCGACGTCATCAATCTGAAGATCACGAAGTCCGGCCTGCTGGAGACGCTGGACATCGCCACGATGGCGCGAACGGCCGGGCTGAAGCTCACCATCGGCGGCATGGTGGAGACGCGGCTGGCGATGGGCTGTTCGCTGGCGATCGCGTTGGGGTGGGGTGATCTGTACGCGCTCGACCTGGATACCCCGCTGCTGCTGGCGGAGGACCCGCTGGTCGGCGGTTATCGCTACGAGGGTCCGCGGATGACCGTCTGGCAGGCACCGGGTCTCGGGATGGAGCCGCGTGCCCCGGCGTCACGGGGATAGCCGGGCGGGCGATGCGGACCGCGGCGTCGCCCGAGCGGAACCGCGCAGGTGCGAAGCCTGGACGGTACCAGGCACGGCCCCGAAACGGGTGGCATGCCCAAGCCCGCGGCAGGCGGGCGCCAGCATGCGCTCCCACGCGATGTGCCATCACCACCGGCGACATGGCGGCGCTGCGCTTGGCCATGCCACCCGGCTCCGCCGGTCCGTTCCCTCCGGAACGGCGGCATCATCGGAGGTGACTTAGCTGGCAGGGCTGTAACAGGCATGTAACCAGGGCCGGCGCTGTTGACCCCGGCCGGTGCTGATGAGCATGATAGGGAGTTGCGCAACGGGAACATGGGTTACCGGGCAGCACGCGGGTTCTCCGCTACGCAAGGGAGTGAAACATGATGAAAGTGCGAAACATGGCAGTCGCGGCGGCCATGCTGGTCGTCGGCGTCACGGCGGTTCCGGCGGTGGCGGATGAGGTGACCGACGTGACGAACAAGATCATCGAGGCCTGGGAGAAGCACACCTCGATCAGCGGCAAGATTCACTCGGTCAGCCGGACGGGTTCGGGCCCGCTGGCCACCCATTCCGAGAATCAAGGAACCTACGAGGTACTCCGCCGGGACGGCAAGCTCCTGTATCGGCTGGAAATGGCAAGCACCATGCGGGTGGGCAAGCCGGACCAGATGCCGCACGAGGGAGAAAGCCCGGCGGAAGAGCCGCAGGTGATCGCACAGAAGACGCTCATGATCATCGACGGCACCAACACCTACACCCTGACGGACAGCAACGGCGAGGTGTCGGCGGGCAAGGGACGGCTGCGCCCCGAGCGCTCGCCCGACCCGCGCACCCTGTTCGCGTCGGTGATTCCCAAGTCCGACCTGAAGCTGCTGCCCGAGGAGACCGTGGACGGTCAGCCGGTGTGGGTCATCGAGGTAAAGCCCAAGCCGGAGGAGGCCCACCGTTTCGCGCGCATCGTCTACTACTTCCGTCACGACGGCATCCAGGTCAAGGAAGTCGTCTACGGCGGTGAAGGCGAGACGGCCCGGACGATGACGGTAACGGACATCAAGGTCGATGCCGAGATTGACCCGAAGCGCTTCGTCTTCGAGGCTCCACCGGGGGTGGAGGTGAAGGACATGACCAACTTCGGCAAGCCGTAAGCGAGCGGAACCGACGGGCGTTGCCTGGGGTGCGCACTCCTGTCCACAGATTGCGCAGATTACGCAGATGGCAGCGGCACGCGTTGGGCTCTACCACGAGCCCCCCGGCAGACGAAGCAGGGCCATGCGTTGGGAAGCCGGCAGGGTATCGTGCCCAAGCCGAAGGCGCCGGCATGGCGTTGCAGCAGCCGCCTGTCGAAGGGAAGGCATGGCGGCGCTACGCGTGGCCATGCCACCCTGGCCACGCCGTCGGTTTCCGTGTTGTGTGGAGCTACCTGGATGCGCCGCATGCTGAAGCGTCGTTGTGAGTGATCCGGGCTCAGCCGCCGCCGATCGGCGGCCGGTCTGTCCGGACGGTGTGCGACGTACAATTGTGGCGGTGCGCAATCTGCGGACAGAAGCGCAACGCGCGACGTCGTTGCGCCTGAGCGCCTCCTCGCTTCCGCTCGGGCTCGGATGCGGATGGCGTCGCCCTTCTTCATTCGCTCCTCCCGCGGCGGGCAGAGCCCGCCCTACGCCTCCCTCTTGCCTCTTGCCTTCCGCTGTCGCTCTTCGCACTTCGCCATTCCGGTGAGCGGTGCCCACCCTACTTGTGCGTGGCTCGGACGCGCCGCCATAGCTTCAGCAGCACCCAGGCCAGCAGCAGCACCACCACCAGCCACGGCGCCAGGGCGACGATGCCGTAGAGAATCAGACCCAGGGCGTTGTACAGCCCGGCCAATCCATCACGCAGGCGGGCCCGGATCGAGCCCGCTGCCCGGTCGGGGTCGGGCTGCATGCTCGCTTTCTCGCCCATCGTCAGTTCGATGGTGCCCAGCGCGTCGCCGTCCATGCGGGCAAGGTCGCCGAGGCCCAGGCCCTGAATCTCGCGCCGCAGCACCCGCCCCAGCGACTCCAGCTCGCTGACCGCCTTCTCCATCTCGCCCGCGCGGATGCCCAGGCGGAAGCCACCGACCCAGGTGCCGTCCGTGCGCTGCTCGCTACCCGACGCCAGCACCTGTACCTTCTGCTGCTCGATGATGCCGCTGAGGGCCTGGCGGGCGGTGGCGAACTTCTCGACTTCGATGAAGATGCGCCCGCTGGGTACCTGCCGCGGCCGCTCGGCCAGCACCAGGGCCAACTCCCGCGGCATGCTCGCCATCCCGCCCACGATCTGCCCCAACTCGCCGGCCGTCTGCTCGTTGAGCTTGCGTCCGAGTGAGCCGAGCCCGGTGAGCAGGTTGGCGAACTGGCCGGCCGGCACGCGGACGGTGAGGTTGGCGATCTGCCGGCCATCCTCCTCGCGGGTCGTCTGGCTCGAGACGACGGCCGCATGCGTCTGGGGCAGCACTTCCTGCAAAGCAACCAGCGCGGTCTCCAGCTTGTCGACTTCCAGGCGCAAGGAGCCCTGCGGCAACTGCCGCGAGCGCTCGTACAGCAGCAGGTTCACCGGGCAGTACACCTTGGCCGCCCACGGTGCGTTCGTGTCGCCGAACTGCTGGTCCTTGACCTGGCGGTCCTCGATGCGACCGAGCTGGCTCAACGCGCTGAGCAGGTCGGCGAAGCGCGCCAGCGTGATCTGGACCTCGTAGTTGCCGCGCAGGGTGCCGTCGGTGTGCTTGCCGGTCTTGCCGGAGATGAGCCGGCCGCCGAGCTCTTGCAGCAGCGCGCCAAGCTGCGGGCCGGCCGACTCGACCTCAGTCACTTCGATGGTGAGCGCCGCGACGGGCACGGTGCGGGCCGGCTCCCGCACGGTGAGCGTAATGGTGGACATACCCACTCGGTCGGCCATCACGCGAAGCTGCCCCTGCAACTGCTCAATCTGGCTGCGCACGCGGGTCATCTCGCGCTCGACTTCGAGCAGCGACTGGACCTTGTCGATGATGGTCTTGCTCTTGACGAGCTCCTGAAGGCGCTCCTCGCTGATCTGGAGGCTGTGGATGCGGGCTTCGAGATCGACGTACTGGTCGGTGACGTCGGCCGCCTGGGCGTCCTCCGCCTCGACCCGGCCGAGCAACTTGAGGGCCGCGAAGAGCGTCGCAAACTGCTCGGGCGCGACGCGGATGACGATCGTGCCCACCAAGGCGCCGCCCTGCTGCTCCTTGGTCGACGCATCGGCGATGAACGCTTTGCAGCGGGTGACCATCTGGTCGACGCGCTCGGTGGTGGCGGTGTAGTCAGTGACCTCGATGCTCAGCGTACCCGTGCGGATGATCTTGGGCTCGGGGCGCTGACTCTGAGGGCGGTCGGGCTGAGGACGCTCCGGTTGAGGCGACTGGGGCTGAGGAGTTACGGCGGGCGCCGCCTCCTGCTCGGTTCCCTCGACCAGGCGATCAACGTGGTTGTCATAAGCGTCGGGTTCTCCTGCCAGGTCGACCCCTGCCAGCGCGAAGTGCTCTGTGCGTGCTACCGAGGGGGCATTGCCCGATTCTTCCTTCCTGTCGACCTCGTACGCTCCAGCGAACGCTCCACCCCCGACTGCGACCGAGCCTCCTCGCGCGTGCCCGGCGCCCTTGCCTTCTGCAACCGGTGAGGGCAGAGGCGACGCGGCAGGGGGCGGCGTGGGCGTAAACTCCTGCCCGAGGATGATCCCACTGCCCCGGCCCCCGGCGGTTCCGCCGGCGGCGGCCCGTTCTTCCCTGGCGACGTATTCGAGCGCCTTCCCGGCGACGTCGAGGCGCGATTGGTCGACGACTCCGTCTCCTTCCTTGTCGCGGTTCTCGCTGTTGAGGACGATGGCCGTCCCGCCCACATAGGATTTCGCGTCGTCGGCGTCAGCCACCTGGGCTTCACCGAAGCGAAAGAAACCCTTCTCGTCGGCAGCAGCGCTCGGTGTCGCGGACGGGGCTGCTACCGGCACGCGGAGTTCGAACGGCACCGAGTAACTGTACTGATCAAGCCGCTCCGCCAACGCGGCCCGGTCAGACTGGACGCCGTAGCCGACGTAGGCCTCGCCGGCAATGTTCCCACCAACCGATTCGGGTGCCACGCGCATGCGTCTTGCCCGGAATCGCTCCTCGTTGTAGCCCCTGACCTCTGTTCCGGCGACGACGGGCTTACCGGCCGTCTCCAGCGGGCTGCGCAGCACCTCTTGCGCTGCGGGAGGTGATACAGCTTCGACGAGTACGGTGTAGTGGGACCCTCCGACGAGCAAGGCCAGCAGCAGCACGGCCGCCACACCCACGCAGGCGGCGATAAATGGTGTAACCCGACGCATGAATGAGACGCCCTGCGTTATAGCAGGCCCGGCGATGTTCTCTGCGTTCACGGCGCATAGCATGGATTCCATCTCCTCGCTGGTAGGTCCCTCGGTGCGCAGCTCCGCCAGCAATGTGCGGGTCTGCTGCAACTCGCTGAGCAGCGCGGCACAGGCCGGGCAGCCGGCCAGGTGCTGCTCCAGAGCGGTCCAATCCTGGGCGTGCGGATCGTCCACACGCAGATCAATGAGTTGTTGTGCCTGTTTGCAGTTCATGGCACCCCCCGGACGTTTGTCGATTGGCGATTGCCGCCGTTCGCATCCTTCTTACCTTCACACTTGTGCGCGGCGGGGTGGCATGGCCAAGCCAAGCGCAACTTGACGCCGCCATGCTGCCTCCGGGACCGATCCATGCCGGCGCTCGCCTGCGGCGAGCTTGGGCATGCCACCCGCCACGGGCATCTCCTACGCCCGCGCTTGTCCACGGGCTTTGCGCGCTGCCTCGCGCGCGTCTCTGAATACCCCGGCCGCGCTGAGCGTCTCGCGCAGACGCCGCCGGGCGCGGAACAACGTCACCTTCGTGCGTGTCTCGCTCCAGCCGAGTACGCCGGCCGCGTCGCGCACGCTCAATTCGCATAGCTCGTGCAGGATCAGCACGTCGCGCTGGGCCTCCGGGAGGGTGGCCAGGGCCGCTCGAACTTCTTCCCGGGTCGCGTCGGCATCAGACATGGCTGCGTTTCCCGGTGGGTCGCCGCCTGCCGTGACCGCGGGGTGCGAATCGCTGACCACGTGGAGTTGCGGCATAACGCTGCGGCCGAGGCGTTCGCGTTGCCTGCGGCGGACGTACTCCAGGGCGGCCGAGCGGGTCACCGTCAGCAGCCAGGTGGCCAGCGTGCTGCGGGCCTCGAAGCGGCCGACCGAACGCAGGACCCGCAGAAACGTCTCCTGGACGATCTCGGCAGCGGCGTCCCGCGAACGGGTGATAAACCACCCGTAGCGCCAGACGCGCTGCACGTGCTGGCGGTAAAGGGTCTCTAACGCCATACGGTCACCAGCCCGCAGCCGGGCGATCAGTTCCGCTTCGTCGGTACCCATCGCGTACTCCTGGAGCATTAGACTCCGCCGGCGGGGGAGAGGTTACCACAATCCACGAGATTCCGCGCGATTGATGTGGCTGATGGAGCGTCTGGACGGTCCGAATTCAGAATGCGGAAGGCAGAATGCAGAAGAAGGCCGGTGTGCCACTGCTCTTGAGCAGTGGGGTGGCCTGGAATTCGGGATGCAGAAGGCAGAATGCAGAAAAGGGGGCCGTGGCTACGCTGCGCGCCGCGTTCTGCCCGGCCCTGGAAGGGCCGAAGTCAGTAGCCAGGGGTGTCAACCCCTGGGAAGAGGGCGGCTCTGTTGTTTTCCCCGCCCCGGCGGGGCGGCAGAGGGATAAAAAAAGCGCTGGACTCCGATCCCCAGGGTTGCCACCCTGGGCTAACGACTTCGACCCCTCCGGGGTCGGATGAGCGGCGGAAGATGACCGGGTTCTGCGATCCCCAGGGTTGCCACCCTGGGCTAACGGCTTCGACCCCTCCGGGGTCGGCTGGGCGACCTCGGATTGATGAACGCTCTGCGGGGTCGAGTTGTGCGGTGCGAGTTGATCATCAGTCCCCCAGGTCCACAGGACCTGGGCCACCCGTCGAGGGACGAATGCAGAATGATGAATGAAGAATGCAGAAAGGGGCTGGCGGTGCGTTGGCCCTTTGTGAATTCTGCCTTCTGCCTTCTGCCTTCTTTGGGGGTCCGCCCTCTGCCGTCCATAGCCCGCGCCGCAAGCTCAAGGGAGCCTTGTGAACTCCAGCCCGCACTCCGGACAACGCGGCTCGGTGAGGCCGGTAAGATTGTAGCCGCAACGGATGCACTGGCCGTGGCGGCGGCGCCGCCGGCGGCGCCAGGGACCGCGGAAGAACACGACCGTCGGCTGCACCATCAGCACCACGAACAACGCCCAGAACGGCACGCCCCCGCCGCGGGCCAGCGTGTCGCCCGACGTCAGCGACTTGACGTAGAACCCGGCGAACCCCTTGCGCTCCTCCTGAAGCTTGCGCTGCGGCATGCGCGACATGTACAGGACGTGCACAGTCCCGTCGACGACCGCGGCCTCGAGCTTCGGCTCTTTCAGGGGCCATACGACCCACAGTTCATCATAGGGAATGCCGTGCCAGTAGCTGGCGATGCCTATTACCATTGTGCCTGCGCCCGCGATGAACAACAGAGTTGCCAGCAGTCGGTTTATCATTGTGCACAGCCTCGAACGCGGGGCGGCGGCGGTCAGTTCTCAGTCGTCAGTTATCAGTTATGAGCACTCGGCTTTCGGCCTTCAGCTCTCAGTTAGCGCCATGCGCAGGCAGGATGCGGACTTACGACTGAACACTGACGACTGACCACTGACAACTGACAACTGAACACTGCCAACTCCTCTCACGGCCGCTTGGTCACCGTATCCTCCAATAGCGAGAGTATCGGGTACGCCGCATTATAGTGTTTGTGCAGGAAGAGCGGATCACGCTTGCGGTAGAGCACCTCGCCGACGCGGTCGGCGATCGGAATCAGCAACCGCTCGTGCCGGCACAGCACCGGCGAGACCTCGTTGATCGACCCGGTGGTCTGCCAGTTCAGACAGCCGCAGGTGTTGTGGCAACGCTCCTTCAGGGCACACTCCCGGCAAACGTTCTTCTCCTCTTCCGACGCATCGTGAATCCGCTGGCGGGCGGCCTCGTCGATCCCGCGCGAGATGTGCCCGACGCACCACGAACTCTCCGGCCCGCAGCGCGGGAACTGCACGCATGGGTACAGATACCCCAGCGGATCGACGGAAAGCTGCCGCTGCGCCAGCTCGCAACGCTCCTTGCGGTAACAGTGGCGGTTGATGTGCGACGACAGTTTCACCTCGAACGGGCTGAGGTAGAACTTCCGCCCGGCCCGCGTCCATTTGATATACAGTTTGCCCAGCCGCTGGTACTGCTTTTTGAGCACCTGAAAGTCCGCCTCTTGCCAGTCGGCCGCGTAGTTCAGTGACACAATCAGGTACCGCGCGCCCACGTCCAGCAGGAACGACACGGAATCCGCCAGGTACTGAGCCGTGTCGGGGTTCACCACCATGAGCACGCTGGCATACGGCCGCAGGTCGAGCAGCAGCTTCAGCTTGTTAAGCAGTATGTCGAACGACGGTCCGCCGTTGCGGAAGCGGCGGTGCCGATCGTGCGCCTCGCGGACGCCGTCGAAGCTCATGGCCACCAGCAGATCATGCCGCAGCGAGAACTCCAGGAACTGCTCGTCGAGCAGCAGGCCGTTGGTGGTCACCTTGAAGTGAAAGCGCCCCGCCTGGCCGCGTTCCAGCTCCCGGCCATGCTCGATGAGGGCGCGGATGAGGTCCTTGTGCAGCAGCGGCTCGCCGCCGAAGAAGACGATGCCGCAGGAGCCTTCGGTCAGCCGCGACGCCAGGGCCATCGCCTCACGCCCGACGGCCTCCGTCATCGGCGTCCCATCGTGCGGCGGCGCATAGCAATAGTCACAACACATGTTGCAGGCCGTGGTCAGATGCAGCGTCAGATGCACGTCAGATCACCCCCTGCCCCTTGAGCCAGTCGGCGAAGTCCTTCACCTGCTGCCGCAGCAGGCGCTGAGCTTCGAGTTTCCGCGCCGCCACCTCACGCGGTGTGGGCCCGGGCCCGGTTTCCAGCCGCACGTCGTAGAAGGCGCCGAAGTGGAGGCCACGCCCCTGCCTCTGTACTTCCCGGGCGAGGTACTCGGCGTACTCTCTCTCATTACGCGTATCCGGGGGGAACTCCGCGCTGCCGGAATGCCGATTCGACACCACATACTCGACCCCAATCCTTCGCCCCGGATCCATCAAGTCCACCTCGAGTGGGTCGTAGACCTTCACCGCGTGAGTACCGGGCCCACCCTTGATCCATGCCTCGCCGCCCTCGATGCGCGTTTTAGCCACCACCACGGACTGCAGCACCACGTTTTCCTGAGTGAGCTGGACGCCGTACTGAGCGAGTTCTTCCTTGATAATCGCGAGCGCTTCGTCTTCAGGAACATACACGAGGACGGAGGGCAGTTGAACAATACCTCCGGTCCTACCGCGGTCCAGCTCACGTTCCGGCTCACGTACCGGTTCTTTCAGCACGGTCGCCGGCTGCCCGCACCAAGCTTGCGCACCCGCCCGCGACGGATCAGACCCCGGCAACTTCTGCGAGCACCCGCCCATGCTGGCCGCCAGGAAGACCGCCGCCGCCCTCCTCAACTCGGCGCACGACCGCCAGGCGGCTGGCAGGTGCATACTCAGCAACTCAGGGTCGGCAAGCACTTCGAGCTTGCCCGGGTAGGCAGGTGTTCGGTACCAGCGCAACGATCTGGGATTCAGGCGACCCATAGCAGCGACTCCCGGAAGTGGTTTCCGCGCCAGGGACGGGCCCGCAGGCCAAGGCACCCGCGTGGCCCGCCTCTATGCAATTACACCCGCTACCACTTTAGACGCCGCAACCAGCCGGCGGTTTCGTTGAATGTGGGTGCCGGTTTGCGTAGGCCAGAGCCCGGACCCGATGCCGCTCAGTCGTTCCGCAAGGGACGGCGGCGCCAATCAGAGCCGGCAGCGCGAGCTGCCGGACCCTGCACCGGACGAGCCTTACGCGCGGAGTGTCCGCGGGCTCGCGCCCGCGGCTCTGATGGCTTGCTGACTCCACGAGTCTATCAATGCCCGAGCTGCAGCGCCTCGGCGCCGCGGTCGAAGGCCGCGTCCGGGACGCCGATCGCATGCAGCGTGCGAAAGCTGCCCTCGATCCAGGATGTGGCTTCGCGAAGGTATGCGCGGTGGCCGTAGCGGGTCCGCGGGAAGAACAAGCTGCACGGCGGGATCGGGAAATCGCTGCCGAACACGAGCCGGTCGCGCACGGCCGACCAGCGCGGGTTGCGCAGCAACTGGCGCAGCCACCACGGCCGGTAGTACAAGGCCGCCACGTCGGCATACAACGGTGCGGTGCGTAACGGCCCGGCCATGGCCGCGGCCAGACGCCGGAAGTACGGGCCGCGCTGCCACGGGAAGGACGGGGTGGCCGCATGAGCTATGATCGTCGGCGGCATCACGCCTTCCTTATGCAAAGTCGCCAGCACGTCGAGCAACGACCCTGGGTCTTCCAGGCGGGCGTTCTGCGTGGCCAGCGTGACCTCACCGCCGTAGTGAGCGAGCAGCGCCACGCCCAGCTCACCCGCCCGCCGCAGGAAACGCTGCGTGCGCTCGTCGGCCGCGTCGATGTTCTGCGTTAGCGGCAGCCACTTCACCAGCACCGCGCCCGCGCGGGCGACCTCCTCCAGCGCCTCCAGCGCCTGCGGGCGATAGGGATGGATCGAAGCGCCAAAGCAGAGCTTCTCGGGATACGTCCGGCAGAAGTGGCGGACCAGGCTGTTGCTGGTGTACATGCTGGTGCCCGGCTCCGCCCGTCTCGGCCACCGGCGTCGCGGCACGGGACCCAGCGCGACTCCCTCCGTGGTGTGGAACTCGTCAAACGCGAGCAGGACCATGCGATCCACGCTGGGGCAGTTCCGCACGTGTTGCCAGAAGGCCGCCTCTGTTGCGGCGTCGATCTGCTCGACGCCGGCCCGCATGTCGAGACCAAGCTTCGTCCCCAGGAACCACCATTGCGGGCTGCGCAGGCGGGCCGGCGGCAGGTAGGCGTCATGCCCCGGCCAGCCGCGTGCCCCGACCGGCTCGAACGAGAAGCGTTCGACCGCCGCCTCGACGCGGCGCTGCGGCAGGGCCAGATGGCAATGTACGTCGACAATCATCGCGGGTAATGATACTGTCGCGAAGGATGGCAGACCAGAATCGCATCCTGCAACGCTTCTACCGCTGGAACGCGCCGATCTATGACCTGACGCGCTGGGCGATCCTGCGTGGGCGGGGGGCGGCCGTCGCGGCGCTGGAGCTGCCGCCCAGCGGCTGCGTGCTGGACATCGGCTGCGGGACCGGGCTGAACTTCGCGCCCCTGCGCCGCGCGATCGGTCCGGAGGGGCTCATCGTTGGTGTGGACCTGTCCGCCCACATGCTGAAGCGGGCTCAGCAACGCCGCCTGGGCGGCCGAGTGCAAATCATCCAGGCCGACGCCGCCCGCTTGGCACTCGACACACGGTTCGACGGCGTCCTCTGCGCCTATTCGCTCAGCATGATCCCCGACTGGGCCGGCGCCTTGGCCATCGCGGTCGAGCACCTCAAGCCCGGCGGGCGACTCGTCATCCTCGATTTCGGGTACGTCGCGCCCGGTGCTCCCGCCTGGCGCCGGGCATTCGCGTGGTACCTGGCACGCAACCACGTTGAGACGCAACGCGACTACGCCGCGGGCCTGCGGCCGGTCTTGCTCCGGGTGGAGCACCTGCGGCCGGCGGACGCCTGCGTCACACTCATGCGCGCAACTCGCTGAACCACCTCGTACGCTGGGGCGCCGCCGATCCGGACCGCGACTGTGAGGGACCGGCCCGCCGTCAGCGCCGGCGGCGCAAGTTCGGGTATGGTCACTCGGACCCCTTCAAGTGTCCGCGGAACCGGTGGCCCGCGGCGACTGACATGCCCAAGCCGACGGCGCCGGCACGCAACAACGCAAGCTCCTGCTTCCCGGACGGGAGGCACGGCGGCGCTGCGCTTGGCCATGCTACCCTCCCCCGGCAGGTGTGCGTGTTGCTCTACCTGCGACCGCCCAACTATGATGCCGCCATGGCACCGCCCAGGAAGCAGCGCCCCCAGCGCACCACGCCGACCCCCGCGGCGGACGACGCCGCGCGGTCCGCACCGGCCGGCACCGCCCGATCGAGAACCAGCCGAGACGAGTCGCATCCGACCCACCGCGGCCAGGCGTCCGTTCTCGATGCCGCTCCCACGCGTTGGCAACGGGCGGACACGGCCTGGGTAGTGGCGATCGTTCTGTTTGCCCTCACGTTGAGACTGATCTACGTCGGGCAACTGCGTTCCAGCCCGGACTTCGACCATCCTGCCATGGACGCCCTGTACCACGACCAGTGGGCCCAGGCGATCGCCACAGGCGAGAGATTTGTCGAGGGAGCCTACTTCCGCGCGCCGCTGTACCCGGCGTTTCTTGGTCTGATCTATACCGTGTGCGGTCACGACTACCTCGCCCCGCGCCTCGCGCAGGCCGTCCTCGGGGCGCTCAGTTGCGGCTTGCTCTACCTGGTCGGACGCCTGGTGTTCGCCCGTTGGGTGGCGGGCGTGGCCGGCCTGGCGGCGGGCAGCTACTGGATCCTCATTTACCTCGATGGTGAGCTGCTCATTCCCCCGCTCATTGTGTTCCTGGATCTGCTGCTGATCTTGTGTTTGTTGCAGGCGTACCGTCGGCCCGCGGCGTGGCTGTTTGCCCTGGCCGGTGTCCTGCTTGGGCTGTCCGCCATCGCGCGGCCGAACATCCTGCTGTTCGGGCCGGGGATCGTCGCCTGGCTGCTCTGGCTGCATCGCCGGCAACTGGCGCGCGGGCTGTTCTACTCGGCGATTACCACGGCCGGTTGCCTGTTGGTCGTGCTGCCCATCACCGTCCGCAACTGGATTGTTGGGCGCGATCTCGTGCTGATTGCCTCGCAAGGCGGGGTGAACTTCTACATTGGCAACAACCCGGAGTCGGACGGGTGCACGGCCGTCGTGCCCGGTACGCCGGGCGACTGGTGGGGCGGCTACTACGCCACCATCGCCCGCGCGGAGCAGGCCGCCGGTCGGAAACTGAAACCGTCCGAGGTGTCCGACTACTACTACAACGAGGCCTTCAAGTTCATCCGGGAACAACCTGCGCGCTTCGTCGGTCTTATGCTGTTGAAAGTCCGCCTGTTCTGGAGCTGGTGGGAGTTCTCCAACAACAAGGGCGTCTACTTCTGGACCGAGCAATTCACACCGATCATGAAGTTCCTGCCGCTGGGGTTCGGCGTGGTGGGACCGCTGGGATTGCTGGGGCTGGCGCTCTGCTGGCGCCGGCGCGCGGAGCTGTTCCCCCTCTGGGGCTTCATTCTCATCTACATGGTCAGCATCGTGATCTTCTTCTGCACCGAACGCTACCGCGTCCCGGTGCTGCCGCTGCTGATCTTGCTTGCCGTCTTTGCCGTCGGTACGCTGGTTCGCACGCTGCGCGAGCGGCGCCATCGCCTACTGGGGGTCCGCCTGGCCGTCCTGGCGGCCGCCACTCTGCTCGTGTACACCACACCGAGGAGGCTCACCCAACGCAACGATCCCGGCGACTACGCCGCCCTCGGCCATGCCTACGAACTGCGGGGAGATATCGAGCTGGCGATGCAGAGCTACCAACAGGCCGTGCGCCTCCGCCCCGGCTACCTCACCGCGCACTACAACCTCGGTACGCTGCTGGGCCGCAGCGGGCGGCCGGCGGAGGCAATTGCTGAACTGCGTCGGGCCCTGGCGGCCCGCCCCGTCCTCGCGGCAGGCGAGACGGTCGAGCGCATCGTGCTTGCGCACACGAACCTGGCCACCGCCCTCGCCCAGACCGGTGACCTCGGCGAGGCCATCGAACACTACCACGCCGCCATCAACCTTGAGCCGCGTGCCGCCGGTGATGCCCTGGCTAATCTGAGCGCGCTGCTTGTTCAAACACGACGCTACGCCGAAGCCCTCGAACTGCTTCACCAGCCCGTCATCTCAAGCATGCCGGGCGTGCTCAATCGGCTGGTGTTCGTGCTCGCCACGGTACCCGACGACTCCCTGCGCGACGGCCCGCGGGCCTTGGCCTACGCCCGGCAACTGTGTCCCAAGCCCGAGGTCTGTCCGCCGGCGTTCCTCGACACGCTGGCCGCCGCCCTGGCGGAAACGGGCCAGCACGCCGAGGCCGCCCGCTGGGCCCGCACCGCGCTGGAGCGGATACGCCGGATGCCGCCGTCACCCGACACGCCTCCCGCGGCCCAACTCGAACAGCGCCTGCACGCCTACGAATCCGGCGCGGCCTGGCGCCTGCCGCCGCCCTAACCCGCGGTGCGCCCGCCTGCCGGGTACCCTGCAGACCGCTTCGAACCGTTTACGTGACGATGTAGTATAATACCTATGTATCAGTGGCGGCAATTCGCTGTCACCCGAGGGTCGCAGGCGCCGCTGCGGCACGGCTCCTGCGTCGTTCCGGGTGCAATCGGCCGCCCGGGCAGGCGTGCTCGCCGGAGATCAAGGTCGCCATGTCGCGTACCGACCACAGGTTCCGTCTGCCGCTAAATGGGCGTGCGCAAACACGCGCCACCGGCAGTGGGAATCGGCCGCTCCCAGACGGTCGTCGTCCGGAGCACCGGCGCCCAAGCCCGCCCAGTGATTCAGCTTGGCTTCGCCTCGCGACCCTCGCGGCCGCGCTCGTCGTGTCAGGCTCCGCACTCCTGCGCGCCCAGGACGCATCTCCGTCACCGGATACGCAGTTCAACAACTTGGCCCCCCTGGGCGAGGAGTTGCGAGCCCTTGGGAACTGGGAAAGCCAGTACGCCCACATCGCCCGTGCCGCGCGGAACATCTGGGCGAGCAACGGCTGGACCGACGAAGCCGATGTCTTCGCCCGCGACGTGGTGCTCGACGTGGCCCGCATTCCACCGTGGGAGCTGACCCAGCGAATCGAGCGGCTGACCGAACTGGTCAGCGAGCGCTACGCCTTCTCCGGGGACCAGCGCGCCCGCTTCCAGCAGCGCGTCGTGCGTGAGGTGGCCGGCGTCCTGCTGCGGCACAGCGGCGTCATACTTACCCAAGTCCACGAGGTCATTCAGGCCCGCAGTGCCGACCAGCCGTTCACGCCCGACCAGGTCGCCCGATGGACCGAGCAAACCGAGCCCCTCATGGCCGACTCACGGCAGCGGCTTGGCAGATTCCTCGATGACCTCGCGACGACCATGACCCCCCAACAGCGCGCTATTCTGGAGCGGGACCGCCAGTCCATCGACAAACGACTCGCGTACATCGATGCCCGGCGGAGCGATTGGCGTGCCGGCCGGTGGACTCCCGATGCCTGGGGCCTGCAAGACGATCCGATTCAGAAGCCCTCGGCTTCCATGCCGGCAACCGATCCCGCAGGTGGAGCACCGCGCGCCAAGGCTGGTGCGAAAACCGACCCGGAGTTGCCGACTCGCTGGCTCGCCCACGATCCCGCAACCTGGGCCGCGTACGTACGGGATTTTGTAACTCGCTGCCGTGCCAACACGGCGCAGCGGGAGGCAGCATGGTCCATCCACGCCGAGACGTTCAGTCGCGCTGTAGCGTATCAGCAGACACACGTCGAGGAGATGCGGGCTGTCGCCGACGCTTCCCGAGCGACAGACCCGGTCTTTGGGCCGGTGCGGGCGCTGTTTGCCGAGCTGCAAACCCGCCTCGATGCCCTCCGAACCGCTTCACAGAGGAGCACAGCCATGCCGTAGGTTGATAATGCATTGTGTATGCACAGATTACACCTAAGCCGATGTTGGCAGGGTTCCGCCTTGATTCGGGCTTCGGCACGCTTTACGATGTGCCGATTGTAGGAGCAACGGCGCACGGTGCAGGAAGACCCCTAGCTAAGGGAGGGGGTGCTGTTGTTATGGTAGTGGTTGATTATCGGAAGCGCTGGTCGGCCATCACCCTGCGGTGGACTCGCGGATTGAGGTCCGCGAAGCGGGGCCGAATTCTGGCGCTGGCCGTTGGAGGCGCCTTGGCGATGGGCCTCACCCCCGCTGTGGCTCAGGTCGGCGCGCAACGCGAGCGGCTGGATGACTACGCGCGGCTGTCGGTGGTACCGATCGACTTCGGCCGGTACGGGATTTCCTCTGTCGACGCCTACGGCAACGCGACCGCCAACTGGAAGGAGGTGCGCGAGGCCAGCTTCTTCTTCAACCTGATCCAGGCACGAGGGCTGCGTAGCTACCAGACCATCGGGCGGGCCCCGGACCAGCTTCCGATCTACCACGACATGCGGGCCGCGCAGCTCGCACGGCTGGGTCTGGAACCCGCACCGGATCCGGACAGGCAGCAGCGGGAGGAACGCTGGCTTTGGCATCACGTGTACGGGCCTTACGGCGGGTTTGGGCAACGAGTAGGTGAGCATCTTCCCAAGGGGGTGAATGACCTGGTTGCGCGGAAGCCGCTGATGCTCCAGGCGGCCGGGCTGACCGGGCCCGTGAGGCGGACTCTGCTGCAGTCGGGACCTTCCACGGTACCCATCGTGCGGCCCGGCACAGTGGAGTGGCCGGCGGCCGCCGTCGCAGAAGTGACTCCCCCGGTTGCAGTCCCCCTGGCGGAGGGCAGACCGCTTTCGCTCTGTCTGGCGGCGGCGCGCGACGCGGCCTGCGAGCGGAGCATCCAGGAAGCGTGGACATGGTTCACGGAGGGCAGATTCAGGGAGGCGGCGCGGCTATTGAGCGGTGCGAGCGCCCTTCGCCCCGATGATGTGAGCGTGCGTCTGGCAGAGGTGTTCGCCCGGGTCTCGGCCGGTCAACTGGAGACCGCAGCAGTGATTGTCGAGGAGATCGTGCGCCGGGAGCTGGCGCCGTTTGGGCAGGAAATGGCCATTCTGGACCGTTATGATGACCGGGAGCGAGGGCGGCGGGTCCGTCAGGAAACGGACGTCTACGCCCAGGCGCTCAGGAAGGCTGTGGTGGACGATGCCGATCCCAAGCGAAAGGCGCGTGCCGCCAACGCGGGCGCCCTGCATGTTCTTGTGCTGTGGTACTTGGGCGAACGGGATTTGGCGCTGGGGGCAGCCGAGACGTTGAGCAGGAACTTCCCGGACACGGTGTATGCACGGTGGCCGGTGCAGATGCGGGCGGCTCGGGAGGCGGCAGCGGCCCAGCCCTGAGACTTGTCGCCCCAGGAGGAGGCCCCAAGGGCAGGGATAAGCCGGTGTTCCGCGAAGGGCCGAGCGGGCTCGTGCAGCAGTTAAGTGACACACGACGCGAATAACGAACCGCCGGCGCTATCGACGATGGTGGTACGCCACCGGATGCCCATCGTCGTGCTATTGCACGCGCTGTCGTTCGCGCTGGCGCTGCTGGCCGCGTTTGCGTTGGCGTACAACTTCCGGCGCTTCCACGTCTGGCTGGTCGATCTGTTCGTGCCTCTGCTGGTGCTGACCGTTCCGATCAAGCTGCTGGTGTTCTGGGGCAGCGGGCAGTATCGCGGTTCCTGGCGCTACGTCGGACTGCGCGACCTGCTCGGCGTGACGAGCAGTGCCCTGACCGGCTCCTTCGTCCTGCTCAGCGCGTATTTCATTCTGGAGAACCTGTGGCTGAAGCTGTTCGGGACCCGGCTGGTGGATCGGGAGGGGGTCCTGAACCAGTCGGTGTTTCTGCTGGACTGGTTCGCCACGGTGGGACTGATCTCGGCGGCGCGGGTATTGGTGCGGCTCTATCATGAGGAGATGCGTCCGGGCCCGGTATCCGACTTGAAGCGGGTGCTGATCATCGGCGCCCAGGACACGGGCGAAGCGTTGCTCCGCGAAATCCTGCGCATGCAGGACGCGCGCTACGTCTGCGTGGGGTTCCTGGATGACGAGGTGGCCCAATTGCATGGTCGGATTCACGGCGTCGAGGTGCTGGGTCGGACCGAGGAGGTAAGCGATCTGTGCGCCGAGCTGAAGGTGGACGAGGTCTTCATTGCCCTCCCCCACGCGACGCCGAAGAACATCCGCGCCTTGGTCGAGCGCTGCCGCGGGCTCGGCGTGCAGTTCCGCACGGTGCCGCCCATGGCCGACGTGATCGCGGGGCGCATTCAGGTCAGTCAGGTCCGAGAAGTGGACATCACCGACCTGCTCGGACGCGAGCCGGTGTGGCTTGACCTCGACAAGATCGGGGCTCAACTCCGCGGCCGCCGCATTCTGGTGACGGGCGCCGGGGGGAGCATTGGCTCAGAGATGTGCCGTCAGGTCGCCCGCTTTCAGCCTGAACGCCTCATCCTGGTGGAACAGGCGGAGAACAACCTCTTCGAGATCGACCGCGAGTTGCGCCGGACGTTCCCCGGGGTGTGCGTCATCCCCTATATCGCCGACATCGTGGACCGCGCCCGCCTGGCCGGCATTCTGAGGCGGGAGAAGCCGTCGGTCGTCTTCCACGCGGCCGCCCACAAGCACGTGCCCATGATGGAGGTCAACCCCGGGGAGGCCGTCAAGAATAACATCGGCGGGACGATGTGCGTGGCGGACGTGGCCGCCGAGGCCGGCGTCGAGCGGGTCGTGATGATCTCAACCGACAAGGCCGTCAATCCCACCAGCGTCATGGGCTGCTCCAAGCGCGTGGCCGAGATGTACGTGCAGGGGCTCAGCGAACGCGCCCGGACGCAGTTCGTCACCGTGCGTTTCGGTAACGTGCTGGGCAGCAGCGGCAGCGTGGTGCCCATCTTCAAGCAGCAGATCGCGGAAGGCGGGCCGGTAACCGTTACGCACGCGGAGATGACGCGCTACTTCATGACCATCCCGGAGGCATCGCAACTGGTGCTCCAGGCCGGCACCATGGGACAGGGCGGCGAGATCTACGTGCTGCATATGGGCGAGCCGGTCAAGATCGTGGACCTGGCGCGGGACATGATCACACTGAGCGGCCTGCGTCCGGGTGTGGACATCGAGATTGCCTTCGTCGGCACCCGGCCCGGCGAGAAGCTCTACGAGGAGCTCGCCCACGAAGGTGAGCACGTGGGTGACACGTCGCACCCGAAGATCGGTATCTGGAAGCACCGCGTGCAGGACTGGAACGCGATCTGCACCGGCATCGAACGCCTGCTCGCCCTGGCCGACAGCGACGACAACGGCCAGGTCAAGACGCTGCTGCACGCGATGGTGCCGGAGTACACGCCGGACCTGGCCGGGGCGTCGCCCACGCCCACGGGCGCGTCGCCGGCACCTGCGCCACCTTCTCAGCGTGCCGCCAGCACCGCACGCAAGTGACGCGTCGATCGGCTCTTCCGCCGACCCTTCGGGTTATGAGCCGGTCAAGCCCTCTGCCCGACGTTCTTACCAACCCGCAAGTTACGGCACACCCAACAACTTAGGGACAGCAAAACACCGCGCGATGTCGTGCACGCCGAATGTGTTGAGCTCGCTTTGGGCTGCAATCCAGTTGCAACTCAACGGCCCCGGTTGCGCTCCTGTGGAGAGCGCTGGGAGCGGACCGGCGACAGTAGCCGGCGGCTTCACCGTAGCTGCCGAATTGCGCCGGCGTCTGCCCGTTGTGGGTGAGGGCTCCCAATGTCGGAGGCTGCTCCTTGCTGCCGGAACAACGCCTGTCATTCAGGGTTGACACGGCATGCTGCGGTGGTTCCATGCTTCTGCTCGCCTCGTCGTCGAAGCAGGCGCCGCTCGGAGGGACGCCCTCATCCGACTCCTCAAAGCCCAGGTCGAGATCGTGCGCTGCAAGCTGGGCGTAAGCGTGCGACCAACGCCTTGGAGGTGCCGGGGGAGCGGCTGGGCGAGGGGGAGGTGAGGATCGGGCGACGGCCGAGGTGGCGGCGGCGGAGGGGGGAGCGAAGCGCTGCTGCCATTCGCGGGGGATCAACTCGCCCACCCGTTCGGCCGGATGCGTGGACACGCGCGTCAGCACGTCACGCAAGTAGGCGAAGGGATCAACGCC
>JAKQDH010000078.1 GCA_029558835.1 Planctomycetota bacterium | reverse complement strand
GTGCGGCCGGTGCTCGTCATCGACCGGCCCGGAACATCCGACACCGGCGCGGCGCTTGTCGTCGTCGCGCTACGAGACGCAGGAGAGCTGCTGAGGTGACGATCACCTACCAAGACTTCCTCGAAGCGAAAGCACCGATCCCAGCCGAGGACGGACGCACCGACATCACCGCCGGCGACATCAACCCGCTGCTGTTCCCTCACCAGCGCGCCATCGTCGAATGGGCGGTGCGAGGCGGACGTCGCGCCATTTTCGCAGCGTTCGGCCTCGGCAAGTCGGTGATGCAACTCGAAACGCTCCGGCTCGTCACCCCGCCCGGCCGTCGAGCGCTCATCATCTGCCCGCTCGGCGTCCGCGCCGAGTTCGCCCACGACGGCGCCATGCTCGACATCCCGACCCGATTCGTGCGCCGCACCGACGAGGTCGACGGGCCCGGCATCTACCTCACCAACTACGAGAGCGTCCGAGACGGCAAGCTCGACGTGTCGCTGTTCGACGCCGTGTCGCTCGACGAGGCGAGCGTGCTGCGCAGCTTTGGTTCCAAGACCTACATCTCGTTCCTGCAACTGTTCGACCAGGTGCCGTACCGCTTCGTCGCCACCGCCACGCCGTCACCGAACCGCTACAAGGAACTGATCCATTACGCCGGGTTCCTCGGCGTAATGGACACCGGCCAGGCGCTCACCCGGTTCTTCCAGCGGGACTCAACGAAGGCGAACAACCTCACCCTTTATCCACACAAAGAGGAGGAGTTCTGGCTGTGGCTGGCGTCGTGGGCCGTGTTCCTCCAGACCCCGGCCGACCTCGGTTACCCGGCTGACGGCTACGACCTCCCGGACCTCGACCTCGAGTTCCACCAGGTCACCACCGATCCGTCGCGGATCATGAAGTGGGACCGCGACGGCCAGGGGACGATGGCCGTCGTCGAACAGCTCGGGGTGGAGTCTGCCGCTGCAGAGAAGCGCGAAACGATCGACCTTCGGGTCGCCGAGATGATGTCGATCGTCAAGGCGACGAACGTCGGCAACGATGGCGACCAGGTCGTCATCTGGTGTGACCTCAACGCCGAGCAGTCAGCGATCGAGAAGGCGCTCACCGCCGCCGGTATCACCTGGTCCTCGGTGCACGGGTCGCTGTCGATCGACGAATCCGAGCGCCGCATCGCCGCATGGAAGGCGCGGGAGACGACGGCGCTGATCGGCAAGCCCGTGCAGCTCGGGCAGGGACTCAACCTGCAGCAGTGCAACCGGGCGATCTTCGTCGGGCTCACCTTCAAGTTCAACGACGTGATACAGGCAACACACCGCATCTACCGCTTCGGTCAGGCCCGACCGTGCCACGTCCACATCATCCACACCGACACCGAACAATCAGTCGTCCAGGTCATCAACGACAAGTGGGCGCGACACAAGGAGATGACGTCCATCATGTCCAACCTGATCCGTGAGCACGGCTTGAACAACGTCGGCGTGAACGAGCAGCTGATCCGCTCGATCGGCGTCGAGCGGGTCGAGGTGTCAGGAGACGGCTGGCTCGTCGCCAACAACGACTGCGTAATCGAGACGACCGCGATGGACGACGACTCGGTCAACCTCATCGTCACGTCGATCCCGTTCAGCAATCACTACGAATACACGCCGAGCTACAACGACTTCGGTCACACCGACAACAACGATCACTTCTGGGCGCAGATGGACTACCTGACGCCGCAGCTGCTGCGCATCCTGCAGCCGGGGCGCCTCTACTGCTGCCACGTCAAGGACCGCATCCTGTTCGGCAACGTCACCGGCGCCGGAGCGTCGACCGTGTCACCGTTCCACGCCGAAGCGATCATGCACGGCCGACGACACGGCTTCGACTACATGGGGATGATCACCGTCACGACCGACGTCGTGCGTGAGAACAATCAGAGCTACCGGCTCGGCTGGTCCGAAAACGCCAAGGACGGCACGAAGATGGGCGTCGGATCACCCGAATACATCCTGCTGTTCCGTAAGCCGCAAACCGACCGCACCAAGGGCTACGCCGACGTCCCGGTCACGCACGACAAGAGCGACTACACGCGGGCTCGCTGGCAGGTTGACGCTCACGCCTATTGGCGCTCGTCCGGCGATCGACACCTCACCCCCGAAGAGTGGGTTGCGTTCGACACCGAGACGCAGATGGAGATGTGGTCGGCGCTATGTCAGAGCGACGTCTACGACTGGCGATCGCACGTCGCTATCGGTGAAGCGATCGACAGCCTCGGACCGCTGCAGTTGCCCGCCACGTTCATGTTGCTGGAACCGAAGTCCTGGCACCCAGACGTGTGGACCGACGTCAACCGGATGCTCACGCTCAACACCGAGCAGTCCCGTAAGCGCCAAGCAATGCACGTCTGCCCGCTGCAGTTCGACATCGTCGACCGGCTCATCGAGCGCTACTCCAATGAAGGTGAGCTGGTGTTCGATCCGTTCGGCGGTCTGTTCACCGTGCCGTATCGGGCGCTGCTCATGGGGCGACGTGGCCGCGCCGCGGAACTGAACCCCGGCTACTTCCTCGACGGCGTCAAGTACCTGCAAGCAGCGGAGCGGCAGGTGAGCGTGCCGACCCTGTTCGACGTCCTCGACGAGCAGATGTCAGAGGCGTCGTGATCACCCCCCGCACCGACCGCGCCCCGCGCCCCATCGACCTCAGCGCAGGCAGCGACATCGCCGCCGTCCTCGACCTCGCCCAACGCCCCGCCTGGCACGCAGACGCCGCCTGCCGCGGACGCCACGACCTCATGTTCCCCGCCGTCGAAGCGATCAGCGACGCCGCCTACGAACTGTGCGCACGCTGCACCGTCCGCAGCGAATGCGCCGAGGCCGGCCGCACCGAACAGTACGGCGTCTGGGGAGGCGTCCACCGCGACCGCGGATCAGTCCGCCACCGCGGACGCCCACCGCTCCGCGCCGCCATCATCGACCACCTCGCACGCGACTGGCACACCGTCGCGGAGCTCGCACGACTCCTCCCCGCCAGCGGCGCGCACGTCTCCCGGCTCGTCGTCGAACTGCGCGCCGTCGGAGCAGTCGACGAACGCATCAGCCACCCCGACTGGCCGGGCAACCGCCCGACCGAATACCGCCTCAGGAGGGCGACATGACGATCGACGCACTACAGCCGACCGAACCGCCACGCGACCGCTACAAGCGCTATCTCATCGCACCTCGCGACGGCGGTAAGGCGAAGGCGTACACCCGAGCGACCACCGTCGCCGAGGTGCTAGACGACCGGTACAACCTCGAGTTGTGGAAGATGCGCCAGGTGGCCGTCGGCCTCACACGGCGCAACGACCTGCTGCTCAAGGTCGCCGCGGACGAGAACGACAAGAAGACCGTTAACGCTGCGTGCCAGGAGGCGCTGGACGCCGCAGCGGCAGGCGCAGCGGCCAACACCGGCACGGCGCTGCATCGCATCCTCGAACGCGTCGACTGCGGTGAACTGACACTGGCCGAGGTGCCCGAGTTGTTCGCCGATGTCGTCGAGCGCTACCGCTCGGCGCTGGACGCTGCGGGCGTCGAGGTGGTCGCGGATGCGTGCGAGCGCATCCACGTCCTCGACGGACTCGCCGAGCCGCTCGCCGGGATGGCTGACCGCCACGTCATCGTCGGCGGGCAGCGTTACATCGCGGACATCAAGACCGGCTCGGGCATCGACTACGGCGCCGGCGGGTTCGCCGTGCAGCTCGCGATCTACGCGCATGCGACGTCGCTCTACGACTACGTCACCGAGACCCACGCCGAGCCGCCGCCGCTCGATCGTGAGCGGGGACTCATCATCCACGTCCCCGCCGCTGGTGGCGATGTCACGCTGCACTGGCTCGACATCGCAGCGGGGCGCGAAGCGCTCGACCATGCGCTGTGGGCGCGGTCCTGGCGCAAGCGCAAGGGTCTGCTCACCGCCTACGACGAGCCGCCCGCCGCCGCACCGACACCGAAGCGCTCGACGCCGACACGCATCGAGCCGTCAGACACCACACCCGATCGCACGCCCGCCACCGCACCCGAGGGCGGGACGGTCGACGCTGCGAAGGTCCAGGCGCTGCGCGACAAGGCCCGAGCGGACGACGTCGTCGCCCGCACGATGCGGCGCTGGATCGAGGACGGCCAGCGCCACAAGGTGCCGTGGGCGGTCGGCGACGGCGCCCAGGCCACCGAGCGCCGCTACGCGCTGACCGCCGCCGCGCTCGCCCTGGCCGAGCACCTCGCAGCCGATCGCGACGTCGCTGGGTCCGACGCCGTGGCCCGCGCTGCGCTCACCCTCGTCATCGGCGACGACGCCCAGCAGCCGGTGCTGGCCGTCGGCGGCCTCATCGGCACCCTCACCATCGACCAGGCCCGCCACCTCTGGACCATCGCCACGACCTTCGGCCTCACCTACGAGGACGACGGCACGCCCCGACTCGTCGCGGCGTGAACGCACACCACCACACGCAGACACAGGAGACACACATGCTGGACGAACTGAACCGTGACGCCTCGGGCGGCGGTCGCTGGGTGAAGCTGAACCGGGTCGAGCACGGCACCCTCAAGGGGATCGTGGTCGACGTCGAGACCCGGGAGAAGACGTACAAGGGTCAGGTGGTGCTCAGCCACAAGACCGGCAAGCCCCGCCTCAGCCGGGTCTTCACCCTCATCACCGACCTGCGCGACCCCGACATCGACGACGACCAGGGCGTGCGCCGCTTCGATGCGAACGAGGGCGCCTACTTCGCGATCCTCGACGCGATCAAGGCGGCGAAGGCCACCGCCGAGGTCGGCGACACGCTCGAAGTCAAGGTGACCGCCGATCCGCCCACGACGGCGAGCCAGGCGGAGTACGCCGCACGCTGGACCAAGGGTCCCGGCGTCCCCGACTGGTACCAGACGCTGATGGAGGCGACGCCGGCGGTCAGCGTTGAGGCGCCGTTCTGAGCGACCGCGAAGCGCTCAACGCCTGGTTGCGACAGGCTCCGTTCTTCCGCAACCGGGCGTTGAGCGTCCTCATCGACTTCCTCATCAGGATCACCGACGCCGCATGGCCACCCTCGAAGCCGCACTCGACTACGCACGCCTCGGCTGGCGTGTCGTGCCGATCCTCGCCGGCTCGAAGCGACCGGCTCTCACCCGTTGGACCGAGCACGCCAGCACCGACGAGGCCACCATCAAGGGCTGGTGGGACGGACACGACGACTACGGCGTCGGCATCGCCACCGGACCCAGCTCGGGGTTCTGGGCGCTGGACGTCGACGACTTCGACTCGCTGCGCGACCTCGAGCAGCGCTACGAGGTGCTGCCCGACACGCGCACCTCGATCACCGGATCAGGCGGGTACCACTTCCTGTTCCGATGGCCCGACGACGGCCGCGACATCCGCAACGACGCCGGGCGTCGCCTCGGACCAGGCCTCGACATCCGCGGCGACGGCGGACAGATCGTCGCACCGCCGACGATCCACCCGAACGGCACCGCGTACCAGTGGGACGCCGGGACCGGCGACGACATCGCGGATGCACCCGCCTGGCTGCTCGACCTCGTCTGCGAGACGCCCGCCGAAGCAACGCCACCCACGGCGCCGAGCGTCCCAACAGGCGACCGACCGGGCGACCTATGGGCCACAGCGACGCCGTGGGCAGAGCTGTTGGGGCGTGACGGCTGGGAGCTGCACCACGTCGGCCGCGACGGCGAGCACCACTGGACGCGGCCCGGCAAGGATCGCCGCGAGGGCACGTCCGCTACGACCGGCTACAAGGGCTCCGACGTGCTCAAGGTGTTCACCTCGTCGATGCGTGCCGCCGGACTCGACGAGGAGCAGACGTACACGAAGCTCGGCTACCTCGCCGCCACCCGCTTCGACGGCGACCACTCCGCCGCTGCTGCGGCCCTCCTCGCCGCGGGCTGGGGCGACACACGCGACGACCCGTTCGACACCGAGGCGTTCCGCACCAGCGTCGAGGCCCTGGCCCGACGCACCCTCGAGGACCTGCCCGACATCGCGGACACCGAAGGCACCGATGACGGCCAGTGGCAGTTCATTGACCTCGGTCCCATCCTCGACGGGTCATGGGAGCCGCCACAGCCAACGCTGCTGACCCGCGACGACGGCGTCGGGCTCATCTACCCCAGCCGGGTGCACTCCCTCGCCGGCGAACCGGGCGGCGGCAAGACGTGGGTGGCGCTGCACCTCGCAGCGGCGGTCATCTCCAACGGCGGCACCGCCATGCTGATCGACTACGAAGACACGCCGGGATCAGCCGTATCGCGCCTCTTGGCGCTCGGCGTGGCGCCTGACGCCATCCGTGAGCGGTTCACCTACGTCCGCCCCGATGGGCCACTCATCGACCGCCAAGGTCGCGTAGCGGGCCACACGATGGCACGCCTCGAGGCCATCGGCGCAGATGTGGTCATCATCGACTCGATCGGCGAGTCGCTCGCCGCCGAAGGCCTCAAGCCGAACGACGACGACGCCGTCGCCCGCTGGTTCCGGCTCCTGCCCCGGCGCCTGGCGCGTGCCGGCTCCGCCGTGCTCGGCGTCGACCACCAGGCCAAGAGCAAGGACGATCGGGGCCTGTGGGCCATCGGCAGTCAACGCAAGCTCGCAGCGATCGACGGCGCCGCCTACATCGCCGAGGTCAAGGTGGCGCCGACGAAGACCAAGGACGGTCACCTGCGGATCGTCTGCGCCAAGGACCGCCACGGCACCCACCAGCGGGGACACACGGTCGCGGACGTCCACATCTGCACCACCGACGACGGTATCGGCGTCGCGGTCGTGGCGCCCGCTGAGACGTTCCGGCCGACGGGGCTCATGGAGAAGGTCAGCCGGTTCCTCGAGGAGACTCCGACGGCGTCGACCCGGCACATCCTCGCGGGCGTCGCCGGCAAGGATCGCCACATCCGAACGGCGCTCGACGTGCTCCTGGCGGAGGGTTTCGTGCGCTCGGAAAGGGGCGGTCACGGCGGTCAGCAGTGGTCGTCGCGGGAGCCGTTCCGCGATCCCGCGAACCCCGAAAACGCAACCGCGGCCCCGCGGCCCCACCGCGGCCCCGAATCGGGGCCGCGGTTGGAGCTCGATTCCGAGGCGCTCAGACCCCATATAAATAGGGCGCGGCCCCCGCGGCCCACCGCGGCCCCGCCTGCGGGCCGCGGTGACCGCGGCCCGACCGCGGCCCCGCCCGAACAGAACGCCACGAAAGACCACGAAACGTCACATAGGTCAACCGCGGCCCCGCGGCCCCACCGCGGCCCCGCCTCCGGGCCGCGGTCAGACGGCCGACCGCGGCCCCGCGGCCCGGACCCCCTACGTAGTAGGGGTCCGGCGGGGCAGCAGTCGAGCCTTGCGCGGGACGAAACTGGGAACGATTCCCAAACAACCGCGGCCCCGACATCTGACGTGCCCATCTCGGCTGACCCGATCGACCCGATCGACGACGGACCGTGCGACCCGTTCGCGCCACTCGACGGACAGGAGCTCCTGTGACCCACCCGCTCGCCCAACACCGCGCCCGCCTCGCCGACGCAGCCAACCGCATCGCCGTCATCACCGCCGCACTCCCCACCGCCTGGCGCAACCTCCACGACGCACAACCCGGCTACCCCACCGGCAGCGACGGACCCGGCGCCGGCGGCGTCACCGACCGCACCGCCAACCTCGCCGCCGCCAACCTCGACGACGGAACCGACTTCGCCAGATCCGACCTCGACACCCTCGACACGCTCCTCGCCCAACTTTGGACGGCAGCCGACGACGCCGACCGCATCATCCGACGCTGGCTCCCACCCACCGACCAGTGGCGCAAAGCGCTCGCCACCGAAGCCGCCGCACGCCTCACCAGCGAGTGGAACCACTGCTCCGCACACACCCAGGTCGGCTCCATCGAACCCGCACGCCGAGCCGACGGGCGCCTCTGCCGCTGGTGTGAGGACCTCGCCCGCGAGCTCGGCGTCACCGACCCGCCGCTGCACCTCGTCGAGCGGCGAGCCCGCGGGATGAAGATCACCACCGCCGACCTCGACGCCATCAAACGCGAACGCAAGCGCCGCCGCAAAACCAAGCGCTAGTCGTGTTGCGCTGGTACGACGAGCTGGTACGGTACGGGCAGTCTCGGGAGGTCCCGGTCGAGCGAGAGCTCCCCGGAACGGACGCACCTCGGAGGCTGCAACGTGGCCACCAACCCCCGCAGAGCCAACGGCCACCGCCGTGACCGACTCCGCCGCCGAGTCCTCGCCGCCTACGACGCATGCGCCATCTGCGGCCACCCCGTCGACAAGACACTCCCACCCAACGACCCCGGCGCCCCAGAAGTCGACGAGATCATCCCCGTCAGCCTCGGCGGCAACCCGCTCGACTGGACCAACGTCCAACTCGCCCACCGACGCTGCAACCAGCGCAAGGGCAACCGACTGCAGCTACCTAGCGAGCCGTCGGCCAGCGAGCCGGCCCAGCCCACGACCAGCCGCGACTGGTGACGACCCACGGGGGGTGACCCCCAGGCCCACCACACAGCCACCGGCGACATAGGGCTGATCTATCCATGAGCGTTTCCCACGTGGAGGTTGTCCGATGTCTGAGCTTCGGCTGCGGGCGGTGAAGCCCGGTGAGAAGTCCGGGCCCCGTAGCCGGAAGGTGTTGTCGGTGACTCAGGCAGCGGCGGAGGGCTCGCAGCGTGACCTGCTGGTGGCGATGCGTGACCGGGTGGCGCAGGACGTCGAGTCGCCGTCGACTCCGGCCAGGGACTTGGCTGCACTGACGCGACGGCTGATGGAGATCACCAAGGAGATCGAGGTGATCGACGCGAAGGCTGCCGAGGAGGTCGGCGATGGCCCAACCCCAGATGAAGCATGGGACGCCGAGGCTGTCTGAGATCGCTCGGAAGGTTGTCGCTCCTGACGGGATCACCTCGACGGGCTGGCCTGCCGTACGGGATTGCTGCTCGCAGAAGATGGGTGTGGAGTTCGATCCGTGGCAGCATGCTGCGGGGCGCCTGATCCTGGCGAAGCGGTCCGACGGGAAGTTCGCCTCGATGATCGGCGGGGTCGGCATGTCGCTGCCTCGTCAGGTCGGCAAGACGTACCTCGTCGGGGCGATGGTGTTCGCCTTGTGCATCTTGCGGCCGGGGCTGCTCGTCATCTGGTCTGCGCACCACGCTCGGACCCACGGTGAGACGTTCCTGGCTATGCAGGCGTTCGCGAAACGGTCGAAGGTCGCCGCTTTCATCGCTCAGGTGTTCACCGGGTCCGGCGATGAGGAGATCCGGTTTCTGAACGGGTCAAGGATCTTGTTCGGTGCCCGTGAGCGTGGCTTCGGTCGAGGTATCCCCGGCGTTGACGTGATCGTTTCCGATGAGGCGCAGATCATGTCGGACAAGGCGCTCGACGCTCAGCTCGCGACGATGAACACCAGCCTGTTCGGGCTGGCGATCTTCATCGGCACGCCACCTCGACCGGATGACCCGTCGGAGGCTTTCGCCCGGATGCGCGCTGAGGCGTGGGCGGGGACGTTGCGCGATGCGGCGTGGATCGAGTTCGGCGCTGATGCTGATGCTGATCCGAACGACCGGAAGCAGTGGGCGAAGGGAAATCCGTCGTTCCCGACGCGGACGCCGGCGGAATCGATTCTGCGACTGCAGCGCAAGCTCACGGCGGATTCGTTCCGTCGTGAGGGGCTCGGCATCTGGGACGACTTCCGGAAGGCGTCGTGCGCGTTCGACATGGGTCGATGGGCGGCGCTCGAGGTGGGCGCTGACGAGGTCCCGACATCTGGGGCGCCGGCGTATGGGATCAAGTTCTCTCCGGATGGTCAGACGGTCGCCTTGGCGGTGGCTGTCCGTTCTGGTGACACGATCCATGTCGAGGGTGTTGCCCATCGACAGGTGGTTGACGGGACTCGGTGGCTCGTCGAGTGGATCGGTGCCCGCTGGGGTGGTGCTGCTGGTGTCGTCGTGGACGGCAAGGCGGGGGCGGGGGCGTTCGTGAAGGCGCTCGGTCGCGCTGGGGTGCGTGGCCGACGCCTGGTTGAGCTCACGGCGGATCAGGCGGTCACGGCGACTGCTGGCATGGTCACGGCGGTCGCCGAGGGCACGGTGACCCACATCGATGACGACGTGCTGACCGGGGCAATCGGCGCCTCGATGCGGCGACCGATCGGGAGGGCTGGCGGCTTCGGCATCCAGTCGATGGATGACACGTCGGTCACGTTGGCGGAAGCGGCGGTGCTCGCCCATTACGGCGCCGTCACGGCGAAGCGCAGTGATGCGGTGCAGGGTTCGACCAGGAGGGCGGTGATGCTGTCGTGACGACCTTCGAGACCATCACCGTCGCCGGACTGGACGACGACGACCAGGCCACGCTGAACCGGCTGCTTCAGAAGCTCGAACAGCAGTCGCTACGGAACCTTCTGCGGTCATCGTACTACGACGGGAAGCGGGCGATCCGCCAGGTCGGCACGGTGATCCCACCGCAGTACTTCAACCTCGGGATCGTCCTCGGATGGTCAGCCAAGGCCGTCGATGCGCTCGCCCGCCGTTGCAACCTCGACGGGTTCGTGTGGGCTGACGGGACCCTCGACGACCTCGGTTACTCGGAGTTCGTCGAGGATAACCAGTTGCTGGCTGAGATGAAGGCCGCGATGGTGTCGTCGTTGGTGTTCGGCCCGGCCTTCTTGATCAATGGTGTCGGCGCCGAGGGTGAGCCGCCATCGCTTCTGCACGTCAAGGACGCGTTGAGCGCGACGGGCGACTGGAACACTCGCCGCCGTACACTCGACAACCTCGTGTCGATCACCGGCCGCGACGAAGATGGCAACCTGACTGCCGTGGTGTTGTACCTCGACGGCGTGACGATGCCGATCGAGAGGGTCGAAGGTCGCTGGGTCCTCGTCGATCGCGTTGAGCACAACCTCGGTGTTCCGGTCGAGGCGCTGGTCTACAAGCCGGCGCCGTGGCGACCATTCGGTGCGTCCCGGATCTCGCGGACGGTCATGTCGCTGCATGACCAGGCGTTGCGCACCGTGGTCCGCATGGAGGGGCACGCTGACATCTACAGCTACCCGGAGCTGTGGCTGCTCGGAGCCGATGAGAGCATCTTCACGAAAGCGGACGGGTCGCGGTCCGCTGCCTGGCAGGTGATGCTGGGGCGCATCAAGGCGATCCCCGATGATGATGACGCCGCCGAACCCAGGGCCGACGTGAAGCAGTTCCGGGCATCGTCTCCTGAGCCACACATCATGCAGCTGAAGCAGCAGGCGCAGCTGTTCGCCGGAGAGACGTCCATCCCGTTGACGTCGCTCGGCGTGTCGGACCAGTCGAACCCTGTATCAGCCGACTCCTATGTGGCGTCGAGGGAGGATCTGATCGCAGAGGCCGAGGGCACGACCGACGATTGGTCCTTGCCGATCCGTCGTGCGACGGTTCGCGGACTGCAGATCGCGAACGGGCTCGATGAGGTGCCAGAGTCGTGGCGGTCGATCGCACCGAAATGGCGGAGCCCGGTATACCTGTCGAAGGCAGCTGAGGCTGATGCCGGCGCCAAGCAGTTGGGCGCCGTGCCTTGGCTGGCCGAGACTGCGGTCGGGCTCGAGCTGCTCGGTCTGACGCCTCAGCAGATCGAGTCGGCAATGGCGGAGCGTCGCCGACTGAACGGCAGTGCATCGCTGGCCGCGATCCGTCGGGCGCGCGAGGCGGGAGAACTGGTGGTGACCGGTGCTGCCGATCGAACCGTTCAGGGCTGACCTCGCCGACCTGGCCGCGGCAGCGCAGGACGAGGTGGCATCGCTCCTCAGTGGCGTCACCAGTCGCCGTGCCGCCGAGCGGATGCTGACCGAGGCGCTGCCCGACATCGTGTCCGTGTACGGCGACGCAGCCGGTGCGCTCGCGGCCGACTGGTATGACGAGGTCCGTTCCGCTCTCGAGGTACCTGGACGGTTCCGGGCTGTCGCTGGTGAGCTTCCGGATGTTGGTCGGACTGACTCGCTCGCCGAGTGGGCAACTCGTCCGCTCGCGGATGATCCATCCACCATCGATACCGTCATCACACGGGCTCAAGGTGGCACTCAGCGGATCGTCATGAACGTCGGCCGCGACACCGTCACCTACTCGGCGGTGCACGATCCGAGCGCTCGGGGCTGGCAACGAGCCGGTGCCGGTGAGTGCAACTTCTGCAAGATGCTCATCGGTCGCGGCGCCGTCTACCGCGCCGAGACCGCCGACTTCGGCGCCCACGACCACTGCAAGTGCATCGCCGTCCCCGCCTGGGGCGGCCGCCCAGTGCCAGTGAAGCCGTTCGCCGGCAGCGCTCGAGGTGTCAGCGACGCCGAACAGGCCCGCGTCCACAACTGGATGCTTGCACATACATGAGTTCTCGCCCGCCGCCGAAACGGCACCGGGCACAACAGCAAGGAGTCTGGCGAATGCCTGACGCACCAGCAGCACCCGAACCGGGTGCACCTCAGGCCGAACCGGCCACCCCCGAGCACGCAGCACCGACTGCGCCCATCCGGGTCCCCGACGACCACCCGCTGCTGAAGGCATACGAAGCCACCCGCAGCGAACTTAAGTCGTTGAAGGACGCAGCGAACACGGGCCGACAGAAGGCTGCCGACGACCTGGCCGCCGAGACCGCCCGCGCCGACGGCATGCATGCTGAGCTCATCCAGCTCCGTGCAGCATTGAGGCATGGTCTCGACATCGAGGACGTCGACCTGCTCGGAACCGGCACCGAGGACGAGATCGAGGCGCGCGCGAAGCGTCTCGCCGACCGGAGCGCCACGACTCCCTACAAGCACGGCAAACCGACGCCCCGCGAGGGCGCGACGCCACCGCCACCGAAGAGCGACCCGATGCGGGAACTGACCCGCCAGTTGTTCAACGGGGCACCAACCACATAGGAGGCCATCCAAATGGCTGCAATGGACACGGGGGATCTGGAGATCCCCGATCAGATCCTCGATCCCTGGCTCGGCAAGGTGCAGGGCGGCTCGACCGTCGCCACGCTGAGCGGATCCATCCCGATGAAGTTCGGGCAGGGACACACGATGACGTTCGACATCGGCGAGGCCGAGTACGTCGGTGAGGGCGCCAACAAGGGCCCGTCCACCGTCGTGCCCACGGTCAAGACGGTGAAGCCGTTCAAGTTCCACAAGACCGTGCGCATGACCGAAGAGGTCAAGTGGGCCGACGAGGACCACCAGCTGAAGGCCGTGGAGCAGGTGCTGAGCCTGATCCAGCCGTCCCTGTCCCGTGCCCTCGACTTCGGTGTGTTCCACGGGATCAACCCGGCGTCAGGTGCCACCGTGGTGGCCATGACGGAGACGCTGTCGGACGCCGATTCGGTCGCCGCCTCCGGCGAGCCGTACGAGGCGATCGACGATGCCGACCGCCTCGTGCTCGCCAACTCGTGCATCCCGTCCGACATCGCACTCGACCCGCTGTTCGCGGCCGAGTTCGCCACGTCCCGCACCACCGATGGGATCAAGCGGTACCCCGAGCTGTCGATGCAGACCGCAGCGTCCGTGCTGGAAGGCCACCGCGCCTCGGTGTCCCGCACCGTCAGCGCCTCGGGTGTGAGCGACGACAGCACGGGCATCTTCGCCTTCGTCGGCGACTTCTCCGCCATCCAGTGGGGTGTGCAGCGGCGCATCGGACTCGAGCTCATCGAGTACGGCGATCCCGACGGCCAGGGCGACCTGAAGCGGAACAACCAGATCGCGTTCCGCGCCGAGGTCGTCTACGGCTGGGGAATCGCCAACATCGGTGCGTTCGCCGTCATCACCGATCCGTCGAGCTCCTGAGCGGACGGAGCCTCCAGCATGGCGTTCCTGATTCCCTCTGACCTCGAGCCCTTCGCCTCGATCGAGGTCGTGAAGGCGCTCGCGCTCATCGAGGACGCGACGGAGTTCGCTGTGCTGGAGGCTCCGGCTCTGGCCGACGAGGATGAGCTGTCGGATCGACAGCGAGCCCAGGTCAAGGCCGTGTTGCGCGGCGCGGTGCTGCGCCGCAACGACGCTGGTTCCGGTGTCGTGCAGACCAAGCAGCTCGGGTCGGCGTCGGAGACGATCGACACGGCGCGGAGCAGATCGTTCTTCACCGAGTCGGAGATCGACCAACTGCAGAAGATCGTGCAGGACGCCGGCTCCAGTGGTGCGTTCTCGATCGACACGGTGAACACGCAGGTGTCCGGGAACCACTCGGACGTGTGCTCGTTGGTGTTCGGGGCCACGTTCTGTTCGTGTGGCGCGTGGCTCACCGGCGGGCCTCCGCTGTATGAGAGTTCGTGAAGGTTCTTGCCGTCACTCCGCTCTACCCGCCGATGTCGCGGGTCGGGGCGTGGATGTCGACCCATGAGTGTCTCCGACGTCTTGTCGATCGAGGCCACGAGGTGCACGTCGCCACCGTGTTCGCCCCGCTCGGCTATGCGTTCGACGGGGTCCAGGTGCTCGGTCGGTGGGACAGGTCTCTCGCTGGCTATGACGTGGTGGTGTCCCATCACGGTGACACCCGTTCGGGTGTCAGGGCGGCGTGCGCGAAAGCTCGCCTACCGCACATCTTGATGGTCCACGGGTCTCCGGACAGGGTGGCGGATTCGGGTCTCGTTGTGTGGAACAGCGAGTCATCTCGCGCTGGCCGCGACGGCATCGTGGTGCGACCTCATGTGGATCCAGCGGCGTACTCGACCGATCTGGGTGATCGGACCACGCTGGTGAACTTGTCGCCCGAGAAGGGCGGCGAGGTGTTCCGATACCTCGTCCGTTCCATGCCTGATGATCGGTTCTTGGGTGTGCGTGGCGGCTACGGCCGACAGATGCGAGTCGTCGGACCGAACGTCGAGACCATCCCCACCACCCAGGACATGGTCGGCGACGTCTACGCCCGCACCCGCGTCCTGCTCATGCCGTCGGAAACCGAAACGTGGGGTCGGACCGGGATCGAGGCGATGTGTTCGGGGATCCCGGTCATCGCCCATCCGACTCCCGGGCTCCGTGAATCCCTCGGTGATGCCGGGATCTTCGTCGACCGCTCCGATCTCGCTGGATGGATCGCTGCTATCCGTGACCTCGACGACCCGGAGCGCTATGCAGCTGTCTCGGCTGCTGCGTTTGCCCGGGCAGCGGAGGTCTGCGCTCAGACTGCCGCAGACCTCGACCTGTTCGCCGAGCTCGTGGAGGGCTGCGCGTGATCGCCGTGCTCGTGCCGACCTATGGCAGACCCGACCGACTCGCGGACGTCGCGGCCAACATCGCCAGCAGCACCGA
Organism: Planctomycetota bacterium; assembly: GCA_029558835.1. Taxonomy (GTDB): domain Bacteria; phylum Planctomycetota; class Phycisphaerae; order UBA1845; family UBA1845; genus JAKQDH01. Next base: position 11,199 of record JAKQDH010000078.1, on the reverse strand, counting down.
GACGGAGCACCGGGTCGTGTTCGCGGTGGAGCGCGACGACACCGACTCGATCGCCGCCGCTGAGCACCTCGACGCCGATCTCGTCATCAACGTGCACCGCCCCAACTACTCGGGTGCCATCAATTCAGCGTATGAGGCCAGCGGCGCCGACTACCTGTTCGCCGGCGCCGACGACCTCCGGTTCCATCCCGGATGGGATCGGGCAGCGCTGGCCCACATGGATGGATGGGTGCAGGTCGTCGGGACCAACGACCTGCTCAACCCGTTCGTCCTCGCCGGCTACCACGCGACGCACTACCTCGTCGACCGTCGCTACCTCGACGAGGTCGGCGGCGTTGTCGACCAGGGCCCAGGATCCTTCCTGTTCGACGGGTACGGCCACCAATACACCGACACCGAGTTCATCGCCACCGCCAAGATGCGCTCACGGTACCGGCCGTGCCTCGAGTCGGTCGTGGAGCACATCAACGCCTGGTCGCCGAAGGGCACCGTTGATGCGACCGCACACAAGACGCAGGTGACCGCAGCCGCCGACTCCGCTCTGTACGACTCGAGGAGGGACCTGTGGTGCTCGATCAGTCGGTGACGGTCCTCGGTGGCGGCGGGTTCATCGGCTCCAACCTCTGCCGTCGTCTCGACGAGCTGGGCGCGGACGTCACCGCCGTCGACGTCGAGTTCCCCGCATGGCGCAGACCTGACGTGCGATGCCGTCGAGTAGATCTGCGATCACCGACGGACACCGTGCGGGCGATGCATGGCGCTGACGTCGTGTTCCACTTGGCTGCCGACATGGGTGGGGTCGGCTACTTCCACAGTGACGCCGACCTCGGCGCCTCCCTGCGCAATGGGCGCATCACCGCGAACGTCGCCGAGGCGGCGGTCATCTGCGAGACGCCCCGCACCTTCTATGCGTCGTCGGCGTGCGCGTATCCGATCGAGCTGCAGCAGACGGTTGGGTGTCCGCCGGTGCTGTCGGAGGACATGATCGGCCAGGGAACCCCGGACGCCCTCTACGGCGCCGAGAAGCTGCATGGCCTGCGCATCTTCAGCAAGGTTCCGGGCGGGCGTGTGGGTGTGCTGCACACCGTGTTCGGGCCACTCCAGGAGCACAGCGGGCGCCGCATGAAGTTCCCGGCGGCGGTTGCCACCAAGGCGATCGCATCACGGGAGACGGGGATCCTCGAGCTGTGGGGCGACGGCTCCCAGATGCGGTCCTATCTGCATGTCGATGACGCCGTTGAGCGGATCATCGCCATCGCGACGTCGGAGACCTACGACGGGCCGGTGAACGTCGGCGCTGAGGGTGCGGTGACGTGCCGGGAGATCGCCGAGCTGTGCCTGGGCATCGTCGGTTCGGACGCTGAGATCGTGACGAACCCGGCAGAACCGACCGGAGTGCTGGCACGGGACTGCTCGAACGCCCGATACGACGACCGGTACGGGCCGGGTCCGCAGCGGTCCTACCTGGCCGGGTTCGAGTCGTTCATCTCATGGCTGGACCGACTGTGAACGTGCATGTCGGGATCCCGTGGCGGGCTGGTGACCCGTGGCGTGAGCAGGCGTTCGCGTACGTCCAGATCCACCTGCGTGGCGCCGGGTTCGACCCGGTGCCCTACGACGACGGCGCCGACGTCTTCTCGCGAGCCGGGTCCCGGAATCTCGCCGTCCGCTGCGCCGACGCCGATGTCGTCATCTTGCACGACGCCGACATGATCCTCCCCGCCACCGCATACATCGAGGCGGCGGAGATCGCTCGATCGTCGGGGCGGCTGGTCATCGGCTTCAGCCGATACCGGCCGCTATCGAAGGCCCGGACGGTTGAGGCGTTCGGCGGAGCGGACCCGTTCACGCTCGATCCCGTCGACGAGCTGGTCGACTTCTCCGTCGGGGGCGTCGTCGCCATCACTCCAGATGCGTGGTGGAAGGCGGGCGGCATGGACGAGCGGTACGTCGACTGGGGATGTGAGGACTTCGCCTTCGCCAACGCCGCCGCCGGAGCGCTCGGCCCGCTGATCCGTCTCGATGGTCCAGGCGTGCACCTGTGGCATCCCCACGCAGCCGATCCCGACAATCACGATCAGCAGCGGAACTCGGCTCTGCTCGCAGGAGGTGACGTGTGATATCGCCGGAACGCCTCATGACCAGGATCGGGACTCTCCTGTCGGTCACCGAGTCGCCGAGCGTCACAGACGCATACGGCAACCAGGTCGAGATCGAGGTGGAGACGTCGGTCCACTACGAGCTGCAGCAACTGCGCCGGGACGAGACGGGAGCGCCAGACGCATGGCAGGTCGGTGCGTGGAGGCTCTATCTGCCTGCATCGACGAACGTCGCTGGCATCGACCGCTTCGTCGACGACCACGGCGCCGAGTACGAGTTCGACGGTCCACCGGAATCAGTGTGGGACCCGTTCGCTCGGTGCGCCTCGCACATCGAGGCGACGGTGAGGAGCGTGTCGTGAGCCGGTTCCAGCCTGCTCCGAATCTCGACACCATCCTCGCTGACGCCACGAAGGTTGAGCGTGCCGGTGTGGCGGCTGGGATCATCCGCGACGCCCGCGGCCACGTGCACACCGACACCGGTGGATACGCCCGATCCCTGCGGGTGTTCGACGACCAGCGAGGCGTCGGCGCGGAGACGACCGACTTCGCCGGCCACATCATCGAGTGGGGGTCATCGCGGCAGTCGCCGCAAGCCCCGTTGCGTCACGCCGCCGATGCCGCGGGGAGGTTCGAGGAGAGATGACGCTGCCGGTGCTCACCGCCTCGAACTGGAAGGCGTGGCTGTGTGGATGGTTGCGAGCGCAGCCGGAGTTGGCGGCGCTCGTATCGACCCGTGTCTACAGCAAGCTCCCAGCGGCGAAGGTGTGGCCGGCAGTGCGGGTCGCGAGAACGGCCGGCGGTCCCATCGAGGAGACCGGCGGGTACCTGCACGATCCCCTGTTCCAGCTCGATGTGTTCGCCGACGACGAGGCGACCGCTGAGCGGGTCATGTCGACCCTGGCTGCGGTCGTGGCGGCTCGACTCGTCGGGACCCACACCGTGAACACGGCGACTGTGACCGTCACCAGTGCGGTGGTCGGCCCGATCCATGAGGGATGGGACGACACCGCCGAGACCGTCGCTCGCCATCGGTCATCGCTGCGTCTCACGACGCACATCTGACCGAACCTGTCGGCCCGCCACGCGGGACGAAACCCAACCTCGACCCGCCGTAGCGCGGGTCCTTGTCGCGCCATCAGGCGCAAGGAGGTGCCGTCATGGCACAGGACCCCAGTAACATCCTCGTCGCCGGAAACCTCCGGATCTCGACGGCACCCCTCGGCACCACCCTGCCGACCGCCCTTCCGACGGATCCGTCGACGCTGAACCTCGACGCGGCGTTCAAGGACCTCGGCTACACGTCGCCGGACGGGTCGAAGTTCACGACGACTCGGACCACCGAGGGCATCCAGGTGCACCAGGAGCGTGGCAACGTGCGCACCCTGGTCACCGATGAGCTCGCGCAGGCGACGTTCAACCTGCGTGAGTGGAACCGGGAGACGGTCACCACCTCGTTCGGTGGCGGCACCATCACGTCGCCGGCGTCGGGAGTGTGGAAGTACGAGCCGCCGGCACCGGAGGACATCAACGAGTTCTCGGCGGTGCTCGACCTGTTCGACGGCGACCAGATCTGGCGGTTCGTGCTGCGTCGGGCGATGGTGTCCAACAGCCCGGAGTCGAACTTCATCCGCACCGGATCGGCGGACCTGCCCATCACCCTCGACTGCCTGGTCGCCGGCGGCGGTGTCCGCAACTGGTACGCGCTGACCAACTGGGTCGGGATGAGCGCGTGAGCATCCGCATCCGCTTCACGACGGCAGGAGGGGACGTCGAGGACGTCCCTCTCCTGCCGACCGTGATCCGCGAGCAGGAACAGGAGCACGGCAAGCCGTGGTCGGAGATCGTCACGCTCAGCTCCGAGTGGGCGTTCTATGGGGCGTGGCGCTACATGCAGCTGCGCCGCGACGAGGGCAGGTCCCTCGACAAGTGGCTGGAGTCGATCGACGACCTCCAGGTGGGGCGTGACGACGTGGACCCTTCGTCGGCCCCGGATCAGCAACCCACCGACTGATCGCAGCGGCTGTCCGCACCGGGCAGCCGCTGCACGGTCTGGTCGCACTCGGTGATCGTGAGCCGGCCATGTTGGCCGCGTTCTTGACCTTCGCCGAGTCCATGCCGACACCGTTCGCGGCGTCGGCAGTCCCGTCAGCGTCGGAGCCCGAGTCGCTCCGCAACAGCACACCGGAGGAGCGCTTGTCGTTCTTCGGGAAGGGGTGACTGATGGCGCAGGCCGGGACCGTGTGGGTCGATGTTCGGGGCGACATGTCGCAGTTCGCCACCGATGTCGCCGAGGGTGCAAAGAAGGCGTCGGCCGGTATGGCCGGGGTGGCGGCATCGGGCGTGAAGACGGTGATGGGCGACATCGCCCGCTCGTCGGCCGTGGCTGCCACAGCGCTCGGCGTCGTCGGCATCGCGGCGGTCAAGACGTCGAGCGACTTCAACGCTGCGATGTCCGGCGTCGGGGCGGTGGCGAACGCCTCGGCTGCAGAGATGGAGTCGCTGCGTAACGCAGCGTTGAAGGCGGGTGCTGACACCGTCTATTCGGCGTCGCAGGCCGCTGACGCCCAGGCCGAGCTCGTCAAGGCGGGCGTCTCCGTCTCCGATGTGCTCGGCGGTGCTCTCACCGGATCGCTCAGCCTTGCCGCCGCCGGCCAGCTCGACCTGGCCGATGCTGCGACGATCTCGGCGCAGGCGATGAACGTGTTCGGTCTCGGCGGCGATCAGGTGGCACACATCGCCGACGTGTTGGCCGCGGGTGCGAACAAGTCGGCCGCTGATGTCGGCCAGCTCGGTGACGCTCTCCGCCAGGGTGGCCTGGTCGCCAAGCAGACCGGGTTGTCGATGGAGGAGACGGTCGGCGTCCTGTCGATGTTCGCCGACAGCGCCCTGGTCGGCTCCGACGCGGGGACTTCGCTCAAGACGATGCTGCAGCGTCTGGTGCCGCAGTCCGACGAGGCCGCTGATGCGATGGCGCGGCTGGGCCTCGACTTCTTCGACGCGCAGGGGCAGTTCGTCGGCATCGCCGAGGTGGCCCGCCAACTGCAGACGAGTCTCGGCGGGCTGAGCGATGCGCAGCGCCAGCAGGCGCTGACAACGCTGTTCGGCTCCGATGCTGTGCGTGCGGCGTCGATCCTCATGGAGGGTGGCGCTGCAGCGGTCGATGAGTACACAGCCGCGGTCAACGACATGGGTGCCGCTCAGCGGATGGCATCGGCGCAGACCGACAACCTCAAGGGTGACGTTGAAGCGTTCAAGGGGTCGGTCGAGACGTCCCTCATCAACCTCGGCGACCTCGGCGATTCGTCGCTGCGGTCGCTGGTGCAGGCCGGGACTGATGCCGTCAACGTGTTCAACGACTTCGCCTCGACCCCGGCATGGGACGCGATCGGCCGCAACGTCAGCAAGCTGACCGATGGGCTCGGCGGAGGGCTCGGTGGCGTGGCGGACCAGTTGTCGGCGATCCTCGACAGCATTCAGCCGGCGGATGTTGACCGGGTGTTCGGCCGTGTGTCGGCGGCGTTCGAGACGATCTCGGATGCGGCGAGCGGTCTGCAGGGCGTGATCGCGGGTGTGGGGCTGTCGATCGCCGGGCTCGGTGCCCGATCGGTCCTCGGCCCGCTCGGCGGGATCGTCCCGGTCATCTCGCCGATCACCGGCGTACTCGGCGGCCTGGTCCTCGGTTCCGACGAGGGTCGCGAGGCGTTGGTGAACCTTGGTCGTGAGGCGGCGAAGTTCGCCACCGGCACAGGATCGCAACTCCTGGCGGCGGCATCCCGCTTGACCGACAACCTGTCCCGCGGGCTCGCCTCGGCGCTGGAAGATGTCGGCTCCGCGGTGATCGATGCTGCTGACACGCTCGGTCCGGTGTTGGGCGAGGCAATGGACGACCTCGGCCCACCGATCGGGGAACTCCTCGAGGCGCTCGGTGAACTGGTAGAGGCGGTGCTGCCGAAGTTGGCCGACATCGCCGGTGGGGTCCTGCCACCCATCTTCGATGTGCTCGGCACTGGGATCGGGATCGCCGCTGATGCCGTCGGCCTGCTGGCCGACAACCTGTGGCTCGCCGTTCCTGCCATCGGCGCCTTCGTAGCTGTCCGCTTCGGCGACTCCATCAGGGGGTTCGCTGACGGCATCGGTGCAGCCGTTCGGGGTGTCGGCGAGTTCCGCGAGGCCATCGCTGGGATCGCCGCCACGCAGGGCGTGTCGCAGTTCGAGGCGCTTCGGGGCGTGGCGAGGTCGAGCGGCGGCGAGTTGCGCGGGCTCGTGTCCGGTCTGGGCGGGTTCAACATCGCCATGATCGGCGCCACCGCAGCAATCACGGCGGGAGTCGGGATCTATGAGGCGTGGTCGCGCAACGTGCAGCGAGTCGATGACGAGACGAAGCAGCTGACGGAGTCGATCGTCGAGCAGGGCAAGGCTGTCGGCCCGACGCTGGCGAACGCTCTGCGCAACATCTTGGAGACCCGCAAGGGCTTCGACGATGCGTTCTCGAAGTCGGGCATGACGATCGAGGGCGTGTCGCAGGTGGTGAACGCTGCGGTCGGCGACATGGACAAGGCCCGCCAGGTCATGCACGAGTTCACATGGGGAGGCTCCAATCAGGAGTCGCTGGACCGGTTCCGCGACAGCCTCGACAAGGTCCCCGCTTCGGTGCGTCCGGTCATCAAGAACATGTTGGACTTGAACGACGCCGGGGTCATCACCGCCGGCGAGTTCGACGCCATCATCGACGCCATGACAGACCTTGACATCGAGGCGCAGGGCACGGCTGACTCCATCGCGTTCAACGCCGAGCAGATGGAGAAGGGGATCCCTGCTGCTCAGCGCACCGCCGACGTCATGAGGGACATCGCGACGGCCGGCGACACGACCGCAGGGCTCGACGCTCAGCGTGACGCCCTCGCCCGTCTCGCCGCCCAGTTCCCGGAGGTGGCAGCCGCTGCGGGCGTCGCCGTCGGCACGGTGGCCGACGCCAACGGCAACCTCGCCGACCAGACGGCCCGTGCCATCGGCGAGCTGCGCAACTTGGCGAACGAGTTCGGTGAGATCGCCGGATCCGCCAAGGATGTCGACGAGGCTCAGCGCCGCTACCTCGACTCGCAGCAGTCCGTCATCGAGTCCATCGCCAAGAACGGCGCTGGTATCGACGCCAACACCGAGGCGGGTCGCCGCAACGCCGATGCGCTGCAGAAGATGATCGAGCAGGGTCAGGCGCTCGCCGAGGCGCAAGCCAAGATGGACGTCACCGGCAAGACGTCCACGGCGACGCTGAACGGGATCGTCGCGGTGCTCGCCAGCATGCGCGATCAAGGTCAGTTGACCGCCGAGGAGTACGGGAAGCTCCTCGAGTTGTACGGGCTCACCCCGGACCAGATCGAAACGACGGTCATCGCTCAGACGACTGACGCGAAGAACAACCTGACGGACCTGCAGGCGCAGTTCGACGCCATGAAGGACCAGATGTCGGAGCCGGTGCGGACGCTGGTGCAGACGCTGATCGACCAGGGCCGCTACGCCGAGGCGGAACGTGCGTTGAACCAGGTGGCGCGGGATCGTCAGGCGACGGTCGAGGTGACGGTCCGTCAGCGGCAGATGGTCGAGAACTGGTTCGGCGCTGCGTTCGCCAACGCCGCCTTCGGTGGGAAGCGCGCGATGGGTGGTCCGGTCACTGCGGGGATGCCGTACCTGGTCGGTGAGAACGGGCCCGAGATCGTCACGTTCGGCGGGGACGGATACGTCGCCGACGCTGCGTCGTCGCGCAAGATCCTCGATCAGCCGCCGACCTCGCTCACCTTGGATCCGGTGCTGGCGCAGTTGGTGGCGTTGCGGTCCGAGTTCGCCGCTCTTGCCGATGCGATGGCGGCGGTGGCGACACGTCCGCAGCAGCCGCCGGTGATCGACGTGACGGCGACCTCGGGGGTGGCGATCACGGCACGGGAACGTGACCGGGCGATGCGGTCAGGTGGTCGACCGTGAGCGGCCTGCCGCAGCCTGAGTGGGGGCTCGTCACCCTGAACGGCGTCGAGTTGGACGCTCCCGGTCGTCTCACGTTGAACAGCTGGGTGCTGACCGATGGGGCGAAGCGCCGCCGGAAGAATCGCACGCGTCCCGGTGTCGACGGCCAGAAGGGGTCTCGCGGTTTCAAGGATCCGCGGGACGTGACCCTGGAGGTCTTCCTCGATGGCCGCTGGGACGCCGACGGCGACCCCGTGAACACGGCCGTCCACCTGGCGACGGTTGCGGCCGTGCAGTCACACATCCTGTTCCTGCGTACTGCGATCCTCGACGACCCAGGCGACGCCGAGGGATGCGTGACGTGTTCGGTCACGACTGCTGTCGCCGGCACCACTCACGACGGCCCAGTGCAGGTCGATGATCTGCGAGCAGACCCGGGGATCGGGGCGCAGGTCGTGACGTTCAGTCTGTGCATCCTTCGCGGTGAGCTGGCGATCACGGCTGGGAGCGGGTAGTTGGCGGCTGAGGTCACTGCGGACTTGCGCAACGCGGCGAACACGTCGGGCGCAGAGATCGCAGGCGCGTTCGGCGTGTCCTGGCAGGAGCAACGCAACGGCATTGGCGTCGGATCACTCTTGGAGCTCAACGACGACAGCGGTGAGGTGTCGATGGGCGACGTGATCCTCGGTCGTCTCGATGGGACCGCACGGATGGCGTGGATCGCGGAACGGGCCGAGGTTCAGATGGTGTCGGTCGGCGACGAGCTGGTCGAGGCGGTGAAGTGGTCTGGTCGTGGCCTGGCTGGCGAGTGGGCTGATGGTCGACTGCACGAGACGCCGACGCTGTCGAACATGGCGCAGACGGTGCCGGTGCTCGACGACCGGGTGATGGCGTGGCAGGGACCGGACTACGACCCGACGGGCGACGGCTGGACAGCGGCGAACATCATCGCGGTGCAGGGCTGGGGCTCCGCGTTCTACACCGGCCTCCCCGCCGAGTGGGCAGACCCTGCGGCGTTGTGGATCGGTCCGTCGACCGGCGACGACGACAATGCGCCGTCGGGCCGGAATCTGTTTCGTCGGTGGGTGCCGATTGGTGTGGGCGGTCACATCCTCGATTACGCCGGGGACAACACTGTGACCGCGTACGTCAACGGTGTGAAGGTCGGTTCCGGCATCTGGCAGCGGACGCAACGCTACGAGTTCGAGGTGACTGCTTCGGGCTGGATCCTGTTCGCGTTCGAGCTGGTGAACGCTGCGGACGACGGCGACCCCGGCGGGAACCCGACCGGGCTCCTGTGGTCGCTGCGCGCCGCGAACGGGACCGTCGTCGCTCGCAGCGACGACGACACGGAGATCCTCGAGTATCCGTCGTCGGATCCGCAGGTGCCGATCGGACGTCAGATCCGCCAGGTGATGATCGGCAACGACCTGCTGGACGGCTGGACCGTGACTGGCACCGAGACGACCGACGATTCTGGTGCGACGTTCCCGGCGACGGGTCCGATGGTGTATCGGCTGGGGTCGGACTCGCCGTGGGATGTCGTGTCGCAGTTGTGCGAGCAGTTCATCGACGTGGTGGTCGACGCCGAAGGTCGGACGCTGCGTCCGTTCGTGAAGGGCACGGCGGGGGTGGCGTCGACGTTGGAGCTCGTCGCCGGGTACTCGACGGCAGGTCTGGCGGATCCGGATTCGGTGAACGTCACGGACTTGGAGTGGGACATCCCTCGCCCCGACTTCGATGCGTTGGTCGTGCGGTGGGCTCGTGGCAGGTTCACCCGTGGGTCCGGGTCCCGCTGGGGGACGCTCGATATCGGCCACATCACCGATCTCGGCACCGCGCAGTCCATCGCTGATGGGTTGCTGGCGCTTGCCGATGAGAGGTCTGCGACGTTCGCTGTGTTGGATCCGTCGCCCGTTCCGGTGCCGCATGACGTGATGGATGTCCCGCTTACCGACATCGACACGACGACGGCGATGCCGGTGTCAGCGGTAACGGTCACTGCTGATGACGATGGTGAGGCTGTGGTGACGATCGCTGTCGGGTCGCTGGTGGAGGATCGGCGCACGATGCTGGAGCGGGCGATGCGTCGCGGTTCGGCGTCCGGCGCTTTGGGTGGCATGGCTGCGTTCGCATCCGCTCCCGTGGTTGGTCCGGCGGAGTCGATGTCCTCGGTGGGTGGCCTCGATGTGTTGGTGTCGGCGCCGGCGGGGGCGACGATCGGCACGGAGGCGAAAGTTGGTCGTCCGTTGTCGGTCGGGTTGGTGACGGAGTTCGTGATGGAGGCGGACGACATCGGGAGTGGTTCGACGCAGGCGACGGTGACGGTGGGTTCGTCGTCGTTCAACTTGACGTTGGGCGCGGCTGCGACTCGGACGTCGGTGGCGGCGGGGATCGGGTGGTCGCCGACGATGACGTATACGGCGACGCCTGTGTCCGATGGCGGGCATCCGGGTGTGACGATCTATGCGGCGCTGAGTCGGGTCACCGCTGGTGTGGCACCGCTCGGGACATGAGGAGGAGCACGTGGCCGACGAGTTGAACGATCAGCGGGCCGAGGTGCGGTGGTTCGTGACCCAAGGCGACGACTGGTTTCGGCCGTTCCGTGTGCTGGATGAGTCCGACGTCGATGTGACTGCGACGTGTCAGGTGGTGGCGCAGATCAGGGTCGCTCGTTCATCGGGTGCGACGGTGATGGTGCCGGTGTCGATATCGCCGGTGACGGGAGGTCGATGGGATGGGTACCACGCTCTGCATGCTGATCGTGACGACACTGACAGCGTGTCGCCGCAGGTAGGTGATTGGGAGATGGAGATCATCCCGCCGGACTCGTTGGACATGGCGCGGACGGTGGTGGGTGGCCCATTGGTGGTCGCTCCGCAGACGGCGGTGCGTAGCTGATGGCGTTGGCGATCGAGTTTCCGCAGGTTGTGTGGTCCATCGAGTTCGGTGGGGACGAGACGGTGGTTCGTCAGGTCACGATGACCGGCGGTGGCGGTGCGGGCGGTGGTGGCGTCACGGTCCACAACGACCTGACCGGCCGCTCCGACGCCGACACGCATCCGATCAGCTCGATCACCGGCCTGTCGGCTGCTCTCGCCGCAGCGGGCAACGTCGACTCCGTCAACGGCCAGACCGGCAC
>JAKQDH010000073.1 GCA_029558835.1 Planctomycetota bacterium | reverse complement strand
TCACCGGTGACGTGGTTCACCGCGGCCCACACGTCGGTGAGATAGCCGCTCTGGGACGGGACGAACGAGTTGCCCTGGTCCCAGTCGGTGCCGATGGGCGAGCCGACACTGATCGTGTAACCGGTGCCGGTGTTGTACGTCCAGTTCGCACCGAAGTTGTCGTACACGAACGTCTGCCCGACCGCCGTGGCCGCGCAAACTCCCAGCGCAATCAATCCCAGGATCCTCATACACTCTCCTCCTTCCTGCCGCAGCAGAAATGTTACGGCTACCCGCCCGGGGGCCCGACCTCCGAGCGAGGTACCCACAGACTCCTCATTCTGCATGATAGGTTATCAGACCGCCGCCCGCAAGAAAAAAACCGGTTCTTCAAAGACCTTGGTGGCGGAAGGATTCCCGGCCGGCCCGGTGGACGCCGGTAGCCGGGCCGGACGCTGCCGTGACGGCTCCGAACTGCCCCCGAGGTCGAGCAAACGCAGTCACGATTTTGGCCCCCAATCCCCCTTGGCGCTGCCGCCAGGGCGGTTCTCGCTTCAATTGTGTCTAATTCGCGCTAAACGGGTATTCAGGATCATGAGATGCCAACCGGGAGGGCGAGGCCACTGCTTTCACGATCTTTGACCTTGCAGCATGGCAGCTTTGGCGGCTTGGAGGATTCGCCACGTCGAGCTATGCCCGCCGTGGCCGCGCGGGACTTTGGCCGGCGGCCGGCCGGGGCCGGGCGGTTTCCGGCGCCGGGGCGGAGACTTTACATACGTCAGCCGCCAACTGCCCCGCAGCACCTCCGCCAACCAGAGCCCCATCGTGTCGGCCGCCGCCGGCGGCGCCAGTGTCCGCAGCACCAGTTCTGGTTCGCCCAGCCCAGCCCAGGTCGCCAACTGATCGCGCACCTCCCAAAACAGCTTCTCGCTCGAGACCTCCGCCACCGGCCGGCCACCATCGGCCGCCACGTACGCCCGGATCACTTGGATCAGATTGTAAAGCAAGAAACACATCGCCGCCTGGAAGATCATCGCCCGGGGCGTCGAACCGATCAACGCCCGCAGATGGAAGACTTCCGTCACCTGCTGAAACACGCGCTCGATGTCCCACCGCAGCCGATACATCGCCAACAAATCCTTGGCCGGCACCGCCTCTTCGTCGAGCAGGTCGGTGATCAGAACGACCGCCTCTTCCTGCGCCCGCGGCAGCGTGATCCGCCGCACGTAGCGCCGCCGCGAATCACCGGCCGTGCCAATCCAGCCCCATTCGCACGCCACCGTGCGACCGTCGGCGTCGTGGGTCACTTGGGCCGGCCGCTGCGGATCGGCCGCCAATTTGAACGACTTGGGGCAGCGCAGCAGAAAATGGTCGCCGGACCGCAAGGTCAACAGCTCGGGAATCTCCAGGTTGCCGAACTGCCGGTCGCCCAGCCACAAAATCGGCTCGGGCACCTGCTGCCGCACTTGGCTCACCAGCTCCGGAACCAGCGGCACATCGTTCCGCTCCCCGTCCGGATCGGCGTTCATCGCCAGAACCAGCCCGGCCGGCACGTCCAAGGCCGCCAGCACCTTGCCCCCCAGCAGCTTACCCGGCAGGCCGCGCAAGGCCTTGAGCCGCTTGGCCGCGTTCTTCAGCTTCTTGCCGTCAAAAGCGACCGGCCGCCAGCCCGCCAACGACGAAGGAATCTCCGCCCCGGCCCCCCGGGGCGGCAGCAAGGGCGCCAAGCGGACCGTACCGACCGCCAGCAGGGCCTGCGACAATTCTTCCGGCAGCCGGGCCAGTTTGCCGTAGACGTTTTGCTCCGCGACCGGCAAGTCGCCCTGGTAGCGGGCGGCCACGAACGCGCGGTGCCCGCTGCCCTGATACACGGTCAGGGCGTCGCGGATCAGGTAAACCAACTGGTCGAAGCGCAGCACGTCCTCGTAGCAGCGGCGGCGATGCCGGGCGAAGACCTGGTTCAATGTGGCCCGATCCAGTACGTAGCCGAACCCCCGCAAAACGGCCTTGGCCAAGGGCAAGCGTCGCAGCAATTCCACCTGAAAGTCGTCCATGACGGGCCTCCTCACGCCGCCTTCCGTTACGGCAACCCGCCTAACTGAGCCATCAAGCAGAGCTTATGTCAAGCGAAGATCGTGAAACCAGTGGG
>JAKQDH010000069.1 GCA_029558835.1 Planctomycetota bacterium | reverse complement strand
CGGTGCGTTGGCGGCGATTACAGGAATACGCGCCGCCCGACATAGCTCCACCAGCGGGCGGTGCGAGCGCACGTACGAGGGAGTCCGACGAGTCTGCTCGTAAAAGGCCGGTTCAGCAATGCGGCGCGCAAGATACGCATCCACGGAGGCTTGCGTGTCAGTCTCAAGGAACTCCATCGCCAGTGCCGTCGGCCGACGCTGCTCCAGCAGCGCCGCCAGCAGTTGCGCCTCGACCTGGTTGCAGACCGCGTCCGAGTGCCGTTCTCCAAAGAGCACCACATCTGCCGCTGCGCACTTGCGCGCCAATTGCGCGAATGACAGCGATCGGCCGGTGTGGCCGTCATAGGCGCGGAACTGACCGAAGAGTGCCGCACTGCCGCCCGTCTGTTCAGCCAGATTCAGTCGCTGGGCTCCGGCGCAGCCGGATGCCCAGAACGCCAGCGCGGGCAGCATGATCATCAGTATCAGGCGAGCATTCATGCAGCGTACCTAATCGAGGTCGGCCCTGGCCGGCACCACGCAACACACGCCGGCTGCGGGTGCGCGAGCGAGTGACGGGCATCATCCCACACCCGACGCCGGCTCACAAGGCTGCCGGCACCGGTCGCCAAGCTGTTATGCCCCTGAGGCGAATGCCCCGCGTGGGCGCTATCGGTCCGGCATGAGTTCGCGCGCGGCCCGTCTGCTCATATAATACCTGTCCGGGCGCGCAGCCCGTCGGAGTGCAAGTTGATGGCCACTGAAGAGATGCCTCCAATCGCGCAGCTCAAGGGTCGCCCCATTGGGCGGATCCTCATCAAGATGGGCAAGGTCACTCGGGCGCAAGTGTCCGAGGCGCTTGAGCTTCAGAAGAAGAAGCGCGGTCCGCTGGGCCAACTCCTCATCGAGATGGGCGTGGTGGAGGAGGCGGACGTCCACCGGGCGCTGGCGGCTCAGGTCGGGATGGAATCGATCACGCTGGCCAATATCGACATCGAGAAGAGTGTTATTGACCTGATTCCAGCCCAGATGGCCCAGAGTTACCGCATCGTGCCGACCGCCTACGATCGCGAGACGAACACGATTGAAGTGGCGCTGGCCAGCCCGGACAACTTCCACGCCACCGACGACTTGAAGACGCTCATGGGATTCAATGTCGTCGCCCGCATCACCACCGCGGCTGACATGGCCGAAGCCCTCAACCGGTACTATCCCGAGGAGTCCGCCCAATCGATGAGCGACCTCATCTCGGAGATCGGCGACGACGAGGATCTGGCCAAGTACGCCGGCCGCGGTGAAAGCATCGACCTGGACGAGCTGCGCGAAATGGCCGAGAGCAATCCGGTCAAGAAGCTTGTCAATCTCGTGCTCCTCCAGGCCATTCGCGACAAGGCCTCCGACATTCACTTCGAGCCGTTCGAGGACGAGTTCAAGATGCGCTACCGCATCGACGGGGTGCTCTACGAGATGGTCCCCCCGCCGCGGTACGTGTCGCTGGCCATCGCCTCCCGCATCAAGGTCATGTCCAACCTGGACATTTCCGAGCGCCGGATGCCCCAGGACGGGCGTATTCAGTTGCAGTTGCGGGGCGCCCCGATCGACCTGCGGGTGGCCGTCCTGCCCACCATGTTCGGCGAGAGCGTCGTGCTCCGCGTGCTGGACCGCAGCAACGTCCAGCTCAGCTTGGACAAGATCGGCCTGCGGGACGACGACCTGGCCACCTTCCGCCAGCTTATTAAGAAGCCCAACGGAATCATCGTGAACACCGGTCCGACCGGGTGCGGCAAGACGACCACCCTGTACGCCGCCCTGACCGAGCTGAACGACCCGGGGGTGAAGATCCTGACCGCGGAGGACCCGGTCGAGTACGACATCGACGGGCTGGTCCAGGTCCAGATCCGTCCGGACGTGGGTCTGACCTTCGCCCGGGCGCTGCGGAGCTTCTTGCGGCAGGACCCGGACATCATCCTGGTGGGGGAGACCCGCGACCAGGAGACGGCCCAGATTGCCGTCCAGGCGTCGTTGACGGGACACCTGGTTTTTACGACTCTGCATACGAACGACGCTCCTTCGTCCATTGCCCGACTCCTGGACATGGGGCTGGAGCCGTTTCTCATCACCGCGACGCTGGAGGCGATCGTGGCCCAGCGGCTGGTACGCCGGATTTGTGTCAACTGCAAGGCGGAGCACAAGCCGACGGAGGAGCAACTCATGCGGGTGAGCCTGCGACCCGAGGACGTCGGGGACCGGGTGTTCTACTACGGCAAGGGCTGCGACTACTGCAACCAGACGGGTTACCGCGGGCGGGTCGGCATCTTCGAATTCATGGTGCTGGACGATGCGTTGCGGGAGTTGATTATGCGGCGGGGGTCCTCCTCGGTGCTGCGTCGGGAGGCCATCAAGCGCGGCATGCGGACGTTGAGACAGTCGGGTCTGCTGTCGGTATACGACGGCATCACGACGCTGGACGAGATCGGGGGCACGACGATCGAGGAAGGGTAGGAGCCGACCGAGGCGTCGCGGGCTCAGGACGGGCGGACGACCGGGGGCGGTCGCTGGCCGGGCCCGAGGGGACGGAATGGGAACCCAGCCGACCGCTGTACGCGACGGCGGCGGGGGCCGGTTTGCGGGAGGAACAGCGCGATGCCCACGTTTGTCTACGAGGCCATGAACCAGGCGGGCCAGGCGGTCAAGGACGAGGTGGAAGCCCTCTCCAGCGACGACGCGCTCGCCAAGATTCGCAACCTGGGCTACTTCCCGACGCGCATCCGGGAGAAGGGCGGCGCGAAGGCGAAGGCCGCGACCGGCAAGCGGAAGGGGCGGGGAGGCACCTTCGGACGCGTCCGGGTCAAGGCCATTACCTCCTTCACCCGTCAGCTCTCCACCCTGCAGGACGCCGGGCTGCCGATCCTGCGCAGCCTGACCATTCTGGAAGAGCAGCAGAAGCCCGGCGGGCTCAAGAACGTCCTGCGGGGCGTCATTGAGGACATCGAAGGCGGGGCCACCCTCTCCGAGGCATTCGCCAAGCACCCTAAGGCCTTTACACGCCTGTACGTAAACATGGTGGCGGCCGGGGAAACCGGAGGCGTGCTCGACGTGATTCTGGACCGTCTGGCCGACTTCATGGAGAAGGCCCAGCGGCTGAAACGCAAGATCATGGGCGCGATGGTGTACCCGATCGTGGTGATCCTGTTTGCCGTGGGCATCGTCAGCGGCATCATGATCGTGGTCATCCCCAAGTTCAAGACGATCTTCCAGGACTTCGACACGAAGCTACCGGCGATCACGGTCTTCCTGATCACCATGTCGGACTGGTTCGTCCACGGCAAGCCGTTGCCGGGCTGGACGTTCCTGCTGTTCGGCCCGGTGATCCTGTATCTGCTGTTCAAGCTGATCCGCAGTTCGCCGAGCGGACGCTACGTGACGGACTTCGTCGGGCTCAAGCTGCCCATCTTCGGCAAGCTGATTCAGAAGAGCGCCATCACGCGCTTCACACGCACCCTGGGAACGCTCATCGCGGCGGGCGTACCCATCCTGGAGGCGATCCTGATTACGAAGGAGACGGCCGGCAACGAGGTCTACTCCCGGGCCATGCAGGCCGTCCATGACTCGATCCGCGAGGGCGAGAGCTTCGCCAACCCGCTGCGGGCCACCAAGACCTGCGACGGGCTGGTGGTCAACATGATCGACGTCGGCGAGGAAACCGGCGAACTCGACAAGATGCTCATGAAGATCGCGGACAACTACGACGAGGAGCTGGACGTGGCCGTCGCCAGTCTGGTCTCCCTGCTGGAGCCGTTGATGGTCGTGTGCCTGGGCGCCATCGTCGGCTTCATCGTCATCGCGCTCTTCATGCCGTTGGTGAGCCTGATCGAGTCGGTGCAGAAGTAAGTCGACGGCCCGTGGCCGACGCAGGCGGCGCCGAACCCGGCCCGCCGCCCCCGGCAGTGACGGACCGCAAGACCGTCGGCGAACAGTTGGCAGACTCCCCCCGCCCACGCGTCGCGCAGGCAGTGGGCCTGGGGCGGGGGGTTCTTCCGCGACCGGAACGCGAGGACGGTTACGATGAACAGCGTCAGAGCCCACCCCGGCCAACGGGGCTTCACCCTGGTCGAGATCCTGGTGGTGGTTTCCATCATCATCCTCCTGGTGGCCTTGATGGTACCGGCCTTCTCCGTAGTGCGTACCCGGGCCCGGGTGACGCAGACCGCCAGCCAGATCAGCTCGCTGGAAAGCGGGTTGGAGGCCTTCCGGGGGGAACAGGCACTCGGGTCAATCTACCCGCCGTCGCGCAGCGACTTCGCCGAAGACCGGCAGAAAATCGCCGACCCGAATGAGCGCACCTCCGCCCCGAACGAACCCAACGTCAAGGTCACCGGCGCGCACCTGCTGCTGATGGCCATGCTCGGGGCGGATCTGCTGGGCACGCCGGGCTTCAAGGACCTCGACTACGACCAGATCTGGGCGGACGACACCCACGCGGCCGCGGGCGGACTCCACGAGCTCGACCAGACCACGGGCGCGCCCAAGCAGCCGCGCTACGGCGGGGCCGGCTACGTCGGCGACAAGATGACCGCTTCCGTCCGCACCCTCCAGCAGTTGCAGGAGAAGGCGGTGGTGGCGGCCGGCGGCATGCCGCAACAGATCGACGCCTTAACCCTGAAGCAGCGGCTCTTCGTGGACCCGTGGGAACACCCGATCCTCTACTACCGGGCCAACCCGGCCGCCATGAACATGGTCGGCGTCGCCGCCAACCACGATGCCCCCGGGATTTACAAGCAGCAGGACAACGCGCTGATTGCCGGCTTCAGCGCCGGCGGGACATACCAGTGCGACGGCATCGACTTCGGTGGACGGGCGCTGGGCGCGACGGCCAGGCACGGCATCTCGGTGACCGCGTATCCGAGCACGCCGGTCATTCCGCCCTCCGGCGATAACGAAGTGTTGGAGAATGCGGCGTTCGTGGATTCCTTCACCCGGTTCATTCTCGACGGGTCGGTGCAGGCACGCTATACGCCGGTGCGGAAGGATACGTATCTGCTCATCAGCGCCGGGCCCGATGCCGTCTACGGCACGTCCGACGATGTCACCAACTGGGAAGCGCATGAGTAGCAAGATGGCTCCGAATCACGGAGAGAACATTCGCTCGGGTGCCCTGCCTTCACCCGCCCCGGGGTGGCCCAGGTCCTCCGGACCGCACCTGGTTAGCGTGGGTGCCATGCCCTCACCCGCCCCCGGCGGGGGTGGGCATGTGCCGCGGCTGGAGTGGCATGCTTACCCGCGACCGGTGTCGCGGGAGAGCCTGGCACCCCGGCACCCCCGCACAGCCGGACGGCCCTTCGTCCGGCCTGCCCATGGACCCGCCTTCACCCTCATCGAGCTGCTCGTGGTCATGGGAATCATGGCCGTCCTCGCAGCGGCCGTCATCGTCGCGGGGACCACGCTGCTCACCAAGGCCAGGGTGCAGGCGACCGTGGCCACGCTGTCGCTGGTGCGCGACGCCGTCGAGGAGTTCAAGCGTGGGGAGGAGGCGGCCCCGACGATCACGCGAGCCCGCTGGGGCGAGCGCAGCGAGACCCACTCGGGGACATATGCGGACCGCTACGGGCTGTATCCGCCGGATGAACTGGACGCCTATACTGACCAGGGCTTGCCCGCGCCGGCCGGGGCGCCCCCCACGGCGAAGGCCTTGAAGCTGACACGCGGGTCGGCCGTCATTGAGCCGAGCGTGCAGCCGTACTACTCCAAGATGCAGTTTCGGACGGATTTGGCCCCGGACGCCCTCAGCGCGGAGCACCGGGACTTGGCCGCCCTGATCCTGACCATCGAACTGTACAGCGCGCCGGCGGCCGCCATCCTGGACCGCGTTCCTTCCCGGCACCGGAGCAATGGGGCGATCGACCCGGCCACGGGGCTACCCACGCAGTATCTCGATATCGACCCCAACAGTGGGCCGGGCTTTCGGCCCGGGGTGGACCACCAGATCCGCTACATCCTCGACGACTGGGGAGTGCCCATCAGCTACCTGGCCCAGCGTGACTGGAATGCCGGGACGGGGGCGCCCATCAGGGAGTCCACCAACTACGCCGATAGCAACGCGTGGAACCAGGCCTCGACGGAGATGATCCGGCTTAACTCCGACCAGCCGATCATCATGTCCTACGGGCCCAACGGCAAAGAGCAGTGCACGCAGGCGTGGATGGGCGGTACCGCCGACGCCTCGCTGGTGGCGGACTGGATGGGCCTGACCGTGAACCTCACCACGGCCGGCAAGATCGACCACCCGCTCAACGCGGACAACGTTTACGCGGACCCGGAACTGGCCAGCAAGCTCGCGCGGGGGCGCTAACGGTGACACAGTGCCGGCACATTCTGACAGGCGGCAGGTCGCGGCGACCGACGGCGGCGCGGCCGCGACGCGTGCCACGCCCGGCGTTCACCCTGGCGGAAATGGTGGTGGTGATCGCGGTGATCCTGGTGCTGGCGGCGCTGGTGGCGCCGGCCGTGCGGGCGGTGTGGTCACAGCGGAACATCTCCACCGCGGAGAACACCATCCGGGGCGTCCTGATGACCACCCGACCGCGGGCGATGCAGACGGGGCTGGGCGGGGAAGCTGGCCTGTTCTTCATGGTCGATGCCGACGGCGTCCAGCGCATCTACACAATGGAGCGAGATCCTCTCGCCCAGAACGTGTTCAACATCCTTGCGGAGCGCGACTTTGCCCTCCCGGCGCCGATGCGCGTGGTGCCGCGGTACGCGGTGGACGCGGACACGACCAACCCCGCCGATGACCACGTGACCTTCAACGCGGCGGAACTGGCCAACAACGTGTTCCCCGGAACGACGGGCCCCGGCCTCAACGAGGCCCAGCGCCATCGCAACTTCTTCACGATGGTTTTCAACCACCAGGGACAACTGCGCGTCTGGCGCGAGGTGCTGATCCGCGATGGCGATGCCGACGGCAACGGGCGGGGCGATCGGACGGGCCTGGGCGTGGGTGACTGGGAAGGCCACCCGGAAGTCACGAAGTACAACCCGCTGACCGGCGCGGCCGCGGACATCGTCGATGCCAACGGCAGCCGCAAGACGGAGTTGAACCTGGTTACGGACGCCGCGGGGGCGGCCATCAACCTCCCCTCCGTCGATGGGCTGCTGGTTTACGATGACGCGTTGTTCCTTGAGTTTTCGGAGCCCGGCGATCGGCGGGACTACCTGCTGCGCGCGGGCGCGCCGTTCTACGTTAGCCGTCTTTCCGGCGCGGTGGTCAAAGGCCCCGCGGGCGAGAACCAGTAGGGGGCAGGCGTGAAGCCCATTCAGACAATCCGACGTCCGCACGGGTGGCGCCGCTGGAGCGATGCGTCAACCCCAGGTGTCGTGTGGCGTCGCCCCGGAGGGGCGCAAGAATGTAGCCCGGTGCGTGAGCCCCGGGTGCCTCGCCGCGGCGGAGGGTGTGCACAAGCCCCGGAGGGGCAGCAGAGCGCAACGGGTCCCACAACGCTATCAGCAAGTCCTTCGCCCCTGCCGGGGCTTACTGCGCGCAAGAGAGAACGCTTCCCAGGGGGTGACACCCCTGGCTACCCACTTAGGACCCTTCCAGGGCCACGCAGACGCTCGGTTGCTACGGCCTTCTCCCTCGTCGAGGTCATGATCTCGATCGTGATCCTCGGGTTGGGCTTCATCATGGTGGCCACCCTGTTCCCGGTCGCGTGGACGCGCGCCCGGGCCCTCAGCGAGCACACCACCCAGCGCTCGACGACCACGGCCGCCCAGACGACGATGACCGCCCTGCTGCGGGCGGCCGGGGGGACGCCGGAGTCCCTTTCGCCGATGCTGTGTGGCGACCTGATCATCAAGACGAAGACCAACCCGCCGGAGATCATCGGGCTGTCCGACACGCGCGTGCACGCCCTGAACATGGAGAACATCCAACTGCCGACGCCTGGTGGAGCGACCACGACCTGGCAGTTCGTCCCGGCGGACCAGGATCAGCCCCAGAACCCGTTTCGCCTGGAGAGAACCTGCGCGGCGGAGGATTCAGACTACTGGCTACAGTACCAGGATGATGCCGTCGTGGAGCGTTCCTTCGGAACTCCGCGGGTCAGCTTCGCCCAACGTGTGCATCCGCCGCTGCCGGCACGTCAGAACGTAGCGGCCGACGGGACGTTCACCCCCGGCAGCGACGCTGTCTGGGACAAGCTCGCCCTGGACCGGGGCTACGCTTGGGCGGTGCTCCATCGTCTGCGCAAACCGGTGGGGCCGTCCACGGCATTCGCTGTAGACGCCGCCGGCAACGTGTCGGAGGTGCAGTTGGTGAACCGCGCCGACTGCCCACCGCTCAGCACGGCCACCGCCGAGGAACAAGCTGCGGCGCTGCGGACCCTTCAGGCAGCGCAGGCGTACAACGAAACGCGTGCGCTCGACATGTATTACGTCACCTTGCGCCGCCCGCAGGCGACCCACCGCTACGCGGTGCAGGACCCAGAACATGCGCCCGATCCTCTGCTCCTGAGCGACCCGCCCGTGGCGCCGCAGGCACTGGGCGCGGAGTTTGACTGCCTGCTGCCCGTACCCTGGCGCGTGCAGGTGTACTTTCCGGGCGAGCCCGATGACGTCACCGACCCGGACAAAGAGACCGGCATCCCGAGCGAGATCTGGATCAACACCACCGAGTGTCGAACGTCACCCGTTCTGGTGTCGATGTTCGAACGCGGGGCGTACTTCATCGACGAAATCAACGGCACGCTCTTCCAGGTCACGCGCTTGGTACCCTCGCCGGACGGTCAGGAGGCAGTGGCCACGCTCGACCGCGAGGTGGTCCCCCGCAGCCTCTTCCTGACCGGCTACCCACCTTGTGAGCAACCGGAAATGCTCCAGGACGAGGAGCGCATCCGCACCGTCTGGGTCTTCCCCCCGCCGGTGGATGCGGGCCACACCGCCACCGACCTCACCTTCGTTGGCCCCCAACCGGTGGTCGGCATCGAGGTGGGCACCCTGAACCTGCTGCCGTGATGCCAGCGAGAAGCTATGAGCTTTAAGCTGTAAGCTAGATCGTCTGACGCATCGGACGCCAGCTTCCAGCCGCGACCCCGTGGGGGTGGCTCCTGCGTTTGCTGAGAGCTGACAGCTTAGAGCGTGAAGGTTCGAGCTGACAGCACCGCTTGACAATTGGGTCCCGGTAGGCTGTTCGCGCCATCCCTATTTCCTCGGCGTTCGGGTCTGGACCGACACCTGTGCCCCGCGATAATGACGCTGGGAGAGGGTGGTCTTGCGGCGCGCTGCCGGACGGCGCCGGGGTTATGAAATGCGTAACTGCTTGGTACCAATAAGGTTATCGACGCACCGCCGCGTGCGGAACGCCTTCACACTGGCCGAGTTGGTCGTGTCGGTCGGGGTGCTGGCGTTGATGTTCGCGCTGGCCGGGCAGATTTTCAGTCTCACCTTGCGATCCACCGGGCAGGCGCGGGCAGTGACCACGATTGGGCAGGCGCTGCGGGAGTTCGAGCAGACGGTCCGAGAAGACCTCAAGTACGTGCAGCCGGGCAGTTCGGTGATCGTGATCCAGGGCAATCCCGTGCGGGCTTACTGGACCCGGGCGGGTCGCGAGGCGGACGACGACTACGACGGCCTGAACACCCAGCGCGGACGAGGGCCCGACAGCGGCTACCCGCACCCGGCCGACCCTGAGCGCGACAACGCCGCCGGCGTGCCGGAGTGGCCGCGGGCGGACGTGCTGATGATCTTCTCCGCCCGCCCGACGGAGAGCTACGTTAAGCCGGGCGTGACGGCCGACAGCCAGGCGATCGTGTATGGGCATGCGGAACTCGGCGAGTACGTCAGTGACGGTAGCGGTGGCTGGACCTGGCAGGGCGCCGGCGGGACAGACCCGGTCTTCCCCGTGAACCCGACGACGAAGTACCCGGTGGCGCCGGACGATCAGAACGCCTTGTCACGAGTATCGCCGCTGCCGGCCGAGGCCTGGCACCTGGCCCGGCGCAGCGTGCTCCTGGTGCCGACGCCCGAGAAGGTACCCTCTCCGGCACCGTCCGGATACGTGCCGTGGGCCCGGTTGTTGAACCACGCCTCGATCCTGAACGGGTCGATGGATATCGTGAACGGGGATGTCAATGGACTGAACGCGCTCGGTTTCAACTATCAGCGGCAGGTGCTGGAGCCGAACGCGAGCGAGACGAACGGGGGCTTCCCGTTCTTCCACCCCTGGGTGCTGACGATCCCGGCCGGGATTCCGCCCTACGCACGCAGCCTGCTGGACGTGACGCCGCCGGCGCCGTTGGGGGTGCGTCTGGGGCATTACTGCCTGCCGAACTGCGCATCATTCAAGGTGGAGTGGTCGCTGGATCCGCGGAGCGAGTTTGTGAACGGCCGGCTGGACTACGATCCGGACAGCAGCTACCCGGCCGGCCGGGAGGTGTACTGGTTCGACCCGGGGGCAAAGGACCCGGCCGCGGCGCTGCGGGCAGCGGCCAAGCAGCAAGACGGCGTCGACTACCGGCTGGTTCCTGACGCGCCCGTCGGGCTGGCTTCCCTGTTGTGCGACGAGGCGTTGCAGGCGGACGGGAACACGTACTCGCTCGCGCAGCGCGTGGGGGTCTCGGGCAACCTGACAGGAGAGGTCACACCCGACCCGGACTGGACGCCGGCGGCAGATGGGCGGCCGAACCTGATGGTGTTCACCGCCAGTCGGCCGCGGGCGGCAAGTGGCGTCCTGGTGCCGGGTGATGTGTTTCCGCATGCGTTGCGGATCACGGTGGACGTGTTTGACGAGAACAACCGGCTGGAACGTCCGGTGCGACACGTGTTCGTCGTGCCGGTGGGCGGGTGAGTTGCGGCGGTAAGGGGGCATGGTCAGGTGCGGGTTGGGTGCCATGCTTTCCCGCGACGCAAGTCGCGGGTAAGCATGCTGTGCCGAGTCGAGGACATGCCCACCCCCGCCTGCGGCGGGTGAGAGTATGGCACCCGGCCGGAATGCCTGCCGGACAGGGACGAATGAGGCTCTGACAGACAAGACAGACTATGAAACACTGGACGGCGACAAGTGGGTGGGACGCACGGACCGGCGGGGGTGGCCGCGGCAGGGCCGGTCTGCGCGGGCGACGGCGGGCGTCGGTGCTCCTCCTCGTGGTGACGCTGCTGGGCATCCTGTTTGTGACGGGGATGACGCTGCTGGCGACCATGAGCTTCGAGTCCGACATGATCGCCACGGAGAAGGCGGCGCTGCGGTACGAGGCGGGGGTGGAGGTCGTCGGTACCGACGTGGCGGAGCTCCTGCGCGGGGGATTGGTGAGCATTCCTGGGGTCCCGTTCACGGATGCTCCGGTGGCAAAGGCGCACGAGATCCCCGGCGCCGGCGGTGCCGTTTCCTACGTGTTTGACGCCAACATCGCGGCGTATGCCCTCATGCCGGACGTGCATCCGCTGGTGGCGCAGGTGGAGCCGTTCTGGGTCGACGTGGGCGGGGGGGAATATCAACTGGTTTACGGTGCCTATACTGACCTGGAGGCGATGCACCTGGGTTCGACGCTCGTCTGGGCACGCGAGCAGGTACCGTGGCAGAAGCGTGCGATCAACACGGCCGATGCAGCCGGAGAGAATGACTGGGCGCTCGTGGATGCCGACGGCGATGGCGTCGGCGATGCGCGGCAGATGGACCTGCGCCTGATGGGTCTGCCGCCGACGCAGATCGAGGCGCTGAGCAAGGAAATCAACGGCTCCGCGCGGGCGAATGAGCCGGTGTACCTGGGTCTGCGGGTGATTCCGCACGGGGCGATGGTCAACGTCAGTGAGTCGCACCCGCTGCTGGTGGAGACACTGCTGGGCGGTACGCCGGAGGAGGCGGGCTATCGACACACCCCGCCGTATTCGCCGCTGCTGGAGGAGCGGGTATTGCGGCGACGGGGCGGGCTGCCGCCGCGGGTGTTCCCGCCGACGGCCTTGCACGGCAACCCGGAGGATGACGACCCCGAGGGCCCGCAGGGCGACATGACGGCCAAGCTGCTGCTCGATCCGACCAACGAGACGATCCGGACGGGCGAGCATCGCTATTGGCCGTATCTGCCCCGCGAAGACGACGATGCCCAGGACTTCCAGATCTGGCAGGAACGGGCCGACCCGTGGAACACGGACAGCGACACCACGCCGGAGAAGTACAACCTTCGCCCGCTGGTCACGACGATCAGCTACGACAACCTGCTGCGCCGGCCGACGCGGGCACTGACCCAAGCGCAGGATTCGAGCACCGGCAGGGTTTCCACGACCGAGACCCCGGGCGATCTGGTGGCCCTGATGCGCGAGGCCAACGCGGCCCAGGTTACCTGCAGCGGCACGACGCCGGAGTTGCTGCCTTTCGAGTACGCCAACTATCCGCAGACGATTCCCAACGGCGGCGCGCCGTGCATCTGCGCGACCGAGGCGACCTGCGAGTTCAACCTCCGCAAGGGGCGGCTGCTGCTGTCGTTGCCTTGGCTGGATCATGCGCTGGTGGAGGTCGACGGTTTCACGGCCCAGCAGCAGATGCGGCTGATTCAGGACGCGTTCCTGATGCTGCTGAGTGAGGCGCATGGGCCGTTGTGGGACGACGACGAGGCCGCGTGCGCTGTCAACGGTGATTGCCTGCCCGGGGAGGTGTGCGACCCGGCCGGCTACTGCGTGGACCCGACGTTGATCGTGGGGACGGATTCGAACAACAGTCCAGTGCACGCGTCGCATCGACTGGCGCAGGTCTGCCGGACGGCCGCGGCCCTGACGGCCAACCTGCTCGACTTCGCGGATGAGGATAATGCGCCCACCCGCGTGGCCGTGCGCTCGTACGACTTCGCCGACCCGGCCAAGGCCGGCAGTGAATTCAAGACGCCCGCCGACGAGCCGTTGTACGTCTACGGGCTGGAGCGCCAGCCGTACTTCTCCGAGATCGCGGTGGGATACCGTGACAACGGGCACGGAAGCGGCATACCGGGGGCACCGGTTCCGGGGGACGCGGTTGCGTGGGCGGTGGAGTTGGTTAATCCGTATGCGATTACGCTCGACATGAGCGAGCCGAATGCCAATCCACCCGTGCAGCACTACTACCTGGTTGTCTACCGCGATGGACAAGTGCACCAGGAAGTGGCCCTTCCGGAGTACATCCCAGCGAGGGGGCTGGGCGTCTTCGTGTGCGACCCGTCGAACGTGTTCACTCTCTCGGCGCCGGGAGAGTATCTGCACGTTGTTCACCTGGACCAACCCCCGTACAGCATGCAGCTCAGCTTCGCGGCGGGCGACGTGGTGTATCTCGTGCGGGCGGTCACTTACAGGGCTGGTGCAACGCAGACGTCAGCAGCGATCGTTGTGGACCAGTTCAAGGTGCCGGACGCGATGCCCGCGCAGGTGGGTGATCTGAAAGACGAGACTTATGAGATACCGCAGTCACCGCAGACGCCTACGGAGGGGTATGTGACTTCGGAGCGGGTGGTAGCCGAGTACGGAGCAGACTGGAAGGCGCCGGTGCCGTATGCACAGGTCGAGACCAACGACTACGGGCACACGCTGGGAGGCTGGAACGGTTTCAGTTCTCCGGACGTCCGGCCGGTGGAGGTGAACTTCGCCGACGTGGAGGGGGGGATTGACGACAGCGGGCCGTTGCAGCGGGCGTTTCCGACGACGGGGTCGTTGCTGCTGCTGATGCGGCACGCGAACCGGTCGCTGGATGACTACGACTCCGCCAACAACCGGACGGAACTGGCGTTCACCGCGAACCTGGTCGGCTCCAGGGACTATCAGATTCAGACCGGGGTGGATGCCGCCGGCAATCCGGTGTGGGAGGCCGCGCCGACCGCCCAGTTCCACGAGCAGATCGACAACGGGCGGCTGCCGGTGTTTGATCCCGGCGGGCTGCATCATCATTCACCGCGGGACTGGCGTTACACCAAGCCGGACACGCCGGGCGACGTGGACACGTTGCCGTGGGGTCAGCTGGTGTTCGACTACTTCACGGCTCTGCCGCTGGCGAGCGCGGGACCGTATCCGAACGACCCGGACGGCCATGGCGACGTCAAGGCTCCGCCGCGGGTGGACCTGGACGGGCTGCGCGTGCACGGGCGGATCAACCTGAACGCGGCCCCGTGGCGGGTACTGGCGGGTCTGCCGCTGCTGCCGACGGAGATGTTCCCGTGGACGTTCGCCAGCAAGTTGAAATCATACGCGGTGGCCAACGCGAACGTGGATGACAGCGCGGCGGTTTCCATCGGCGAGCCCCTGGCGACGGCGATCGTCGCGTACCGCGAGGCGCGCCAGATGTTGTACGACTCGGCGGGGACTGCCGTGCCCGCGGGCGATTTCGGGGCGGACGCCACGGGTCGCGGTTGGGACGTGGCGAACCCGCAGTTCCGCCGGGGGACGGGGTTCCTGTCTGTTGGTGAAATAGCCAACGTGCGGCACGTTGCCGCCGACGTCGCATCGAACCCGCTGGTCCCGGACTACACGGACTTCTCGTTCTACCGCGCGGATGTAGGCATGGTGGACGCGGACGCGGGCCGCCAGGATTTCGTCGCCGCGGTGGCCGTGCTGGTGATGATGGGTGACTGGGCGACGGTGCGGTCCGACGTCTACACGGTGTATGGGACATTGCGCGGGCATGTTCGGGAGGACGCCACCGAAGGGGAGAAGACCGACATCAACCGTCGCGCGGTGCGGTTCCAGGAGACGCTGGACCGACTGCCGACGCTACTGGGTCAGCCGACGCCCATGCGCATCGGAACCCGGACGGTGTGCCGAACCATCGACACGCGCGATGATTGACGCACCGTCCGCGCCCGAGCGGAAGCGAGCGGGCAGGGAATAGCGAAGTGCGAATAGCGAAT
Organism: Planctomycetota bacterium; assembly: GCA_029558835.1. GTDB lineage: Bacteria > Planctomycetota > Phycisphaerae > UBA1845 > UBA1845 > JAKQDH01. Next base: position 187,502 of record JAKQDH010000069.1, on the reverse strand, counting down.
GAAGCAGGGCCCCGTCCGAGCCCGAGTGGAAACGGGGGGGCCACATCCGCGCCCGAGTGGAAGCGAGGGGCGGGACGCGCGGGCAGCGTGATAATGCCCCGTCGCACCGACCGACGGTGCTCGGATTCACGTGGAAGAGGGTGGCATGCCCAAGCCCGCCGGTGGCGGGCGCCGGCATGCGGCGACGCTGACACCCGGGCGCACGACGAGAGGCATGGCGGCGCTGCGCTTGGCCATGCCACCCGAAGCCGGCAGGGCGGCGCTGCGCATGGCCATGCCACCCACGGTCGAGGGCTGTTTCTTTGCTTTTCTGGACCTGCGAGGCAGCCCCTCGCTACCGCTTGGGCTAGGAAGGATGTCCTGGCGCAGGCGCGCGGGTCCGAGTAAACAGAGGATTATGGGTCGGCGCCCGGTGGAATAAGCGGCCGCGGCGTTGGTCGGGAGCGTTCCGCAGGCTATAATGGGCGTCACCGTCCCAGGTGATGAGGGCAGCGGCAGGGGATTGCCCTCGCAGGCGGGTGCCCACCAGCCATGGGGATGGAGGGAAGAAGCACACCGGCCGGCTACTGCACGCCGACCGGTCACAGGGGGGCGGCTTTGGAGCGGATACAAGCAATGCACGCAAGCAGATTCTGGCGGGGACTGTGCGTGGCGGCGGTAGTGGCGGCCTGGCCGTGCCTGGTTTGGGCACAAGCGCCGGCGGACACGCCGGCAGCGATGCCCGATCCGGACGCGGACGCGGTCCCGGCGGTGGCCGGGCCGTTCGTGGACCCGATCGGGCCGCGGGAGTCGCGGTACGTCTCGGAATGCGAGCAGGTTGGCGGATTCACGTCGACTTTCCAGACCAACGACCGCTACCGCGGCGACAGCTTCCAGATGACCGAGACGCGGGAGCTGACGGAGTTCAAGATCCAACTGCAATTCACTGACCGGCGGAACCTGTACTTCTCGATCCACCGCGCCTCGGCCCCCAACGGGCCGTACGAACGGCTGTTGCCGGACCGGGTGGTGGACACGCAGGGGATCGGGCGGACGTTCTACAGCTCGGGCGAGTACGACACGCCGGTGACGCTGGAGGACGGATACTATTACGCCCTGGGGGTCACGTGGGACGGCGGCACGCCACAGATGATCTACGGACGGAACTCGCTGTCGTATCCACGGGCGTTCGACGGCGGGTTGGTGCGGGGCGGCGTGTCGCTGAGCACGGCCCCGCCCGCGCCGGATACGATCACCTACATGGCACCCTACAGCGGCGGGGCATATTCGCTGGAGGTGTGCTTCCTGCCGAGGCCGGGGGCCTGCTGCATCAATGACCACGGCATCTACCGCTGCGAGATGAAGATCGAAGGCGAGTGCCTGGCGCTGAGCAATCCGCCCGCGGTGCGGGTGGAGTTCACGGCCAGCGGCATCGACTGCACGGAAGTGACGTGCCCGCTGACCCAGGGGGCATGCTGCATCGGGACGTACCCGGACGTGCAGTGCGTGGGCAACCGGAACGAATACTGGTGCGCGGTGCAGGGAGGCGTCTGGCACGCGGCCGAGAGCTGTCCGCGGGCGTGCATCCCCAAGGGCGCCTGCTGCGTGGGAGAGATGTGCCTCGACGAGGTGACGCAGGCGGAATGCACGAACACGTACTCCGGCGTGTACCAGGGCGACGACTCGAACTGCGTGGGTCTGGCGCTGCCGTGCAGCGCTGGGGCCTGCTGCCTCGGTACCTACTGCGCCTTCGAGGACACCGAGGAGGAGTGCGAGCAGTCCGAAGGAAGCTTCGCAGGTCCGGGCACCCGCTGCAACCAGAGCCCGTGCACGGCGCGCGGGGCCTGCTGCTTGAGCGCCAGTTCGTGCGCAGACGGCTACACGGCCGCCCAGTGCAGCGCCGCGGGTGGGCAGTATCGCGGCAACGACACAGCCTGTGCCCTGCTGGAGGTGCCGTGCTACCTTGGTGCGTGCTGCACGCCGACCGTGGGCTGTGTGTCGGACATGAGCCAATCGCTGTGTCAGACCGTCCTGGGCACCTGGCAGGGCGAGGGCACGGAGTGTGACACGAGTTCGTCACAGTGTCCGGGCGTCTGCTGCTGGGGGGGCACCTGCAACGCGGGGGTGAAGCCGGGCGACTGCGAGGTGCTTCCTAACGGGCAGTTCATCGGGTACGGCACCTGCGCCGGTGATCCGTGCAGCAGCTACGTCCTCGGGGCGTGCTGTTTGCCGAACGGAGACTGCGAGTTGCTGACCGACGAGGTGTGCGTCTCGTACGGCGGCAGTTACCGGGGTGACCCGACGTGCCAGGGTGTCGACTGCACTCAGCCGCCGCCGCTGGGGGCGTGCTGCCTGACCAACGGTTCCTGCGCGATAACCAGCTCCGATTCGTGCGACGGCCAGGGAGGCGTGTTCGCAGGAGTGGGAGAAACCTGCGAGGTGGGGCTGTGCGTGCGGGGCGCCTGCTGCTCCGGCAGCGGAAGTTGCCAGCAGACGGTGGAGTTCGAGTGCGCAACCCCGAGCGTGTTCCTGGCGGGTACGCCGTGCACGCCCAACCCGTGCGATGAATTCGCCTGCTGCCTGAACGACGAGTCGTGCGTCGAGGTCTCGACGCTGTCGTGCCTGGCACAGCAGGGCACGCAGCTTCCGATTACCAATTGCGAGCCGTTCACCTGCGTCGCCGGCGCGTGCTGCGAGGGCGGCGAGTGCGCCGAGGAGACCGGCTACGAATGCGACGTGGCGGGCGGGTCGTTCGTGCCGGAGGCGACCTGCACGCCCGATCCGTGCAACGTCTTCGCGTGCTGCCTGCCGGGCGGGGCACCGTGCGTCGAGCTGACGCCCTGGACCTGCTTCATGCAGGAGGGCGTACCGCTGGACGGGTATCAGTGCGACTCGTTCCCCTATGACCCGTGCCTGGGGCCCTGCACGACCGGTGACGGCGATAACGACGGTGACGTGGACTTGCAGGATTTCGCGTACTTCCAGAACTGCTTCGGCCTGGCGCCGTACGGCGGGGCTTCGACCTGCGAATGCCTGGACATGAACGCCAGCGGGCTGATCAACGTGGACGACGTGGCGCTGTTCGAGGCGGCCCTCGTCGGGCCGTGACGAGAGACGTTGCCTGGTGGCCGGGCCGGGCCGCGCCGCGGGTGGACCACCCGTGGAGACGTCCGGATACCTGGCGGGATGAACTTACCCACGGGGCTGCGAGGTTACCGATCTCGGAGCCCCGTGTTGCTGCGCGGGCCGGCCGGCTGGGCACGGGGCATCCGCGCAGAAACGGACCAGCCGGCTGAGCCGCTGACGGGTGCCGTCGCGCGCTCAGCAGGCTGGTCGCAAGTCCGGCCCTCGGCGTGCGGGCCGGGATATGTCGTCGCCGGTTAGCGGGCCCGTCGGCGCGGCACGGTCCCCCCGTTTGACCGCCAACCGCTCGGAGCGTGGCCGTGAACCGGCTGCGTTAGGAGTCTAAGATACGCTGGGGCGCCGGGCCACGCGCAAAAAGAAGGACGGGCCGGGTTGGTTCTTCTCCGAAGAAGTACGGGTTCAGCGGGGGCTGCAATCGGTGTCGCGGTTCCGACGGCGCGTGCGCCCTCCGGGCGAGAGGGGAGAAGAGGCGAGTAGCCCGCGTCCAGGGCCTGCAAGGCCCTGGCAACGTTCGTGCGCCCTCCGGGCGAAGACGCGAGTGCCCCCACGGCCACCAGGCGAAGACGCGATCGCCCCAGCCGCCTGGAACCAACGCGCTGCGGGCGAAGAACCAAGGCCTCCCGGGTGAGCAACCGACGTCCTCCTCCGCCCGGAGGGCGGACGATGGTTGCCGGGGACTTCGAGTCCCTGGGAGGTCCCACGCTACCTTCTTGCTTTTCCTATCCTCTTGAGTCCGCCCGGAGGGCGGACGAGCCCGCCGGGACCGTCCGCACTTCCTCAGCGGAAGCAACACACGCCTGCCTGGCGCAGGGAACTACGGACCCTCCGCCGCGCGCGGGGACGCTAAACACATACCCGAAAAACGACCCCGTCCCGCTTCTTGCAGCGATCGTCCCGCGTTACTTTGGGTTGTGCTCGGCCATCACCTGCAAGGCGGCCGTCACTGCGCTGCCGAGGGTCACCTTGTGGCCCATGGCGGCCAGCGTCATCTCCAGGGCCGCGATGCAGCCGAGGGTGTCATACTGGTCCACGTAGCCCATGTGGGTGATGCGGCAGACCTTGCCCTTGATCTGGTCCTGGGCCCCGGCGATCTGCATGCCGTGTTTCTCACGGAGGGTCTTGCGCAGGGCGCCCTCGTCCATCCCCTGGGGCAGCCAGAAGCCGGTGACCGAGTCGACAGGGTCGGCCGCGAAGAGCTTGAGGCCCAGCGCCTTTACCGCGGCCCGCGTGGCCGTGCCGAGCAGCTTCGTCTCCGCCCAGACGTTCTCGAGGCCGCGCGTCTTGATCTTGCGCAGGCTGACCAGGGCGCCGCGGATGAGCGTGACGGCCGGAGTGTACGGCGTCTCGTTGTTGTCGGCCGACTTGCGATACGCCTTCACGTCGTTGTAGAAGCAGTGGGTCTTGCCCGAGTCGATGCGCTGCCAGGCGCGGTCGTTGATGGCCGCAAAGCCCAGCCCCGGCGGCAGCATCAGCGCTTTCTGCGAGCCGGTGACGCACACGTCCACGCCCCAGTCGTCCATCTTGAAGGGGATGGCGCCGACGGCCGTAATCCCGTCCACCAGCAGCAGCGCATTGCGCTCGCGGGTGACCTTGGCGATGCCTTCGACGTCGCTGACGGCACTGGCCGAGGTCTCGCTGTGGACCATGATGACGGTGTCGATCTTGGGATCGGCGTCCATGGCTTTCTTAACGGTGTCCGGCTTGGCGCCCTGGCCCCATTCGAGCTTGACGGGCGTGTGGTCGATGCCGAAGGCCGCACAGACCTTCACCCACCGCTCGCCAAACTTGCCGTTGTTGATGACGAGCGCCTTGTGGCCTGCGGGCAGGCAACCGACGATCGCCCCCTCCATGGCGCTGGTGCCGCTGCCCGTGAAGATCAGGACGAGCGACTTGGTCTGGAATACGTAGCGGAGCAGTTCGGTGACTTCCTTCTGCACGCCGCGGTACCACTCGGTGCGGTGGTGCAGCATGGGCTGGGCCATTTCGAGCATGACGTCTTCCGGTACCATGACCGGCCCGGGCGTAAACAGGCGGAGCTTCTTCATGTTCGTTTACCTCGCAAAACGGATTCGCGTGCCGGCGACCCGACCGCCGTCCTCGTTACCTCTGCGAAAAGGGGGATTCTAGCCGCCCCCCCGCCGACAGGCCAGCAAGCCCCGTGCCGGGTGGGCCCCCGCCGGTACCAGCCCTGCGGCGGGGCCGTGGGCGCTGCCTTGACAGGCCCGCCCCCCCCACTACACTCGTACAGGCGAGTACACGGGTCCCCGTGGCACAATTGGACAGCGCGTCGGCCTCCGGAGCCGAAGGTTGCAGGTTCGAACCCTGCCGGGGACGATTCAGGAGGATGCTGGGCGAACTCGTACGCTTCACTTCGCCTCGTGGCTACTCCCCGCCCCCGCCGGTACGTGGACCCCCCACCTTTCGCCGCCGCTGCCGTGACACTGACAAGCCTCAAGCCGGCATGGTTGACCCGACCTTTGCGTGGTGCGGGCCCGCACCCAACGTCCTATCAGAACGCCCGTTTGCACCGGCTCTCGGACCTGCCGCCCGGCTTGCAGCGTTGTGGCATGCAGCCGCACGGATGCCTGCCCGATGAACTAGATGAGGGCGAACGGAGACGTGCCATGAGTGCAGTCCGCGTCCGTTCGCCCAGCGCGAGCGGTGCCGGGGGGTTGGGAGCGCGGGTCCCGATTCGCGCACGGGGAGTAAGCCCCCGCGCCCACCGGGGCGGGCGCCGTGCCGATGCGGGTTCAACGTCGGGCGGATGCGGAGCCGCGATGTTCCGCCACGAGGCTGGCAAGGCCGTCCGGATGCCACCACCGGAACCAACCACCCAACCGACCGCCACCGTGCTCACCACGCGTCCTCGCCCGCTGCGCGAGGCGTTCGCGACCGCCACCATGATCCTGCTGACCGCCTCGCTCTGCCTCCACGCTATCTACCACCACACCCGCGACGCCTTCGTCGCCCAGGTGCGGGAGGCGATGACGCAGCAGGCACAGAGCGTGGCCGCCTTGGTCAACGGCGACCTGCATCGGACGTTCACCCGCCCCGAGCAGGAGTGGACCGCTGAGTACGAGCAGGCGGTTGATCCGCTACGCCGCATTCTGGATCGCGTGCCGGAGTTGCGCTTCATATACACCTGCGTCCTGAAGGACGGGCAGGTCCACTTCGTGCTTGACGCCACGCCGTGGGGGGACGCGGACGACGACGGCGTGGAAGACCACTCGCAGATCATGGACGCCTACGAGGACGCCGACCCCGCCATGCTGGTCGCCCTGCGGGAAGGTCGCCCGGTGGCCACGGCCGAGCCTTACACCGACGCCTGGGGCACGCTGATGAGTGCCTATGCCCCGTTCTTCGACTCGGCGGGGCGGCAGGTGGGCGTGGCCGCCGTGGACATCACGGCCACCGAGTACGAGAGTCGCTTGGCGTCCATGCGGCGCGCGGCTTGGTGGGGGGCAACGCCGGGCTTGCTGATGAGCGTGCTGGCGGCGTGCGGGGTGTTCCGCGTCCGCCGCAGTGCCCTGCGCCGAGCGCTCGATGAGCGCAAGTGGACGAAGGCGGTACAGGAGAGTGAGGAGAAGTTCCGCATCGCGGCGGAATGCGCGACCGACCTGATCTGGATGTGGGGTTTCGAGGACAGCTCGCTCGAATGGAACGGACGGATCGACGAAATGCTGGGCTACGCGGCGGGCGAGTTCCCGCGGACCCTGGCGGCTTGGGAAGCCATCATTCACCCCGAGGATCATGATCGGGTGATGGCCAGCCTGGACCGCCACCTCAAGGAGCACACGCCCTACGATGAGCAGTACCGGGTGCGGCACCGGGACAACACGTGGCGAGTCTGGACCGACCGCGGCATAGCCCAATTCGACTCTCAGGGTCGTCCGCTCCGCATGGTGGGTGTTTGCACCGATGTCACTGACCGCAAGCAGGCAGAGGAGAGGCTGCGCGCGCAGGCCAAGGCGCTCAAGGCAGCCAACATCGAGCTGGAGGCCCAGTGGGGTCAGCTTCAGTCCCAGCAGGAGGAACTTGTCCGCACCAACCGGGAGCTGGAGCTAGCGCGGGCCTCCGCCGAGGCGGCCAACCATACCAAGAGCGAGTTCCTCGCCAACATGAGCCACGAAATCCGCACACCGATCACAGCCATCCTCGGCTTCGCCGACCTGCTCGAGGAGGATTTCACCTGGTGCCCCACTTGCCCCCACGGCGAGCGGCGAGCCGAGCGCACCGGGCTGAAGGGACACGTGGAGACCATCCGCCGCAACGGCCAGCACCTGCTCACCGTCATCAACGACATCCTCGACTTGTCGAAGATCGAGGCCGGTCGGCTGACCGTGGAATGCGTCCCCGTCCCGATCCTGAGCCTGGTCGAGGACCTCATCTCCCTGCTACGGGTGCGCGCGGTGCACAAGGGACTCACCCTCGATGCCCACTACGAGTATCCGTTGCCCGCCGCCATCCAGTCCGACCCCGTTCGCCTGCGCCAGGTGCTGCTCAACCTGATCGGCAACGCCATCAAGTTCACGGAGCGCGGCCGCGTCGACATAGCGGTCTGCTTCATCCCGCGGGCCACCGCCGGTCCCCTGATGCAGTTCGACGTCACCGACACGGGCATCGGTCTGAGCGAGGAACAGATCGGCAGGCTGTTCCGGCCGTTCACCCAGGCCGACACCTCCACCACCCGTCAGTTCGGCGGCACCGGACTGGGCCTGACCATCAGCAAGCGCCTGGCAGGGATGCTCGGTGGCGACATTGAAGTCGTGCGGACTACTCCCGGGGAGGGCAGTTGCTTCCGCGTCACCGTCGCGGCCGGGTCGTTGCAGGACGTACCGATGATCGAGCAGCCCCAGGACGCTTCGTCGGCGTCGGCCACCTCACCGGGCGCCGCGCGCGCCGAGTCTCGGGCTCCCACCGACGGTACGCGTTTGACCGGCCGCGTACTCGTCGCCGAGGATGGGGAAGACAACCGCCGGCTGCTCTCGTTCGTGCTGGGCAAGGCGGGGTTGGAAGTGACCCTTGCCGTCAACGGGCGTTTCGCGTGCGAGGAGGCGTTGGCGGCCGTGGCCGCCGGTCGCCCATTCGACGTCATTCTGATGGACATGCAGATGCCGGAGGTGGACGGCTACCAGGCCACCGCCCGCCTGCGGGCCGAGGGCTACCGCCATCCCATCATTGCCTTGACGGCCCACGCCATGTCCGCGGACCGCGACCGCTGCCTTTCCGCCGGTTGCGACGACTACGCCACCAAGCCGATCGACCGCGCGGACCTGCTCGCCCTCCTGCGCCGGCACATCCAGTCCGCTCCGGCCACGGCCGGCGTGGCACAACCCGCGTCCTGACGGATGCCCCGCCTTCCCACTGCGCTGTGCGACTCCGGGACCCGCGCGACCCAGCGCTCACTCCGCGTGCACGTAGCGCTCGTCGGCGGGGTTGTAGATGCGATTGCGGAAGTGGTGCGGCTGACCCTGTCGGCTGTTCTCGAAGTACCGACCCTCACTGCGGGCACAGCCCGAGGACAGCGGCATCATCAGCGCAGCCAGCGCCAGCAGCGCCGGCACCAGGAACGCACTGACTTTCTTCAACATGACTTCCTCCCCCCTTCGCTTCCCGACGGCTGCCCTGCTGAACCGCGGCACGGGTGTGGTCGCGGCGCGCCGATCACCGCCGGCGGCTCCAACCGCTCGCCGGCAATCCGCTGCGTTCGTTCAGTAAATCATAGGCAAGGTCTTCCCGGAACTTCCACGACCGACGCACGCCGCACGCCCTCGAGTGCATGTCCGATAGTGTCGTTCGTGCTTACTCTGTCGCCGGGTGTGGTCGTCGAAGACGGATGGGGTACGGGGCATGTTACGTCCGCGTTGCGCGGCGTAACGTGTTCGGCGTTGCCGACGTTCCGCACTACGTCACGGGGGGGAAGCGGGCTCATCCCCAACGCCCGTGGCATTCCGGACGTCAAGCAGATCGCTCCGCGCCGCCTTGACGGCCTGCACGTCGCCGCGGCGGGCGGCCTCCGCGAGCCGGTCCAATGCCCCCGATAACCGTAGCGTGCACGGGCGAGCGGCGGCGTTCGGCGCGCCGTCCGTGCCGGTGAGCGCCGGCGCGCCCGGGTTTCCCGAGCCCAGCTCGGCACTGTACTGCTCGCACTCGTCCGCCAATTCCCGCAGCAGCCGCGCGCGCTCGTCGCGGATCGGCTTGCGGGACCAGTGCACCGGCGGAGGCGTGCTGACCTGCGCGGCCAGACGTTCAATGCGAACCAGCCGGTCCGCGTCCGTCCGCGCCCCCGGGGTTCGGCACGCCGTCAGCACCGCCGCCCCCACCAGCACCACGCCGAGCACCGCAACTGCCCTGCCCACACTCAAACTCCGCCGACCCGCTCTCACCACTTGCATGCTGGGTACTCCCGCTACGTCACCCTGCGCCCCTCTGCGCTGCCGCTCCGGGGTCGCATGGCCAAGCGTAGCGCCGCCATGCTCTCACCTGGGCGAGGGGCTGGTTATCGCCACAGCATGCCGGCGCCTTCGGCTTGGGCATGCCACCCTCCCGGTCTCCCAATTGCATGGCCCCGTCTAAGCAGGCGTGCGCGAACACGCGCCAGCGGCGGTAGGATTCGGCCGTTACCCAGCGGTCGCGACGCAGATCATTGGCGCCCAATCGCACACAGTCGTTCAGAACGATATCTGCACGCGCAGACCCGCAACGAACGCATCCCGGCCGGCATCGTCCGCACCGGGATTCACGATGTACTGAAAGTCCGGCGTGAGATTCACCGCCGGCAGCAGCTTGATGTTATAGTAGCATTCGTAGACGTACTCGCGGTCCAGCCGCTCCAACCAGCGCAACCGGTCGCTGACGATCCCCTGGGCAAACCCGAAGCCCAACACATCCTCGTCGCGCGTCGGCAACAGCCCCTCGTACTGCGCCCCAAAGCTGAGGAAGTGCTCCATTTCGTTGACGCGCTCGGCGGCGTGCCCGTAGCGGCAGAACACCCCCAGCCCTTGCGTGTCACCGTCGTCGGTCGCGTGCTCCCGCCACAACACCTGGTCAACGCTCACGTAGAAGCCCAGGTCGTCACGCTCGTAAGGGAACGAGCGCCGCTGCCCGCCCCAGTCGCTGACGAACTTCCACTTCGGCTGTGGATCATACCACAGGCCAAGCCGGTAGCCGCCCGGCAGTTTACCCCACGGGGCGTCGAAGACCGGCATGAACCCCTGTTCCAGGACGAAGAAGAAGTAGTCATTGCCGTGCAGGGCCGTGCGCAGCCCGGTTTCCCGCACGTCCGCCTCCGCGTCGCCGGCCCCGGCACCGAGGTACCACCAGTCCACCGGCTGCACGACGAACTGGACACCCAGCCCGGGATCCGGCACGGGCAGATTGCCGGTGTTGATGAGCGCAGGGTTGAGGAACTGCGCGGTTTCGTCGTTGGCGTACGCATTGGTGTCGAAGTCGACGGTCAGGTCGATCTTGCCGACCCGGCCGCGGGCCTTGCCGTCCCAGAAGGTCTGTTCGAGCCACAACTCGCGGACGAGTATCGCCTCATCGCCACCGGCGTCGCCGTTCACGCCGAACCAGTTGCCCACCAGGTCCCCGCCGATGTCATCGCCCCAGGTGCTCTCCGCGTCGAGGTACACGACCGCGCCGCTCCAGCCGAGTAACTGTTCGAGATTGAACGTCAACTCGAGGTCCGCGCTGCCGGTGATGCGATGCCCGTGATGGGTCTCCAAACCGCCGCGGGCGTTATGAAGGTAGACGGCCGTCAGCGACAGCGCGATCTCGACCCCCTGCTCTTCGAGCCAGGGACGCACCCCCCGCCATTCTCCCGTCACCCGCTCATGGTGCCTCAGATCGAAGAACCGCTCGTTGGTCTTCTCGGGCGGGGCTGAACCGGGCCCCTCGGTATCCGCGCCCGGCCCGGCCCTTTCCGCGGAGACCTCCGGCTGGACTGCGGTCGCGGCGGGTCCGCTCGCGGCCACGCCCGGGGTGTCCTGCCCCTGCACCGACTCCACCGCAGTCAACAGCGCCACCAGCAGCAAGATCGTCGGCATAGGCCCTCACCGCGCCGCGTGGACGCGCCCCGTGATTTCACGTTCCCCGGTTCGGAACCACCGGCCCCGTTCGTTTCGTCCACCGTGGGGGCCACATCACCCGCCGCCCACGGCCGGCCTGGGTTGTCGGGTCGGCCGGACACCACGCCCTGCCGGGGCCTGCCGCCCCGCCCACCACTGCGGCTGTCGGTCTTTATCGGAAGGCGCTTCCAGTGCTTTTCACGGTTTCTCCGAGCACCGTGGCAGCGGCGTCCCGCCGATGGGGGCCACGGGCGAGACGCCCGTGCCACGACCCCGGCCACGACCCGCATCTCGCCCTGGGCAGCCCGCGCCTTCCCCAGGACTGCGTGGAGCGATGCTCCCCCCAGATTCCAGCTCGCATCGGGTCCCGAGGCCTCCGACTGGGTGCCCCCCTCGACGCCCGAGCCGTTCCACCGTAACTTGGGGACATCGGGACGCCCGACCTGCGGGTCAGTGGCGGCCCGCGCTTCGGACTGGCCAGGGCAGGCGTGCCAACGCTGCCGGTTGCGGTCCGTCCGACACTCGACCCGTGCGCTGAGGCCAGCCTATGTCCGTCACCGGCGAGTGGATTCAAACGTACACCGGGCGCCGGGTGGACCCGTTCAACCTGCAACCGCAGGACGTGGTCATCGAGGACATTGCCCATGCCCTGTCGCTCATTGCCCGGTTTGGCGGTCACTGCGCCCGGTTCTACAGCGTGGCCCAACACAGTCTGATCGTTTCCGTTTGCGCCCCGAACGAGTATCAGCTCTGGGGGTTGCTGCATGACGCCGCGGAGGCGTACCTCGGCGACATCCCCCGTCCCATCAAGCGTCGCCTGCCCGGCTTCCTGGACGTGGAGGACAAGGTCCTGCGGGCAATTGCGACGCGTTTCGGTCTCTACTGGCCGATGCCGGACATCATCAAGCAGCTCGATACCAGCGCCCTGCGCTTTGAGGCCGGTGCGCTGATGGGCAACACCCGTGGCTGGAAGGACCTCGCCGAGGAAACCCCCACCATCGACGCCAAGACCGCCCGCCCCTTGCTCTACCTCCGGTCGCCGGAGGCGGAACAGCGCGTCCTCGATCGCTTCCTATTGCTGACCACCCAGACACCGACCTGACTATCGCCTTCCCCACCGGGTGGACTCCGCGCCGAAGAACCACGGAACCGCAGGAGATGTCCTGAAGCCCGATCCACCTGACGCCGCCCGCGTCGGTCACGAGGGGCGGCGCTGGTGCACCTGCCGGGGTACTCGACTCCGGCAAGGGAAGCCCTGCCTGGGCGAGTGCGCACCGGCCGGTAACCGAAACTCAAGGCGTCGCGGCGAGGCAGGTGCCGAAGTCACAAAACGTGGACCGTCGATCCGCAGGATAACGAGCGCAACTCGGCCGGCCGACAGCGTCTGCGGTTGCGGGGCGCGCGGGGGACCACTACCATCCATGCTTTCGCCGGCTGCATCAGGTGCACAGGGCCGAGAGAGGCAGAACGCCAGCAGGTAACCACAGCCTTGCTCCACCGATTCTCCATTCGCCATCCGTGGCCGGTCCTGCTGCTGGCGAGCGTGATCGTTCTGGCGGCCGGGCCGGGGATTGTGCGTCTCAGGTTGCGCACCGATGGCCACGCCCTGGTGCCGGAGGACTCGCCCGCCATCATCGCGGACGCGGCCATCCGCGCCCGCTTCGATGCTCAGGACCTGCTCGTCGTCCTGATTCGTTCCCCCCATCCCGACGGCGTGTTCAACGCCGACGCTCTGCGGCTCATCCAGGGACTTACGGAGGCGCTGCAGCAGCTCGAAGGCATCGACCGGCAGCAGGTAACCAGCCTGCAAACGGAGCATAGCCACCGCGTCCGGGAGGGAACGCTCGACTTCCGGCGCTTCCTGGAACCGGTGCCGCGGACGCCGGAGGAACTCGCCCGGCTGCGCGATGACTTGCAGCGCATTGCTCTGCCGGTCGGCACAGTCGTGTCCGACGACGGCCGGTCGGCTGCGATCCTGGTCGGCGTACCGCCGGGTCGGGACCGCACCGCCCTGTACGGGCGGGTCCGGGAGTTGATCGCGGCGCACGGACCGCGGTCGGAAACCGTGCACGTCATCGGTGCCCCCGTCGCGGAGTCCCTGCTGGGCATCCACATCCTTGAGGACCTCGGCCTCCCCGCGTGGGTCATGGGAACGCTGCCCACCCATGCGCCGGCTGACTTGCGTGCCGGGCAGGGGCGTTGGCCGCGTTCACTCGACGAGCTGCGCGTGCTGATCGCGCGGAGGATCGGGCTGGTGCCGGTGGCGCTGGCGGTAATGGCCCTCGTCTTCGCGGTGAGCTTCCGCAGTCTGCTGGCGGCCGGGCTGCCCCTGCTGGAGGTCGGTGCCTGTCTGGTGTTCGTGTTCGGCCTGATGGGCTGGATGCAGGTGCCGGTCTACCTGACCATCGCGGTCCTGCCGGTGATTCTGACGGTCGTCGGCGTGACGGATGAGATCCACATCTTCATGCGCTACCAGCAACTCCTGCGCGAACAGGAGGGTGCGTCCGCACGCGAGGTCCTGCTGCGGACGATGCAGGAGATGCAGGCGCCGGTGGTGAAGACGTCGGTGACCACGGCCGTAGGGTTCCTGTCCTTCGCGCTGTCACCGCTGAACCCGGTACGGGCGTTTGGCATGTTCACGGCCGTCGGGGTGATCTTCTGCATGTTCTGGTCGCTGAGTGTGATTCCGGCTTCGCTGGCGCTGCTGGGTGGGCGGTGGGCGGGCAGGGCCAGGGGGCAAGTCTCACCCCACGTGGGGTCGGTGGCACCGGCAGCCACGTTGGCGGGGCGCTGGTTCACGCGCGTGGGCGCGGGGCTGGCCGGTCGCGGGCGCTACGCGGTCTGGGTAGGAGTGCTCGCGGTGCTGGCCGGCGCCCCGTTCGGCGTGCGTAGACTGACGGTGCAGGATAGCTGGATCGACGGCTTCGCGCCGAGCAGCGACTTCTACGAGGCCACCCGGTACTTCAACGAGCATTTTCTGGGTACACACATGTTGCTGGTACACGTGCAGGCACCGGCCTGGACCTGCCGCGTTGGGGTACCGGCAGCCGGGCTGGAGCCCAACCGCATCGTACTTCCGACCGAGGGGTTGACGTTGCCGGCGCCGCTGGACGGCGACCCGCGGAAGCTGGCCGGAAAGCGCGTAACCGTAACCCGTGCGACTCCCGGCGCGGCCGCGGACAGCCGCTCCGAGCGTCCCGGCGCGCGCCGCCGGGACACGTGGTCGGCCTGGATCGAGGAAGTCGCCGTGGACGGCTATCGTCTGCTGCTGACGCCCCAGCGGCGCGGCGGATCGCCACTGGCCACCTTGCGCCCGGCGCCGGACGAGACGCTGGTCTGCGAGTTGAGTTCGCAACCCCTGCGGGAACCTCAGGTGCTGCGCACCATCGAGGCCCTGGAGGCGTTCATCCGGGACCAACGGCAGTGCACCGTCGGCGGCGTCATCGGTCCGGCGTCCTACCTCGCTACCGCGAACCACATGGTCATGGGCCTGCGCGAGGGGACGCGCGTGATCCCCGACGATCCCGACCGCGTCGAGTGGGTGTGGAGGCAGTACGAGCGCATCCGCGGCCCGCAGCGCCTGCGGCAATTGGTCACCGCCGACTACGGCGAGGCGCTGGTCATGGTGTTTCTGAAGAACGCCAACTACGTGGCCGTCGGGGAGTTGCTGAGGTCCCTCCAGGCATACGAGGAGCAGCATCTGCGCCCGGAGCGCATCGCCCTGGGTTATGCGGGCGACGTGGCCGTCAGCCAGACGGTGATCGACGCCATTGTGACCACGCAGGTGCGGTCGTTGCTCGGCTCGCTATTGGGCATTACCCTGGTGACGACCTGCCTGGGACACTCGCTGCGCTGGGGGTTGCTCAGCGTGCTGCCCTCGGCACTGGCGGTGCTCATCAACTTCGCGGTGATGGGTCTGGCGCAAATCCCGCTGGGGGTGGCCACGTCCATGTTCGCGGGCATGACGCTGGGGATCAGCGTGGACTTCGCCATCCACCTGCTCGAACGGTACCGGCTGGTGCGTGACCGGGGGATGGCCGTCGCTCCCGCCGTGCTGGAGGCGTTGGCGGTCATGGGCCCGGCCATCGTGATCGATGCGCTGGGCGTGGTGGCCGGGTTTGCCGTGCTGGTGCTTTCGCAGGTGCCGGTGAACGCCCGACTGGGCATGCTGCTGGCGCTCAGCGTGGGCGTGTCGCTGCTGGCGACGCTGTTGCTGCTGCCGGTGTTGTTGCGTCTGGGTCGTAGGGCGGCCCACGATGCGGCGGCACGGTAGAGGAGGTTTCCGTGCTCGAGGGGATTCGCGTGGTGATGTTCGACTGGGGCGGGACGCTGGTCCGCGTCGCGCGCCAGGATGCCGTCTGGGAGGCATGTGCGGCCGCGGGGTTCGACTTCCTGCGTGCCCACGGCCTGCAACCGCCCCCGGACGCGGCGGCGGACCTCAGGGGTCAGTTCGTGGACGCCCTCCACCGGCTGGAGGCCGACACCGAGCTGCGCGAACTGGAGACTACGGAGTTCCTGCGCGTCTGGTGTGGGGAGAATGGCGTTCGCGTGCCCGGTGACTCTTCTCTCGTCGAGTTGGCGGGAGCCTTGTGGCGTCCGTGGATCGGCTGCCTGGACGCACTGGAGGGTGTGCCTGAGATGCTGGCCGAGCTGGCCGACCGCGGCTACGTGTTGGGCCTCGTAAGCAATTGCGCTGCCCCACCCGCGGTTGCCCGGATGGAACTGCAACGTCAGGGTCTTGCCGGGATGTTTGCCTTTGCCGTGTTCTCGAGCGCCGTCGGCCACCGCAAGCCGCACGAGCGCATCTATGCTGATGCGCTCACACAGGCGCGGGCTCTTGCCGCCAGGCTCCAACCCGGCCAGGTTCTCTTTGTAGGGGATACACCCCTCGCGGACGTGGTTGGGCCGCAACGGCACGGATTCCAAACCGTGCTCTTGCGCACCGGTCGCCCGGATAACTCGATTGCCGGGTCGACCTGTACGCCTGATTTGTTTCTGGACTCTGTAGATGAGTTGCCGGCCATGCTGCCATAGGAGGAGCCGGCCGGGTTTGCTCAGCTTCGGAAAGGAGACTGGCCGTGCTTGAACCGTTGCACAAGCGTGCTGCTGCACGAAGGATCGCCTCGGTAGTGACACCCAGCGGCGTCCTGCTGGCGCTGATCGCTGCTTATGCAGTTGTCCCTCTCGCGGTCGGGCAGAGTGTCAATCCGCAGGACTACCCGGCCGCCAAGCGCGTCGAGACCACCGAGGAGTGGCACGGTCAGCAGGTCGCGGACTGCTACCGCTGGCTCGAGGACGAGCAGAGCCCCCAGACGCAGGCGTGGGTGACGGCGCAGAATGAACTGCTTGACCGCACGCTGGCGCCGCTGGCGCCGCTGCGCGCGCAGGTCGCCCGGGAGCTGGAGGCCGTGTATGCCGTGGACTACGTGTCCAACGTCATACCCCGCAAGACTCGTTACTTCTCCACCCAGCGCGGCGGCCTCGAGAACCACGCCAAGGTGCTTGTCCGCGAGGGCGACTACCGCGCCGAGCCGCGGGTCGTCATCGACCCCAACACGTTCAGTGCCGACGGCACCGTGGCGCTGGACTGGTGGTACCCTTCGCCGGACGGGGCGCTGATCGCGTACGGCAAGTCGGCCAGCGGATCGGAGAAGAGCACTCTGTACATCCGCGACGTGGCTACCGGTAAGGACCTGGCCGATACGATCCCGTTTACACAATACTGTACGATTGCCTGGGACACCCCCGGCAAGGGTTTCTATTACAACCGCTGCCCCGACCCCGCCACCGTGCCCGCCGGCGAAGAGAACTTCCACATGCGCGTGTACTATCACCGCGTCGGGACGCCGTACCAGGAAGACCGCTACGTCTGGGGCGAGGGCCGCCCGAAGGACGAGGAGCCCAACCCCTACGCGTCCAGCGACCAGCAGTACGTGCTGCTTAATTTTTACCGTGATCCGTCGACCACCGACCTGTACTTCGGCCGGCTCGACGGCACGGACCCGCTGCAACCCGTGGCCGCCGGGATCGGGGCCATCACCACCGGCGACGTGGTGGACGGGCGGCTGTACTTGCGCACCAATCACCAGGCGCCGCGCTACCGGATCTGCACGACCACCGTGGACAAGCCCGGGCCCACGTACTGGCAGGAACTGGTGCCGCAGGGCAAGGGTGTGATCGAGGGCTTCGCCATCGTCGACCGCAAGCTCGTCGTACACGTCAGCGAGGACGTGCACTCACGCCTGTTTGTTTACAGTTTGGACGGCAAGCTCCTGGAAGAGGTGGCGCTGCCCGGCATAGGGAGCGTGACGAACTACATGTCCGGCGTCGGCACGGTGACGGCGTTCGGCGGCGCCCTCGACGACCCGGGCTTGTTCTTTACATTCTCCTCCTGGGTGGTCCCCACCGCATCGTATCACTACGACCTGCGCGCACAGCAAACTGAGAAGCTGCACCAGACCCAGTGCCCCGTGGACTTAAGTAAGTACGAGACGAAACAACTGTGGTGCACGTCGAAGGACGGCACGCGCGTGCCGATGTTCGTGGTGGCCCGGCGCGACGTCACGCTGGACGGCAACAACCCTACCCTGTTGTACGGGTACGGTGGTTTCAACAGCAGTTTCTTCCCGTATTATCGTCCGCGTATCATCCCGTTTCTCGAGCGCGGGGGCGTGTGGGTGCTGGCTAACATTCGCGGCGGGGGCGAGTTCGGCCAGCCGTGGCACGACGGTGGGCGCCGCGAGCACAAACAGAACTGTTTTGACGACTTCTACGCCGCGGCGGAGGAACTGATCCGGCTGAGGTACACGAATCCGAAGCGGCTGGCGTGCAAAGGCGGCAGCAACGGCGGGCTCACGATCGGGGCGGCCGTCGTGCAGCGGCCGGACCTTTTCCAGGCGGCCCTCGCCCAGGTGCCGCTGATGGACATGCTGCACTTCAACCAGTGGGGAATGGGGGCCCAGTGGGTACACGAGTACGGCGACCCGGGCAACCCGACCGAGTTCCAGTGGTTGCGCGCCTACTCGCCCTATCACAACATCAAGGACGGGACGGACTATCCGGCCACGCTGCTGGTCACTGCCGAGTCCGACAATCGCGTCGATACCGCGCATGCCTTCAAGATGACCGCGCGCCTCCAGGCGGCTACCTCGGGCACCCGGCCGATCCTGCTGCGCGTCGAGCGCAAGGCCGGGCACGGGGCCGGCAAGCCGCTCCGCATGCGGATCGACAACGAGGCCGAGGAGTGGGTATTCCTCATGGGGCAATTGGGAATGGCGAAGGTCGAATAGGGAAGGAAGAGGAAGGCAAGAGGCAAGAGGGAGGAGGTGGGAGGCAGGACGGGAGTCAGCGCGGCCCACGAGCTTACGGAAATGCCGCTTCGTAGAGGGTCGCGAAGTCGCCGCGCACCGGCGCCAGCGCCTCGAAGAAACTCGTGTCATAGAGATAGGAAAGGTCTTCCCCGGCGTACGACGCCAGACGTAGGTCGCAGTGCTGGTCAAGCTCGAGCGGACCGATGAGCTGGTGGCTGGGCAACCGCTCGCCATCCGCGCCGAAGGCCACCACCACCGTGGGTAGGAACGGGTTGCGGCGGTTGTATTTCACGACGATGACGTAGCGCCCGTCCTGCAAGCGCAGCCGGGCGCCAATGGGGAACGGCTGGATCAACCGGGCGAACACCTTCATCAGCACGGGGTCATAGTGCCGGCGGTAGATGCCCTTAGTCATCTGCCACAGGGCTCGGACGGGGGAGACGGCCTCCCGGTACACGCGCTGCGCGGTGGCGGCGTCGAAGGCGTCCGCGATCCGCACGATGCGGGCAAACAGGTGCACCGCCTCTCCTGAGAGCTTCTCGGGGTAGCCGCTGCCGTCCAGGTTCTCGTGGTGCGTCTGTACCACCATGCGCACCAGCGGGGGCAGGTCATCGGGGAGCATCTTGGCCCCCGTCCGTGGGTGTTCCCGCAACGTCTGGCGCTCGGGGCGGGAGAGCGGCCGGTCGCCGCGGAACAGCTCCTGCAACGCATACATCCCCACGTCGATGAACATCGCCCCCAGCCCCAACGGCAACAGATTGATGTCCGTCGCCGGGGTGCTTGCGCACGGTTGGCGCATGCGCTCGCGCTCGGCCCTCACGCGGTCGCGGATGGCCGACCCCAACAACATGCTCAGGTAGAAGAGATTGCCCGCCCGGTCGGTCAGGTAGGTCTTGCTGCTGAAGCCGCGGGCCAGTAGGGCCGTGGAGACGGGGTTCGCGCGCAGGTAGTCAATCACTTCGCTCAGCGACGCCTGCATCGCGGCGAAATTGACTTCCGCCAGGGAGGACCGCGAGAGAAAGCGTTCACTCACGTTCGTCATCACCTGCACGACCCGCTGCTGCGCGTGTTGGGCCACGGTGCGGTCGTGGGTGTCGTCCTCAAACTCGAAGGCGTCGTCCAGCACCGGGTCGTGGACGCGCACCACCAGGCCCGCGAACCGCTGCCGCAGGGCGTCCACGTCCGCCTGCGTCAGCTCCTTGCCCGCCGGCAGGATCGTGTGCCCCTGGGCCACGATGGCGTCCCGCAGACGCATGCGTGGCTGCAGCTCGTCACAGCGCAGGAGAAGAGGCATGACCACGACCCCACCGGAAGCAGCCGTCGGTTCCGATAACCCGCACGCGCAGAGCGGAACGCCCGCGGCGGCATCCGCCGGCCCCCGCCGGGCTTATCGACCATCATCGCCCCGCGCTTTCCGTGGGGCATCCCGGCGCCGGCCGCCTCCGGGCGGTGGCAACCCCCCGCGCCCTCGGCGCTCCATCCTCCCCTCCGTACCCCACCCCAGGGATGGTTCACAGCCGCGGCGGCGGAGGGTACCCTTACCGCAGCCGATAACCTGCACCACCCGCTTATGGTCACGGGCAGCGCCCGGGAGTTGAGACGATGAGCCGCAACGAGAACCCACAGCCGCCTTCGCCGCGCGGCCGGACGGTCCTGTACGTCGTATTGGGAGTCGTCTTCCTCGTCGTGGTGGTCGGCCTGCTGGCGGCGCTGGCCGGCGCCTTCCACCGCAAGATCGCCGCCCGCGGTCCGACACAGCCGGCGGTTCGGCCCGCGGCGGAGCTGACGTGGCAGGCGGCACGGAGCGTACCGCTGCCGGCTACCGAGTCCGCCGTGGGGACGATTCGGGCGGTGCACGAGACTTCCGTCGCTTCGAAGCTGCTGGCGAAAGTGCGCACCGTGCGCGTAACCGCCGGGCGGGAAGTGCAGGAAGGCGAGACGCTGGTCGAGCTGGACGATGCCGATCTGCGTGCCCGGGCACAACAGGCGGAAGCGGCCGTGTCGGCGGCCACGGCCATCCGCGATCAGGCCCGCATCGAACTGGAGCGCGTCGAACGGCTGCGGCAGCAGAACGCCGCCAGTCCGATCGAGTTCGACCGCGCGGCCAGCACGCTCAAAACCGCCGACGCCGAGGTGCAACGCGCCGAGGAGATGCGTAACGAAGCCGCCACCATCCTCGATTACGCCACCATCCGCGCGCCACTCACCGGGATCGTCGTGGACAAGCGCGTGGACGTCGGTGACACCGTCACGCCGGGGCAGGTGGTGGCCACCCTGTACAACCCGCAGCGAATGCAGCTCGTGGCGAGCGTCCGCGAGTCGCTGGCCCGCCAGCTTGCCGCGGGTCAGGACATCGGCGTGCACGTGGACGCACTCAACAAGACCTGCATGGGCCGCATCAGCGAGATCGTCCCCGAAGCACAGACCGCCAGTCGCTCGTTTGAAGTGAAGGTCACCGGCCCCTGCCCGCCGGGAATCTACTCGGGCATGTTTGGTCGGCTGCTCATCCCGCTGGGCACGGAGGAGGTGCTGGTGGTACCGCGGCAGGCGGTCCGCCAGGTCGGCCAGCTCAGCGTGGTGGAGGTGCGCGACGGCCAGGCCGCCCGCCGGCGCGCCGTGCAACTTGGTCGCAGTTTCGGCGACGACGTGGAAATCCTCTCCGGTCTCCGGCCCGGAGAGGAAGTCGCCGTCCATCCGCAGGGGGGATAGGCTCCGCAGCGTCGAGGGCGCCTCAGGGTGCAACCGTACCTGAATCTGCGCCGCAACCTCGAATGGCTACTCCGAAGGACCGTCGGTCGTTCCCCTGCCCACGCGCGTGGTTCTGCGGTAAGCTTCTCGACCATGGAGCACCAGGAGCCCACTCGGACCGCCGCCCGGCCGAATGGCGGGTCTGATCCAAAGGATGGGCTCCGCGCGCGACGGCGCTATCTGCTGCTGGCTGGCGGCCTCATCGCCGTCGCTCTGGGAGCACGCATACTGCTGCTGGTTGACTACCTGCACCGTCATCCGATCGCGCTCGCCCCGCAGAACGATGCCCGCGTCTACTGGGAACAGGCCGAGCGGATCGCCGACGGCCGGTGGGTGGGCGACGAGCCGTTTCTGTCCGTGCCGCTCTACCCGTACCTGTTGGGAGTAATCCGGCTCTGGGGAGGCGGGTTGCGGGCGGTGTACGGGGTGCAGATCGCGCTGCACTTGTTGACGGCCGCGTTGCTGGCGTATCTGGCGGCACGCAAGCTCGGACGAAGTGCCGGGATAGTGGCACTGATCGTCTTCCTGTTGCTGGAGGAGCCGGCCTTCTTCACCCTGCGCGTGATGCCCAGCACCGTGCAACTGCTGCTGGTCGCGCTGCTGCTGCTGGCGGCGGACCACGTTGCCCAGGAGGCCCGCCGCGGACGGGCGGCGCTGCTGGGGTTGCTCGCCGGACTGCTGACGCTGGTCTACCCGCCGGCGCTGCTGCTGGTGCTGCTGCTGCCGCTGTGGTGCCGGCGGCAGGCGTTGCGGCAGGAGAGAAGCCGTGCCCGCGCTGCCGCACCGCCAACCGCAGCGGCGTTGCCCCACGGCTCTGCACTGCCGATCGGCTCCGCGCCACCCGCCGCATCTGCGCCGCCCACGGGCACAGCGTCGCCCGCCGCATCAGCGCTTCCCGCCGGCTCGGCCGGACAGAATCCCTCTCCCCCTTGGGGGAGAGGGCAGGGTGAGGGGGTGGCCGGCGATGACTCGACTCTCCCCCGCCCCCTCCCTGGAAGGGAGGGGGGTCACGGGAGCAGCTCGAAGGGGCTGCTGTACGGACTGATCACACTGGGGGCCGGCTTGGCGCCGGTCCTGCTCGCCACGCTGCACAACTACCTCGCCTGCGGTGAACTCATCCCCATCACGGCCCACGCCGGCATTACTTTCAATCAGGGCAACGCGCCCGGAGCGGACGGCGGCTACACGCCGATCGAGGGCGTCAGCAACCTGCGCGGTCGCATGCACGCCGACGCCGCCCGCGTGTACGCCCAGGCCACCGGCCACGCGGGCTCGTACCGCCGGATCGATCGCTTCTTCTTCGACCGCGGGGTTGACTACCTGGCTTCGGACTGGCGCCGCGCCGCCTGGCTCACCTGCCGCAAGGCGTACTGGTGCCTCACCGGACGCAACTACTACGACTACGATCATCTGACCTGGGAGCGCCGCGACGGCCTGCTGCCGTGGCTGGGACTGACGCCGATACCCACGGCCTGGTTGTTCGGCCCGGCCGTCGCGGGATTGCTGCTCACCTGTCGGCGGCGGGTGTTCAACCTGATGGACGTGGCATCGCTGGTGCTGCCGCTGGTGATCGTCGCCGCGTTCTGGTATTCGCCGCGGTATCGCCTGCCGGTCATCCCGCTGCTGACCGTGGCGGTCGCCGCGGCCGCGATCCGCGCGGCGCAGGCCTGCGCTTCCTACCAGGCCACACCGGAAAGCGGAGCATCGCATGCAGGCGCCGGCCGCCAGGCGTGGGCCGTGGGTCTCGTGCTGGCCCTGACTGTCGCCGGGCCGGCGGGCGGTCCGGTTAACAGGGCCCTGGGCTTCGACCTGCTGGAGGACTACCGCGTCTGGCACGAGCAGAACATAGGAAAGGTCTATCAGCAAGTCGGACAGTACGAGGAAGCCCTGGCGCGCTTCACGCAGGCGAGCATGCTGGCGCCTCAGCGAGCGGACGTGCGGGCCGCGGTGGTCGAGACCCTCGTACAACTGCGACGGTTCGACGAGGCCGACGTTGTCTGCGCCCAGTTCGTGGAGCTCTTCCCCGAGGCACCGGAGGCATGGCGGAGCCTCGGCAAGCTGGAGGTCGCCCGCCGCAACTGGGCGTCGGCGGAGACGGCCTTTCGGCAAGCGGTCACCCTCGACCCGACGAGCGCCCCCGCCCACCTGGGCCTGTGGCTGGCCTTGTCGAACCAAGGCAGGGCCAACGAGGGAGAGCCGCATCTTACGCAGGCCGTCACCCTCGACCCCGACAACCCGATCGCCAGCGGTGATTACGCCATCCGCCAGGCGGAGCAAGGCCGGCTCGATGCCGCCCTCGATTGGCTCACGCGTACCGTCCGCAATGCCCCCGGTCTTCCCCAGGCTCACTACAACCTGGGCCTCATCCTGCGGCGTCTGGGACGCGGAGACGACGCGGCTGCCTGCTTTGAGCAGGCGCTGTATCTCGATCCCAACTACACAAAGGCCCAACAGGAGCTGAACCGGCTTCAGGAGCTACTGCGCGGCCCTTATCGTCGGGCCGTCGCTCTGAACCACCTCATTGCTCAAGATCCGCGTCCGGCCGACCGGTACAGCGAGCTGGCGGGCATCCTCTACGCGCTGGGCGACGTCCCGGCCGCCGTGGCCGTGTTGCGTCAGGCGGTACAGAACGCGAACAATGACGGCACGGCCAGGCTGGAACTCGCGTGGCTGCTGGCGACCACTGCGGACGATACGGTGCGCGACGGTGCCGCCGCTTGGCGCCTGGTGGACGTTCTGGCGAACCAACCGAGTCCGAGTCCCCAGACGCTCGATGTGCAGGCGGCCGCCCTGGCCGCCACCGGGGAGTGGGAGCAGGCCGCCGCGGTAGCCCGGCAGGCCGCGACGCGTGCCGAGCAGGACGGATTACAGGACCTGGCGCTCCTCATCCGCGAGCGCGCAGAACATTACCGGACCCGGCAGCCGTACCGCGAGCCCGTACCCCAGGCACCCCCGCATCCCTGAGCAGCGGCCCAGGCGTTACCAGCCGTGCCGCTAGCGCAAGTGCGTCCCCCTTTCCCGATCCGCCCCCGCTGGGACCACAAAAAGGGAACGTCCGAAGATTCAGCCTCTCCAATACCCATCCGATATTGCATCCGGACATGTTCGGACGTGGGTTGTCCGCGGCTCAGGCTCCCTTTTCTCGGGCCGGGAGGGCCGCGGTCCACAGCGACGACCCGGGCCGGTGCTTGCCCGCCGGGCAGTAACCGTTCCGGAGCGGCGTGAGAATGCCGTCCGCGTCACCACCGTTCCCGTGGGACCGGCGGCCTGACATGTAGGCGACGCAAATCCGTTGAGGCACCGGTCGGTTTGCCAGGTTGCGCTCGCTTTGTCTGGGACTTGCTACCCGGCGTCGCGCGCACGCGCGCTGCCGGATTGAACTGATGTTGATGACCCAGGAGTCTACAGGAGATACGACGATGAGGTCGCACCCGATGCCGTCTCGCCTGCTTTGCGGGCGTAGTTTCCGGATCCCGAACCGTGGGGATACTGTGCAGTTGCTGCCGCTGCTTCTGGCGGGGCTGGTCCTGGTGCTGGGGGCACCGACGGCCTGGGCAGCCGACCCGAACCCAGCCTCCAGCGGCACCTACTCGATGCAGAACTGGGTGGACGGCGGCTTCACCGACAGTGATGACCTGACCGTCGACCCCAGCATCAGCATCACCATTCAGATGGACGCCAACTCGCCCAAGATCGCCAACTTCACCATCGGGGCGGGCTCGACCGTCACCATTGACTTCCTTGCCTTTGGCAACAAGTTCAAGATCGGTGACGGCGCCACGGCCGGCACCATCACCTACGGCTCGGCCACGTCGGTGCTGCGTGTGGCAGGCACCAACGCCTCGGCCGGCTTCCAGGCGACCGCCAACACCAACACGGCCATCACCATCACCGCCACCGCCGGTAGCACTCCGGTCAACGTGGCCGACTATGGCGCCGGCGTGCTGGCCAACAACTGGTTCCTCGCCGACCACGGGCTGACCGTGTCCAGCGCCAACATCACCTCCTGCACGCTGGACACCATTTACATCGGTGGCAATAGCGCCAACACCAAGCTGACCTTCGGCATGACGACGGCACTGACGCAGATCGTCCCCCAGGGTGACTTCGGCGTCACGATCGGACAGGATGTCACCGTCACCGTCGACAACAACAACGCCATCACGATGAGCACCGGCGACGTGCTCACCGTAACGGGCAACGCGGGCGGCGGCACGGAGACCTTCGACGCGGAGATCGTGCTCAGCGGCGGGGAGATCAACTTCGTCACGGCGGCCGTGCAGGGCACCGGCATCGAGGTGGACAGCAACGGCGGCATCATTGACGCCGACGCAAGCTGCACGGTAACCATGGGCACCATCGCCGGCAACCTGACCCTGGAGCCGGCCGTCGGTACGACGATTACCGGGACCTTCGACATCGACGCCAACATGCTCACGCTCAACGACGTGGGGACGGTCAGCGCCGTCACCATGGACACCGCCGGCGGCACGCTCGACGTGAACGCCAGTGGCACGATCACGACGCTGACCTTCACGTCCAACAGCACGATCGACCTCGACGTTGACACCAAGGCCCTCACCGTGACCAACCCGATCACGCTGGGCGCGTACACGATGTCGATCGTCGGTTCCGGTGCCGGCGGAGCGGAGACTCTCACCGCCACCGTGAACATGACGAGCGGCTCGTCGAGCATCGCGGTCACCGGCGCGGACGCCGACAACATCGGCGGCCTGACCGTCAACGTCAGCGCGGACAACGCCACCATCGACACGGACATCAACACCAACTTCACGGCCGTGGCCATGACCGCCGACACCGGCGACCTGACCCTGCAAGTCGGCGCCAAGACCTTTGCGGGCCCCATTACCGTCAACAACAACACGTTGTTGATCGCCGAGGCGGGGGCCGGCACTCTGTCGTCGGTCACGCTGAACTCGGCCAGCGGCGTGGTCGACCTCAACACCGCAAAAACGATCACTGCCCTGAACGCGACGCTGACCACCGGCTCGGCCACCCTGCACAACGGGGCCACCCTGGGCGGCACCATCACCCTCAGTGGGGCGGGCGGCACGCTGCTGGTCGATGAAACCGGCCAGCTCACCAATGTGGTCATCTCGGGCGCCGGCGCCACGCTCGACGTGAATGCGACGTGCACGGTCAGCGGCACGTTTGATCTGACCGCCAGCGCCATCGTGGACGTGGCGCCCACCAAGACGCTCACCGCGAGCGACGGCATCGATACGCAGACCAACACCCTGACCCTACCCGGCACCGGCACGGTGAGCGCGGTGGACCTCGACGGCGCGGCCGGCAGCGTGGCCTTCAGCGCGGCCGGTACGGTGACGACCCTGACCACCACGGCCCTCGGCACCATCACCGCCAATGCCAACGCCACGATCACCACGCTGAGCCTCGGCGGCAACCTGGGCATCACGTTCGGCAACGGCGTCAACCTGACGGTGACCAACAACTTCAACGTCGGCGCCAACACCCTGACGCTGACCGGCTCGGGTGGGGGTGCCCAGGAGACCTTCACCACCAGTGGCGCCAACGGCATCGTGCTGAACAACAACGGCTCGAATCTCACCGTCGCCGAGACGGCGGCCGCCGACGACCTGACCGGTTTCAAGGTCACCGTCAGCGGCGCGGTGTCGCCCAACATCGACATCAACGAGACGTGCAGCCCGGCCTCGATCACCCAGACGGCCACCGCCGCCTCCACGCTGACCATGACGGTCGCCGGCGTCAAGACGTGCACCACGACCGTCAACATTCACGACAATACCCTCACCCTCGACGGCACCGGGACCGTCTCGACGGTGACCACCGGCACCACCGGCGGCACGCTCGACGTGAACGAGAGTTGCACGGTCGGCACGCTCACGCTGAGCAGTCTGGCCGCGACCGAAGGCTTCACGCTCGACGTGGCCGGCACCAAGAACCTGACCATCACCAACGCCGTCTCCGTGCCCGCGGGGGTAATCCTCACCTACAAGGGTGAGAACGCCGCCAACACCAAGACCCTGACGCTGACCGGAGGCTTGAGCCTCGCCGGCAATGCCTCCGAGCTGGCGCTGACCACCGACGTGAGCGGGACGATGGCCATCGCCGGCACGATCACTTCCGCATCGAACACGTCAGCGACCATCATCGACCTCAACACCAAGACCAACACCCTCACCGACCTGGAACTTGACGACAGTTGCACGATCGAGTGCGACTCCAGCGCCGACACCTGTACGCTGACGATCGCCAGCGCCGTGAACGTCGACGCCGGCGCCGTGCTCAAGTTCACCGGCACCGACGACGCCAACGCCGACACCCTGACCTTCACCGGCGGCCTGAGCCTCAACGGGGCGGCCGCGGAGCTCGAGGTCAGCGGCGACGCCACGACCGCCATGGTGGTCGGTGGCGCCGTCACCGGCGATACCGCCGGCGGCATCATCGACATCGACAACACGACGACCTTCAGCGGCACGGTGGACGCCAACGCCGCCCTCACGGTCGACGTCGCCAACGGCGAAACGATGACCATAGCCAACGGTGTCGACACAAACACCAGCACCCTGACCCTCAGCGGCACGGGTACGGTGAGCAAGGTGGACATCGACGGCGCGGGTGGCGCGGTGAACACCACCGCCAACGGCGTCATCACCACGCTGACGCAGACTGCCAGCGGCAGCCTCAATATCGACGACGATTTCACGATCACGAATGACATGACGGTCGGAGCCACCCTGGCGGTGGACGTGGCCGCCACCAAGACCCTCAGCTTCACCAACAACAACGGCACCGATGACGGGTTCGACGTGGGCGCCAACACGCTCACCGTCTCCGGCGACGGCACCATCGACGAGGTGACACTCGACACGGCCGCCTTCACGCTCGACGTGGACGACGGTGACATTACCGTCTCGTCGCTCAACGTCAGCGCGGCCGGGACCCTGGACATCGCCACCGGGCAGACCTGGAGCCATACCTTTGCCGCCGACACCAACAACCTGACCCTGAGTGGCGGGGGGACGCTCGACACGCTCACCATCACCGTCCCCGACAGCGCCACGCGGACAATCACCGTGTCCACGGGGGTCACTCCTACCATCACCACCTTCACGCCCACCTGGGCGGGGTCCGGCACCCTGCTCTTCACCACCACCGGCAACCTGGCCGTCACGAGTAAGCTGACGCCGGACGCCGGTAACACGGTGCAGAAGACCGGCGCGGGTACCCTGACGCTCACGGGCGGCTTCGGGCTGGACAACGCCAACGTGGACCTGGACATCGACACCGGCACGGTGGTCGTCGGCGTGGCCGGCGGTGGCGACGCCGCCGTGAACCTGACCTTCGGGGATGACGCCAACTCCGTCGACGTCGCCAACGGCGCCACCCTGACCACCTTCGGCGCGATCACCGGCGTCGCCGGCGGCAACACCAACTTCAGCGTGGGCGCCACCGGTACGCTCAATCTCAATGCCAGCGCCGGCAAGACTCTGACCATCGCGCAGAACAACGACTTTGAGTGGGACGGGACCATCAACATCGCCGGCACGAACAGCGACTACACGCTGGCCGGCGCGTTCATCTATCAGATGGGCAGCGTCAACATCAACACCACCGGCTCGCTGATCTATACGGTGACCGAAGGCAAGATCGACTTCCAACCCGGCTCGACGGTGACCCTGACGGGCAACGCCACGCTGACGCTGGGCAGCAACACCGACGGGCAGGAGGTCATCCTCGACACCGTCGGCGACACCGGCACCTTCACCATCAACCGGGGTGCCTCGGACAACCTCACCTTCGATCACACCAGCGTCTCCCGCTGCACCTACGCCAGCAACAGCGGTTGCGGTGCCACGGGCGACAGCATCACGCTGACGAACGTGGACCTCGGCACCGGCACCAACAACTGGATGAACGGGTGCCCAGGCCCTGCCGGTGGCGGCGGCTACACTCCGCCCGCCAACGACAATGCCAATGAGAACGACAACGAGCCGGAACAGGACGACCAGTTCGCCACCGACGCTGCGAACGCCGTCGCCAGCAGCAGCGGCACCGCGACCGTCTCGATGGAGACGCCCTCCGGCACCTCGGCCCGGGTCTCCGTCAGCGGATTGACCGCCGGCGCCGAAGTCTCGGCGACGCTCGAGGACGGCAACTCCGTCGGCACCACCGCAGGCATGGTCGGCGGCAACGGCGCAGGCAACGCCGTCCCGCGCACGCTCACCCTCACCAGTTCGGCTGAGGACGGGACGTTCGAGGCCGTGGTACGGCTCATCCTCACCGCCTCCGACCTCGCCACCGCGGACGTGTCGGGTGAGCAAGTCGGCCTGTACGTCTACGACCAGCCCACCCAAACCTGGACCCTGGCGGGCTGGAACAACCGCGGGCAGAGCACGCCCACCGGTACCGTCGGTGACTACGGCGTTTACACTGATTCCGCCGGCCGGACCGTCGTCTGGGCGACCGTGGACCACTTCTCCATCTTCGCCGCCGGAGAGGTGAACGCCTACACCTTGGACACCTCCGCATCCCCGGAGGCGGGCGGCTCGGTCACGACGGCACCGTCCCTCAGTGTTTACTCAGAGGGAATGACGGTTAGCCTGACCGCAACGCCGGCCAGTGGCTATGAGTTCCTCGGTTGGTCGGGAGATGTGGCGCAGGCCGACGCCGGCGACCCGCAACTGACCGTCACCATGGACGCTGCCCGCAGCCTCGTCGCCGAGTTCGGCGAAGTGCAATACTACTACTCGCTCGCGCTGACCATCGACGGCGAGAACGGTGGCACCGTGACCGTCTCTCCTGACCAGGACGAGTACCTGGAGGGAACGGTCGTGACCCTGACGGCCGTGCCGGCCAACGGTTATGAGTTCGCCGGCTGGTCCGGCGACGTCACCGCCACCACGACCCGCATCACCGTGACCATGGACGAGTCCAAGTCCCTCGCGGCCCGGTTCGTGCAGACGGTCAATCAGTACCGGCTCGTCGTGGCCGTCGACCCGATCGGTGCGGCGGATGTCGTGATGTCGCCGAACCGCGACTACTACGACGCGGGCACGCGGGTGACCCTCACCGTCGTGCCGAAGACGGGCTACAGCTTCGAGCGCTGGGTCGGCAGTGCTTCCAGCACCCGCTCGACCCTGACGGTGACTGTCAACAGTGACATGCAGATCACCGCGATGATGGCACCCGCCCAGACGCTGCTGTACCAACTCTCGATCGTCGTCGAGCCGGTACGCGGCGGGCGCGTCGTCATGCCGGCCGAACTTACCAATGAGTTCGAGCCGGGCGGGACCACCACCCTGACCGCCGTGCCCGAGGACGGCTACGAGTTCGTCGGCTGGGACGGCGACGTCGACGGTACCGACAACCCCATTACCGTGACCGTCTACGATGACACGACCGTCATCGCCCGGTTCCAGCGGATCGCCGGTACGCCGAACACCAGGTTCTGCGGCGCTACCGGGATGATCATCTGGCCGCTGACGTTCCTGATGCTGGTCGGGACGCGCTGCCGGAAGTGGCGGCGGTAATCCACCTGGCGGCGGAGCCCCTACCCGGGGTCGCCGCCTGACCATGAGGTACTGACCCATACCGGTGCTGGGACGGGTTGCTCCAACCCGTTCCAGCACCGGTCTTCTGCGCACTTCCCTCCCCCCGTGTCGTGCCCGCCTGACCCTATGACAGGTCGTCGCGCCCACCTATAATACGCCCGGCAACGGGAGCGACGCTGATGAAGCTGTACACGCGCAGCGGCGATGGGGGCGAAACCGGCCTCTACGGCGGGGCCCGGGTCCTTAAGTGCCACCTCCGCATCGCCGCTTGTGGCGACGTGGACGAAACCAACGCCGCGCTCGGCCTGGTGCTGGCGGCCGGATGTGATGCTGAGACCGGCGAGACCATCCGGCTCATCCAACGGGACTTGTTCTCGGCCGGCGCGGAACTGGCCGACATCCCGGCGGGCGGAGCCCGCCCGACCCGGCCGCAGGCGCGGGGTTCAGTCCCCGTGCGGCTCGAGGATCAGGTGGCCCGGCTGGAACAGTGGATCGACGCCGCCTGCGCTGAAGCCGGTCCCTTGCGGCACTTCGTGTTGCCGGGCGGGACAGCCGCCGCCGCCGCCCTGCACGCCGCACGCACCGTCTGCCGGCGGGCTGAACGTAGCGTCGTCGCGCTCGCCCAGCAGGAACCCGTCGCCCGGGGTATACTCGCCTACCTGAACCGTTTGAGTGACCTGCTGTTCGCCCTCGCTCGGCGGGCAAACCATCGGGCAGGCACCCCGGATATCCTGTGGAGCGGACCCGCTGGGTCCCAGGACAATCAGACGCGCTGACCGATGCGGCGCTGCCACGCTTTCCCGCGGTCGTCTGCTATGCCCGGTGTCGTACGCATCCGTGAGTCGGAGGGCTTGCAGCCCTATCAGGTCGTGCTCCTGGCCATCGTCGCCCTCACGCTGGCCGGCTGTTGCCTGTTGCTCAGCGCGCCCCGCTCCGAGCAACTCGTCGACGGAGCTCGGGAGTGGTCGCCCGGCTCCACCCTGGAGGCCGTCGTCGCCGTGCTCTGCCTCAACTACCGGGCGCCGACCCTGTACGCGGGCGAAGTCAAGGTGCTCGTCCTCAACCTCGGAACCGCCCTGGCTCTGGCGGTGCTGGCCATCGCGCTGGCCACCGGCAAACCGGTCGGCGAGACCGCCGTGGAAGCCGGCGACGGCGAACCAACCGACCCCCTTACCCTCGACCGAAAACGGCACATCGCCCCGCTGTACGCCGCGCAGGTACTGGTGGTCCTCTACCTGCTGTGGTCGCTGGCCAGCAGCCGCTGGTCTGCGGCCCCCGAGCTTGCCCGCGGCGGAACCATCCTGCTCGCCCTGCAATACGCTTGGGCGCTGGCACTGGGGCTGGGTCTCAACCCCCGCGGTGCACGCGTGGCCGCCCGCGCCGTCGTCATCATCACGGCCGTCACGTCGGCGGTCGCGCTCTGGTACTACTATGAACGCAACCCAGTGCTGCGGGCGAAGTTCCCGTTCGGGAACCCTCTGTTCCTGGCGGCCGCCCTGCTTCCGGGCCTCCTGGTGGCCGGGGCATGGTTCGTGGAGACGGTCCGCGGACGCGTCGAGGGAAACGAAACCGTCCTGCTCATCGGGGACGGTCACACCTGGTGGGTAAGGTTCCGCACGGCCCTGCGGCTGCACCCCGCGCGCGAGGGGACGGCACTGGTCGTCAGCGCTGCGACACTGGTGCTGGGCATCTGGGCCTTCATCCTCGCGGACTCACGCGGGGCCCAGGCAGGACTGGTGTTCGCCTTGTTGGCGGCGGCATTCTTTGCTTTGCGGGGATGGTGGCGGGCGGTACCGGTGGGGCTGGCGGTCGTGGCGGGCGTGGCGGGAGCGGCCCTGCTCAGCGCTCAGACCGACGTGGCCTCCCCCACGGGACGAGATGCTACCGCGCGCCTCCGCCTCTATGCCTGGTCGTATGCGTGGCGGATGTTCGAGCAGGCACCGCTGAAGGGACACGGGCAGGGCGGCTTCGTACTGGCGGGCGACGGCTTCGTCATCGACGACGTGCTCGAGGACCCGCTGCCCTTCGTGGCCCGTCTGGCCCACGCCCATAACGAGTGGCTCGAAGTGCTCGCGGACTTGGGAGCGGTCGGGCTCGTGCTGGTGGCCGGCGTGATCCTGCTGACCCTTCGGGCGGGGATGGCCGCTCTGCAAGATCGACGCCCACCGCCGGGCTTGCCGGATGGCAGGGAGGGGCGCTGGCTGCTGGTGGCACTTCTGGCCGCTTTGGTCGGAATGGTCGTGGAAGAAATGTTCGACGTCGGCCTGCGCGTCTCCGACGTGCCGCCCATGTTCTACACCGTGCTGGGTCTGATCTGGGCGTTCTCCCGACCGGAGCGCGGGGGGCTGGTAGCCTGGCTGGTGAGACACCCCGGCGGGCGCGCCGGGGGCGGCGTGGTCGCCGTGACGGCCGCCCTCGCCGCGCTGTGGCTGGCGCAGCAGGACTTCGCCGCCGCTCGGGCCACCTACTCGGTCGAGGATGCCCTCCAGAACGACAAGTATGAGCAGGCGATCAAGCTGGCGGAAACCGCGCGGCACCAACTCAACCCCCAACGGGCTTTGAGCAACCTCTTCCGCTTAGGCGAGGCCCACGCCCGCAGCGCCCGGCAGCTTCAGGCACGCGCCTCCGACCGTCGACAGCGCGCGCAGCAGACCGACCCCCCCGACGAGAAGCTGCTCCTGCTCGCCGCTCAGGACTATTCCGCCAGCGAGGAACACTGCAAGGAAGGCAGCAAGGTGCTCAAGGAAGTGG
This sequence comes from Planctomycetota bacterium, assembly GCA_029558835.1. GTDB lineage: Bacteria > Planctomycetota > Phycisphaerae > UBA1845 > UBA1845 > JAKQDH01. The sequence goes on along the minus strand of JAKQDH010000069.1, from coordinate 153,944 downwards.
TATCCCGCGCGCCCACGTACTTGAACCAGGGCTACCTCGAGTATCTCCTGCTGGTCACCCAGGCGGACAACCCCACCGCCCGCAACGCGCCGGGTGAACGTGAGCTCCTGCTCGCCGGCGCCCGGCTGGCACTCGACCGCGAGTTGCAGCGGCAGCCCTACAATCCCGAGCTGTCGCTCGCCTACGTGCAGTTGGCTTTTGCCGAAGTTGAACCGGCGCTCGTGCTGGACATCATGGCGCGCCCACTGCGCCACCACAGCATCACCTTGCCGGTCGTGCAGACCCTGCTGGCGCTGGCGAGCGAGCCCACGTTTGAGGATGAGTTTGAAGGGCTGGTGGCGCAGGCACAAGCGGCCTTGGGGAACATGTTCATCGCCGCCCCGCCCGAGGGAACGTCGGCGCCACCGGCGCCGGAGCTCGAGTCCCCGGCTGTCCCCGCTGACCGAGCCGTTTCCCCACCCCGACCGGACACCGCCGGGCCTGATCGCTGGGCGCCGGAGAAGCTCAGGCTGGCGGCCACCCTGCGCTTCTGGCAGGGCGATTACGCCGGGGCCGCGGAGGTGCTTGAACAGACCGCCCCCGTCTATGATCGTTTGGCCGCCACGGCTCCCTACGGAGCGGCCGCGGCCTGGTTCGAGTTGGCCGACTGCCGCTTCCATGCCGACCCGACGGACCCGCAGCGCGCCCTGACCGCGGCCCATCGCGCTCTGGAGTTGACACCCAGTTCGCAGGATGGACGTCGCCTGCGCCGCGCCGTGCAGCAGCGCGTGGTCACTTACGAGCTGGCCGCCGACAACGAAGCCGAAGCCCGCCGACAACTGCACGAACTGCTGGGCGCGTCCCGCCCGGCGGAGCAGGTTCAGCGTGAGCTGGGCGTCAGCTACGCGCGGATGTGCTACCAGCTCCTGCAGCGACGAAAGGAAGGGCTGCGCGTTCCACCCAGCACGCTGCCGGAACGCTTCCCGCAGTGGGTCGCGCGCGGATTGGAACTCGCCCCCCAGGATCCCCTGGGGCACTTCCTGGCCGCGGACCTGGCCGTAGGTCGCGCGGATTGCACCGCGGCCGCCGACCACCTTGAGCAGGCCCTGCGCTATGGACTGCCCCCACAGGATGCCGCCGCGTTCCTGGACGTTGCCGGTGCCAAGCTGCCCGACTGCGCGCCGTTGGCCGCCCTGGCGGAGAAGTTGACGGCAGGCGCGCCCGGCGAGGCTCCAAAGCCATCGGCAGTACCCGGTTGGGACGCTGGCGATGCGCCGACGGCACCGGACACCTCCCTTCCCGAGGGTGAGCCCGCGCCGGCGCCACCTCCGGAAGCGGATGCTGCCGCTCGACCCGGAGACAAGGGCAGCGATTCCCCGTCGGCAGGCGTTCCGTTGCCCTGACGTCCTCGCGGCGAACCGTTCGACCCAACGGGAAAACCGACCCGGCGCGCCCACCCGAAGAGGAAGCCCGCAGAGTGCCATACCCAAGCCGAAGGCGGCGGGCGGCAGGCACAGTCGCGCACCGGTGACCCCGTTGCGTCCAGTGCCGAATCCGCGTAGGCTACGCGACCCTCCGTGGGGAGCAGCTCCGGGAGGGCGGAGGCGCGGCGCGTTGAACTGAGAGAACCGGGGTGACGGACACGCTGCACACGAAGTTGAGTTGTGGTCTGGAGTGCGCGGTACAGCCGCTGCCCGACCGGCACGTGGTTGCCTTTCAAATCCGCGTGCTGGGCGGCACCTGCGGTGAGCCGGAGGCCAAGCTGGGCCTCGCCCGGATCGTCACCGAAACCCTGGACAAAGGTACCGCCCGCCACACCGGGCCCGAATTGCTCGATGCCTTCGATTCCCTCGGCGCCCACCATCGGGCGGGCACCGGGCGCGAGACGGCCACGTTCACCTGCACCGTGCTGCCCGAGCACTTCGAGCCGGCCGTCGCCCTGCACGCCGAGATGCTCCGCACCCCAACGTTCCCCGCCGACGCCTTCGAGGTCAACGTGGAGCTGGCGCGGCAGGAGTTGCTCGCCCTCCAGGACGACCCGCAGGGCCTCGTGGACAAGTATCTGAACGCCCAGGCATTCGGTCCCGTGCTCGGTCGGCACGCCCTCGGCGAGCGCGACACGCTGGATCGGCTCACGCGCGACGACGTGGTGGAGTTCTGGCAGACGCACTTCCAGGCGGGGCGCATGCTGGTGGCCGTCGCCGGCGCCATCGAGCCGCAGCATGCCCTGGCCTTGCTGGAAGAGCACTTCGCCGGCTTCGGAACGGCGCAACAGGACGCCCGCCTGCCCGTCGCCTTCGGCTTCGGCGCCGAAACGCGCCATTACCCCAAGGACCTCGAGCAGGAGCAACTCGGTCTCTGCTGGCCGGGGGTGGCCGTGACCGACCCCGATTTCCCCGTCCAGCAGGTCACGCTCGGCGTTCTGTCCGGGGGCATGAGCGCGCGGCTGTTTACGGAAGTGCGGGAGAAGCAGGGGCTGGTGTACTGGGTGGGCGCGTGGCAGGAAACACCGCGCGGTGCCGGGCTGATCTTCCTGGGTGCCTCCACGCGGCCCGAACGTTGCGACCGGACCTACGCCACGTTGCTCGCTGAGGTGGATCGGCTCGGCAAGGACCTGACCGAAGAGGAGTTGCAGCGGGCCATTACCGGGCTCGTGGCCGCCCAGGACACGCGCGGCGATACCACCCGCGCCCGTTGTGCGGAGCTGGGCAGTGACCTGTTCTACTACGGGCACCCTGTCTCCCGCGAAAAGAAGCTGGCGTGGGTCCGGGTGGTCACCCGTGCCGACGTCGAACGCTACCTGGCTGGGCACCCGCGCGACCGACTGTCCGTCGTGACGCTGGGGCCGCGGGCGCTGGGGGCGGATTGAAGAGGGGCACCGCGTGATGGCCGACAATCCCTACACGTTGCACCGGCTGGCCAACGGGCTTCAGATCGTCATCGAGTGCATGCCCGATGTCCGCAGCGTGGCCGTCGGCTTCCTGGTACGCACCGGCTCGCGCGACGAAACCCCCGAGGTCGCGGGCGTCTCGCACTTCCTCGAACACATGATGTTCAAGGGAACCGCCCGGCGCACGTGGCGACAGATCACCGTCGATTTCGACAGGCTGGGCAGCACCTACAACGCCTACACCAGCGCCGAACGCACCATCTACTACGGTTGGGTGCCCCACGACCTTCTCGAACCGCAACTCGAACTGCTGGCGGACATGATGCAGTCGCGGCTGCCGCCGGAGGAGTTCGACACCGAGAAGAACGTGGTCCTCGAGGAAATCGCCATGTCGAAGGACCAGCTCGAACACGTGGCGATGGACTTCCTCCAGGAGCAGGTCTTCGCCGGGCATCCCCTGGCCTGGCCCATCCTGGGTTACGACCACACCGTCGGGCCGCTCTCGCGCGACGGCATGGACGGCTACTTCCGGCAACGCTACGCCGCGGACAACCTGACGCTCATCGTGACGGGCAACCTCAACCCGACCGTCGTGATCGACCTGGCGGACAAGTACTGCGGCGCCTGGCAGCCCGCCGGCGCCCCGGCCGAGCGCCGGCTGCCCGCCCTGCGGCAGGGCACCAGCGTGCAGCAGGTCGAGCGGTTCAAGCAGCAGATCGTGGCCCTGGCGTGCCCCTCGGTAGGTTCCGCTGACCCCCTCGCAGAGACGGCCGGGGCCCTGGCGACCATCCTGGGCGGCGAGAACTCCCGCTTTTACTGGAACATCATCCAGACCGGCATCAGCCCCCGCGCCGGCGTCTTTCACCTGGATTACAGGGACTGTGGGCTGCTGGTGCTGTGGGGAGCCTGCCAGCCGGAAAACGCCGAACGCCTGCTGGACGCGATGCGGGCCGAGGCCGCGAAGATCTCGACGGAAAAAGTGGCAACCCACGAGGTCCAACGTGTGAAAAATATCAGGCGGACGGGGCTCGCCATCGAGGCGGAAGCCCCCTACCACCGATTCGGACAGATTGTTGAAGATATGGAATGCCGAGGCCATCCACGCACCGTGAACCAGATGCTGGCCGACGTGGACGCCGTGTCCGCCGACACCATCCAGCAATACCTCGCCCGCTGCCCGATCGACCGGGGCGGGCACCTAGTAAGCGTCGGCCCACGGGCCTGGCCGGCAGCGAGCAATTGCTGATGCACGCCCAATCGGGAGGCTTGTAGCGTCGCCCCCCCGCGGGCGACGTGGTTAGCAATGACGGTCCGAGATTCCAGCGTCGGCCACGGGGGGCCGACGCTACCTGCGTTGCCGCGTCGCACCCACCGACCATGTTGGGCACCGGTGGTGTCGATCGCGACAACGTTGGCAACGACGATACGATGAACACGACCGCTTCGACTCCGGAAATCAGGGTGATCTACTGTGCCGGGGGTGCACACCGTCGTGAGCGGCGGGCGGCACCCCGGACCATCGCGTTGATCGTCGGAGTGCTGAGCACCGTCATGGGTGCCGGCTTGTATTACGTCACGTGGTGGCCGGCCGAGCACTTCATCACTCCCACGCTGATCTGGAGAACGCCCCTCCCGTTGACTCCGGACCAGGCCCAGACCGTTGCCGGCGCCTTCGGCGTCCGCTCACCGGACCCGTCCGCGCCGCACCCCCTCCCGCGGCGACCGGAGTCCGAACTCGGTAGTCCGAGTGGCCGCCGCATCCAGGGCCTCAAGGCCGGCAACATCATGGTCGCCACCGCCTACGTGTGGCAGGGCGTGCTGAGTGCGGCCGCCGCGGTCCTCGTACTCGCCGGCGGCGCGACTCTGGCCCCGCGTCTGACCAGGCCGGCTCGCTCGGCCGCCCTGCTCGCGGTCGTGCTGGTCGGCGTGGCGATCGTCAGCGGAGTGGTCTCGGTTTGGCGTCAGTACGGCGCCGGCTGGCCGATCGGGGCTGCGCGCTTGGGTGTCGGTCTGGCCCTGCTGAGCGTCGTGCTGCTGGGGCTGGGCCTCGGGCGCGGCGGTCGCGCGCTGAGCCGCATCGCCGCCATCGTGTTGATCTGCTCGGCCGCCGGCACCGTCGTCGCGCTGTACCTCGGCGGAGCGACCGGGGCCCTGACCGATGCCCAAAGCTCACCGGCCGTGATGCTCGGAGCGTTCGTGCTCCAGTCGCTGTACGGCTGGCTGCTGCTTTGGCTGGCGTCCCGGCTGCCGCGGGCATGACCAGCGCATCCCAAACGCCTCCATCGCAGCCGCGGGCGCAAGCCCGGTACGTGTTTAGCGTGGGTGCCACGCCCTCACCCGCCGCAGGCGGGGGTGGGCATGTGCTGCGGCAGGCAGAGGCATGCTTTCCCGCGACCGCGGTCGCGGGAAAGCATGGCACCCACAACGCTAAAGACTCCAAACACATACCAAACCCGTGGGGACGGCCACCGCTGGCACGCCTGCGCAACGGTCGTCGCGTTCGGTGTCGCCGGGCTCATGCCCGACGCTCGGAAGCATGGAGCCGCTCAGCGAAACTGTTTCAGGCTGCGGATCGGACTCAGCGGCGTCTCGACCACCTTGATGCGCGTGACCTCCCACTTGTCTCCGACGCGGCGCAGCTCAAGCTGCCACCGCGATTGCACGCGGTTCGCATACGCCTCCTCCGACACGGCGTCGCAGGCGGCGCCGAAGCGCGCGATGCCGACCCCGGGTTCGGGGAAGGTAACCTCGAACTGGAACAGCCGCGGCTGGCGAACATGGTAGCGCGTCAGCGTGCGCTCCATCACGGCCAGCAGCTCGTCGCGCCCCATGCCCTCTGCATCCAGAGCGCTGCTGAGATGCGCTCCGATCGCCCGCACGTTGCCCTCCTCCACCAGACGGGCAAGCTGCCGACACAGCGACATCACCTGCTCCCTCGGGGTCACGACCACCATCTGCAGGCCGAGCAGCGCCGGCAGCACCAACAGACCCATCCACACCACCCGCGCTCGCCGGCGCGTCGCCTGGCGCGCCCAGAACAGCAACGCGCCCAACTCGAACCCCGCCCAGACCGCCACCAGCCAGCAGGGACTCTCGAACAGAACATAGGTGAACAACTGCTGTCCTCCGCCGCAGAGCGACACGCCCATCGCATGAAGCACCGGGCCACATGCACCGCCCCGGCCGCTGCTGGAAACTACGCGCACAGCCGAACGGGTGGCATGGCCAAGCGCAGCGCCGCCACGCCGTCACCCCACGCACCAGCATGCCGGCGCCTTCGGCTTGGGCATGCCACCCGGCTGGCCTGCCGTCTCCTTATTCGGCCTGCGATTCACACGATCTTATGCGCGGCATCCGGTTGCGTCATGGACATCGGGTCAAGGAGTGCTTCGAGTTCGGCATCGCCAAGGACCCGACACGCCCGGGCGACCTCCCGGATGGTCTTGCCCGTCTCATACGCCTCCTTGGCCAAGGCGTCCGCCCGATCATACCCGATCTTCGACGCCAGCCGCGTGCACATCGCCAGCGATCCTTCGATGAGGTCGGCACAGCGTTGCGCGTCAGCCTCGATACCGGCCACGCACCGATCCGCGAACACGCGGGCCGCATTGGTCAGCAGACGCACCGACTCCAGTAGATTGTAGGCAAGCAGCGGCATCATGACGTTGAGTTCCAGCAGCCCGTCTCGACATCCCAGAGCGACGGCCTGATCGTTGCCCATCACCTGGGCCGCCACCTGGATGACCGTCTCGCACATCACGGGATTGACCTTGCCCGGCATGATGCTGGAACCCGGTTGCGTGGCCGGCAGCTTGATCTCCGCGATCCCGCACCGCGGTCCGCAGGCCAGCAGACGAATGTCGCCGGCGATCTTGCTGAGGGCGACGGCCACCGCGCGTGCCAGGCCGCTCGCCTCGCAGACCGCGTCCTTCGCCCCCTGGGCCTCGAAGTGGTCCGCTGCTTCCACGAAGTCGATACCCGTCGCCCGGCTCAAGGCGGCCGCCATACGCCTTCCAAACTCCGGATGGGTGTTGATGCCCGTACCCACGGCCGTCCCGCCGATCGGCAACTCACGCAGGGCGACCACCGCCTGGGCCGCCCGCAACGCGCTCAGTTCCGCCTGGCGGGCGTAACCGGCAAACTCCTGGCCAAGGCGCACCGGCGTGGCGTCTTGCAGGTGCGTGCGACCGATCTTGACGATCGCATCAAACTCGCGGGCCTTCTTTCGCAACACCCCCGCCAGGTGCTGAAGCGCCGGGACGAGATCGGCCTTGAACCCCTCGCCGGCCGCCACGTGAATCGCGGTCGGAATCACGTCATTGGAAGACTGACCAAGGTTGACGTGGTCGTTGGGGTGAATCGGGTCGCGCGAGCCGATCATCCCCCCGGCCAACTCAATGGCGCGGTTGGCAATTACCTCGTTGGCGTTCATGTTGGTGCTGGTGCCCGAGCCGGTCTGGAAGACGTCGAGCGGGAAGTGGTCATCGAGCTTGCCGTCGATGACCTCCTGGGCCGCCTGCTCGATCAGGTCAGCCCGGCGGGCGTCCAGCCTGCCCAGGTCGCGGTTGACGGCCGCCGCCGACCGCTTGATGAGCCCCAGGGCACGGATGAACCGCCGGCCGAAGCGGTGGCCGCTGATGGGGAAGTTCTCGATGGCCCGCTGCGTTTGGGCGCCCCAATACGCACCAGCGGGGACCGCAACCTCACCCATGCTGTCCCTTTCGATACGCGTCTGGCCTGCCATGACCGTGCCTCCCTGGCGCTTGCTGATGCGAACAGGTTCCGACCTCGGCGACAGAGGATTCTAGCGAGCCGCACGCGAAGGGGGCAGATCAGCGCAGGCAGCCGGGCGGCGCGGCCCCGGAATTGCTATACCGGGCTGTCGGGTGGCGTGAGGCTGGTGCACCGAGGCGTGATGCGGTAGCCGCGGCTCGGGAGGACCGGCAGGGGAACGCAAGCGTAACCTTCGCTAGGACAGGAAGTTAGCGTATGCCAGACATCACCGAACAGTTGGTCGAACTCATCAAGGCCACGTCCACGGACTTAGCGCCGGACATCGAGCAGGCGTTGGCGGCGGCCTGCAAGCGGGAAGAGGCTGGCTCGGCCGCCCAGGGGGCGCTCGAGACCATCCTGGTGAACGTGCGCATGTCGCGAGAGACGGGCCGGCCCATCTGCCAGGATACCGGGACGCCCATCTTCCACGTGTGGTACCCGCAGGGTTTGTCGCAGCGGCAGTTGCGGGAGCAGATCATGCAGGCGGTGCGGATCGCCACGGAGCGGGCGTACCTCCGACCCAATGCTGTGGCGGCGCTCGCCGGCAAGAACTCCGGCGACAATACCGGCTTGGATTTCCCCACCATCCACTTCGAGGAGTGGGAGCACGACTACCTCAAGGTCGGGCTGCTGCTCAAGGGCGGCGGGTGCGAGAACTGCGGCTGCCAGTACAGCCTGCCCGCCCCGGAGTCCCCCTGGTCGCGCGACCTCAAGGGCGTCCGCAAGGCGGTGCTCAACGCCGCGTTCAAGGCCCAGGGCCTCGGCTGCGCACCCGGCATCCTCGGCGTCGGTATCGGCGGCGACCGGGCCACCAGCGTCATCAAGGCCAAGGAGCAGCTCTTCCGCCGGCTCGGCGACACCAACCCCGATCCCCAGCTCGACGCCCTCGAGAAGCAACTGCTCCGCGAGATCAACGAGCTGGGCATCGGGCCGATGGGCTTCGGCGGCAAGACCACCGTGCTGGGCGTGCAAATGGCCGAGCTGCACCGGCTGCCCGCGTCGTTCTTCGTGTCGGTCGCGTACATGTGCTGGGCCGACCGACGCAAGATCATGACCCTCAAGGACGGCAAGGCCGTGATCGAAAACCCGTAGGGGATTGGCGATTGCCGATTGTAGATTGTCCATTGCGGCGGCACGTAGAGTGGGCTCTGCCCACCTGGGCATGAACAACCGTGCCCCGCAGGAACGGACAACAGACTGTAGCCTTCAAAACGACGTGGTGGGCGGTGCCCACCCTACAGGGGACGACGAATATGGCGACGAAACTTACCGTGCCCATCAGCGAAGAGCAGATTCGGGCGCTCAAGGTGGGCGACCAGGTGTTGCTTTCCGGGGTCATCTTCACCGGGCGCGACGCGGCCCACAAATACATGGTGGAGAGCTTCATTAAGGGTCCCTGCCCTGACTCCGAGAAGAAGCTCTATGACATGCTGAAGAAGGAGCTCGCCGGTTCGGTCATTTATCACTGCGGCCCCGTGGTGAAGAAGCGGCCCGACGGCAAGTACGACTTCGTGGCCGCCGGGCCCACGACCAGCATCCGCGAGGAACCGTACCAGGCGGACGTCATCGGTCACTTCGGCGTGCGCGGCGTCATTGGCAAGGGCGGCATGCGCGAGAAGACGCTGGAGGGCTGCCGCCGGCACGGGGCCGTGTACCTGCACGCGATCGGCGGAGCGGCCACGCTGATCGCCGAGACGGTCAAGGAAGTCGTCGACGTGTACAAGCTCGACTTCGGCGTGCCCGAGGCGTTCTGGAAGATCCGGGTCGTGGATTTCCCGTGCGTCGTCACCATGGACACCCACGGCCAGAGCCTGCACGACCGGGTCGAGGCCGAGTCGAAGCGCAAACTGGAGGCGTTGCTGGCCCGTTGAGTGGCTCCGTCCAATAAGGAAGTTGAGCGTCGGAAACGGGTGGCATGGCCAAGCGCAGCGCCGCCATGCCCCGTCGTGGCGCAACGGCCGGCCGTCACGACAGCATGCCGGCGCCTTCGGCTTGGGCACGCAACGCTACGCGCTTCCCTGCTTGCCGGCCCGATGCACTGGTCCGCCGCTGACGGTTCATCATGCCAATTGTGGATTCCCAAACCGGTGCGGTCGCGCGGACGTACACGCCGCCCCAGCTTGACGACGCGGCGCGCCAGATGCGGGCGTGGAACCTGCTTTGCCTGCACGCGGCCGGGTCGGGACATGCGGGGGGAACGCTGTCCGTAATGGACATCGCGGCCGTGCTGTACCTGCACGTGGCCCGACATGATCCGCGGAATCCCAATTGGGACGACCGGGATCGCATCTTCTGGTCCGCCGGTCATAAGGCGCCCGCCCTGTACGTCGCCCTCGCGTTTGCGGGTTACCTCGACAAGCACGACTGCCTGAGACTCCGCAAGTACCAGGGCGGCTTCGAGGGCCATCCCAATCGCCTCGATACGCCCGGCGTGGAAGTTTCCTCCGGCTCACTCGGCCAGGGACTCAGCATCGCCGTCGGCTGCGCCCTGCGGGCAAAGCTCGACGCCAAAGACTACCGCGTCTTCTGCCTCATGGGTGACGGCGAGCACCAGGAGGGCCAGATTTGGGAAGCCGCCATGGCGGCCGGTCATTACCGCCTCGATCACCTCATCGGCATCATCGACGCCAATCACCTCCAGATCGACGGGCAGGTGGAAACCGTCATGAATGTGTTCCCGCTGGCCGACAAGTACCGCGCCTTCGGCTGGCGCGTGCTGGAGGTGAACGGCCACGATGTCCACCAACTCTGTGCGGCGTTCGAGCAGGCCCGGCAGCCGGCCGGCCAGCCCACCGTCATGATCGCCGAAACGGTCAAGGGCAAGGGCGTCTCGTTCATGGAGAACGTGGTAGGCTGGCACGGCAAGGCGCCCAATCGTGAGCAGCTTGAGCAGGCACTCCAGGAGCTCGGCTTCGCGTGGGACATTGACGCGCTACTACAGATTCCCCAGCAGCACCAGCACCAGGTGACGCGGAAACTCGTAGCGGCCACCCCGCAGTTCTCGCCTGACTACTGGTGGAACGCCGGCCCCCGCATGAAAGTACGCATGGAGGCAACGCGGATGGGGTTCGGGGCGGCGCTGCGCGACCGCGGCGACGATCCACGCCTCTGTTGCCTCGGCGCCGACATCTCCGATTCGATTTCCATCAGCATGTTTCATAAGGAGCATCCGGAACGCCGCGCGCGCTGGCTCTCCATGGGCATCGCCGAGCAATCGGGCACCTGCGTGGCCGCGGGGCTGGCGAAGGAGGGCAAGATTCCCGTGTTCGGCACGTACGGCGTCTTCGCGGCCGGGCGGGCGCTGGATCAGCTTCGCACCACCGTTTGTTACAACAACCTCAATGTTAAGATCGCCGGCGCGCACGGCGGCGTATCCGTGGGGCCCGACGGCGCGACGCACCAGGCGCTGGAAGAGTTCTTCCAGATGTGCGGCCTGCCGAACATGCACGTCGTGGCCGGTGCGGACGCCCCGGAGATGAAACGCCTGACGGAAATGTGCCTCTTCGAAGTAGTGGGACCGTGCTACCTGCGTTTTGCCCGCGAGGCCACGCCGATCGTAACCCGACCCGACACGCCGCTGGTCTTCGGCAAAGCCAACGTCATCCGCTACCGTGGCGAACGGGAGCAGTTCGCCGATGCCTTCGATACTGTAGTTGCGGACACGTACTCCTCCGAAGACGAGGCCCTGGCCATCATCTCGAACGGGCCGGAAGTGGCGGAGGCAATGCGAGCGGCCTGGATTCTCCAGAAGGAGCTCGGGCTGGAAACGCGGGTGCTCAATCTCCACACCCTCAAACCGCTCGACGCGACGGCCGTGGTCCGCGCCGCGCGTGAGTGCGGCGCCGTGCTTACGGTCGAGGAACACCAGGTCGGCGGGCTGGGAAATCTGGTAGCGGCGGCCATCCTGCAAGGCGGCGCATCAACCGGCGTGACCTTCGAACGCCTGGGCGTTCCGGACACCTTCGGTTGCTCCGGCGGCCCGTGGGAGTTGCTGCGCGCCTACGGATTGACGGCTGAACACATCGCGGAGCGCGCGCGGACTGCCGTGGCGCTGCGCGGTTAACCACGAGCGATTCCCTTACATCAGAGCACCGGGCGCGAGCCCGGTGACACGTCGGGCAATCACGCACACACCTTGGGGGTTTGCGCCATCGGTGTCTACGGGCTTACGCACGTGGCCCTGACTTTTCCGTGCCCGCGGGCTGGCGCCTGCGGCTCCGACCGGTTTGTTCGCGTGGAGGCGGCGGGTGGCATGCCCAAGCCCGCGAGCAGCGGGCGCCGGCATACCGTCGGAGAGGACGGGCCCAAGCGCACCGCAGGGCATGGCGGCGCTACGCTTGGCCATGCCACCCGTGCCGTACGTGCCCTGCACCCGTACCGTACGTGCCCTGCACCCGTGGCGGCTCCTACTCGCGGGCGAGCCGCGTAGGAAGCAGCTCGCGCACGGTGACCAACACGGCCGACAGGAACAGCGCGATGGCCACGATGCCCAGCAGTTCCGGCAGGGCGGTCGTATCCGGCGGATACACGGCCTTCGCCAACTCCGGCGGCAACTCGTACAGGCGTTGGATCGCGGGCATGCCGCGCACCAGTAGCGTCCGCACCGGATGCGACAGGCTGTAGACGCGCGCGGCGATGGGCAAGTTGCCTACAATCAGTTCGAGGAGAATGAAGTAGCTCAGCGATAGGGACAACGGCCGGGACGACGCCAGGCCGATCAACGTGAACAGGGCCAGGTAGCCCGCGACGGCCACCGGGATGGCACACAGGTAACACCATAAATCATGCCCGGGACTCCACGGACCTTCGATTCGTGCCCACCGGCCGGGCACCACGAGTTGCGCCGGCTCGACGCCCCAGACCGAAGCCAGCCAGATGCCGACGGCGCCTGCGCCCAGCACGATCGTCAACACGACCGCCACCGCCAGCCAGCGAACCAGCAGCACCGTCGCCCGGTGCAGGCGACGCGTCGTCAGGTACACAAAGGTACGGTTCTCGGCTTCCGACGTAATCAGAGCACTACCGTGCAGGATGCATACCAGTGGCAACACCACCATCAGCAGCACGAACTGGGTCATGATCTGGAACGGTTCCCACGGCATGTAGTCAGCCGGCGGGTGGAAAACACGAACGACAGCCACCAGACCACAGGGCACGGCCGCCAGCAGGTACACCACGGCCACCTTCCGCTGCCACAGCGTCTGCCGCACGGTGAACAGGAATAGCGATGCGATCGGTCCCACGTCAGGGTCTCTCGGGCACGGGCGGTGCCGGACTGAACCGTCCTAAGTAGCTCCACACAATTGGGAGACCGACAGACGGGACAGGGTGGCAGGGCCAAGCGCAGCGCCGCCATGTTCCGCCGGGGGCGATGGCCCGGGTCCCGTATCCGCATGCCGGCGCCTTCGGCTTGGGCATGCCACCCTGCCGGTTTTCCATTTGCGCGGTCCCATTTACGATGCCGTCAGATAACCGAATACCGCCTCCAGGCTTTCGTCAGCGGCCGCGATCTCGCGCACCTGCACGGCCTCCCTCAGGATCAGCTCGGGGAGCCGGTCATATACCTGCTCGGGTTTCGTCGTGCTGACGATGAGGACGTCCTCGTCCGGGACGCTCACGCCCGTCACCTCCGCCCAGGCGGCGAGGTGGGCGGCCAGGCGGCGCGGGGCGTCGGTACGCACGCGAATGGCGTGCGGCCGGTCCTGCATCTGCCGGCGGACGGTGTGCAGGTCACCCTCGGCCACGATGCGTCCGTGGTGAATCATCAGGATCTTCGACGTCAGCGCCTCGACCTCGTGCAGAATGTGGCTGGAAATCAGGATGTCCACGCCCTCGTTCGCCAGTTGCCTCAGCAGGGTGGAGAGCTCATGGCGCACCACCGGATCGGTCCCGGTGAACGGTTCATCGAGCACGAGCAGGTCGGGGCGGTGAACCAGTGCCTGCGCCAGCTTGATTCGCTGTCGCATGCCCTTGGAGTAGCCGCGGATCGCCCGGTGGGCATGCTCGGCCATGCCGGTCAGTTCGAGGGCGTGCTCGACGGCCTGCCGGACCGCCGCCCCCGTCAGCCCGCCCAGCCGAGCCAGCAGGCCAACGAACCGCCGCCCCGACATGTACCCCCAGAACGTGTCACCTTCCGGACAGTAGCCGAGCCGGCGCAGAACGCGCGGGTTGTCCCAGGCGCGCTCACCGTAGACGCGGAGCGTACCCTTACTGAGGTGAAGCTGGCCGGTGACCAGCCCCATCAACGTGCTCTTGCCGGCGCCGTTGGGCCCCACCAGGCCAGTGATGCCCGATCCGATTGTAGTAGTGACGTTGTTGAGGCCGATGACCTCACCATACCACTTGGAGACTCCCTGTAGCTCAATCGCAGCCAAGCTCATGAACCTCAGCTACATAGCGCCATACACACCGAATACCGACACTCGGACACGGGTGGCATGGCCAAGCGCAGCGCCGCCACGCCCGCGCAGGGTTGTGTGGACGTCGCGGCAGCATGCCGGCGCTCGCCGGCGGCGAGCTTGGGCATGCCACCCTGGTCTTTCCTGGGCGTGATACCCTGCAGAACACACTGCGGGCCCCCGCCGCCGCCCTGATACTGTATATGCGCCCACGCCCATGACCTGCCCCACGTGCCTCACAGATTCGCGGCCGACCGCGAGAAACGAACCACGCGACGATAACAGAGCCAGATGGAGGCTACGGTAACCCCCAGCAGCACGAGGGCCGGGTAGCGCACCGGGATGCCTCTGCCCAGCGCCGCGGCAAACGCGTCCGAAGGCAGCTCCGTCGCCTGCCACGCCTGCCGCAGGTCGAACAGTCGCTCCGTCACCATCATGAAATCGCCGCTCAGCGATATGCTGCCGAGCCAACCCCCCATCACCTCAGGGGGCAACACCTGGCCCAACACGCCCTGGGCCGTCATCGGCAGCACACACACCGCCAGCCACGCCACCAGCGCATAACGCCGGTCCGCCGTCAGGCTGGACAACGCCAACACCACCGTCCCGCCGAGCACCATCGTCAGAGATCCGGAAAGCAGGATGTCCCAGGCCAGTCCCAGCGTCTGCGTCCAGGAGCTCAATCCCCCCGCAAACAGCACGCCGAGCAGCAAAGAAAGCAGGTTGGGAACCAGCATCGCCAGAGCGAGAAACGCCGCCACGATCATCCACTTGGCGAGCAGGTACGTAATCGGCGTAATCGGTTTGGAGAAGTAGATCGGCAGGGCGCGGGCCTTGAGGTCCTGGGCGATCAGCCCGGACCCGACGGCGCCGCCCAAGATCAGCACCCAGAACAACTCGAACCGGATCATGATAACGAAGATGGTCCGCCAGAGAACTTCGCGGTACTCATGGAACTGGGCCAAGCTGCTCAAGTCGACCCGCAGCAGCATGCGGAGCATCTCATACCACGGCTCCGCCTCCTCCGTGCCGACAAGCTGCTCCACGAAGTCCAGCATATAGAACAGACCGCCGCTGCCGATGACAAACAGCAGAGTGCTGGTCACCGCGAGGCGCGTCTTGTTCTGCTTGAGAACGTGGCGAATGCCGGCCGTGGCGATGGGCAGGAACGTCCACCAGCCGGTCGCCACGTGGCCGGACCAGCGATGGTAGCGCGGGCGGTAGTTGGCGGACAGTGTGTTCACGGCTGTTGCTGCTTCCGTATGGCGGCCAGGAACGTCTCTTCGAGGCTGCTGCGTTGAGGATGCAGCCCACGGACCCTGACGCCCGCCAGTTGGGCCGCTTCCAGGACCAGGCTTTGCCGCCCGGCCGCGGGGAGCTCCAGGGCAATGCTGACTCGGCCGCTGTTGTCACTGACCGGCGCACCAAGCACGCCCACCCCGGCGGTCTGGAGTGCGCCGGGCAGGTCAGCGCCGTTGCCGGCGTATTCCAGTGTGTACAACGTCGGATGCGGGCGGCCCAGATCGGCGAGCCGCCCGGTGGTTAACACTTCACCCGCCCCCATGATCATGACGCTCGCGCAGACCCGCTCGACGTCGGGCAGCAGATGGCTGGAGAGTAGCACGCTGATGCCCGCGGCGTGCAGGTCTGCGATCAAACCCAGCATGACCTCCCGCCCGTGCGGGTCCATGCCATTGGTGGGTTCGTCGAGGAAGAGCACCTCGGGATCATGAACCAGGGCCTGGGCGAGCTTGACACGTTGCCGCATGCCCGTGGAGTACTCCTCCACGGGGCGGTAGCGGGCATCGCCGAGTTCGACGTAATCCAGCACTTCGTGGGCGCGCTGCATGGCATCGGCATGGCGCATGCCCGCCAGTCGCCCGGCGTAGTAGACGTACCCGGTCCCGCTGAGGCCGGGGATGAAGCAGTCGGTCTCCGGCATGAAGCCGATGCGCTGGCGGATGCGGAGTTGCCGGCGACGGACATCGAACCCCAGCACGGTCGCCCGGCCGGCGGTGGCCGGCGTCTGCCCCAGCAGGACGCTGATGAGCGTGCTCTTGCCGGCGCCGTTGGGGCCCAGCAGCCCGACGGTGCCGCGCTCGATCGCCACCGTCACCTCCTTCAACGCGGTGACGCGGGCATAGCACTTCCGCAGGCGGTCACAGGTGAACATGTACGAGGCGTCACCCAACAGCAAGCTCCAGGTAGCCGCTTCCGTGCGCGCAGACCGTCCCGCGCGTTCCGCGGCCGGGGAGCGGATCATACCCGGCGCCCCGCGCGCGGTCCACCCAGACTGATAACGTCATTGGCGCGCTTCGAGAAGCTGTCCCCGAGCGCGCGCCGACACCCGCTTCCTCCGGCGGCCGGGCCCCAGCCTGCCACGGGTAAGAGCGGTTATGCGCGGCGGCCGAAGGAGCATGCTCACCCGCGACCGCCGTCGCGGGAAAACATGGCACCCACCCCACCCGAAACGCCGGACCCGTACGCGACGTCAGTCGCGGGCGAGCATGGGACTCTTACCGGCGAACATGCCGAACGCGTCCGCTCGCGTGGCTCGAGCGTCCCGCCCGAGGCGGACGTACCCGCCGAACGGGTTCGTCTCCAACAGTCGCCTCCCCTGAGACGCTTCGGGGCCCTCGTTGTTACTGACTTGTGACGACGGGAGGTGATGGCACGCCGACATCGGACACCGTGGACAGTGAACCGGCCTGCGGGACGCCCAGTGTGTGTTCTTGTCGGTTTTGAGCATGTTGGCGGCCCATCGAGGAGCGATGTGTGGAGGCGATAACCGGCACGTCCCGGCCACGGAGGCCCGCACGCGCGAGGACTGCGCGGGTTGAAGCGCAGGCGGGAGGAGGCTAGAATGTAGCCGCTATGTGTCGAGTCGCGGTGGTCATCACGTTGTGGACCTTGCTGGGTGCTCCGGCCCTGTGCATCAGCGGCATGGGTGGGGTGTGCTGCGGCGAGGGTTTCATCGTGTCCGGAGAAGCCGGCCCCCCAGAGGCTGGGTGCCGGGACCACGATTGCGACGACCGGCATACCCCTCCCGTCGAGCGCCGGCGTCAGCACAATGAGGACACCTGCCCTCTGGTGTGCGGACGTCCCGTGCCGGTGCCGTTGGATCGCTCCGCGCCGCGCGTGCCTGACCTGAGTCTGCTGTCGCTCCCCTTGTCGGAACCCGGAGAGGTTGGGGACGATGGCGTGACTCCGATCCGGCCGGGCAAGCCGTCGGCGGCGGGCGCGCCGGGGCACGAAACCACCAGTCTGCCTCTGCTCATCTGATCGTTCCCTCGTAGCAGCACGTGCCAGGTCACGCCTTGCGTCGTGAGCCTGCGTTCTGGCGCCCGAACCATGGCCTGGCCGCTCCGCGCGGAGCCGGCCGGCAGTCAAGTGAGTTTCAACGAGGGACATCATCATGGAGAGCTTGTCAGATTCCGCGCCGGGGGTGGGCCCCGGGGGCGTTGAGCAGGGAACGCGACCCGCAGAGGACGACCGGTCGGCGTATGCGACGAGCCGAACGCGAGCAGTGCTGGAGCGCATCCCCGGGCTGCTCACGCTGCTCGTACTCGTGGGTCTGGGTTACTGGGGACATCACCACAACTGGCGGCTGCCGGCGTTCGGGCAGTTCTTCGGGCACCCCGGCACCGAGCACGACGAGGACTGGTGTGCCGAACATGGGGTGCCCGAATCGAAGTGCATTCGCTGCCGCCCCGCGCTTGTGGGCGCGGACCCGGCTGACTGGTGCAGCGAGCACGGCGTGCCCGAGTCAAACTGCACGATCTGCCGGCCGGGGTTGATCGCTGGAGGCGAGCCGGCGGCGGCAGGGCGGGCGACGAAAGCGGCGGACGGCGACTGCGGCGGGGAGGACCACGACCACGAAGCCCACGCGCATGCCTCTCGGTCCACGTCACCGCTGTCGTCTGCCGTGGGGAAGGACCCGGCCACCTGCCAGACGCACGCGCAGTACGTGCAGTTGGCGTCCGTAGCGACGCTGGAGAAGGCGGGCGTGCGGTTGGCCCCGGTGAGCCGGCGGCCCATGCGCGAAGTGCTGGAGGCCAATGCCGAGGTTGACTACGACCGCACGCGTCTCGCGCAGGTCGCGTCCCGAGCGGCGGGCGTCGTGTACCGGGTGGAGAAGGAGGTGGGACAGCGGGTGCGCCAGGGCGAGTTGCTGGCGCTGATCGACGCGGCGGAGGTGGGGAAGCTGAAGGCGGAGTTGTTGCAGTCAGCCGCCCGCCGCCAGATGCGCATGCAGAGCCTGGAACGTGCCCGACGCCTGCACGCCAGCAGGATCGGCACGGACGCGGACTTGCAGGAGGCCGAGGTCGCGCTGCGCGAGGCGGAAGTCGACGCGTTCGTCACACGCCAGGCGCTTGTCAACCTGGGCTTCATCCTGCCGCCGGACCCGGCCGACGGGGCTCTCGATCCGCAGACGCTGCTGTACCTGGGGCTGCCCGAGACACTGCGCACCGAGTGGGCAGCGGGCGCGACGAGCGCCAACCTGCTGCCCCTCCAGGCTCCGTTGGACGGCGAGGTCGTCCGGCGGGAGGCCGTTGCGGGTGAACTCGCGGACCCCACCCGCACGCTGTTTGTGATCGCGGACGTCAGCGGCATGTGGTTGATGATCGACCTGCCACAGGCCCAGGCGGCACGCGTGGCGCTGGGACAACCCGTGCGCTTTGTTCCCGACGGCGCCGCCGAACTGGAGGCAAGCGGCGCCGTGTCCTGGATCAGCACGGCCGTGGACCGCCAGACGCGGACGGTAAAGGTACGTGCCCGCGTGGACAACCCCGCCGGCCGGCTGCGGGCGGGGATGTTCGGCCGGGCGCTCATCACCGTGGGTGAGTCACCGGATGCGATCGTGGTTCCCGACGAGGCGGTGCAGTGGGAGGGCTGCTGCCACGTCGTCTTCGTGCGCGCCGGCGAGGATATCTTCCGCCCGCGGAAGGTGCAGCCGGGCGCGCGGGGGGATGGTTTCACCGAGGTGCTGGTGGGCGTGCTGCCGGACGAGATCGTGGCGACCGCGGGCAGTCACGTGCTGAAATCCGAGTTGCTCAAGGGGAACCTGGGGCCCGGCTGCGGCGGCGACTGACCAACCGTGCGCGCGGCGGCGCCGATCCGCACCGCGACCGCAAGGGAGCGGATGACCCGCGACGCCGCCGTTGCACATTCGCGCACGGTCACGTAGCGCGGCCCCGCGCGGGCCGAAGCCTGCGGCTCGATGGCGTTGGCGAATCTCGCACGGTCATACACGGCCATTCGGGAAGGAGCGCTTATGCTGCTCAACTGGATTATCGACTGGGTGCTGCATCACCGCGGGCTCGTGTTAAGTCTGGCGGTGGCGCTGGTCGTGGCGGCGGGCATACTGGTGGGGCACCTCAACATCGACGCCTTCCCCGACACGACGCCCGTGCAGGTGCAGGTCAACACGACCGCCCCGGCCTTGGGACCGGAAGAAGTGGAACGTCAGATCACGCTGCCGATCGAGCAGGTACTGGGCGGTCTGCCTGACCTCCTCAACGTGCGGTCCATCTCGAAAGCCGGTCTGTCGCAGGTGGTGGCCACCTTTGCCGACCATGTAGACGTGTACTTCGCCCGCCGGCTGGTGAGCGAGCGACTCGATACGGTACCGTTGCCGGCGGAAATCGGTCGGCCCGAACTGGGACCGGTCTCGAGCGGGCTCGGCGAGGTGTTTCACTATGTAGTGACTTCGCCGACCCGGGACCTGACTGAGCTGCGCACGCTCCAGGACTGGGTCATCGCCCCGGCCCTGCGAACGGTCCCCGGCGTGGCGGAAGTTAATAGTTGGGGCGGATACAAGAAGCAGTACGAAGTGCGGATTGACCCGGCCCGGCTCATCTCCTACGGACTGACGTTCGACGAGGTGACCGACGCCATCCGTGCCAACAACCTCAACGCCGGTGGCGGCAGCCTCTCCGCCGCCGGCGGAATGCTGCTGGTGCAGGGATTGGGGCGGGTGGCTACCCTCGACCACATCGGGGGCATCGTCATCAGGGCAACCGACGGCGTGCCCGTTTGCGTGCGTGACGTGGCCGAGGTGGCCGTGGGGCACGAGCTGCGGCACGGCGCGGTCACCTACAGCGGGAACGGGGAGGCGGTGCTGGGGCTGGGCTTCACGCTCATCGGCCAGAACACCCACGAGGTGACCGCACGCCTCAAGACGCGACTCGACGAGATCAAGGATCACCTGCCGCCCGAGGTGCGGGCGGAGGTCGTCTATGACCGCACCGAACTGGTCGACCACGTCCTGGAGACCGTGCGCAACAACCTGTTCGAGGGCGGGCTGTTGGTCGTGGCGGTGCTGTTTCTCTTCCTCGGCAACCTGCGGGCCGGTCTGATCGTGGCTTTGGCGATTCCGCTATCGCTGCTGTTCGCCTTCTCGGGCATGCTGCGGTTCGGCATCGCCGCCAGCCTGATGAGCCTGGGGGCCCTGGACTTCGGACTGGTGGTGGACAGCGCGGTCATCCAGGTGGAGAACGCCACCCGGCACCTGTCGCACCGGCGCGGCGACGGGGATCGCCTGGCCGTCGTCCGCGACGCCGTGCTGGAGGTCCGCAAGCCGACCCTGTTCGGCGAACTCATCATCGTGCTGGTGTACGTGCCGATCCTGGTGCTGGAGGGCATCGAGGGCAGGCTGTTCAAGCCGATGGCGCTGACGGTGATCTTCGCCCTGACGGGCTCGTTGTTGCTGTCGCTGACGGTGATGCCGGCCCTGGCGTCGCTGGTGCTGCCGCGCACGCTGCGCGAGCGGGAGCCGCTGCTGGTGCAGGCGGCACGCTGGGCGTACCGCCCCATCCTGCGCGGCGTCATGCGATTTCGCTGGACGATGATCGGGCTGGCGCTAGCGGGGCTGGGGGCGACCGCGCTGGTCGCCCGCGGCCTGGGTTCGGAGTTCATCCCCCGTCTGTCGGAGGAGGCGTTGGTGGTCACGGTGGCACGCCTGGCCGGCACCGACCTGTCGGAGTCGATCCGCTACAACACGCAGATGGAAAAGGCGCTGCTGGCCGCGTTCCCGCATGAGGTTCGCCACGTGTGGAGCCGCATCGGCACGGCCGAGGTCGCCACCGACCCGATGGGCGTCGAACTGTCCGACGTCTTCATCGCGCTGCATCCCCGCGCCCGCTGGCAGCGATGCCGGACCCAGACGGAACTGGCCGCGCTCATCCACCGGGAACTGCGCGATCTGCCCGGCCAGCGAATCGCCCTCAGTCAGCCGGTGGAGATGCGTTTGAATGAGATGATCGCCGGCGCCCGCGGCGACGTGGTGGCCAAGCTGTACGGCGACGACTTCGACGTCCTGGTGCAAAAGGCGAATGAAGTGGCGGCCGTGCTTGGGTCGATCGAAGGCGCGGCCGACTTGACCATCGAGCAACTCATCGGGCTGCCGGTGTTGCAGGTCCGCGTGAACCGGGCGGCCCTGGCTCGTTACGGTATTCCGGCACGGGTCGTCATGGGCGTCATCGAGGCCATCGGGGGCACGCCGCTGGGTGACGTGATCGAAGGGCAACTGCGGTTTCCGCTGGTAGCACGCCTGCCGGAACAGGCACGCCGGGACCCCACGGCGCTGGCGGGCCTGATGGTGGCGGGCCCCGCCGGGGAGCACGTATCCCTGGGGCAGCTTGCCGCGTTTGAGCAGGTCGAGGGGCCGGCGACGATCACCCGCGAATGGGGTCAACGCCGACTGCCCATCCAGGTGAACGTACGCGGGCGGGACATGGGCAGCTTCGTGGCGGAGGCGCAGCGGCGCGTGGCCGAGAGGGTGGAACTACCGCCGGGACGCTACCGGCTCGAATGGGGCGGCCAGTTCGAGCATCTGGAACGCGCACGGACGCGCCTCATGCTGGTGGTACCGCTGGTGCTGCTCACCATTTTCGGGCTGCTGTACGTCACCTACCATCGGCTCGCCGATGCGCTGCGGGTGTTCCTGGGCGTGCCCTTTGCCGTGGTCGGCGGGGTCTTCGCACTGTGGGTGCGCGGGATGCCGTTCTCCATTTCCGCAGCCGTGGGGTTCATCGCCCTGTCGGGCGTGGCCGTGCTGGGAGAGATGGTGCTGGTCTCCTCGATCCGGCAGGGGCGGGACCGGGGACTGGGCTTGGCGGAGGCCGTGGAGGCGGCGGCCCTGGCCCGGCTGCGCCCCGTGTTGATGACCGCGCTGGTGGCGGCGTTGGGGTTCGTCCCGATGGCGCTCAGCACGGGCGTCGGCGCGGAGGTGCAGCGGCCGCTGGCGACGGTCGTGATCGGCGGGGTGTTCACGAGCACGCTGCTGACCCTGCTGGTGTTGCCGGCCGTCTACGTCGCGTTCGCACGCCGGGCTGAGCTGACGGCACCCACGACGGTGCCGGCGGCACCCCGGCGGCAGATGGCAGAGTTGGTCTGCCCGGGGCAGGCGGCGCCGGTACCGGTGGAGTGGACACCGGCCGGTCGGACAAGCGTCGTGGGTAACTTGGCGGAGAACAAGTCGTGAGCCGCGCAGCTCGATTGTCCTTACGTGCAGTGACGCTGACAGCCGTTGGTGTTGCCGCGGGTTGTGCCACGGTCAACGTCCGCCCTGACATGGAACGCGTGGCGCAGGAGGTCGAGGCGGGCGCGGGGCAACGCCCGACCTTCCGCACGCCGCCCGACGGGCAGACCTGTGCCACGCACGTGGCGGAGTTGCTGGAGGGTGGCCTCACCGCGGACGAGGCCGTGCAGGTCGCCCTGCTCAACAACCCGCGCTTGCAGGCCGCCTTCCAGGAGATCGGCGTCGCCCGCGCCGACGTGGTCCAGTCGCAACTCTGGCGGAACCCGACGCTGGCGCTGGGGTTCCGCTTTCCCGACGGCGGCGGGCTGGCGAACTTCGAGGCCGGCCTCGCCCAGAGCATCAGCGAAATCTGGTTGCTCCCGCCCCGGCGGAGAGCGGCCCAGCGGGAACTGGACCGGGCGGTGCTCGAAGTAGCCCGCCAGGCTGGCGCGATAGCGCTGGACACCCGGGCCGCCTACTTCGCGGTATTGCATGCGGAGCGCGATGCCGAGCTTGCCCGCCAGAACGTCGCCCTTACGCAAGAGCTGCTCGAGCTGACGCAGGCCCGGCAGCAGGCGGGGGCGGGCGGCGCGCTGGACGTGAATCTGTCGCGCGGGCAGCACGTGGAGGCCGAGCTGGCGGTCCGTCAGGCTGATCTCGAAGTCGGGCGCCGACGCGCGGAGCTGGCGCGACTGCTCGGGTTGACGTTGCCGCCGGGGACGGTGGTCCTGGCAGAGACGCTGCGTGCGCCGGAGGGTCTGACGGTTACGTTCGAGGCGGCGCTGGCGGCCGCACGTGAAAGTCGGCTGGACTTGCGCGCTGCCGCGCACGTCGTGGCGGCGGCCGCGGACCACTTGGTGGCCGAGCAGCGCAGTCTGTTCCGTTCGGTCGACGTGGGTGTGGCCCTGGAGCGCGAGGAGCGGCGGTCCCGTGGGGACCGGGACCTGCTGGCCGACGCGTTCTGGGCCTCGGCCGACGCCGGTGCCCCCACGCTGCCCTCGTTGCGCCCCCGCGAACGGGAGGCCAGTGGTGTTACCCTGGGACCAACCGTAGTTCTCGAACTGCCGATCTTCGATCAGAACCAGGCTCAGATTGCCCGAGCCCGCAGCCAGTATGAACAGGCGCTGTGGCTGCAACAGGCCCTGGAGGTGGAGGTGGCCCAGGACGTGCATGCAGCGGTCCAGCGTCTGCTCACGACGGCGGAGCGCGTGCGGATGTATCGGGAAGACCTGCTCACCGTGCAAGACGAGAACCTGGAACTGGCGCGCGCGGCTTACCAGGCCGGCGCCGCCACGTTCCTGGCCCTGCTGGAGGCACGACGCTCCGCCCTGACCGCCAGCGCCGGATACAGCGCCGCGCTCTATGAGGCTGCGGTAGCGCGGGTGGACCTCGAGCGCGCCATCGGCCGCCCGATCACGAGCCTGGCGGCGCCCCTCGCGTCACCGCCGGCGCCGTGATGCCCCGCGGCAACGCAGCCCGCTACTCAGCCTCCGGCAATACATAGCGGGCAAGTTCGGCCGGCGCGTGCTGCCGCGCGTCAAACGCACGCAGGCGGAAACGATAGGAGTACGGCGCCGCCTGGATCCGGTACTCCTCGTGCGGCTGGGCGCCCCAACTGTCGTCGCCGCCGACGCCCATCTGCTTCAGGTCGAGATTAAGAGTTACCGCATGGCGCCGCGGGATTTCGTAGGGATGTTTCGGACCTTCCAGATCATCGGTGCCGAACGGCAGCGCGTTGACGCTCAGCAGCGGCATGCCGACCGCCAGCAGCCCCACCCCGTCCTTGTCCGTCAGGGCCACCCAGCGCACATCGACCTTGTTGCCGCTCTCGCCCGGTTCGCTGTAATCCACATAGTACTGTTCCGCCACCGACCCGCGGTAGCGTCCCACACGTGCATCAGCCCGGTCGCAATAGGTCTCGTGCGGGCCGCGGCCGAACCACTCGATCGTATCGAACATCAGAGGTAACGCCATCTGCATCCCGAAGCGCGGCAGCTCCGGCAGGTCTCCCCCGCCCGGTTGGAAACTGCCTTCCACGACCAGATCACCGGTGCCGAAGAACGTGTACGTCATTTGATACGTCGATTGAACGCTGGGCAGTTCCGCCTCGACCCGAACGATGACCCGCTGCGGCGTCGGCGTTTCCACGGTCGTGCCGCGCACCCGCCCGTCGCGTCCCGCGTGGCGCCAGACGCCCAGGCGGCGTGGCATGTCGTTGCCCCGATCGTTGTCGGTCGGCGCCCGCCAGAAGTGCGGCCGCAGCGGCCGCTCGATCAACTCCACGTCGCCGCGGCGCCAGGAAATCAGCAGTCCGGAGTCCTTGTTCACCACCCACTGCGTGTCGCCCGCGGCAATCCGGACCTCCGCTCCGGTGCCCTCGACCGTCAGCGCCGGCATGGTCTCCACGGGCAGAGTCGGCGCGGGAACGGTGGCGGGCAACTTGAACTGCGCCCAGGCAACCTCGTAACCGTTCTGGGCCCAGAGCGTATCGCGCCTGAGGCGGAAGGAAAGATCGAGGAAGTACTCCACGCCCGGCTGCGCATCGATCGGCGCGAGCGGGACGCTCACCGTGCGTCTTTCGCGCGGCGCGAGCGCGGTGCTCTCCAACGACCCGCTCTGCACGACCTGGTCGTTCGCACTCACCGCCCAGTTGCAACCAACGGCGTCCTCATAGTTCGTGAAGTCGTATAGGTTCGCGATCTCGACCTCACCCCTGGCGAGGTCAACGGGCCGGACCTGAATGTACTGATATACCTTCTTCACCTCGTACAGGGCCGGATGCAGGCGGCGGTCGGGCGACACCAGGCCGTTGCAGCAGAAGTTGTCGTCGCTCGGCGTCCCCGGTGGGCCGAAGTCACCGCCAAAAGCCCAGAAGAAACCGTCGCCCGGCGTCGGCCCCGTCCAGGCGCCGCCCTCGCGCACGTCGCGCACGTCCAGCCACAGGACCAGGCCGTCCTCCCGGCGGACGTCCGGATCGCGCACCTCGTCCTCCGTCAGGCCACGACCATACACGCGGGCCTCGCGGAGCAACGCGTTCGCGCGCCGGCCGGGGTTCTGGGCGTCATGGCCCAGACCCAGGGCATGCCCGCCGCGCCGGGCTTCGCCGCTGAACGCTCGCGACGCGAACAGCACGCCGTCGACGTAGAGGCGCAGCTCCCGTCCGTCGAACACGCCGGTCGCGCGGTGCCACTGCTGGTACCAGTCCGGGGGCAGCGGCGCGCTCGCACTCACCCAGCCGCCCGGGGGCCCGGCCGCGTAGATGAAGAACTCCAGGCGGTCGCCGGTCTGCTTCAGCGAATACTGAGTATCCCCCTTGGCGAGCAACGGCCCGTGCGGCGTCGGGCCCAGCGACTTGACCCACACTTCGACGGACAACGGGCCCGTCAGATCAAGACTGGAGTCGTCCGGCATGACCACGTAGCCGGCGGGCAGCTCGTCGGCGGCGACGCGGCCCACGAAGCGGCCCTGCAACCTGCGCGGACTACGGTCCGTGATGACGTACTGCGGCGGCACGGGGCGGCGGAGCCCCTGGTCCACCCAATCCCAGATGAAGCCGCCTTGCAGGTGCTTCTGGCCGTAGATCAGGTTCCAGTACTCCCACAGGTTGCCCGTGGAGTTGCCCATGGAGTGTGCATACTCACAGAGAACATATGGACGGGTCTGCGGCGCGCTCGCGTAGCGCGCCAGGTGGTCCGGCGGAGCATACATGGGGCACACGATATCCGTCGCTGGGTCGAGCCCCGCCCGCTCATAGTGCACCGGCCGCGACGGGTCGCGCTGCCGAATCCAGTTCGAGGTCTCCTGGAAGTTCGCGCCGAAGCCGGCCTCGTTGCCCAGCGACCAGATGATGACCGACGGATGGTTCTTGTCCCGCTCGACCATGCGCGTCGTCCGGTCGAGGTGGGCCGGCAGCCAGGCGGCGTCCTTGGCCAGCGACTTATCACCATAGCCCATGCCGTGTGACTCAATGTTCGCTTCATCAATAAGGTAAATGCCGTATTGGTCGCAGAGGTCATACCACACCGGCTGGTTCGGATAGTGACACGTGCGCACCGCGTTAATGTTGTGCTGCTTCATCAGCCGCAGATCCGCGATCATGGACTCGACCGTAATCGCCTGCCCCCGATCCGGATCATGCTCGTGCCGATTCACCCCCTTCAGCAGCACCGCCCGTCCGTTGACCAGCAGTTCCCCATCCTTGATCTCAACCTGCCGGAAGCCGACGCGGGAGGGGACGACTTCAACCACGGTCCCGTTCGCGTCCTTCAGCGTGACAAGCAACGAATACAGATACGCCTGCTCGGCCGACCACAGCCGCGGCCGCTCGACGTCAGCGACGAACGCCACGGCCGTGTCGCTGCCCACCGTCGCTTGCACCGCCTGCCGCAACGGTCCCACGACCATCCCGCCTGCCGCATCGTGCAGCTCGACCTCGATCTCAGCGGCCTGCGCCTGCTGTCCCAGGTTCCGCAGCGAAGCCACGACCTGCATGCTCGCATCACGGTAGTCGCTGTCGAGCGTGGTTCGCACTTGCACGTCTCGTGTGTGCAGCTCGCCGACGGCCAGCATATACACACGGCGGAAGATACCACTCAGGCGCCAGAAGTCCTGATCCTCCAGGTAGGAGCCGTCCGACCAGCGATACACCTCGACCGCCAGCAGGTTCTCCCCCGGCCTCAGCAACGGCGTGACGTCGAATTCCGCATCGGTCCGACTGTCCTTGCTGAACCCGACGGGCCGGCCGTTGAGCCATATATAGAATGCCGAAGCCACCCCCTCGAAGCGCAGAAACACGTGCCGCCCGGTCCAGTTCTCCGGCACCGCAAAACGCGTACGGTACGAGGCGACGGGATTGTTCTCCGCCGGGATTCGCGGCGGATCGGCCTTGCCCCACGGATAACCTACATTCACATAGATCGGCACTCCGTATCCGTGTATCTCCCAGTTCGAGGGGACAGGGAGCATCGCCCACGTGCTGTCATCATAATCCACCCGATAGAAGTCGCGCGGACGTTCCGCGGGCTTGGCCACCCAGTGGAACTTCCAGTCACCGTCAAGGGATCGATAGTATGGAGACTGGTCGGCCTTGCCCGTCAGCGCCGACCCGGCATCCGGCCAGATGCAGCGCACCGCCCGCGGTCGCTCGCGGTTAACCCCGGTCACCGACGGGTCCTGCCACTCCGGCGGAGTCTGCGGATCGGAGGAATCGCGAAAGGCAACCGCCGCGGGCTGGTCCGCCTGCGCCGGCGCAGCTACGGAAACGAGCGCACAACCGAGCATGTTAACTGTCACTAGCCATACCACGGCACACTCTCCTGCCCCACGAAGTGGCACACACAGACCCGCCGGAGCCTCAGAGCCACGCCCCGTCTCTTCCTCTTGCCTCTTGCCTTCTGCCCCCTCTCCGTCTGCATTCACCCCTCCACAATCGGCACCGGCGGGCGGACCCTCCATGTGCCGCGGGTGAAATCAGGAACGTTGACGGACCGGCTGCGATGTGCCACTGACCGCTCCGTCAGCTCCGAGATGCAGCTCCACGCGGCCGCATCGTAGACGTCCATATCCAGCGGCTCTCCGGCAATGAGACAGCGAATCAGTCGGTAGTCTTCCAGGTAATCCATCCCGCCGTGCCCGCCGCTGGCCGTGCGCACGCTCTCGGATTTCCACAAGGGATGCTCAAACTCGTCCTTATAGTTGTCCAGCGGCTCCCACTCGTGTGCCGGGCTGCGCCCCTCGATATGAATGCGGTCCGGATAGCCCAGCTTCAGGCCTCGCGTGCCCTGCAACATATGAATGCGACTGTACGGCCGCGGCAGGTTCGTATCATGCACCAGGTAGATCGTCCGCCCCTTCACCGTCTTGATCAGGGTCAGGTTCAGGTCCCCCAGCACGTACTTCTCGTTGCGCCGCGGATCGTCGGCAGCCAAGTGTTCCTGCTGGTGGAGCTGCAGACCGCGTGACGGCCCACTCATCGACACCAGGTAGTCGAAGCGGTCGCCGCGATTCACGTCCATGCATTGGGCGATCGGCCCCAGGCCGTGCGTCGGGTAGAGGTTCCCGTCGCGCGTCATGGAATGGGCCCGTCGCCACAGCCCCTCCCCTTCGGTGCTGAACTTCACGCCGCGCAAATCGTGGAGGTAGCCGCACTCGCCGTGCAGCACTTCGCCGAACAGGCCCT
Organism: Planctomycetota bacterium; assembly: GCA_029558835.1. Taxonomy (GTDB): domain Bacteria; phylum Planctomycetota; class Phycisphaerae; order UBA1845; family UBA1845; genus JAKQDH01. Next base: position 125,205 of record JAKQDH010000069.1, on the reverse strand, counting down.
TGCGCACCATGTTCAGCACCATCATCTCCGGGCGATCGTAGCAGCAGTTCTCCATCATCACGCAGTGCTTACCGTACTTCTCGGCCGTCTCCACCAGCTCCCAGCATTCATCGATCGTAACGGCCGCCGGTACCTCGGTGGCCGCGTGCTTGCCGGCGCGCATGGCGGCCACACAGACCGGCACGTGCCACTCCCAGGGCGTGGCCGTGTAGATGAGGTCCAGCTCCTCCTGCTCGCACAGCCGTTCGAAGTCACGCGGCCCGCGGTCGTAGCCCGTCGGGCGACGCTGCCCGGCCTGTACCACAACGTCCTGGATACGCGCGACCTTCTCCGGTACGATGTCGCAGACGGCCCGGATTTCGGCACCGGGCACCTTGAGCAGTTGGTGCACGTGGTTGCTGCCCATGCCGCCGACGCCGACGAAGCCGATACGCACGCCCGGCATCGGCGGAACGGCGAAAAGGCGCTGCGGCTCGGTGAGCGAACCGAGATGCCGAGCGCAGCCGGCCAGCGGCGCCACGGCGGCACCGACGCCGGCTACCGCACCGAGCTTGAGAAACTCGCGCCGGGTGGATGAGACAGCGGGAACGTCGGGAGCGGAGTGTTCGTTCATCGTAGCGCCTCCTCGTGCGTGGCGTGTCCAGCGAGCGTAACCGGTCGGATCGCCGTCTCCGGGGCGACGGCGAAGACTCGCGTAGTGTGCAGACCAAAGGGCGGTTCTGCAAGCGGAGGTCCCATGAAGCCCAGTCTGGTCATGCTGGCGGCCGGCATCAGCAGCCGCTACGGCGGCTGCAAGCAATTGGAGCCGGTCGGACCCGGCGGCGAAACCGTCACCGACTACACCGTCTACGATGCCTGGCGAAGCGGCTTCGGCCGGGTCGTGTTCGTGATCCGGGCGGAAATGGAGCCGACCTTCCGGGAGACGTTGGGAGCACGCATCGGCCGCCACCTGCCCGTCAACTACGTGCACCAGCGCCTCGAGGCATTGCCCGCCGGCTTTCAGCCCCCCGCCGGACGGACCAAGCCCTGGGGCACCGGCCATGCCGTGCTGGCGGCCGGCGATACGCTCGCCGACCCCTTCGTCGTCGCCAACGCCGATGACTACTACGGCGCCTCGTCCGTGGCCATGCTTGGTGAGTTCCTCCAGCAGCGCGACCCCGGCCCGGTGCCAACCTACGCGATGGTCGGCTATCCCGTGCGTGACACGCTGCCTGCGACCGGTGCGGTCTCGCGCGGCCTGTGCCGCTGCACGCCGGACGGCTGGCTGGAACGCATCGACGAGATCATCGGTATCGAGCGTCACGGTGACGGCGGCTGCTACCGCGACGCCACGGGGGCAACGCAGCTTGTGGATGGCGGTGCATGCGTCTCCATGAACTTGTGGGCCTTTCGGCCGCAGTTCCTGAGGCAGGCGTTGGAGGGCTTCACCGCGTTTCTGCGCGCAAACGGGCAAACGCTCGACCGGGAGTTCTACCTGCCGGTGGCCGTCGCGGACGTGATGCGTCAGGGGCGTGCCCGCGTGCGCGTGCTGCCGGCCCGCGAGCGCTGGTGCGGCCTCACCCATCGGGCGGACCGCTCGGCCGTGACCGACATGGTGCGTGACCTCGTGGCACGCGGCGTCTACCCTGAGCGCCTATGGGAATGACTGGTGCCGGGCACGCAGGACCGCCCGCGTGGCTACGTAGTGGGGTGGCATGCCCAAGCCGAAGGCGCCGGCATGTTGTTGTGAGAAGCAGCCTCGCACCGCCTGCAGCGCATGGCGGCGCTGCGCCTGGCCATGCCACCCGCGAACGGCATTCACCGTCCGGATTGCCTGGACTCATTCAGCGTGAGGCGTTACCCAAGTGAGCCGGGAACAACTTGGCCAAACCGTGCAGCAGTTCCTGCCGGACGCTGAACTCATCGGCGCCGAGCCCCTGCCCGGCGGGCACATCCACGACTCGTACGTGCTCACCATTGCTCAACTCGGTCAGACCCGGCGTTTCCTGCTGCAACGCCTCAACCAGCAGGTGTTTCCGCGGCCGGAGCTGCTGACCGAGAACCTGCGCCGCGTCACGACCCATATCCGCCGGAAGCTGGCGGCCGCAGGTGTCCGCGACGTCGATCGCCGGGTGCTGACGCCGGTGCTCACCCGCTCGGGTGCGGACCTCCTCCGCGACGAGAAGGGTGACTGCTGGCGGATGCTCCTGTACATCGAGAACACGCGGACGTATGCGACCGTCACCGCGCCGCCTCAGGCGGAGGCCGCCGGGCGCATCTTCGGCCGGTTCCAGGCCCTGCTGGCCGACCTGCCGCCGCCGCCTCTGCACGACACCATCCCCGGCTTTCACGACACGCCGCGCCGCTACGCCGCGTTCGAGCGTGCGGTGGCCGGCGACGAACGCGGCCGGGCGTCTGCCGTCCGGACGGAAATCGACTTCGCACGCGAGCGCCAGGCGTTGGCCAGGGCACTCACGGGCCTCCAGGAATCGGGGGCACTCCCGGCCCGCGTCGTACACAACGACGCCAAGATCACCAACGTCCTCTTCGACGCGACCGACGACGAGCCGCTGTGTGTCGTGGATCTGGATACCGTCATGCCGGGCCTGGCGGGGCACGACTTCGGCGACATGGTGCGCTCGATGACCAGCGGCTGCGCCGAGGATGAGCCCGACTCCGCGCAGGTCGCGCTCCATCTGCCGCTCTTTACCGCCCTGACGCGAGGCTACCTGTCGGCCGCCGGCGGCTTCCTCACCCCGGCCGAGCGCGCCCACCTCGTACCCGCCGCGGAGGTGATTATCTTTGAACAGGGCTTGCGCTTTCTGACCGACTACTTGCAGGGTGATATGTACTACCGAGTCTCGCGGCCGGGGCATAACCTCGACCGCTGCCGGACCCAGTTCCGGCTGCTGGAGTCCATGGAACAACACCGGGCGCAGATGCAGCGCGTAGTTAACGCTTGTGATAAGCCGGCTCTGTAGACGCCGGATTACACAGGACCACGCAGAAGGGAAACCCGTAGCAGCCTGTTGAAGAAGTAGCGTCGGCCCCCCGCGGCCGACGTACAGGGCCTCAAATGCACCGGTCTTCCGGCCATCGAGCGCGCTCCGACCGTTCTTCAACAGGCTGGCAGGGCGGCATCCCCGAACACGGTAGCATGCCCGAACAGGGTGGCATGCCCAAGCCGAAGGCGCCGGCATGCAGTGATAGATGGCGGCCCGTCGGGCGCGGGAAAGCTCGGTCCCGGCGCGCCGGGACCATGCCTTCCCGCCGACCGGCGGCTGCTGCAATCCCGGCGTGCCGGGACGCCTTCGGCTTGGGCTTGCCACCCTCCCGGTCTCCCCTTGGCGCGGTCCCGTTCAGTCCGAGCGCTCGAAGCGCGCCTCGGCCGAGCAGCTCGTCCTGCCGTTGGGCAGCAGCGTGCGCGCCTTCAGCACCGTAGTTTCCTTTAACTCGACGGGCGCCTGGTACCGCAATGACGCCGCCGTCGGCTCACTGCCGTCAACTGTGTAGAATAGCTCACCCGCACCGAAGGGATTGTCCAGCGACACCGCCAGCGCGCCACTGAATACTCCCTGCGTCACGACCTGCCCGTCGCGCACGAAGCGCGGCGCGGGAACATAGTAGTTGACTCCGAGCGCGTCCAGACGCGCGTAGTGCACGCGCAACCGTGCCTGGAAATCGCCCCAGTCGCGAGCCTCTCGTGGTGACCACATCACCTCAGCGAGCGCACACAAACGCGGGAACACCTGCCAGTCCACCCGGGCCTCCGGTGCATGTTCCGTCCACATGTTGCCCTCGGCGCCCAGAATGTGCCTGGCTGCCTCAGCCGACAGCTCCGGCGGAGTGGGCTCAAAACTGTAGACGGTCTCCAGCGGCACGTACCCCATCTGCGTGGGTTCCTCGGGGTGTTTCGCCTGGGCATAGTCAAGATAACAGTGAGTTGTGGGTGAGCAGATGACATCGTGATTCGCACCGGCGGCCGCCACTGCCCCCTTGAGGCCCCGCCACGACTGCACCGTCGCATCCGGCGCCACGCCGCCTTCCAGAATCTCGTCCCAGCCGATGAGCCGCCGGCCGTGACTGTTCAGAAAGCGCTCGATCCGGCGGACGAAGTAACTCTGTAGCTCGTTCTCATCGCGCAGCCCCTCAGCCCGCATGCGCGCCTGGCACTTCGGGCAGGCCTGCCACCGTGCCTTGGGACACTCATCTCCGCCGATGTGGACGTACTCGGACGGGAACAAAGCGATGACCTCGCTGAGCACGTCCTCAAGGAACTCGAACGTGCGCTCATTCCCGGCGCAATACACATCCTCGCGCACGCCCCACTGGGTGGAAACCTCGAAGGGACCGCCGGTGCACGACAGCTCCGGATAGGCAGCCAGCGCCGCCTGACAGTGGCCGGGCATCTCGATCTCCGGCACGATGGTAACATATCGACTGCGCGCATACGCTACGATTTCGCGCACGTCGTCCTGCGTGTAGAAGCCGCCGTAGCGCTGCTCGCCCTGTCCGCGCCAGGCGCCGACCTCTGTGAGCTTCGGATACTTCTTGATCTGCACGCGCCAACCCTGGTCTTCGGTCAGATGCCAGTGCAGCACGTTCAGCTTGTGATACGCCAGCAGATCAATGTAGCGCTTGATGAACTCCTTGCTCATGAAGTGCCGGCCGCAGTCGAGCAACATGCCGCGCCACCGATAGCGCGGCACGTCGCTGATCTCCACACAGGGGAAGGTGCACGCGGCGCCCGCTGGCGCTGGGCCGGTGGTCAGCACCGGTTGGGCAAGCTGGCGCAGCGTCTGCACGCCCAGAAACAGCCCGCGGGCGTGCGCGGCTTCCAGACGTACCTCAGTCGGCGTGATGCGCAACGTGTACGCTTCTTCGCCCGCCGCTTGCCGGTCGCCCGGGCCACCCAACAGGACGAGGCTCCCCGCCGGAAAGAGACCGTCGGACGTAGCCCGTTCAGTCACGGGCAGCGCGTTGCCCGTAAGTGTACGCAGATGGTCAGCCAGATACCCGGCGACCGCCCGCACCTCGGCGTCCGCCGTCCCGACGATCACCTCACTGGTCGGCTTCAGCTCGAAACAAACGGCCTGCACGCTCATTTGTGCCGGCCTCGGAATCAACGCGGGAACCGCTGCGCCCGGCTCAGCCGCCGCCATGGACGTCTGCACCAGGCACGCCAGCAAAACGACCGGCCTAACTGTCCTCATCACCATAACACGCCTCCGCAGCCCTCGGTGAACCACGCTGTCCTCATGTCTGCTCGGCGCCCGGCGAGCTGCGCCACAGTGTCCGCAGCAGCCACAGCAAACCGCCACCGCTGGCGACGAACGCCACCACGCCGACGACTCCGGCCGTCGAGCGCCCGTAGATGAAGCTGCCCGTCCCGAACAGCGCCGAATACACGAGTACACAGCCCAGGAACCAGCCCAGCAGCGCCAGGCTGAGGCGGTCCGGCGCGGCCGCCACGCCGCTGGCGGCGCGAAACTCGCGCCAGCCCGGCCCGGCCGGCCGCACCAGCCGATAGAAACGCAACAGCGTTTCGCGCTCCACCGGCGGCGTCAGGTACGTCACCACCACCCACACGACCGTCGTAAAGGCCACGGAGCCCACCAGCCCCCAGTGCCCGCTGATCGGCACCCCCAGCTTCCGCGCGATCAACAGGAACACGGCGGCCGCAAACGATGCCGCCATCGCGGCCAGCTCGCTCCAGGCATTAATCCGCCACCAGAACCATCGTAATAGATACAGCAGCCCGGTCCCCGCGCCGATCGAAAGCATCAGATCGAACGCGTCCTTCGCCGTCGTCAGCGCGAACATCAGCGCCCCTGATAGTATCATCAGCGCCGCGCTGACCACCCGCGAAACCAGCACCAGCTGCCGCTCACGGGCAGCAGCGCTCTCTGCCCCCCTCTCCCTTCCCGGGAGAGGGCCGGGGTGAGGGTCACGCCCCCCAGCCTCGCGCCCGCCTGCGTCTTCGCTCTGTCGGCTATCGCGCAGGATAAACCGCCGGTAAAAGTCCACCACCAAGTACGAGGTACCCCAGTTCATATGCGTCGTCATGGTGGAGACGTAGGCAGCCAGCAACGACGCCACCAGCAGACCGAGCAGACCATGAGGCAACAACGTCAGCATCGCCGGATAAGCCATGTCGTCACCGATGAGTTTCTCACTCACATGCGGCAACACAGCCTTGAGATCGTCGAGCGTAGGGAACACCAACATCGAACAAAGGGCGACAACGATCCAGGGCCATGGCCGGAGGGCATAATGGGCGACGTTGAACCACAGTGTCCCTGCCAGGGCGTCGCGTTCACTGCGCGCGGCCAGCATCCGCTGGGCGATGTAGCTCCCGCCGCCCGGCTCCGCCCCGGGGTACCATACCGACCACCACTGCACCGCCAGCGGGATGATGAAGATGCCCAGGGCCAGGTCCCAGTTGCCAAAGTCCGGCAGCAGGTTGAGTTTCTCGGCGGGGAGCTTGCTCACCAGCCCGCTCAGCCCGCCTACCTGCGGAAGTTGCAGCGAATAGTAGGCGGCCCCAAATACACCGAACATGGCCAATGCAAACTGTAGAAGGTCCGTGGCCAGCGCGCCCCACAGACCGGCGATGCTGCCGAAGACAATGCAGATCGGCACGCACACCAGCACCGCCTGCCAGCGCTCCCAGCCAAGCATCACATTCGCAATCTTGGCGGCCGCCAGCGTAACGCTGGCCATGATGACACAGTTGAAGAAAAGGCCCAGGTAGAGTGCCCGAAACCCACGCAGGAACGCCGCCGACGCGCCCGAGTACCGTAACTCATAGAACTCCAGGTCGGTCAGCACCCGCGAGCGCCGCCACAACCGGGCGTAGAAGAACACCGTCATCATGCCCGTCAACAGGAATGCCCACCATTCCCAGTTGTCGGCCACCCCCTTGGTGCGGACCATGTTCGTCACCAGGTTCGGCGTGTCCGTGCTGAACGTGGTGGCCACCATCGACGTGCCGATCAGCCACCAGGGTGCCGCCCGCCCGGAGGCGAAGAACTCCGTGGTCCCCCGTCCCGCCCGGCGGGCGAAAAACAGCACCGGCGCGAAAGTGACCAGCAGGCTGGCCACCACGATCAACCAGTCCAAACCATTCAATTGCATGATGCCAACCCTGAGAGTCCCCAACCCCACTCCCGTCCCTGGCCGCGAGGGACCGGAAGAGTGCCGAAACGCCCGAGCATCCCCCCCTCACCCTGCCCTCTCCCCCAAGCGGGAGAGGGGTCCTGCCGCCAGCTCCTGCATCATCCGGCGCCCAGCGGCAGTGCCGGACAGCCGGCGCCCTGCGGCACTCCCAGCCAGCTCAAACGAGCTCCGGCCGCCAGCGCACGAACGCCTCCAGCGCCTGATACTCCGGCAGACCCAGCCGATCATAAAGCTGGGCCGTGTGCCGGTTGCGATCCTCCGCCCGCTGCCAGAACTCCCGCGTGTCCCAGGGCCCCGGAAACGGAGCTTTGTCCTTCTGCGTCTCGTGATTGAAGATGGCGGTCCGTTTGCGCTCGACCTCATCCGGGCTGAGCGGCACGGCCATCTCGATCGCCTGCGGCTCCCACTCCTGCCAGGCGCCGCGGTACAACCAGACCTCACACATGGCCAGCCACGGACGCTCCGCCAGGCTGTGCAGCGCGGCCGCGATGGCCGCCAGGCAGACGCGGTGCGTTCCGTGCGGATCGGACAGGTCGCCCGCCGCGTACACCTGATGCGGGTGGACCCGTTCCAGCAGTTCCACGATGATGTTGATGTCCGCCTCGCTGAGCGGTTTCTTTCGCACGCGGCCGGTCTCATAGAACGGCATATCCAGGAAGTGAATGTGCTCCGGCCGAACACCGGAGTAGCGGGCAGCCGCCCGCGATTCGCTGCGCCGGATCAGCGTCTTAAGCTGCTGCAGCTCCGGGCCGTCGATCTCGCCCGCGGCCTTCGCGCGCAGCAGCGCACCCACTGCCTGCTCGAGGCGCGGTGCATCCGGTGCGCTGAACAGAGCGAACACCCGGCAGAACTCGGTCACGAAATCCACGTGCCGCACCGCCTTGTCGTCAAACACCGCGATGCTGCCGGAAGTCTGGTAGGCGACGTGCACCTCGTGACCCTGCTCGCACAGGCGGATGAGCGTCCCGCCCATGGAGATCACGTCGTCGTCCGGGTGCGGGCTGAAGACAACCACGCGTTTCGGGAAGATGTCGCCCGGCCGGCGCACCCCGGGAGGCACCGGGCGCTGGCGTTTGGAAGCCTGCCGCGCCACCGTCTCGGCCTCCACGACGGGCGCGCTTTCGCTCGCCGGCTTGCCGCCGGGCCAGCCAGTGATGGTGTTCTGCAAGCTCTTGAACACCTCGATGTTCACGTCGTAGGCCGACCCGCGCACCGAGAGCAGCTCCTGTAACCCGTTCTCGTTATAGTCCTCCGCCACCAACTTCAGGATCGGTTTGCCCAGCTTCAGGGCCAGCCACACGACTGCCCGCCGGGTGGTCGCTTCGTCCCAGCTCTGCCCGAACTCCGCCACCGCGCCCAGCAGCCACGGCGTCTTGATCGAGGTCAGCTCGCTCGCGGCCGCCCGATCCAGCGCAAAGTGCACGTTACCGTGTTGTTGCAGGAAGCTGGCAGGCACCGCGCTGCCGACCTCCCCCTCGGCCGCTTGGCGAACGATCTGGGCCTTCTGCTCGCCGAAAGCCAGCAGCAGAATGCGGCGTGCCTCCAGAATGGTCGCCACGCCCATGGTGATTCCGCGCCGCGGCACGTTCAGTTCGCCAAAGAAGTCACTGGCCGCGTCGCGGCGGGTCACCTTGTCGAGAGTGATGAGGCGCGTCCGGCTGTCGCGCGGCGAGCCGGGCTCGTTGAAACCGATGTGCCCGGTCCGCCCGATACCCAGAAGCTGCACGTCGATGCCGCCGGCCTCGCGGATCAGCCGCTCATACTCGCTGCAGAACGCCCGCACGTCCTCCTGCCGCAACGTGCCGTCGGGAATGTGAACGTTCGCACGGTCGATGTCCACGTGCGCAAACAGGCTCTCCGCCATGAAGCGATGATAGCTCTGCAGGGCGTCCGGGCGCATCGGCCAGTACTCATCGAGGTTGAACGTCGTCACGTGCTGGAAGGAAAGACCCTCATCCCGATGCAGGCGCACCAGTTCGTCATAAACGCTCTGCGGCGTCGAGCCGGTGGCGAGACCGAGGACCGCGCGCTCGCCGCGGGCTGCCTTGTCGCGCAGGACCTGGGCAATCTCCTTGGCCACGGCCCGACTGGCGGCCTCGCTGGACTCATACACGGCCACGACGCCGCCGGGCCGGCCGGCCTCGCCTGCACCCATGCCCCCGAGAGCAAAACAACGCGGCGTGCTGGTCATCGACTTCTCCTCGGCATGCCTAACAGGACTCCCCTCCCTCCCAGGGAGGGGACGGGGGAGGGTTGCGTGGCCCCGGCATTACCCGTCACCCTACCTTCTCCCCTTGTGCCTGTTTGGCGTCCCGCGCGCCGCGGGCGCCAGGCTTTCCCGCAACCGCGGTCGCGCTTAAGCGTGGTCGCGCCACAGGCGTGCATCCTCACCTCCGCTACCCTCACCCCTGCCCCTCTCCCTTCCAGGGAGAGGGGTTCTCCACGGCACTCCTAGCGGCTGGAGAGGGCGGCCGTGGGGATACGCTGGTCCTTCACCCCCGGGCCGGCGTAGCGAACCTCCAACGCGTCATCCCCGGTCCTCTCGAAGAACTCCACGCGGATGGTGTGGGCACCGGCCGCCAGCGGCACCTCCCCCGCCGTCGCCTGCAGACTATGCAGACCGTCATTGTCAACAACGAGCGTGTCCCCGATGTACAGCCGACTACCGTCGTCGGAGGCGACCGTGAATCTGTACATGCCGTCTTGCGGCACCGTCACCAGCCCGCTGTATCGGAAGCCGAAGTGCTCGGCCTGGTTGCGCTGGCTGAAATCGAAATCCGGGCAGCGCCCCGTCTTCACGGGCGTCAGCCTGGTGAAATCCGGCAGGCGATCCCAGTCGCCTTCGTAATACTCATACTTAAGACCGGGCTGTGCCCCCTCGGCAGACGACGCCGGGCGCAGCGCCACTTGGGTGAACACAGCGACGGCAGGCGCGCTCACCGGCCGCCCGGCGCGGAAGCAGCGCGCCCGCACCGTCGTCGTCTTCGTCAGGGAAATCGGGCCCTCCACCAGCGGCGAAGAAGCCGTCGGCGCGCTGCCGTCGATCGTATAGCGGATCTCTGTATTCTCGCGCGGGGGCCGTACCGTCACCTCCAGCTTATCCACGAACACCATGTGCTCGGCGGAGATGGCCGGCGGCTCCGTCACGTCCGGCGCGCCCGCAATATCGAGCACGACGACCGTGTCCACCGCATCGGGCGCGGTGGCCGGCAGCTTGACCACCAGCGCGTCTTCCGCGCGCGCAACCGCCAGCGGCTTCCGCTGCGCATCCGCCAGCAGATAGGCACCGCGGGCTTCATTGAACAGCCCCCCGATGGCAAGCTGACCATCCATCGGCCAGTCGAACACATGCAGATACAGCCGCGTGCCGCCGCCTTCCGGCGCGGTCTGCGTGCAACGCCCCCACGCCTGCGGCGGAAACGGGCCGGCCGAGGTCGCGTAGATCGACTCGCCGTTCACCGCCAGCCACGCCCCCATCGCCTGCAGCCGCTCGACGCACGCCGGCGGGAACTCGCCCTCGGCCGTCGGCCCGACGTTGAGCAGGAAGTTGCCGCCCTTCGAGGCAATGTCCACCAGCATCCGGATCAGCTCCGTGGACGACTTCCAGTCCTCATCGAGCCGGTTGTAGCCCCAGTGCCGGTTGAGCGTCATGCACGTTTCCCAGGGAACGTCCAAGATCGCCGCCGAAGGAATCATCTGCTCCGGCGTGCCGTAGTCACCTGCGAAGTGCCCCTTGCCGGCACGGCCCCGCGCGAGATGACCCTTGTCGACCCGGTCGTTGATGATCACGTTCGGCTGAAGCTGCCGGCACAGGTCGTACAGCGGCTGCCCGTACTCGTGCGTCCAGGTGTCCTCCCACTGCCCGTCGAACCACATCACGCCGATGTCGCCGTACTTGGTCAGCAGCTCCTCGACCTGGCCGCGCAGGTGCTGCACGTAACGCCCGAAGTCCGCGCCCTCGGCCGAGCGGCTCTCCCACGACCGGCGCGGCAGGTAATCCGGGTGATGCCAGTCCATGATCGAATGGTACCAGCACATCCGCAGCCCCTGCCGCCGGCACGCGTCGGACAACTCCTTCATGATGTCCCGCCGAAACGGCGTGGACATGACGTCGTAGTCCGTCAGTGCCGAGTCAAACAGACAGAAGCCGTCGTGGTGCTTGCTGGTGATGACGATGTAGCGCATGCCCGCCTCTTGCGCGACGCGCACCCAGGCATTCGCATCGAAGCGGACCGGATTGAACTGCGCTACGAAGCGATCGTATTCCTCGATCGGGATGTGGGCGGTCTCTCGAATCCACTCGCCGTGGTCCGTCCCCGTCCCCCACTGCCCGGCCGGGATCGCGTACAACCCCCAGTGAATGAACATCCCGAACCGCGCTTCCCGCCACCAACGCAGGCGCTGAGCGAATTGCTCGGGCGTCTCGGCAGTAGCGGGTACTTGCGTGGCAATCGGTGCCCCCGCAACGGCCTGGGTCTCCGCCGCCGGCGCGGCTGCCGCGCCGCAGGCAACAGCCAGAACAGCCAGCAGCAGACCCAAAGACTGCGCGTACTCCATGGTCCTGTTCATGCGTTTCTCCTCGTCATTCATAGATAACGCGCGGGTCGCGCTATCCCCGACCGACGGGCAGGTAGCGCCGGCTTCTCGCCACCGCCTCGCCCGCGCCCACGCGTTCCGACAGGATTTGACACTACCTTGCAGACGCCCGCAATAAGCCCGGGCTAGGATAGGAGAACCAGAGCTGCCCGGCGGTGAGCCCCGACGACCGGAGCCGCCCACCGCCAGTTTCCACGCTGGGAGAAGCACATGCCTGAACACACCACAGATGAGCAGCCGCGGACCCCGCGGCGGGAGTTCCTGCTGACCAGCGCCAAGCTGGCCGCCCTTGCCGGTCTGGTGCCGGCCGCCCTCGAAGCCCGGGCCGCGTCCGAGCCGAAGGCCGAGCAGCCTCCTGCACCCGCCAATCCCGCCGACGACCCGCTCGTCGGTTACTGCGGCTACAACTGCCGCTCCTGCCCTGCCCGGTCGGAGAACAAGGAGGAGCGACTCAAGATGATCGAGGGCTGGAACAAGCTCTTCGGCCTGCACTACACCCCGGACAAAGTCCCTGGGTCGGAGCCCTGCCGCGGCTGCAAGAGCGAGGGCCCCATCGCGGACGAGCTCTGCAAGGCTCGTCCCTGTGCGAAGGAGAAGGGCATTCGCTCGTGTGCGGAGTGCGAGACCTTCGGGTGTCCCAAGATGCGGCAACTGATGGCCGATCGCAACCAGTTGCTGCTCGGCCTGGCTGGCCGGCCCGAGATCACGAAGGAGGAATATGAACGCAGCGCACGCCAGTTCGAGAGCGTGCCGAACCTCATTCGCATCCTGGCTGAGAAAGGCAAGCTGCCCGCCTGGGTGAAGGAGTACTACCTGCACGGTTGAGCGGCAGGCACGGTTGCAACGTCGCACACGAGGAAGTGGCGGCAATCCCGGTCGCCAGGGCGGTACCGGGCCATGGAGCCCCGCGACTTACGGCCTCGTCTCGCGCGGATTGTGCTGCAGGCGGACGCGTATGTCCAGCCGGTCTCGCTCAACGCCGGCTACACCGTACTTGCCGTTCGCGTCGCGGAAAACGAGTTCGCGCTCATCCCGGTGGAGAACCACCAGGTACGGATCAAGATGCTGCGCCAGGGAGGCGTAGGCCGCCTGCGCTGCCTCCGGGTTCGCGTACTGGACGATCAGACGAGTGAAGCTACCGGCCGCCGGCGTCTCGTAATCACCTGCGACGCCAATGGTCTTACCTTGCATCAGCAGGACGTCGCCCTCGCCGAGCGTGAAGACGCCTTGCAGCGTGTACGGACCGCAAACGACCACCTCCGAGCCGGGCACCAGCCCCGGCGCCGGCAGCAGGTCCAGCACGGGCACCACGCCGTCGTCCGGTATGGCCGCCTGCACATCATTGACGACTCGGATCATGGATGACAGGCGCTTCTCGTCGCCGCCGGGGTTGTTGATCTGGATGAAGTAGCGGTCCTTCTGGGCCACGACCTGGAACGGGTTGCCGAAGTTCCGCCCGACCACACCTTCCACCGGTGTGCCCCGGCCGCGGAGGCTCAGGTACATCCCGCGCGCGGCCGTCGGCGTTGTCATCTCGTAAACTTCGAGGGTCAGCGTCGCGTCGGCCTTCGCGTAGCGCTGCACGGCCACCTCCCGAAAGCCCATCTCCAGGAAGACCTCGGCCGCCCCGTCGATGTGATTGAACAGGTCCTGTCCGATGAAGCGTCGCGCTCGCTCCGCACGCGTCCATTCCGGGCCAGGGGCATCCGGACAGAGTCCGAGGCAGGACACGGGGGATTGCTGCAGCTCTTGGGCCCGTGGTGCCACCGACACACCGCCGCCCCACCGACAGCCGGGCAGTGTGCTGAGTACCAGCAGCGCGAGCACGATGCCCGCCACATGGGCTCCGCGGAATGCCCTTGCTCGCCGCTTGCAGACACGCGGCAACGGGCGAACCGCCACCCGCATCGTGCACCTATGAAGTCCTGGACACCGGTCGTCCGCGCTCCGGGCGGGGTTCAGAGAAGAGAAGAAAGAGCGATCCGCCCACCAGGGACTCGAAGTCCCTGGCAACCACCGTGCGCCCTCCGGGCACAGAGCCCGTACTCTCCTTCGCCCGGAGGGCGAACGAGCATTGCCAGAGCCTTCAGGCCCTGGAGCCCACCTTCTTCCTCCTCTCTCTTCTCGCTCGGAGGGCAAGCGAATCCCACCACCGGAGGCCGCACGCTCGCGGTTCGGATCGCGGGGTCGCAGGTCACAGCTCGAAGCGCCCGGCGCAGACCGGACCAACCGGGGTTCCCCCCGCGGCCTACGCATGCAGCACCTTCACCTTGGCCGGGTCCACCAACCCCAGCCCCAGCTTCTCTGCGTACCGCAGATACTCAGTGTACTTGGGATGCTCGTCGACTCTGACGCCGGCTTCCTTGCGCTTCTGAACCATCAACCCGTGACACACCGAGTCGAGCGCGAACGGGTCGGTCGCGAAGAAGAGGTTCCGGTAGTCGTAAGTGAACTGGGCGGCCGGCATCGGCCCGCCGTCGTACTGACCCCGCAGCCCGTCGGTCACGTTGAGCACCAGCTTGTCGCGCATCACGGGGAACGCCAGCACTTCCGTGCACACGTCGAAAAACAGCGGCTGGTGCAGCCGGTTCGTGTTGCAGATCGCCCCGTAACCCAGGTTCTTGGTGGCCATCGAGATGCCGTTGCCCGTGTTCTTGAACACCGGCACGTTGATGAGCTTCGTCATCCGCTGCGTGAGCAGCTTGCCGAAGTAGGAGTGCTTGCCGTTGAACACGTGCTGGTTCAGGTACGGCAGGTCCTTGGGCCCTTCCACGTCCGCCCAGTAGAACACCTCCCGGTCGAAGTTCGGCGCGCTGACGTGGTTGCCGTCCTTGTCCAGCCAGCGACTGTGGTCCGCGTTCTCACCCTCCGGCAGGTCCTCGACCATCGTTTGCAGGCCCTCGATCTTCACCCCCGGGAAACGCGCGGCCGTGAAGCCCGCATCGGTGAGCATGAAGTCGAAGCGGTCCCAGATGACGATGTTCTGCCGGGCGATGCCGTTGCCCGTCAGCCAGTCGATGATCGCCTGCACCAGCTCGAGCCGCGTGCTCATCAATCCCGGCCCCACCGGGTTGACCTTGATGCCGACGATGTCGTCCTTGCCGAACAGCAGCTTGAAACTCTCCTGCATGTTCTGCCCGGTCAGCTCCTGCACACCGCGGGCGAACATCTTCTCGACGACGCTGGGAACGAACCGCCCGTCGGCGATGACCGCCGCGTCCTCGACCTGCACGACCTTGCCCGGAAACAAGCCGGGCAGCGAGTACTTCGTGCGCGGAACCTTCAGGGCATCCTCGAGGTTGGTCTTCGGCTTTGCCGGCGGCGTGGGCTGGGCCGCCTGCTGCGCCCATGCGTGCGGCGTGCCCAGCAGCAGGCCGGCACCAGCCGCCCCGAGCTGCAGGAACCGCCTTCGACTTACCGCCGCCGTCCATCCGATCTCCGGAAGTTGATGGGAATCCATGGTGCTCACCGCAGGGGTAGGAACGCGCGGGCTGGTGGTGACGCCCCACGGCGTGCGTTGCCCGCCGGCCCGCACCACGACCGGCACACTCTACGCCACTTCCGTCCGGCCGGCAACCGTAACCCCCCGCGCGGCCCCCCACCTCGACGTGTCCTCCGACCCGATACGCTCACCCGCGCACCACGCCGCCTTGTTACCAGCATGATACACAGCGGCCACCCAGGGGCTCCCCCTTGGGCAGACCCCTCGCGATCAGCCCCCAGCGGCCCCCTGGCCCGGCGCGGACCGCCGGCCACCGCAAACCCTGGAACGCTCGAGCGTCCCGGCCACGGGCCGTCCGCGTCCGCCGCCGCCGTTGGACCGCCGCCCAGCTTCGGGTATCCTTGCTGCCTGTTCCAGCCGGTTGTGCGGCAAGAAGACGGGCTTCACACCCGTGGGTATAACCAGGAGACCTCAAATGAAGTTGTCGTTCGGGATTCTCGCGGCGATCGTGGCGTGCGGCTTGGCGGTCGGCACCCCTGCCAGTGCTCAGCAGGCGGACACCGCCAGCCAGATCAAGCAATTGGAGCAGGCCCAGCAGGAGCTGCGGACGGAACTGGACGGGCTCAAGCGGGAAATGCAGGCCATGCGCGAGCAGCTTCAGCAGGCGCTCGCCCAGATGCGGTCGGCCCAGCAGCCCGCCCAGCCCCAGCCGCGGCCTGCGGCCCAACTCGTCGGCAAGCCCGCCCCGGAGTACACCTTCAAGACGATCGACGGCAAGGAAATGAAGATCGGCGGCAACCCCGGTAAGCCCCAGGTCGTCTTCTGCTACGCCTCCTGGTGCGGCTTCTGCCGGAAAGCGCAACCGTGGATCGAGACCGTCTACCAGAGCTACAAGGACAAGGGCGTGGATGTCCTCGCCATCAACCTCGACGACCGCGGCGATCCCGAGAAGAACAAGCGGGCCAAGACCGAAGAGCAGAGCCTCCAGCAGTACAACGAAGCCAAGCTCACCATGCCGATGACCATGACCACGGCCGACAACGACACCCGTAAGGTCGCCGGTGACTACAAGGTGCAGAGTTTCCCCACCCTGTTCGTCGTCGGCAAGGACGGCACCATCGAGGCCGTCCACATCGGCGCCAAGGAAGGCCTCGACAAGACCATCGCCGCCGAACTGGACATACTGCTGGCCGGCAAAACCCGCGCGGACTTCCCCGCCGGATCGTAGGCCGCAGGCTTGCCGCGTCTGGACCCCTCTCCCCCCGGGAGAGGGGCAGCGGCGAGGGCGGCGGAAGCCCAGGTCCCCCTGGTGCGCGAACGTGCCCACCCGCCACGCGGTACACGCCGGGTACATACCCGGCTTGAGCCCACGCGGGGTCCTCGGTCAAGCCGCGGGCTTGAGCCCGCGCGGGGTCGGCTGGCGGACGGTTGACGCAGAACCGACACAACGCGGGCAGCCTCAATTCCCTGAGGCTGCCCGCACCTTCTCCCCGCTCCTCTGGCACCCGCGGACTCTATGGTTGTGCTCGGTCCGCTTCGACGTAGCCCACGGCGTTGCTGTACAGGTCGGACGGCAAGCTTGTCCCTCCCCTCAGCAAGGGGACCTCAAAACTGGATGGCAGCAGGAATACCGCCACTCGATTCGCCTGCCCGTCGGTTCCTCCCGTACAGATGTCGCATTCCCAGCCACCCCCGCTTCCGATCGTAGTAACGGGGCGGTCCCAGTACGGCTTGGTCCACCAACCGCTTCCCACCCGGATGTACACGGCCAGGATGTGCGTGGCGGTGTCCACGTGGCACACCTGTCCCTGCATGACGTCGTCCGGAGCTCCGCAGCTTCCCGGGGCTGGCACATAGGTAAGACGCAGGGTGGGGTCATCCAGGCGACAACCTGCACCGGACCAGTTGTCATCGAGCCGTTCACAGTCGAACACCCCGAGCATCCCGGTCTTCATCACCCCCGCAGAGGTGAACACTCCCCATGCCTTTCCCTGGGGGCCCTCATTCGCTTCCTTCCAGGGCTCATCGAATGCCTCGAAGTAGAAGTAGTCAACGTCTCGGTCCTCGGCCCAGGAAATGAAGTTCTTGAAATAGAATGCCGCGTTATCCGGCCCCGGCACCGCCGCTCCAACGGCGTTGCCCCCACTGGGCCAGCCCGTTTCTCCCACCATGACGCTCTTGGTCGTGGCGTGCGTCAACTGGTCGTATTGTTGGTTGAGCGTCGAGAGCGCCGTATCGAGCGATATACCCTCCCAGTAGGGATAGAAGTTGGCAATCACAACATCGCCGGCCTCCATGACAGTCGGGTTGGCAAGCAACGCCGACCAGGCGTCGGACGCACCCACCGGTACTCCTGAAACCCCGGACTTCACGGCCTCGATGTAATCCACGAGCTGTGCCGCCGTCACGTCAGCGCGCAATAGCGCCTCGCTGCCCACGATGATCAAATCGGCATTCCCGGCGTTGGCGATGGTGACGGCCGCGTTGATCTCTCTTTCATTGGCGCTCGCGTCCTTCCCAATCCATACCCCAACGGCCACCTTCAGCCCGAAGGACCTGGCAATCGCTGGAGCTTCCTCCACCCCCAGTGAGCACCCATAGGTTCTGATCCATTCCACGTAGGGGCCCATCGCCGCTATCAGTTCCCGGACCTGATCAAACCCAACCGTACCACCCTGATCCGGGTTCTGCCCCGGACGAACGAAGGGGCCGAAGTCGACGCCGTGGACCTTGCAGGAAACCGCAGGCCACTCAAAGAACGTGGCCGTGATCGTTGCCTCATCGCTCAGTTGAAGCGTGGTCGTCGCGGCATAGACGTCGCCAAGACGCGCCACGTCGCCGGTCCATTGATTGAATCTCTTGCCCACCGGTACCTGCGCGGCAACCTGAATCGACGCGCCACGGGCATAGGGCCCCGATCCCGAACCTCCAACCACGGTCAGAACCACCTTGTCGCACTCATCCCCGACACCGTTGCCGTCGGCATCCGCCTGGCCCGGATTCGCCGCATCCGGACAGTTGTCACCGGCGTCGACGACCCCGTCCGCATCGGTGTCGCGCTGGCTTGCGGAGCAGCCGTTCGCGTCGACGTCCTCTCCGGACGGCGTTTGGGGACATAGATCGTCCGCGGCCGAGACCCCATCGTCGTCCGTGCCGCGCTGGCTGACGGAGCATCCGTTGGCATCAACCGGGTCGCCCGGCGGCGTTCCCGGGCATGAGTCAGTGGGATCCCGCACGCCGTCGCTGTCGCTGTCGATCGATGGGGAATACGGGGCGGGCGAGTCTTCACACGCGATGAAACTCGGACAACACCCTGCCACGCACAGCAGTCCGACGACAACACCACCTGCTCCCAGCCTGTAGACTTGTGGCACACCCATGAAATGCCCTCCCCTCTGACACCACGTCGATGCTTATCACCCAGGCCCACCCCGCCCGCCGACCAGCTTGCGCGCAGCAAAGACCCCGCTCGGTGATGCCGGCGTTCGTTGGCACTGCCGCTCGCCGACGGGAACCGTCAGCGACCGTTTACGCCAGCGTGATCGACTTGTCCTTGTACACGTCCTGAATCACGTGCAACAGCTTCACCCCCTCCTCCATCGGGCGCTGGAACGCCTTGCGACCGGAGATCAGGCCCATGCCGCCCGCACGCTTGTTGATCACCGCGGTGCGGGCCGCCTCCGCGAAGTCATTCTGCCCCGAAGCGCCGCCGGAGTTGATGAGCCCGATGCGGCCCATGTAGCAGCCGGCCACCTGGTACCGCGTCAGGTCGATCGGGTGGTTGCTGGTGAGCTTCTCGTACACCAGCTTGCTCGTCTTGCCGAAGTTGATGGCCGTGAAGCCGTTGTTGTTCTCCGCCTGCTTCTGCTTGATGATGTCCGCTTCCAGCGTCACCCCGAGGTGATTCGCCTGGCTCGTCAGGTCGGACGAAACGTGGTAGTCCACCCCGTCCTTCTTGAACGCGTTGTTGCGCAGGTAGCACCACAGCACGGTGACCATCCCAAGCTGATGCGCCAGCGCAAAAGCCTCGCTGACCTCCTGAATCTGCCGGCTGGACTCGTCCGATCCGAAGTAGATCGTTGCCCCGACGGCCGCACAGCCCATGTCCGCCGCCTGCTGCACGTGCGCAAACATCACCTGGTCGTACTTGTTCGGGTACGTCAGCAGCTCGTTGTGGTTCAGCTTCAGCAGGAACGGTATTCTCGGCGCGTACTTGCGGGCGACCGCGCCCAGCACCCCCAGCGTCGAGGCCACCGCGTTGCAGCCGCCCTCGATCGCCAACTTGACGATGTTCTCCGGGTCGAAGTAAGCCGGGTTCGGCGCAAACGACGCGCCAGCGCTATGTTCGATTCCTTGATCGACGGGCAGGATCGACAGGTACCCGGTACCCGCGAGCCGCCCCGTGTTCATGATGGCCTGCATGTTCCGCAGCACCGGCACCGACCGGTCGGTCTGCGCGAACACCCGGTCCAGGTAATCCCCGCCCGGTGGCGTCAGCAACGACTTGTCGATCGTCGTACACTTGTGGTTCAGCAGCTTCTCCGCGTCGTTCCCCAGCAAATCCGTGATGGCACTCATTGCGCGTTCTCCATGCTTCGAGCGTTGAGTTGCGTACCTCCGGGCCAATCCTGGCCGCTTTCGATCCCCCAGCATACCCTGACCCACGGGTACGCAAAAGACAGGCAGACCGGGAAATCCGGGCAAGATGCGGTACGGGATCCGCCCGCCGCGCCACGCCCGTCGCCACGCGCAGGGCGGGCTCCACCCGCCGCCCCCGCGCCCTCCACCACGTGCAGGGCGGGCTCCACCCGCCGCGTCCGTCATCACCCGTATGTCGGGCTCCACCCGCCCACATGAGCCAACACCGGTGGCGAGCGTTGCCACCAGACCGCGGGTGCGTTAACTTGCGCCCTCATCCCGGCCCGTCCGGCAACGCAGCAGGGTGGCCGGAGTACCAATCCGCCAGGTGGCGGGGCGAAGCCGACCGGCTTACGGCGGGGGGCAGGAAGAGAATAGAAGGCTGGTCCAGCGGGAGTCGAAGCTATGGCTGACGAAGAACTGGCAGCGGAAGGCACGGAGGGCAGCGGTACCGAAGCTCAAGGCGCAGAGCCTGAACTGTCCGAAGAGGACAAGCTGCGGGCCCGACTCAAAGAGGCCGTGTCCGTCACCAAGGAGGACATCGGCCCCCTCCGCCTCAAACTCACCGTCACGGTCCCGCGCGACCTCATGGACGAGCGGCTGACCGAGCAGTTCCGCGAGCTGAAGCGTGAGGCCCAGATCCCCGGCTTCCGCAAGGGCCGCGCCCCCCTGCGCCTCGTCGAGAAGCGCTTCGGGACCGACGTCGGTACCGAGCTTGCCGACCAACTGGTCCACGCCAGCTTCTCGGTCGCCACCGAAAAGGAGGAGCTGCGCACCGTCGGCGACGCCCTTGTCTGGGTCAGCGCCCCCGAAAAACGGCTTGACGAGAAGGGAATCGAGCGCACCGTCCACGTCGAGAAGCTCCTGCCCATGGACGAGGCCGTCGAGCACATCGACTTCCCCAAGGAAGGACCGCTGACCTACGCCTGTGAAGTCGAGATCGCCCCTCAGTTCGAGCTGCCGGCATTGGACAACATCCCCTTGACGCGTCCCCAAGTCGAGATCACCGACCAGGACGTGGACGCCGAGGTGGACCGGCTGCGCCGCTATCGGGCCACCTATCAGCCCGTCGATGACGGCATGGTCGAGGCGGACGACCTGCTGTACACCTCCGTGAAGTGGACCGTGGAGGGTCAGCTCCTGCGCCAGGAGGAAAGTACGGACCTGCCCGCACGTGACCTCCGCCTCTTCGGCGTCCCCCTCAAGGGGCTGGGCGCAGCCGTGTGCGGCAAGCGCGTCGGCGACGAGGTCGCGTTGGAAGCCACCGTGCCCGACGATCACCAGAACACCGAAATCCGCGGCAAACCGGCCCGCTTCGAGTTCAAGCTCCAGGAGATCAAGCGCCTGCACGTCCCGCCGCTGGATGCCGATCTGCTGAACGCGGCAGGTTTCGAGAATGAAGGCGAGCTGCGCAGCTTCTACCGCTCCCGAATGGAGTCGGAGCGGGGCCGGCTGGTCAAGCGGGCTCTGCGGGAGCAGGCCATGCAGTATCTCATCGAGCACATCCCGATGGAGGTACCCCAGGCCATGTCCCAGAGGCAGGCGGACCGCATCATCCTGCGGCGCATGATGGAGATGTACCGCAATCAGGTTCCGGAGGCAGAGATCCGTAAGGCCGGCGACGAGATGCGCGTAAAAGCTCAAACCGAGTCAGAACGCGATGTCAAGGCCTACTTCATAATGGAGAAATTGGCTGAGAGACTCGACGTGGACGTGAGTGAGGACGAACTGAACGGAGCCATCCACGCGATTGCTCAGCAGCAGAATCGACGTTTCGATCGGGTCCGCGACGATCTGGCAAAGCAGAAGGCGCTGGTGCCGCTCTTCTTGCAACTGCGTGATGAGAAGGCGTTAGACCGCCTGATCGAGAAGGCGACAATCTCAGAGGGCACTGCGAACACGTAGCCGTCCTGGCGGCGGGGGGCAGGATTCCCTGCCGCCGCGCCCTCGCGGTGTTTCGTAAGCCCAGCTATCGCCGTAGGTTACGAGCGGCAACGGGGGCGAACCCCCTCCAGGCTGCTGCAATTCGCGGCCGGGGCCGGTTTCTGCCGAAGGAAACAAGGGGAAACTCCGCGGCGGTACGGCTGGCGCCGCCCCGAGGGCGGTGTCGCTGCCGGACTGCAGTGCCGCCCATAGTGCAGGATTGAGGGAGCAATCATGGACCACGTGTTCGGACCGTTGCCAACGTTCAACCAGTATCCGCCCTATCAGCGCACTCGGGAGATGTCGCTGTCGGACATGCTCCTGGAGAACCGCATCATCTTTCTGGCGGGTCCGATACTGGAGCGCACGGCCAGCATCGTCATTCAGCAGCTTCTGTACTTGCAGTCGATCAAGCGCAACCAGGACGTGCACGTGTACATCAACTCGCCGGGTGGGCTGGTGGATCAGACCCTGGCCGTCTATGACACGATGCAGTTCATGGGCTGCGAGGTCGCCACGTACTGCATCGGGCAGGCCGCCAGCGGGGCGGCCGTCATCCTGATGGCCGGCACCAAGGGCAAGCGGTACATCCTGCCCAACGCCAAGGTCATGTTGCACCAGCCGTATGGCGGCATCACCGGGCAGGCCGAGGACATCCGCATCCAGGCCGAAGAGGTTCTCCGCGACAAGCAGCGGCTCAACGGCATCATCGCCAAATGCACGGGCAAGGCGTTGGAGCAGGTGACGGAAGACACCGAGCGGGACCGTTACCTCAACGCAGAGGAAGCCCGCGCCTATGGCATCGTGGACGAAGTCCTCTACGAGGACCCGAAGAAGAAGAAAGAGAAGGCAGAAGGTTAGCGAACCACACGTAACCTCGACGACATGGTCGGTTTCGGTAACCGACACCGAAGGGAACCCCTCTCCCCCTCTTGGGGAGAGGATCGGGTGAGGGGGAACGCAGTGGCGCTCCGACCCTCCCCCGACCCCTCCCTGTAAGGGAGGGGGGTATGCTGGGAACTCTCAAGGTCAGCAGCACAGGCGAGCAGTCATGGCCGTGATCAATCAGCGGGTACCGTTTGTCATCGAGAGCACCGGGCGTGGCGACCGCGAGATGGACATCTTCTCGCGGCTGCTGAAGGACCGCGTCGTCTTCCTCACGGGCGGCATCGACGATGACGTGGCCAACCTCATCGTCGCCCAGTTGCTGTTCCTCTCCAACGAGGACCCGAAGGCGGACATCCACCTGTACGTCAACAGCCCCGGGGGCACGGTGTCGGCCGGCATGGCCATTTACGACACCATGCAGTACCTGCGCTGCTCCGTGGCCACCTATAACGTTGGCATGGCCGCCAGCATGGGGGCCGTCATCTTGTGCGGTGGCGCCAAGGGCAAGCGCTACTGCCTCCCCAACGCCCGCGTGCTGCTGCATCAGCCCCTCATCGGCGGCGTGTTGCAGGGCCCCGCGACCGACCTGTCGATCGAGGCCGAGGAGATCATCCGCCTGCGTAAGGCGTTGTACGAGATCCTCGCCGGCCGTACCGGCCGACCGGTCACCCAGATCGAGAAGGACTGCGACCGCAACAAGTGGCTCGACGCCCGGGAGGCGGTTGAGTACGGCCTGGCTGACTCTGTGTTGGAGCGCATGCCCGCGACGTGATCCCCGCAACGGGGACCCAGCCCTATGGGGCTGTGCGCGATTCCGCGACACAATGGAACCGCGGGCCTGCTCCCGTCGGCGCCGATCGTCTAGGGCAGCCCGCGCGGTGCGGTGCTACCCTGGGCGTCGCCCGTATGCGTACGGTCATGTAGATGCGGCAAGGTTGAAACCGCCTGAGTCTCCCCGACGTCAAGCGGTACGAGGTGTCACTCGCCGAGGTGGGGCCGCTTCGCTCGCTACGGCAGACAAACCGACGGTCGCGAGCACAGGTGACACAGCCGGGTTCAGCGCCGGCGCCCTCGCCCACCGGTACCTGTGCGCCAACCGCATACCGGCGCCTTCGGCTTGGGCATGCCACGCTCCTCATACGCATGCCCCCTTGGCTTTCGGCTTCCCGACCCACCGGCGCGCCCTCCTGCCCTCACCCTGTTGCCTGCTATCCTCGCGGTCCCGCGGCCCCGGTCTTGCGCTGTCCGACGCTATGCCCCGCTGTTGGCGGCGAATCGGCGACACCGTGGCGCGTCCGAGCGTGGGTTGGATTGCCCCCCGGCCGCCTGTACAGTCCGCCAGGGTCGCGTTAGCATGCCTGTCCCGGACTGCGGCGTGCCTCTTTCGACACAGGCATGCCAGGCGGCTTGCGCGAGAGGTGTGACGATGGTGAATCCCGCCGTTATCGCCTCACTGGAGCCCTACACCGCGATCGGCGTGACGATCCTGCTGGCCATCGCGGCCGCCGTTGGCGCGCTGGCGGTCGCACACGGTCTGGGCCCCAAGCGCGGCGGTCCGGTCAAGGACAGCCCCTACGAGTCCGGGATGCCGATCGCGCAGGACACAGCCCGGCGCTTCAACCTGCGCTTCTACCTCGTGGCACTGCTGTTTCTGCTGTTCGATGTGGAGGTGGTCTTCCTGTGGCCGTGGGCGCAGGCGTACTACGCCGCCGCCACGGGCTCGGCCGCACCTGTGGTTTTGGACGGCGGGCAGGCAGCGGGTAAAGGCTTTCTGCTGATCGGCATGGGCTTGTTCTTCGGGCTGCTGGTCTTCGGCCTAGCGTACGAGTGGCTGCGCGGGGCCTTCCGCTGGAACCAGTGATGAAAGCGGCGGCACCAACCTATCAGGGCAGCAGGGAGGAGTTCCTCACGACGCGGCTGGACGCGCTGGTGGATATGCTGCGCCAGTACGGAGTGAACTGGGCGCGGAAGAACTCGCTGTGGCCGCTGCCGTTCGCGACTGCTTGTTGCGGCATCGAGTTGATGGGCGTGGGTGCCAGTCGCTACGACATTGCCCGCTTCGGGGCGGAGGTGATGCGTTTCACGCCGCGGCAGTGCGACCTGCTGATTTGCGCCGGGCGGGTGGCCATCAAGATGATGCCCGTGCTCCAGCGGATCTACATGCAGATGTGCGAGCCGAAGTGGGTCATCAGTATGGGCGCGTGTGCCAGTTCCGGCGGGGTGTTCGACACCTACGCGGTCATTCAGGGGATCGATCAGTTCCTGCCGGTGGACGTGTATGTACCCGGCTGCCCGCCGCGGCCCGAGACGTTGCTGGAGGGCGTCATGGCCGTTCAGCGCATCGTGGAACAGGAAGGCATCCGGACAAGCCGGGAGCGTGGTCGCGGTCTGCGCCTGACGGTACAACCTGCGGCGGAGCTGGTGCAAATCGGGACGGAGGCGCGGTCGTGACCAAGACGGTCCAGCGGGTGATCACGGCGCTGCAAGAGGCGTTCCCGGACGTCGACTTTGCGGTAGCGCCGCTGCTGGCGGGGCGCCGGCCGGAAGAGGAACAGGTGTGCGTGCGCGTGCCGCCGACGCGGCTGGCGGGCGTCATGCGGTTTCTCTACGAGGACAGGCGCTGCCGGTTCGAGCAACTGTGTGACCTGACATGCGTGGACTACCTGAACTTCCCCGAGGCGACGGACCGCTTCGGCGTGACCTACGCGCTGCTGTCGCTGACCTTGGGTCACCGCCTCTGGGTCAAGTGTTTCGTCAATGACCCCGATCCGGAGGTGCCGAGCGCCACGGGCATCTGGCAGGGTGCCAACTGGCTGGAACGGGAAGTGTGGGACATGTTCGGCGTGCGGTTTACGGGACATCCCGACCTGCGGCGCATCCTGACCTGGGAGGGCTTCCCCGCGCATCCCCTGCGCAAGGATTACCCGCTCCGCGGTCGGGGGGAACGGGAGAACTATGAGGTCATCCACCGGGACAGTGCCTGAGGCAACCCCGGCCGCGGCGGTATGATGTTTCTTCTTCATTCTTACTTTTGCATTCTGCATTCGGATGATGTCTGATATCCCCGCTACAAGTCCCCGCCCCCAGGCATTCGGCGGCACCACCTATGCCCCCGAGGAGCCCGGCAGCGACGTCTGGGTGCTCAACGTCGGGCCGCAGCACCCGGCCACACACACCACGCTGCGGCACGTGCTCGAGCTCGACGGCGAGCGCGTGTTAAGTTGTACGGTCCACATCGGCTACCTGCACAGCGGCTTCGAGAAGCTCGGCGAACACCTGAACTACAACCAGTACGTCGTCGTGACGGACCGCATGAACTACGTCTCGCCGATGGCCAACAACATCGCCTGGCACCACGCCTGCGAGAAGCTCTTCGGCATCGAGATCACGCCGCGTTGCAAGGCCATTCGCACGATCATCGCCGAGCTGGCGCGCATCCAGGACCACCTCGTCTGCGTCGGCTGCAGCGGCCTCGACTTGGGCGGCTACACGCCGTTTATGTATTTCTTCAACGCCCGCGAGCTGATTTACGACATCTTCGAGGAGTGCTGCGGGCACCGCTTCACGACGAGCTACACGCGCGTCGGCGGGCTCATGCAGGACGTCCGGCCGCGGTGGGCGGAGATGGTCAAGCACTTCTGCACCGAAGTGCTGCCGCCGGCCATCGTCGACTTCGAGAAGCTGCTGACGCGCAACCGCATCTTCATCGAACGGACGAAGGACATCGGGTACCTCAGCCGCGACGACGCGGTCAACTGGGGCGTTACCGGCCCGCTGGCCCGGGCGAGCGGCGTGCGGCGCGATCTGCGCAAGGATGAACCGTACCTTTGCTACGCGGACAACTGGGACGGCCAGGGCACCCGTGGTGTCGAGTTCAAGGTGCCCATCAGTGACGGGGGCGACTGCCTGGGCCGGTACCTCGTCCGGCTCGAGGAGATCCGGCAGTCGGCGCACATCATCATGCAGCTTGTGGATAACATCCCCGCGGGGCCGGTGAACGTGCTGCCCGATGACAAGCAGACCCTGCCCGACAAGGCGGAGGTGTACTTCAGCATCGAGGGTCTCATTCACCACTTTGAACAGATCATGACCAACCGCGGGCATACGCCGCCCGTGGGCGAGGCGTACGGTGCGAATGAGACGGCCAACGGCGAGTTGGGCTTCTACCTCGTCAGCGACGGCGGCAACACGCCCTACCGGGCGCGCTGCCGGCCGCCGAGCTTCATCAATTATCAATGCTTCGAGAAACTGGTCGTGGGACACCAGATCAGCGATGTGATTGCCGTGCTGAGTGCGATGAATGTCATCGCCGCCGAGCTGGACCGCTGAAAGAGAGGGAAGAATGCAGAATTGAGAATTCAGAAAGCGGCGGGTGGCATGGCCAAGCGCAGCGCCGCCATGCCCTCGGGGGTGGACGACGTGGCAACATGCCGGCGCCCGCCTTCGGCGGGCTTGGGCATGCCACCCTGGTTTCGTCGTGGCGTGGTTGCTCGTGGGAGACATTGAGGCAGGCGTAGGGTGGGCACCGCCTACCAGGACCAACAAGAATCATGGCTTGGCCGACCATTGATCGTAATCAACCTGCAGGAGACTCCGGCGCAGCGCCGCTGCTAAGTGAGGCAGTGCGCGAGAAGATCCGCTCGTTCTTCGCCCGGTATGAGACGAAGCGGGCCGCCCTGCTGCCCGCCCTGCATATCGTGCAGGACGCCCTGGGCCACGTGCCGCCGCAGGCGATGGTCGAGGTGGCCGAGGTGCTGGACATCGCACCGGCGGCCGTGCTGGACACGGCCTCCTTCTACACGCACTTCTGGACCCACCCGAAGGGCGCACAGGTCATCGTGGTCTGCCGCGGACTGACCTGCGAAGTGCTGGGCGGCAACGCCGTGCTGGAGGAACTCAAGCGGCTGCTGGGCATCGACGAACATGGCACGAGCGCGGACGGACGCTACAGTCTGGTGACGGAGGACTGTCTGGCCGGCTGTGACCACGGGCCCTGCCTGCTGATCGGAGAGAAGCTGCACCGCCGGGTCAGGCCGGAGGACGTGGCCCGGATTCTGGCTGATCCCGACAACGGTCGCCTCGCGTATGAGCGGAGCACTCTCTTCGATGCGCCGTCGTCTGCTCCCGGTGAGCCGGGCGCGGGCAACGGCACCGGTGGCGTGCACGAGAAGGGCAGTGGGTAAGCGACTGCGGCAACCGGCCCGGCGGATGCGGAGCCACGAGTGAAGCATGACCGACCTCGATCCTGTAGCCAACCTGCGGGATGCAACCGGGCACCCGGTGCCGGGGCACGCGCCAGCCGCGCGGCGGCAGTGGTGGATGGGGGCGTTGCTTGTCTATCTGGTCCTGCTGGGGCTCAACGAGGCGAATCTCTGGCGACCACGCGTGGTCTTCGGGGGGCTGGAGAACGTCCAGATCTGGGAAGCCCAGGCCTGGTGGCAGGGGCGCTGCGACCTGCCCCAGCGCGAGTGGGACACTTCCGAGTACCAGGGGCGGGTCTACAGCTACTTCCCGCCGCTGTTCACCATGGTGGCCACCCTGATCGTACCCTGGGGAAACGGGGTGCCGCACTGGTGCATCGTGCTGCTGGCGCTGCCGCTCCCGCTGCTGGCGTACGCGCTCTTCGCCCGCCTGACGGGCTCCGAGTTGCACGCCGTGCTGCTGACGGTGGGGTTATTCGCGGGGACGTCGGCCTGGCAGGCGACGCGCAAAGCCATCCAGACGTGTGCGCCCTACCACATCAACCACATGCTGGCCTTGGTCGGCGTGCTGCTGTTCGTGCACGCCTACCTGGGGAAGGGGCGGCTGGGGTTGGCGGGTGTGGGGCTCGCGGTGGCGTCGTGGTCGCGGCAGTTGACGCTGGCGTATGCTCTGCCGTTCTTCTACCTCGCCTGGGCCGGCGCACCGGCGGGGCGGCGCTGGAGTCGGCTGGCGATGGCCGGTGCCTGCACGGCGGTGATCGTGGCGTTGCCGCTGGTGCTCAATACGCTCAAGTTCTCCAACCCGCTCGAGGACGGCTACCTGCTGAACTACGAGGGGCGCGACGACCAGTTTGCCCAGGACGCACGGACCTACGGGCTGTTCTCCACCCACTACGTGCCGCGGAACCTGTACTGGACCAACCTGGGCTTCTGGGAGCTCCACGAGATCAAGGTGGCGGGGCGCCCGGAGGTGCACTGGCGACCCTCGACAATGGGCGTCGGCCTGTGGTGGACCAGCCCGCTGCTGCTGTGGCTCTTCCCGTGTTTGCCGGCCTTGCTGCGGGACCCGAAGAAGCGCGTATTGCTGGCGGCCGTGGTCGTGATCTACGTGGCCCTGCTGCTATGGCACGGGACAGGCTCGACCCAGCGCGGGTACAATCGCTATTCGCTGGACTACGTGCCGGTGCTGATGGCGCTGATCACCCCGGTCTGCGTGACCCGGTGGCGGGGCTGGGTGAGCGCCGGGCTGATCGTCTGGAGTGTGGTTTATTTCCGCTTCCTGCTGTGAGCACCGGCTCCGGCGGCGGGCGAACGAACGCAACGCATGCGTGATTACGAACCCATCCTGCTCCGCAACGTCGGCGTTCCCGAGGCGCGCACGCTGAAGGGCTACGAAGCCCGCGGCGGCTACCGGGGCATCCGCAAGGCCCTCGGCTCATCGCCCGAACAGATCGTCGAGGAGGTCAAGAAGGCCAACCTGCGCGGACGCGGCGGCGCGGGCTTCCCGGCCGGGCTCAAGTGGTCGTTCCTGCCCAAGGACCGGACGATCACCTACCTGTGCGTCAACGCCGATGAGTCGGAGCCGCCCACGTTCTCCAACCGCCTGCTCATGGAGAACGATCCACACCAGGTGCTGGAGGGGGCAATGATCGCGGCCTATGCCACGCGGGCGCAGGTCGCGTACATCTACATGCGCGTGGAGTTCCACGAACAGTTCCACGTCCTCCAGCGGGCGGTGGACGAGGCGTACGCCGCCGGCTACCTGGGCCGCCGCCTCTTCGGCCACGACTTCGACCTTCAGGTGTACATCCATCGCGGCGCGGGCGCGTACGTCTGCGGCGAGGAGACCGGGCTGATCGAGTCGATCGAGGGCAAGCGCGGCTGGCCGCGGATCAAGCCGCCATTCCCCGCCCTCGAGGGCCTTTTCCGCCGACCGACCGTGGTGAACAACGTCGAGACCCTCGCCAACCTGCCGCATCTCATCGAGCGCGGCGCCGCCTGGTTCACCAGCATCGGCCCGCCGCACAGCACGGGGCCGAAGCTGTTCTGCATCAGCGGCCCCGTCCGCCGGCCGGGCTGCTACGAAGGACCGATGACCATTACCGTCCGCGACCTCATCGAGCGACCCGAGTTCGGCGGCGGCATGCTGCCCGGCAAGCGGGTGAAGATGGTCCTGCCCGGCGGCGTGTCGGTGGGGGTGCTGACGGCCAACGAGCTCGACATGAAAATGGACTTCGCCGACCCGGCGAAGTACGGTCTGCTGGGGCTGGGGACGGCCGCGGCCGTGGTGGTGGATACCGATACGGACATCCGCTTGGTACTGCGTAATCTGGCCCGCTTCTACGCGTTGGAGTCCTGCGGGCAGTGCACGCAATGTCGGGAGGGCACGTCGTGGATGTACAAGATCGCGGCCCGGATTGCCGCCGGCGCGGGTCGGCGCGCCGACCTGGACATCCTCGAACAAACGGCGCGGAACATGGGGATGATGCCGGGTTTGAGCATCTGCGGCCTGCCCGACGGCGCGACGTACCCGATTGAGACGCTGGTCAGGAAGTTCCGTAGCGAGCTGGAAGAACTGATTGGACAACAGGAGCCGGCGCGGCGGGACGCTGTCCTGCAAACGGTGAATTGACACCGAGCCGCGGGCGCGAAGGCGTGGCTTTGAAATCTCAAATTGCAGATCCGCGAGCGCAGGGACCTGATGCGGACTTGAAATCTGAGATTTCAGATTCCCAGACGCGGGTTCATCGATCTGAGATTTGAGATTTCAGATCCCACCGCCGGCGTGCGGGTCGGCGGTGGCGGGTTTGACCACCGGGGACACCGGCGCTTACGCATGGAGTGGCACGCCGTCACTCAAGGACCGTTTGGGTAACGGAAGGAATCGCAGGTTCGGCCATGCCCAGGATCATCATCGACGGTAGGCCAATCGACTGCCGCGAGGACATCAGCGTCCTTCAGGCCGCGCTGGACGCCGGCGGGGACGTGCCGCATTACTGTTACCATCCCGGTCTTTCCATAGTGGCCTCGTGTCGTCTGTGCCTGATGGAAATGAAGGTCCCCAACCCCCGGACCCAGGAGCCCGACTGGTCCCCGAAGTTGCTGCCGGCCTGCCAGACGCCGGTGCGCGACGGCATGGAGGTCCGCTTTCACAGCGAACGCGTGCGGGAAAACCAGCGGAGCTGCATGGAGTTCTTCCTGCTGAACCATCCGCTGGACTGCCCGGTCTGCGACCAGTCCGGCGAATGCTGGCTCCAGGACTACAGCTTCAAGTTCGGCCGGGCCGAGTCGCGGATGATCGACGAGAAGTGCAAAAACCCCAAGAAAGACGTCGGCCCGCACACGCTGCTGTATCAGGACCGCTGCGTCATGTGCACGCGCTGCGTGCGCTTCACGCAGGAGATCTCCGGTACGAGCGAGCTGTGCGTGGTCAACCGGGGCTCACGCTGTGAGATCGACGCTTTCCCCGGCAAGCCGCTAGCTAACCCGCTGCAAGGCAACGTGGTGGACCTGTGCCCCGTCGGCGCGCTGCTCGACAAGCAGTTCCTCTTCCGCCAGCGCGTTTGGCTGCTGACCAGTACACCTTCGATTTGTGCCGGCTGCGCCACGGGTTGCGCCATCTGGGTGGACCACAACCAGGGCACGCTGTGGCGGCTGCGGCCACGTTACAACCCCGGCGTCAACGACTGGTGGATGTGCGACGACGGCCGTTTCGGCTGGCGCTACGTGCACGACGGCAAGCGGATCGCCGCGCCGAGGGTGCGGCGCGGGTCCGAGCAAACGACGCCCGACTGGGCGGCCGTGCCCCAACTGGTGCGCTTCCGCATCGAGGAGCACGTGCGCCGGCACGGCGGCGCGACGCTGGCCGCGGTGCTGTCGCCGTTTATGACCTGTGAGGAGGCCTGGCTGCTGATCCGCGTCCTGCGCGACAAGGCCCCCGCCTCGACACTGGTTCTGGGGCCGGTCCCCACGGCCGGCGAGACCCGGCACTTTCCCGTCGGAGCGACCGGGAACACCGTGAAGTTCACCATCCAGGCCGAGAAGTGCCCGAACCGGCGGGGCATCGAGTTGCTGCTAGCGGCCGCCGGCGGCAACGTCCTCACCTTCGAGCAGTTCGCCGAGCAGGCTGGCAAGGGCGAGTTCAAGGGTGCCTGGATCGTCGGCGGCTATCCGCAACCGTGGGTGGACAAGGCAACGGCCAAGCTGGCCGCCCAGTTCGAACTGCTCATCGTGCAGGACATCTTCGAGAACGATCTGCTGCCCGGAGCGGCCATCGTGCTGCCGGCGTGCGCCTGGGCCGAGCGGGAAGGCTGCTTCGTCAACGCCCGCGGCCTGATCCAGCCGTTCCAGCGGGCGCTCAACCCGCCGGCAGGCGCCCAGCGCGACGGGCAGTACCTGTACGAGATTGCCGGTTTCCAGGGGCTCTACAGTGGGGTGCGCGTGCGAGCCATGATGGCGGAGAAGATTCCCGCGTTTGCCCAGTTGCACGAGCCGCCGCCGATGCCCAGGCACGCGCACTGACCGCGTCTGCGCTGAATGCAGGAACAGGCGACGCTGGTCCGAGACGGGCGCCTTGTGAGCGCCATGACGGCCGGAAGG
The DNA here is from genome assembly GCA_029558835.1 of Planctomycetota bacterium. GTDB lineage: Bacteria > Planctomycetota > Phycisphaerae > UBA1845 > UBA1845 > JAKQDH01. The sequence goes on along the minus strand of JAKQDH010000069.1, from coordinate 92,760 downwards.
GGGTGGCATGGCCAAGCGCAGCGCCGCCATGCCGTCGCGCAGGGAGTGTCTGATTCCCCGAACAGCATGCCGGCGCCTTCGGTTTGGGCATGCCACCCGGCTCCACTGCCCTCCGGGCACGCGTGGATCGGGTGACCTCGTGCTCCGCGCCCCCGCGGTGGAAACCGGCAACGAATGCCGCTATGGTAGCGCTCCCCGGCGTCCGGCCGACGCGCACGGGAGGCAGATGTCGGTAAGAGACGTGTGGAGTATTCGGTAACAGCCATGCCGGTGGTCGCGGCCATCTTTCAGACGCAGCTCTTCGTCAGCGTGGCGCTGGCGGTTGTCGCGCTCGCGCTGATCCTCGGGGCGACGGCGTACTGCATCTACTTCGAGCGCAAGGTGGCCGCCTGGATACAGGACCGCATGGGGCCCAGTCGCGTGGGACCGTGGGGCCTCTTCCAACCCATTGCCGACGGCCTGAAGTTCGTATGGAAGGAAGACAGCTTCCCTGCCCACGTGGACAAGCTGCTCTTCGTGCTCGCCCCGACCATCAGCTTCGTCGTGCCGCTGGTGCTGTTCGCGGCCATTCCCTGGGGCGGGCAACTGGACGTCGGCGGCGGGAACCTCGTCGAGGTGCAGGTGGCCAACCCGGACATCGGGCTGCTCTACATCCTCGGGGTAGCCGCCTTGAGCGTGTACGGCGTCGTGCTGGGGGGTTGGGCAAGCCGCAACAAGTACTCGTTCTTCGGCGGCATGCGCGCGTGCGCCCAGATGCTCAGCTACGAGATTCCCCTCGGGCTGTGCATCCTGGTGGTCGTCCTGACGATGGGCACGCTGCGTCTGGAGCAGATCACGGCCGCCCAGACCGGTTACTGGCTGGGCTTCATCCCACAGTGGAACGTCTTCCTGCACCCGTTGGCGTTCGTGCTGCTGTTCATCTGCATGCTGGCCGAGTGCAACCGGGCGCCGTTCGACCTGCCCGAGGCGGAGCAGGAGCTGGTCGGCGGGTTCCATACCGAGTATGGGGCCCTGAAGTTCGGCATGTTCTTCCTCGGCGAATACGCGCACATGATTACGTCCGGCGCGCTCATCAGCGTGCTGTTTCTGGGCGGCTGGCACCTGCCCTGGCTGGCGTGGACGCAGCCGGACGCCGTAAGCTGGGGGGCGGCCCTCTGCAAGATCGTCGTGCTGTGCGCGAAGGTGTGCTTCTTCATCTTCGTGATGATGTGGATCCGCTGGACGCTGCCGCGGTTCCGCTTCGACCAGCTTCTGCGCGTGGCGTGGCAGGGGCTCATCCCGATCACCCTCGCGCTGGTGGCGTGGACGACGGGGCTGCTGTATTTCGGCGTCCAGCGTTCGCCGCTGTGGACGCTATGGGGCAACGTGTTGATCCTGGCGGCCGCGTTGGCGTGGGTCGCCCGGGCGCGAACGCCCGTTACCGGTCGGCAGGACAACCTGCCCCCGGTGGGCGCGGGGACCGGGGGAGCGGGATGACCCCACGAGGCGATTACGCGACATGATCCGTGACGAGGACATCATCCGAATCGCAGCCCCGCGGCTCACCGCGGCCGAGCGCCTGTATTTGCCCCAGGTGCTCGACGGCATGAAGACCACGCTGACCCACCTCTTCCGCCGACCCGTCACCGTCAAGTACCCGGAGGAGAAGCGCGCCCTGCGCGTGGACAACCATCGCGGGCTGCACCGGCTCAATCGGGACGAGCAGGGCAGGGTGGCGTGCGTGGCGTGTTTCATGTGCTCGACGGCCTGCCCGGCCCACTGCATCCACATCGTGGCCGGCGACGCGCCCTGGCCGGATCGGGAGAAATACCCGGTCCAGTTCGACATCGACGAGCTGCGCTGCATCTACTGCGGCATGTGCGAGGAGGCCTGCCCCGTCGATGCCATCGAGTTGACGCCTGAGTACGACTTTGTCGGCACGACGCGCGAGCAGATGGTCCTCGACAAGGAGGAACTGCTGGCGGTCTACGACCGCACCTGCGGCCTCAAGCCGCGCAAGAACCCCAGGATCACCGGCTACCCCGGCACGGGCCATCGCGGTCAGTCCGTACCCCGGCCGCCGGCGGATGAGGCAACGTGACGGTATCGACGAGCTATCTTCTGTACCTGGTCTTCGCCGTCGGCGGCGTCGGCGTGTACCTGCTGCTGCCCCGGGCCCAGCGCTCGGCGCGGGCGGCCGGCACGCTCCTGGCGCTGGCGGCGCTGGCGGCGCTGCTCGTCGTACTGGCGGTGCGGATGCTCGGGCCGGGGCCCACGGCCGGTTACTTCTACGTGTTCGCCACCGTCGCCCTGGCGGCGGCCGTGCGCGTCGTCACGCACCCCCGGCCGGTCCACTGCGCCCTGTATTTCGTGCTCGTGGTGGTGGCCGTCGCCGCCCTGCTCGTGCTGCAACGAGCGGAGTTCCTGGCCATCGCGCTCATCATCATTTACGCCGGGGCGATCCTGGTAACGTATGTATTCGTCATCATGCTGGCCCAGCAGCGCGGGGACGCGGTATACGACACCCGGGCAAGGGAGCCGCTGCTCGGCGTACTCGCCGGTTTCGTGCTGATGGCGGCCATGGCGGGGCAGGTTGACCGCCTGCCGCTGCCGCGTCCCTCGGCCGCCTCACCGTTCACCGGGGCGGTCCTCAGCATCAGCCCGCAGGGACTGCCTGCAGGACCGGCACAGCTTCCTGGGAATACGCTGACCGTAGGTCAGCTTGTTATGACCAAGTACGTCGTTGTCCTGGAGATGACGGGCGTGTTGCTGCTGGTGGCCATCATTGGCGCGGTGGCCCTCTCCGGCAAACGCGTGCCCGTGGATCAGCCGCCGCCCACCTGGGTGGTCGGCAAGATCGGCAAAGAGGTGAAACCGTTCTGATGGACGGTACCACGGGATATGTGATCGTCGGCGCGCTTTTGTTCGCCTTGGGGCTGGTGGGCTTCGTCACCCGCCGGAACCTCATCGTGATGTTCCTTTGTACCGAGGTCATGTTCCAGGGCGTCCTGCTGAACGTCGTGGCACTGGGCGGCATGCACGCGAACCTGGAGGGTCAGGCGTTTGGCTTGTTTCTGCTGGCGATCGCGGCCGTGGAGGCCGGGCTGGCCCTGGGATTGTTGATGTTGTTGTATCGTGCCAAGGCAACGCTGGATGCCGAGGTCTGGTCCGCCATGCGCGGCTGAGCGGCCGACGCGGCGGCACGGGCCGGTGGCATAGCTGGCGGGTGGCACAGCCGGCGGGTGCCATGCCCAAGCCGAAGGCGCCGGCATGCCGGCGCCGATGGTGACGCCTGGCAAGTGGGGAAGCATGGCGGCGCTACGCCTGACCATGCCGCCCGGCTCCGTCGTTCGGTTTAGCGGTGGAGGCGAGCTACTCAGGTAACTTGTGAACGAGCACACGCTGGACATCCTGAGAACTTGCAGCCTGGTGATCCTCCTGGCACCCCTCGCGGGCGCCGTACTGGCCGGGGCACTGGGCAGGCCCCTCCTGCGCGGAGCGACCCACTGGATCGTCATCCTGGGCGTCGCCGGGGCGGTCGCGGGCGCGTTCGTCGTGCTGTTCACTCTGCACGGCACGGAAACCGGGCCGACGACGGCCGCGCTGGCTCTGTACCAGTGGATCGCCACCGGTGCCGGCACCTGGTTTGCGGTCGAGGTGCTCATCGACCCGCTGACGGCCATCATGCTTGTCACGGTGACGGGCATCTCCCTGCTGGTCGTCATCTACTCGCGCGACTACATGCGCGAGCACCATCACCCGCAGCGCGGCTACGAGCGGTTCTTCGCGTTTCTGGGCCTGTTCGTCTTTTCGATGTGCGCGCTGGTGCTTTCCGGGAACTTCCTGCTCCTCTACCTGGGCTGGGAGGCGGTCGGCCTGTGCAGCTACCTGCTGATCGGTTTCTACTACCAGCGCCCGGCCGCCGCGGCCGCCGCTAAGAAGGCGTTCTTAGTCAACCGCGTCGGCGACTTCGGCTTCGGACTGGGCGTCCTGCTCATCTACCTTACTTTCGGCACGCTGCAATACGGGTCCGTATTCGACATGGTGGCCGCCGGCGTCACCGGGGCGGGCGACCCGCTGCCGACCGCGCGGGTAACGGCCATTGCCCTGCTGTTGTTGTGCGGCGCGTGCGGCAAGAGCGCCCAGTTGCCGCTGCACGTCTGGCTGCCCGATGCGATGGAAGGCCCCTCGCCGGTCTCCGCGCTGATTCACGCGGCCACCATGGTCACCGCCGGCGTGTACATGGTCGCCCGCTGCGGCGCGATCTTCACGGCCTCCCCGCTGGCGATGACGATCGTGGCCGTCCTCGGCGCCGCCACCGCCCTGTTCGCCGCCACGATCGCCCTGACGCAGACCGACCTGAAACGCATCCTTGCCTACTCGACGATCAGCCAGCTTGGTTACATGTTCCTGGGGCTCGGCGTCTTCGCGGCCGACACCGCGATCTTCCATCTGTACACGCACGCGTTCTTCAAGGCCCTGCTGTTCCTGGCGGCCGGCAGCGTCATGCACGCCCTGGGCGGCATTATTGACGTCCGCCAGTTCGGCGGCCTGCGGCGGCTACTGCCATGGACGTTCATCCTGTTCGTCGTCGGCGCCGCGGCCCTGGCGGGCGTGCCGTTGCTCAGCGGCTTCTTCAGCAAGGACGAGATCATCCATCACGCCTTCGAGCAGCATTGGCTGCTGGGGCTGCTCGGGCTGGTGACGGCCGTGCTGACGGCGTTCTACAGCGGGCGCATGGTGTTCCTCGCCTTCTTCGGTCCGCCGCGGGTGCCCGAAGGCGTCCATCCCCATGAATCCGGGCACTGGATGCTGCTACCGATGGGCGTGCTGGCCGCTGGGGCGGTGGCGGCCGGTTACGTCGGCGTGCATGCCTTCGACCAGCCGTTTCACCGATTCCTGCACCCGGTGTTCGCGTCCACGTTCGCCGCCCACGCGCACGGCCAGTTTGCCGTCGCCCACGGCGGGCTGTGGGCGCAGTACGGACTGTTGATCGTCTCGGGCGCCCTGGCCCTGCTGGGCATCGCGGCCGCCTGGTTCGCTTACGTCGCGCAACCGTGGCTGCCGGCCACGTTGAAGGCCGTCTTCGTCGGGGCGCACCAGACGCTCTGGCACAAGTACTACGTGGACGAACTGTACGGCGCGGTGATCGTCCGACCGCTGCGCCGGATCGGTCGCTTCTGCGTTGACACCGACGACAGCGTGGTGGACGGCTTGCTCTGGCTGATTACTGCCGTGCCGCGCGGGTTGGCGTTCACCTTTCGCGCCCTGCACGGCGGCGTATTGCAGAGTTACGCGGTGACCATGGTGGTCGGTCTTACGATCATGGTGTTGCTGGTCCTCGCGTTATAGGGGCGGGTCCCGGTGACTGAGTGGATTCTCACCCTGGTGATCTTCTCCCCCCTGGTGGGGGCCCTGCTGCTGTGGCTGCCGCCGCGCGGCTACGAGCACGCCCTGCGCCGTGGCGCTCTGCTCTCCACGCTGGCGACGCTGCTCTTGACGCTGGCGGCGGTGTTCGCCTTCGCCCGCCAGCAGGCGGCCGGCGTCACCACCGAGAACGGCTATCGCCTCACCTGCCACGTGCCCTGGCTGACCGCGGCCGGGCCCGAGCGCATCGACGTCGGCTATCGCCTCGGCGTCGACGGCATCAGCCTCGCGCTATTGACACTTACGTCGTTCCTGATGCCGCTGGTTGTGTGGGGCAGCTTCAGCGGCATCCGCGTGCGCGAACGTGAGTATTATTTCCTGCTGTTGCTCCTGCAGGTGGCGATGGCGGGTGCCTTCTGCGCCACGGACCTGCTGCTGTTTTACGTCTTCTTCGAGTTCACGCTGGTGCCGCTGTATTTCCTGATCGGCATCTGGGGCGGCCCGCGCAAGCGTGCAGCGGCCAACAAGTTCTTCATCTTCACCGTCGCCGGCAGCGTGTTCCTCTTCGCGGGCGTGCTGTACCTCGCCTGGTTCGCGTGGAAGACCACCGGCACGCTGACGCTGAACCTGGCCGCCCTCACCGACTTAGGCCGCAACGGCGCCCTGCCGCTCACCGTGCAACGCTGGCTGTTCCTCGCCTTCGCCGCCGGCTTCGCCATCAAGGTCCCGCTTTTCCCCGTGCACACGTGGTTGCCGCTCGCCCATACCGAGGCCCCGACGGCCGGCAGCGTCGTCCTGGCGGGCGTGCTGCTGAAGCTGGGCACCTACGGCTTCTGCCGCCTCAGCATTCCGATCCTGCCCGACGCCAGCTTCGAGCTCGCCCCGGTCGTCGCGGTACTGTCCATCATCGGCATCATCTACGCTGCCCTGGCCGCCTGGGTCCAGGACGATGTCAAGAAACTCGTCGCGTACTCCTCCGTGTCGCACCTGGGCTTCTGCATGCTGGGCCTGTTCAGCCTGAAAGTGGCCGGCATCAGCGGCGCGGTACTGTACATGATCAACCACGGCCTCAGCACGGGGGCGCTGTTCCTCGTCGTCGGCTGTATGTATGAACGGTACCACACCCGGGACGTGCACCGGCTGGGCGGCCTCGCGCGACGGATGCCGTGGCTGGCGTTCTTCCTCGTGTTCTTCACCTTGAGCAGCATCGGCTTGCCCGGTCTTAACGGTTTCGTCGGCGAGTTCCTGGTGTTGCTGGGTACGGCCACCTCCGCCACGACAATCGACGGGCTGCCCGCCGGGCCCTTGGGCTACGGCTGGGTCATCCCCGCCGCCTTGGGCATCATTCTCGGGGCGGTGTACATGCTCTGGATGTGCCAGCGCGTGCTGTTCGGGCCCTTGCGCGAGCCGCCCGACACGCCCGACACCTCCGCCGGTCTGACCACCGACCTCACCCGCCGCGAAATCGCCGTGCTGGCGCCGATCGCCCTGGCGTGCCTCTGGCTCGGCGTCTACCCCAGGCCGGTGCTCAACGCCGTCGAACCCGCCATCGTCCAGAACATCGCGGGCATCGAGCTGCGCCAGGCCCAACGTCCCGAGGCCTGCCACCTGCCGGATGCAACCTCCGTGGCCACCATGTTTCCCCCACACCCGCGGTCTACCCCACCGCCGGCGGCAGGGATCGCGGCCGGCGAGAGTCTCGTCATGACGGGAGGCAGCGCGCATGTCCCTTAAGGCATACATTCTGGCGCTGGCTCCCGAGCTGATCGTGCTGTTCGGGGCATGCCTCGTGCTGCTGCTGGGCAGGCGGGACCTGCGCCGGCAGCCGCCGGCCGCCCCGCTCGCTGCGTTCGTCACGCTGTCGGTCGCGCTCGGCGTCGCCTTCCTGACGGGGGTTCCCGAGGAACCCCGACTCGTCCCCGGTCTGTGGCTCGGCGGGCTGACCTTCTACATTCGCCTCATCGGCCTCGCCGTGGGAGCCGTGCTGGTCCTGGTTAACTGGCACCAGGCCGTGGAAGACGAGCGCGGTGAGTACTTAAGTATGATCCTCTTCTCCCTGCTGGGGGTATTGCTCACCGCATCGGCCGACGACCTGCTCGTGCTGCTCTTCGCTCTGGAACTGGTCTCCGTGCCCACCTATGTCCTGATCGCCCTCTCGCGCTCCAGCCACCGGGCGGGCGAGGCGGCCGTCAAGTACTTCTTCCTCGGCGCGCTCGCCACGGCCCTGCTCGCCTACGGCCTCAGCTTCCTCTACGGCGTCATGGGCACTACGGCCCTGCACCGCGTTACCGATGCCGGAGTCGTCTCCACGCTGGGCGGCGGCAGCGCGCTGGAAACCTATGCGCTCATCGGCCTGCTGCTCGTCTTCGCCGGCGTGGCGTTCAAGATGGCGGCCGTGCCGTTTCACGTCTATGCCCCGGACGTGTACGAAGGCGCGGCCGCCCCCGTCACCGGCCTCCTCGGCTTCGCGCCGAAGGCGGCCGGCTTCGTCGCCCTCCTGCGGCTTTTCGACGCGTGCGCGTGGGACCTGCCCCAGCACCTCTTCTGGCTGCTGTGGATCGTGGCCGCCGCCACCATGACCGTGGGCAACGTCGTCGCCCTGTTGCAGACCAACGTGAAACGCATGCTCGCCTACTCGAGCATCGCCCACACCGGCTACATACTGATCGCCCTGCTCGTCGGACCCGCAACCGGGGAGGGGCCCCTGCGCGACGGCGTGGCCGCCGTGCTCTTCTACCTGCCGGTGTACGGCTTGATGAACCTCGGCGCCTTCGCGCTCATCGGCGCCTTCCGCATCGACGAGCGCGAGCCCGAGACCCTGGACGAACTGGCCGGCCTGGCGCGCCGGGCCCCGGCCGAGAGCCTGACGCTGGGCGTCTTCGTCTTCAGCCTGATGGGCTTCCCGCCCACGGCCGGCATGCTGGCCAAGGTGTTTGTCTTCGGCAGCGCCTTCTCCGCCGGCAGTGCCCATCCTCACCGTCTCGCCCTGATCGTCCTCGCGGTGATCGGCGTGGCCAACGCCGCCATCGCAGCCGCGTATTACCTGCGCATCGTTACCGCCGTGTACATGAAGAACGAAGGCTGTCGCTGCCTGCCGGCACAGGGCGGACCGATCCGCCTGGGGCTCCTGGCCTGCGCGTTGCCGCTGCTGCTGGTGTTCGTCTGGCCGGGGGCTCTCACCCACGAAGCCCGGCGGGCCTCGGCACACGTGCACCCGCCAACTCTGCGCCTGGCTGCACCCGCCCTGACCGACCCGCCCCCCACGCCAGTGGCGATCACGGCACGCACCGTGGCGACTTCAACCGCTGGGCAGCCCTGAGCGCACCAGCACTGTTCGGAGGTAGCCTCTGCCCCCTCTCCCCCTGGGAGAGGGTCGGGGTGAGGGCAGCGGAGGCAGACACGCCCCCCGGGTACAGGCGTGGTCGCCCGCGACGCGGGAGACCCTGAACACAAACCGGCAGACAGGGTACACTGATCGACGGAGTATCGATTCGCTGCCCGCTTCACCCCCCGGACAGGAAACGGCGATCCTGGGGTGGTTTCTTACCGCCCGGCCTCGGCTCGGGTATCCTGAACGCGATGGGTTCCACCTGGGCGGACAACACGGCGGCCCGCATCCTCGACGCCAACCTTAACCGGGCCCGCGAGGCACTCCGCGTCATGGAGGAATACGCGCGCTTCGCCCTCGACGACCCCACCCTGACGGCCGCACTCAAGAAGCTGCGCCACACGCTCGTACAGGACATGGCAACCGCGCTGGGCAACCGCCTGGTGCCCGCCCGCGACATCGTGCACGATGTGGGCCGCGACGTGACCACGCCCACGGAGTACGTGCGCGCGGACGCGCCGGCCATCGTGCGCGCCGCGGCCGCCCGTCTGAGCGAAGCCCTGCGGGTGCTGGAGGAATACGCGAAACTGCTCGATCCCCCGCTGGCCGCCCGTATCGAGCAGGCCCGCTACGAAGCCTATGAACTCGAACGCCGCCTCGTCCTGCATATCCACGCGTGGGACTCGTTCGGGCATGTCCGGCTCTACGTCCTGCTTACGGAGTCGTTGTGCCGAGGCGACTGGTGCGCCACGGCCGAGGCCGCCCTGCGCGGCGGGGCCGACTGTCTCCAGTTGCGGGAGAAGCACCTCCCCGACAGGGAACTTCTCGACCGGGCCCGTCGCCTGGCGCGGCTCTGCCACAACCACGGGGCCCTGCTGATCGTGAACGATCGACCGGACATCGCCGCCGCGACCGGCGCCGACGGCGTCCACCTCGGGCAGGACGACCTGCCGGTCGCGGCCGCCCGACGCGTACTGCCAACCGGTGCCGTCGTGGGACTCAGCACCCACACACCGGACCAGTTGACCGACGCGCTAGTCCAGGCCCCCGACTACGTGGCCGTCGGACCGATGTTCCCGACGGCCACGAAGCCTCAGGACCTCATCGCCGGGCCCGAGCTGCTGCGGACCGCGCGGGCACGAACCTCCCTGCCCGTAGTGGCCATCGGAGGCATTACCGCGGACAATGCGGAAACGGTACTGGCGGTGCGGCGGTGCTGCTTGGCGGTCTGCGCCGGCATCGTCGCGCAGCAGGATGTCGAGGCCGCCACGCGACGACTGCGCACCCTGCTGGACCGTTGCGAACCGCCGAGCCCGGAGAACCGCGCAGGTGACCCTCAATCCCGACCAGCTTGATCGCATGCTGGGCACCGAGTGGCACAGTCCGCTGCCCCCGGTCTGCCCGCGGTGCGACTACAACCTCACCGGGTCCGTCACCAACCGCTGCCCCGAGTGCGGCTACATCTTCCAGCAACGTGAGTTGCGACGCTCCGACTCCAACCTGCGGGCCCAGTTGCTGGCGCTGCGGGACACCGAAGAGTGGGGCCGCCTGGGATTCAAGTTGGCGCTCGTGGGCGTCGTCCTCACCGTGACCGGGTTCGGGATGACGGCCATGGCCGGCGGCATGGCCTCGGCGGTCGGTCGTGTCGCGGCCATCGCGTGCGGCCTGCCGTCCTTCTTCCTGGGGCTTGGTGCGATCCGCGTCTTCCGCTTGCCGGCCTGGTGCCGCGAGGAGGCCGGTGTCCAGACGAGCCCGGCCCGCGCGGCCGCGACCGTACTGTTGGCCCTGGGGTTGATCGCTTGGGGGCTCTTCAGCCCATGGTAGAAACACTGCATACCCACGCAGACATCGGGGTACCTCCACCCGAAGTGACCCACAACGCCTGCCGCCCGGAGCCGGCGCCAGCTCCGCCCCGGCCGCGGGCCCACCGCCGCTGGTGGGCCGCCGTGGCCGTGACCGCCGCGCTGTCGATCCCCTTCGGCTGGCTGCTGTCCTACGCGGCCGCCCTGCCGTTCTACCTCGGGTTGTTCTTCTTCGTCCTCTTCGGGCTGCTGATCGGCGCGCTCGCATACCGCCTCGCCCACCCCGGCTGTCCCTATGCCGCCAGCGCCCTGGTTGCCGGCACGACGCTGATCGTGCTGGCCTGTTGGGGAACTTCCCTCTACAAAGAAGCTGCGGACCTGCCCCATGATCTCGCCAGCCGGGCCGTGCGCCAGACGGGCAATCTCGGCGAGCGAACCTCGGCCGACTACCAAGCCGACGTCGCCCGCCAGGTCCGCGCCTACCTGCGGGCCCATTACCGCCCCGGCGGCACGCTGGGATACCTCCGCTGGGTGGCCACCAGCGGCGTGATTCCCGCTGAAGCCCTCAGCGACTTCCCCCGCGAGTTGAGCGTCGGTCAGCGACGGGCATCCTGGATGGTGCGCGTGGTGCTGTCGCTTACCTTGCTGAGTTTCGGCGTCGGTTCCCAAACCCTGGTTCTGCGCGAGCCTCAAACGTGATGTCTGATACGCCCTGCCCGGCCCGTCACCAGTACGCCGCCGGCATCATCGAGAACTACGACGACCACGTTCTGATCGTCCGCTGCCCTGCCGAGGCCGCCGTCCCGCGCCAGTGGCTGTTTCCGCGCGGGCCCGTGCAACCCGGCGAGGCGCCCGAGGCCGCCTTGCGCCACCTGCTGCACGAACAACTGGGTCTCCGCGTCGAGATCGTAGTCGGCCAGCCCCCCCTCGTCGCCATGCTCGACGGAGAAGAGGTCGAGCTGCGCTACTTCTTCTGCGGCATCGCCACCGGCACCCCGCAGGCGGGCCCCTATGCCGAGTTCCGCTTTGTCAGCCGCTTGCATCTCGCCGAGTATGACTTCGACCCCGCCTCGGCCGAGGTCGCCCAGTGGCTCCAGCACCCGCGCTGAGCACGGACCGCACGCAGCGCACTCGTCACACGCTCGCACCGATGGGCCCCCACCAGAGATGCTCCACGCAACGGGTGGCATGGCCAAGCGCAGCACCGCCATGCCCTTCCGGGGGAGTGTGCACACGTGCCGCGACGACATGCCGGCGCCTGCGGCTTGGGCACGCCACCCTATCCGGTGCCATTGCGAGTTTCGCTCTACACGTCCTGTCGATGCGCCGCCGCCGCCCGTCGGCGCAACTCCGCGTCGATGAACTCCTGGAAGTCGCCGTCCAGCACGCCCTGCGTATTATGGGTGGTGTGGCCGGTGCGGGCATCCTTGACGCGTTGCTCCGGATACAGGAAGTAACTGCGGATCGCGTTACCCCAACTGATCTGGCCCTTCTCACTGTAGATACGGGCCAGCTCGCTGTCGCGCTTCGCCTGTTCGAGCTGGTGGAGCTTGGCCGCCAGCATCCTCCTCGCCGTTGCCCGGTTCTTATGTTGGGAACGCTCATTCTGACATTGGACCACGACCCCCGTGGCCAGGTGCGTCAGGCGCACCGCGGAGGAGGTCTTGTTGACGTGCTGGCCGCCCGCCCCCCCGGCGCGGAACGTGTCCTCTCGCACTTCCCGATCCCAGTCAACCTCAATCTCGACGTCCTCCACCTCCGGCTGCGCGTCCACCGATGCGAAACTCGTCTCCCGCTTGCCTTGAGCACTGAAGGGTGAGATGCGCACCAGCCGATGCACCCCCGTCTCGCAGGAAAGGTAGCCGTAGGCGTAGGGCCCCTTGACCAGCAGCGTGCACGACTGAATGCCGGCTTCCTCGCCGGGGCGCACCGAGAGTTCCTCCACCTCGTACTCACTCCGCTCGCAGTAACGCAGGTACGCGCGCAACAGCATCTCCGCCCAGTCACAGGCATCCGCCCCGCCCGTCCCCGCCTGAATGCTGAAGTAACAGTTGCGCGGGTCGTCCGGCTTGGACAGCAGCGTCAACAGTTCGACGTGTTCGAGCTCGGCATCCACCTGCTGCACTTCGCGGTCGCGTTCCGCGCGCACCTCGGCATCGTCCTGCTCCGCCAGCAGTTCACTCATGGCGTGCAGCTCGTCGATGCGACCGCCCAGCCGTTGCAGCGGGTCCACGAGGGCCTTGAGCGCCTTGAGGCGCTGAATGGTCAACCGGGCGGCCTCCGGATCGTCCCAGAAGCCCGGCACCGCCATCCGCTTCTCGATGCTTGCCAGCTCCTCCAGTTTCGCCGGCAAGTCAAAGAGAGTCCCGGAGCGTAACGATCCGGGCCGCCAGGTTGTCCAGAGCAGCTACTGGGTCACTGGGAATCATAAGTTTCGGACTCCGGCACGCACACCACCTCTCGCAGCGCGGTGCACCGCTGTCGCAGGATTCACTGCCGTTAAGGGGAGACCACGCGGATAGCCCGCTCGATCACAATGTCATCCACCGGAAGCGACACCTCGCTGCCCAGGTTCGCGTCGGCTGTCAATTCGACCTTGAGCATCGCCTCCAGGACATCGACCCCCTCCACAACTTGACCGAATGCAGTGAAACCCTGAGCATCCAGGAAGTCGTTCTGCTCGTTCAGATTGATGAAAAACTGCGTATCACCGCTGTCCGGATCATCGGGAAGCAGCGCCATCGCCACGGAGTACAGCGTCCCGTTGCTTAGACCGTTATCTGCCTCCGACGGCACAGGTGGTCGTGTCGGTTTCGTGGCAACGATCTCGCCGTCCTGCCGGATGTAGCCGCCCATCTGAATGACGAACGGCTCCGGTTCGCCCTCCGCATTCTCAGCAATCACGATGCGGTGGACGAGCACCCCTTCGTAGAAACCATCATCGACATACGCGAGGAGGTTCGCGCTGGTCAACGGCGCCCGCTCCGCATCGAGTTCAATCACAAAGGTGCCCTTGGTGGTCTCGACGCTGACGCGTGGCGTGCGGCTTTCCGCCGCAACGATCTCCAAATCCCGGGTCGCCGTGGCCGCACTGCCAGGGAGCGTCGCCGTGAGCACGACATCGATCGTCTCGCCTAAGGCGGCGGTAAGCATCGGATTCGCGGAGGTGGGGTCGTCTATCGTTGCCGTCCCTTTGGTCACCTCCCACAGCAACGCGAGATCCTCGATCTCGCTGGTTGCCAACAGCTCGGCGGGCTCCCCGACGACCACCAGGCGCGGGGCCTCGGCGATGACTGCCGACTTAACTTCGAGCGTGACAAACTCAACGGCACGGGTGCCGACGCTGTCGGTAACAACCAAGCGAATAACGTAGAGCCCCGGTGCAGTGATGACACCCGTGGTGACCGAGTCCCCGGTCATGTTGTTCAGAGCAAGTGCCTCCTCCCCACCACTTTGGTCCCAACGAAACACATAGGGAGGCACTCCACCACCCGCCTTGGCCATGAGCGTGGCTTCGCCTTGTTCGAACAAGCGTGGTGTGGACGTGGTGGCTATCGCAACCAGAGCCTGCGTTTCCTCACAAACCGGGCAGCAACCCGCCCCACCCCCGAGCAGCCACCAGATGCCGCACCCGGCCAAGATCGCGCCACCGATCGGCAATCGCATCCCGCATCGTATGCTTTTCATCTTTTCGGCCCCTTATCCTCAGCACGCCGAGTCTATATCCGCTAGCTGCTTCTTGCTCCCGTGATAACCCGCCGCTATCGGATTGCTCTCAGCACTTTGTCCTCATCCATAATCAACGTAACCGTGTGGGTAGACGATTCGGCATCACCGCTCCAGGCGCTCACTTCGGTTTGTCCGGAGAACGTCGCGTCGCCGGCTTGAATCACATAGTTGCACGCACTCAGCGTCACCGCTTCGCCATGATAAAAGGTGTTCCGAACGGGGACACCACCATAGGTGGGGTGCTCCGAGGGTGGGCGATCTTCCAGTTCAGACCAGCACGCCAGGAAATAGCCCCGTGGCGCGACCGCCAGACCAAAGTCGCAGTCCGCCACGTTCGCGGCGAGCGTAAGCTGCGTCGCGCCGGTCACAAACGGGACCCCATCCGCGCTGCTGTCAGGCGCGATACTTAACTCGTACTGGCGCGTCCGGTCGATAACAATGCTCGTGATCGTCAGGTCGCGATCCACACTCACCGTCGTCGCGGGCGATGCTGGGTCCGCGATGCCCGCCGTGCTCCCGTCCGAGCTGAGCCACCGATCGAACTCCCACCCTGCCGGTATGTGCGCCTGAAGCGCCACTGCGGTTCCCAGATCGTAGTTCCCGCTCCCTGTGAACGTCTCGCTTGCCGGATCATCGTCGCTGAAGAACTCATCTCCTGCATCGGTCAGTACCATGACGGTGAGAGTATGCATCTGGGCAAAGTGGGCCTCCAGGGAGGTATGCTCAGCGACCGACAAGGTCAGTGGGTTGGCCGTGTCGGTCACGTCCCCCTCCCAATGGTCAAAACGCCACCCGTCGGCAGCCACGGCCGTCAGTGTCTGCTCCACACCCGCATCGACCGCAACGGCTTCGGTACCCGCCGTTCCGATGCCCTCGATCTGAACGCTCCCGCTGCCGTCCACCGTTACGGTAAGCGATGCGAGTTCCACGAACACCGCCGTCACTGCGCTATCCTCGTCCACCGTGACCGTGATGCTCGTCTCCTCGGCGGGGGTGTCCTCACCCGCACCCTCCCAACGATCGAAGCGCCATCCGGGGTCGGCCTCCGCGGTTAAGGTGCGTTCGCTCCCCACATCCATGACGATCGGGTCCTGCAAACCCGCGTCCTCCCCGTCGATCGTCACCTCGCCGTTGCCCTCTACCCGAACCGTCAGTTCCACCAGTTGCACGAAGGTTGCTGTGTAGCACCCCAGCCAGGTCGTTCGGACATCGTGCGGGTTCTCCTCGGAGACGTCGCCCAGATGCTCCCAGTGGTCAAACCGCCACCCGGACCCAGCCGTCGCCTTCAGCGTGACAAAGACCTCCTCACTGAACGACGGCGGGTCAATGTCCACCGAGCCTTCTCCCACCACGGTCGGTCCTTCCACGAAGTAGGCGACGATATCAGCGAGGTCCGCGGTTGGGATGCGGTACGGGTTGTCCGCCGAGGTCCCGTCAGGCCACTCCCACCGATCAAAGCACCACCCCGGCGACGGCGTCGCCTTTAGCGTCGCGGTCGTACCGTCTGTCGTGACGTCGACGACACCTTCGCCGTCAACCGCTCCGACCACGGCTACCGGGGCGCCCGGACACCCCGCAAGCAGCGCCAGCACAGCTACCCCTCCGAAACCCACGAGATACGCCTTCCAGGGACAACGCATGGCCCAACTCCTTGCCCTGCCTCGACCTCCAACGTCTTACCAATGCCCTCCCCGAGCGTCCAGCACTATAACTCGCAGAGGACTGGCTTTCCACCACGCCGGCGCCCTGCTAGCGGCCCTCCGCCCGTGGGCAAGCACGCCTTCTCGGACCGGATCGCTATGTCCCCCATCCCCGGATACCGCCGCTACGTCCGTAGCCGTGTGCTGTCGAGTTGCTACAATGCCCGCCTCGCGGGTTAGCGTTCGCGCCTTTAGCCACCGACGGTTGCTGCCATGCCGAATCGCAACGTCTTCGAGTCGCCGCTCGTCGCCCGCAACGCCTCCCGCGCCATGGGCGAGCTGTTCGGCGCCCGCCACCGCATTCTCACCTGGCGTCGCGTCTGGCTTGCCTTGGCGGAGGGGCAGCGGCAGGCCGGGCTGCCCATTTCCGCCCACCAGGTCCGCCAGCTCGAACGCACCCTCGAGAATGTCGACTTCGCCCGGGCCGCCCGTTACGAGCGGCAGACCCGTCATGACGTGATGGCCCACCTGCACGCCTGGGGTGAGGCCGCCCCGGAATCCCGCTCCATCCTGCACCTGGGCGCCACCAGCGCGGATATTACCGACAACGCCGACCTCATCATTATGCGGGACGCCCTCCGCTGGCTCGCCGGCTGGCTTGCCAACGTGATCGACGCCCTCGGCCGCTTCGCCCGCGACCAGCGCTCCCGGGCGACCCTCGGCTTCACCCACTACCAACCCGCCCAGGTAACCACGGTCGGCAAGCGGGCCGCCACCTGGTGCTACGACTTCGTCACCGACCTGCACGAGCTGGAACGCTGCCTGGCCACCCTGCCCTTCCGCGGCATCAAAGGCGCCACCGGCACCCAGGCGAGCTTCCTCGCCCTCTTCCACGGCGATCAGCGCAAGGTGCTGGCCCTCGAACGTCGCATCGCCCGCCGGTTCGGCTTCGACCTCATCGAGCCCGTCACCGGCCAGACCTACTCGCGCAAGATCGACGCCCGCGTGCTCGGCGTGCTGGGCGGCATCGCCGCCAGCGTCCACAAGTTCGCCAACGACCTGCGCCTGCTGGCCAATCTCAAGGAGATCGAGGAGCCGTTCGAGACCGCTCAGGTCGGCTCCAGCGCCATGCCCTACAAACGCAACCCGATGCGTTGCGAGCGGGCGACCGGCCTCGCCCGCTTCGTCATCGCCCTCGTGCAGTCCGCCTACCAGACCGCGGCCGAGCAGTGGCTGGAACGCACCCTCGATGATTCCTCGAACCGGCGGTTGACGATCCCCGAGGCGTTCCTCGCCACCGACGGCATGCTCCGGCTGGTCACGAACGTCGCCCGCGGGCTGGTCGTGTATCCGCGGACGATTGCCGTCCATTTGCGCACGGAACTGCCGTTTCTGGCCACGGAGAACATCCTGATGGCGGCCGTGCAGGCCGGCGGCGACCGCCAGAAGCTGCATGAACGCCTCCGCATCCACGCCCAGGAGGCGGGGCGACGGGTCAAGCAGGAGGGCGGCGACAATGATCTGCTGGACCGTCTCGCCCGTGACCCGGCTTTCGCGGCCGTCAACCTCCGGGCCGCGGTCGATCCGAAACGCTTCGTCGGCCGGGCACCCCAGCAAGTGGACGAGCTCCTGCGAACCTACGTCGTCCCCATCCGCCGGCGCTACCGCGCCGACCTGGGGCGCAGCGCCGAGCTGGAGGTCTGACGAGCTGATACTGAACCCCTCTCCCTGCGGGAGCTGATGCTGAACCCCTCTCCCCCCGGGAGAGGGGCAGGGGTGAGGGCAGCAGAAGCGAAGGCACCCCCCGGGGCTGTGGCGTCGCCCGCTCCGAGCCCGAGCGGGACCGACGGGTGTAGGGGGGCTCTGCCCACCGCGGAATAGCGAAGTGCGAATAGCGAATGAAGGAGAGGGGACTGTCGGGGCATCCGAGCCCGAGCGGCACCGAGCGGGCGACATCTGAGCCCGAGCGGAAGCGAGGGGCAGCATTGCGAGTACGATAGCCAGGAGGTCGTCATTCATGGACACAACGGAACTAGCTCGCCGAATGCGGGCCGCCGCGTATCTCGAAGGTGATTTCACCCTGCGTTCGGGACGCAAGAGCAAGTACTACCTCGACAAGTACCTCTTCGAAACCCAGCCGGATATCCTGCGTCCGTTGGGCGAGTTGCTGGCCACGTACGTTCGGCCCACCACGACGCTCATCGCCGGGGCCGAGCTGGGCGGCATTCCGCTAGCGACGGCCACGTCGCTCGCCTCCGGCAAACCGTTCGTTATCATTCGCAATATGAAGAAAGACTACGGCACGGCCAAGCCCTACGAAGGCAGGCTGAACGCCGGCGACAGCGTGCTGCTGGTCGAGGACATCGCCACAACCGGCGGGCAGGTACTCGAAGCGGCCCGGTTCCTTGCCGGCATCGGGGCCCGCGTCGAACGGATCGTGGCCGTCATCGACCGCCAGGAAGGCGCGCGGCAGAACATTGAGTCGGCCGGCTTCGCTTTCGAGGCGTTGTTCACCAAGGCGGACTTGGGAATCACCGGCTGAAGGGGACCACGCCAATGGGGAGCTGGGAGGGTGGCATGCCCAGGCCGAAGGCGCCGGCATGCTGTTGCATGCAGCGGCCCAGCGAAGGGAAAGCACGGCGGCGTTGCGCTTGGCCATGCCACCCCACACCCTCGCTCGGTCGTCGTTGCAGGCGGAGCTACTTAGCATGATGCGCGGAC
Source organism: Planctomycetota bacterium (assembly GCA_029558835.1). GTDB lineage: Bacteria > Planctomycetota > Phycisphaerae > UBA1845 > UBA1845 > JAKQDH01. Next base: position 74,194 of record JAKQDH010000069.1, on the reverse strand, counting down.
TCGCAACGGCTCGATTCGTTGAGGCCCCACGATGGTCGTGTGCATTGCTCGTCGGGCTCGTGTGGCTCGCCGCGCCGGCAGCTTCCGTGGCGCAGGCACCCCCGGCCGACTCGCCACCCGTTGCCCCCGCACCCACCACTGACGTGCCCAGGCCCGACCCCGGCACCCCGGCCACAGCCCCAGACGGGTCCAGAGCGGAGCCCCTCCCCGTCGCTGACCCATCAGCCGCCGAGGCAACGCCGGTCGAGATCATGGGCGACGAACCCGCCCCCGTCCCTCTTGCGGAGGCCGGTGGGGGACTCTCCTCCGCCATCGCCCGACCCGCCCGTGACCCGATGACCTACGGACTCTGGGTGTTGCTGCCGGCGCTGGTGGCGATCGTCCTGGCGGTGTTCACACGCCAGGTGGTACCGGCGCTCGTGGTGGCCGTGGTGGTCGGGGCCTACATGTACTGGCCCTGTCTGCCGAGCGATTCGCCCTACACGACGGGCGGGCCCGTCGTCGGCGGCTTTCGACTGGCCGTCGAAAGGTACGTTTTGGGCTCGATTTACGACGACGCCAACGACTTCGGCCATGTGCAGATCATCGTCTTCACCCTGCTCATCGGGTTCATGGTGGGGGTGATTGCCCGGAACGGCGGGACGGCCGGCCTCGTTGGACTCGTGCTCGGACACACCGAATCCCCGCGGCGCGGCGCGCTCACCGCCTGGCTGGCGGGCCTAGTCGTGTTCTTCGACGACTACGCGAGCACCATGATCGTCGGACCGACGATGCGGTCCGTGTTCGACCGACTCAAGATTTCGCGCGCCAAGCTCGCGTACATCGTCGATTCGACGGCCGCCCCGGTGGCCTCCCTCGCCATCATCGGCACCTGGATCGGGCTGGAAATCGGCTACATCCAGACCGGCATTAACGCGGTCACCGCCGGTCCGCGACCCCCGTCCTTCCTGATGCTTGAGACTCCGGACCAGGCGCCGCAGGCGATCACCGGCATGCAGGCGTTCCTGTACAGCCTGCCCTACCGGTTCTACCCGATCCTCGCGCTGTTTCTGGTGCTGGTCGTCTCCCTGACGGGGCGTGACTTCGGCCCGATGCGCCGGGCCCAGCAGCGTGCCCTGCGTGGCGAGGAAGACTTCACTCCCGATCTCGAGCACCGCGAGGCCCACGGATTGAACGTCACGCCACGTTGGTGGCTGGGGCTGCTGCCGGTTCTGGCGCTGGTGGGCACCACGATCGCCGTCCTGTGGGCCACGGGGTACCGGGCCGTCGGCGGGTCCGAGTTCTTCACCCGCGACGTGCCGTGGTGGGAGTCAGTCATCGATGTGCTGCGGAAGTGCGATCCCTACCGGTCCATCCTGTACGGAGCCTGCCTGGCCGGCTTAACCGCCATCCTGCTGACGGTCGTCGCACGAGCCTGCCCCCTGCGGGAAGCCTTCGACGCCGGCAGCAATGGGATGGCCCGGATGTTCCCGGCCATAGTCATCCTCGTCCTGGCTTGGGCGTTGTCGGCGGTTTCCAAGGATCTCCAGCTCGGGCAGGTGCTGGCCGAGGTGCTCAAGGAAGCCCAGTTCCAGCCGCGCTGGCTGCCGCTGGCGGTGTTCGCCTGTGCGGCCGTCATCTCGTTTGCCACGGGAACATCGTGGGGCACCATGGGCATCCTCTGCCCCGTAACCGTCGAGGTCGGCGCCCGCCTGATCCCCGAGGCCAATCTGCCCGACCCGGAGGCCCGGCAGTTGTTCTACGGAGCCGTCGGCAGCGTGTTGGCGGGGGCCGTCTTCGGCGACCACTGCTCGCCGATCAGCGATACCACGGTGCTGTCGTCCATAGCCTCCGGCTGTCGCCACGAGGACCACGTCTGGACGCAACTCCCCTATGCCGTGCTGACGGCCGTGGTGGCCATGGGCTGCGGCGACATCCTCAGCGACGTGTTGAATCAGCCATCGTACGTGGGGCTGGGCGTCGGTGCTCTGCTGCTGCTGCTGATCGTGTTCATCTTCGGACGACGACCGACGCCGCCACCCGTGGCCCCCGCGCCGCCTGCGCCTGCTCCCTCGCCCGCCCCGCCGTCGGGTCCGCTGCCGCCCTACCGGCCGCGCTCCGACTGGAGCGCTCCGCGAGAGTAGCTGGTCCGCTGCAGGCGAGAAAGAAGGCAGGCGGCGCATGTTTCACCGCACGCACCGCCTGCCGTGATGCCTAATGCGCCCGCACCGACGAGTCGCCTCGCGGCCGGGCGCGAGTCATCGTGCCCCCGACTCCAGCCCACATCGTTACTTGGGCGAGCGAGTGCACGCTAGTTGGTACTCGGACAGATCTCGCAGATCGACGTCTCCGTCCCCATCCCGGTCGTACCGAGCGCACCCTTCCATCACGCCGACACCCGGCCCGGTCAGGCAGGCGTAGATCGACGCCTCCGCCGGCGCGCCGTTGCCGGCCAGCGGCGTAAACGCCGGCCCCAGCCCGTGGTACGCCAAGCCAACCGCCAGCGCTAGACAAGCGGCCGCGGGCAGCCCCACCAGCACCCACCGACGCAGCTCCCGCCAGTGCGTTCTCCCGGCAGCCACCGCCGCACCCGCGGGGACGGGCGTTCGTTCAAACACGCCCGCCCGCTCAGCCGCCGCCAGCTCCGTCAGACGCTGCTCGAGCAAACCAAGATGGGAACCATGCTCCGACATAACCTACCCACCCGGCAGGGCACGGCCTCCTCAATCGGCGTCCGCCCCGGCCAATCTACAATATGAGTCGCATCCTCACCCCGGCGGCGCGAGGTCTACCCCCGTTTTCCGCTGTACACACCGCGCGAGCCGTTGCGTGATACGTTCCCAACGCGAGCGAAGCGTCGATTCGGGCATCCCGAGCGCCGCCGCAGCCTCCCCCCAACGCCGCTCCACGATGGCCGCAAGTTGCGCGCAAATCATTTGCTCATCTTGACTTAGATCACGAATGCAATCGCGCAAAGCCGAAAGTTCCTCGACCCGGGAGAGCCATCCCTCGGGCGAGTCATACACCACAGCTTGTTGTTCAGCCAAACTGAACTCTTCGCCAAAACCTTCGGACGTCTTGCCGGAGGATCGCAGGGCGCTGATGCAGCGGTTGTAGGCGATTCGGGCGAGGTAGACCGGAATGGAGCGTAGCGGCTGCCGCACGGCCGAGCGTGCCGCGTGGACCAGCCCCGTCCAAGTCTCGGAGGCCAAGCTATCCAGCCAGGCGGGGTCGTGGGCACACTGAGTCTGCGAAGCACGCCAGATGGTGTACCGGACCAGCCGATCGTAGCGTCGCATCAACACGGTTAAGGCCGACTCATCACCGCCCGCGAGGCGCGCCAAGAGGGCTGCGTCGTCCGGTTCGGACTCACCCGACCGTCTGGTGGACCGGTGTTGCGGCGCCATGGCCCTCCCATTATGCGATCGGGCAACGCGGCGGACAACGCACCCGACCACCGGCGGATCAGAAACGGGGACGCAGCTAGTCTGCTGAGCGCGCAAGACTAGCGGCGTCCCCGTTTTTGTTTTCTCTATTTCCGCCGGGGCTTGGGCTTCGGTTCAGTTTCATACTTGAACGACAGACTCACGCGGGCGCGATAGCCGACGACGCAGCCGTCCTCGACCTTCAGATCGAGTTGCTTGACCTCGGCGATGCGCAGGTTCTTCAGGGTCCGACCGGCGGTTTCGACCGCGTTGCGGGCGGCGTCCTCCCAGGACTTCTCGCTCGTGCCGACCAGCTCGATGACCTTATAGACACTGTCCGACATGATGCCGTCTCCCCACAAGTTTGGATTCGTGCAGTTCACCAGGCACACGCCCAGGCGCGGCCTGTAGTGCGCCGCCGGGCGCAATCCACGCCGTTGCGCCCCCCGCGGCAGCGACGCACGTGGTACCCTGAACTGGGGCACGGGTCAAGCGCTGCGCAGCCTTGATGGGACGGAAGGACCTGTGACAGATGAGACGGCTTCCGGCGGGCCTCGGATCGCCGGGCGCGTCGCGTCGCTTCTGCCTACCGGCAGGCAGGCTCCCGTTGGCGACGTAGAATGTCGCAACGCTTCGATCCTCTACGTCGGCCACGGGGGGCCGACGCTACCCGGTCCGTGGGGGCCGGCGCGACTGCGTCCGTGGTGCCCGCCGAGTCTGTCATACACCCGGGGCAGAACGTGGAGGCAAGCCGGGTGGGCACGGTGTCCTTGTCGCACCGCGGGCACAAGGGCGAGCAGGTGTCGGAGGCCGGGGAGCATGCTTGCCTACAACGGCGTGCGTGCCCGAGGTATACGGCGCCACGCCTGCCGTGCGTCTGCGCAATGGCATGCGCGTTCCGGGTTTCCGGCGTTGCGGGAGTGTATCTCGATGTACCGGGCGGGCGTCGTCACCTTCGCCGCCCTCACCCCTGCCCCTCTCCCGAGGGGAGAGGCGTGCAGACGCGGCCGGCTTCGGACGGAGGATACGACCCGTCCCATCCGCCGCCTCCGCGTCTTCCCCTATGCACGTTTCCAATTGATAGACTGGCGGGCGTGGCTATACTCGTACCCCGGCGTTTGAGGAACTTGTCGCGGGGTGGCCGCCATGCGCAGCAGTCCTTCGTCACCGTTGTCATCACCTGACCCGGCGGGACGTGCCGGCACGATGTTCCTGCTGGGGATGCGGGCGATCTTCGTTCTGGCGCTGCTTTCGGTGGGCATGAGCCTGGTGGCCCAGGAGCGTACGCCGGGGGCGACCGGAGCGTTGGAAACCCACAAGGACGTGGTGATCATCGGGTTCTTCGGTCTGGCGCTGGTCATCATCGCCTTCGACATTCTGGTGCCCCGCAAGAGCTTGGCGACGATCGGGGCCCTGTTCTTCGGGCTCATCGTGGGCATGGTGGTGGCGTATGCGCTGTCGCTGATCGTCAACCTGGTTGTCGAGGCGGTGTTTGCGGGGTGGTCCGAGACGACCGTGGTTAGCGCCGTCAAGCTAGCCATCGGCGTGATCTGCTGCTACCTGTCGGTGAGTTTCGTTCTCCAGACGAAAGACGACGTGCGGTTTGTCATTCCCTACGTCCAGTTTGCCAAGGAGAAGAAGGGGGCCCGGCCGCTGGTGCTGGATACGTCGGTGATCGTGGACGGGCGGATTGCGGACATCGCGGAAACCCGGATCATCGAGTCGGAGCTGATCGTGCCCCGGTTCGTCCTGCAGGAGTTGCAGACGATTGCGGACAGCAGCGACAAGCTGCGTCGGACGCGGGGGCGGCGCGGGCTGGACATGCTCAACAAGCTGCAGGGCAGCGACAAGGTGGACATCCGCATCCTGGACGTGGCGCCGAATCGGGGCGTGCCCACGGCGGCCGTGGATGAGATGTTGGTGGACTTGGCGTTGGAACTTGGCGGGCGGATCGTCACCAATGACTTCAATCTGAACAAGGCGGCGCAGCTTCGCGGGGTGACGGTGATCAACATCAACGACCTCGCCAACGCGCTGAAGCCGGTGGTGCTTCCCGGTGAGTCACTGACGATCAAGGTCATCAAGCCCGGCGAGGAACCCGGGCAGGGGGTCGGTTACCTCGAGGACGGGACGATGGTGGTGGCCGAAGGTGGGCGCGACCACATTGGTCAGGAGATCACCATCACGGTTACCAGCGTCCTGCAAACCTCGGCGGGGAGGATGGTCTTCGGCCGCCTGGACGGCGGGGATCTCCCGCCGGAACGCCGTCGGCCGCGGTACAACCGAGGGTAGGGTAGGGGGATACCATGGCGAAGTTCTCGGTCATCGTGGCCGCGGCGGGTAAGTCGGAGCGTTTCGGCGGGTCGGAGAAGAAGACGTTCGTGAAGCTGGACGGTCGGGCGGTGTTCCTGCGTTCGGTGGAGCTGTTCATCAACCGCAAGGACGTTTGCCAGACGTTGCTGGTGGTGGGTCCTGAGGACATGGAGGAGATGAAGTCGCGGTACGCGGCCAACCTCGGTTTCATGGGAGTGAAGGTGGTCACCGGCGGGGCGCGGCGTTGCGACTCGGTGGCGGCGGGGCTGAAGGAAGTCGCAGCCGAAGCGGAATACGTGGCCGTACACGACGCGGCCCGGCCCTGTGCTACGGAGGAGATGATCGACGCGGTCTTCGCGGCCGCCGTCAAGACTGGAGCAGCCATCCTGGCCTCCCCGTTGACCGGAACGATCAAACGCGTTTCCGGAAAGCTGGTGGTCGAAGCCACCGTGCCCCGTACGGCCCTCTACGAGGCCCAGACACCGCAGGTCTTTAAAAAAGACCTGCTGCTGGGTGCCTACGAGAACTTCGGGACTGGGGTCGGGGAGGCTACTGACGATGCTGAACTCGTCGAGCGGACGGGGCAGGCGGTCAGCGTCGTGCCGGCCGACGCCAGCAACCTGAAGATCACCGCCAAGGGCGATCTGGCGCTGGCCCAGGCGATCCTGAAGGCCCGCCCGGGGAAGGCGGGCCCGCGGATGGGGGCGTTCGAGGAGGCACAGTGGTAGCGCCGGCCCCGTGCGGCCGGTGGCGTCGGTTCCTTAGCCGGTAGCGTCGGCCTCCTGTGGCCGACGTAGAGGTTCTCGGCGTAGCGCGGGCTGAGTGTGTGACGGCTAGTCCGGTGTTCCGCGAGTCCTGAATCTTCGGGCGGGCATGCGGCGTAACACTGGGCGGGTGCGCGACGTCCGAGCCCGCTGCGCGGTACGTGTTTAGGGTGGGTGCCATGCCCTCACCCGCCGCAGGCGGGGGTGGGCATGTGGTCGGGCGTAAGAACATGCTTACCCGCGACTGCTGTCGCGGGAAAGCATGGCATCCTCGTGCCCGTATACGCTAAACACGCGCGCCGCGCGAGCGGCGGGAGGGGTCCGTGGGCTGGCGCCCACGGCTCTGAGGGGCCAGGTTGACGCTACGGGGCACGCCTGTTGGAGCCCGTTGACGCGGGTGTGCCGGGGCGGTGTAATCGCGGTTGGTGCGGCAGGAGGACTGCCTGCGGTCGGCGGTCCGGGTGCCGATCGGTAGCTCAGTGCCCGGGAGGGGCCATGAATCTCAACATGATTTCCAGGGTGGTCGTTGTCGGGGCATTCGGGGTGGTATTGGCGGGCTGCAACGTCAGCAAGTTTCGCACGGGTTGGCAGCCCCCGCCGGAGCTGCTTACGTCGCCGACGGCGCCGGCGCGGATCGACGCAGCCAAGATCGGCGCGGACATCAACGTGGTCAACGCGCAGGAGGTCGATCTCGTCGAGGCGTTGCTTACCTACCGGGCGCAGTACCACCGCACGTTGCAACAGCTTCGGGACTACTACAAGGCCCACGGGTATGACATGAAGCAGAAGTGGGCGGACTATGAGCTGGAAGGGCTCAAGTCGGTCAAGGCGTTCCGGTACCTGTTGGAGGCGGAGATCCCCGGTGAGCAGCTCAAGCCCACGGAGACGATCACCGCGGCCGATCAACTCTACGAAGAAGCACGGGCGCTCATGCGGCGGGGGGGCTATGGCGCACCGGGTCTGTACCGCGAGGACCTGATGGTGCAGGCTGCCCAGATGCTGCGTTCGCTCATTGAGCAGTATCCCAGCAGCGACAAGATCGACGACACGGCGTTCCTGCTCGGGGAAATCCACAAAGAGTACCTCAAGAACCAGGAAATGCTCGCGGTGAAGTGGTATGAGCGCTGCTGGACGTGGAACCCGGACACGCCACATCCGGCGCGGTACCGGGCGGCCGTCGTGTACGATTTCCGGCTGCGGGATCGGGCCCGGGCCCTGGAACTGTACCGCGCGGTGGTGGCCGATGAGCGCACGGAGTGGCTCGATCGCCAGTTCGCCCGCCGCAGAGTACAGGAACTGACCTCGGCGACCACGACGGCCGGGCAGTGACCGGTGATGCGCTGATCATCCGCTGTGTGCATCGACACGCCTGAGCACGCGGCGGCGTGTCCGTTCAAACCTGTGGGCCCCAGCCTACGCCTGCCTTTCCAGTAGGCAGTGAGGCGTCGCCCCGCGCGCGGTGCACATGTACGTTCATACATGGTCTCCACATCGACGAAGGTCTGCACCTGAGAACTCGAGCGTGAGCAGGCGCTGGCAGGCTCGCGGGCGATGTTCCGCCTGAGCAGAGCGGCAGTCCACCAGCGGGGGGGAACGGTCGGGGGCGGCGTTCTCGACTGGACGTCGTTTCGGGGGTCGGCGGGCAAGGTTGGGGCGCCCCCCCGAGCCCGCGACCGCTAACGCTGCCGGCCGGTTTCGAGCGCTGTGCGAAAAAGGTGGGGTCTGGTTTCACATTGTCTTCATGTTTCCCTGACTAGAAATGAACCAAGAACGCCACCGGAGGGTGCCTCCGGGGGCGGTATCGCGGGCGCAACCGGCGGAACTCCCCCGACTGCGGGGTCCGGCGCTCACGCTTGACCTGACGAGCGTGGTTGGTAGCCGGGCCGCCCCCTCGGGTCGGCGCGCAGGTGAGGGCGGGGTAGCGCAGCCGAGGAGTCGGATGAAGAGGAACGCTCCACCCCCAACGGACTGAGCGAGAAAGGATGTGCCGTATGTCACGTAACAGTGTGTTCATGGTTGTCCTGGCAGGACTGCTGGCCATTCCGACCGTCGCGCTGACGCAGGACGCGCGGCGGGGTCGCGACCAGCGTGGGCGGCCGGGGGACTTTGACCCGGCCAGGATGCGCGAGCGGCAGCTGGACAACATCAAGGATCAATTGGACGCCACGGACGAGGAGTGGGAAACGCTGGCGCCGAAGATTGAGGCGGTCATGACGGCGCAGAGCGAGCTGCGTGGCGGGCCTGGCGGGGGGATGCGGCCCGGGCGTCCGGGCGGGCCCGCGCCGGCGGGTTCCGACGACCAGGCTGCCCCCGGCCGTCCGCGCGACGCGGACACCTCATCGCAGAGCAAGGTGGCCGCCGCAGAGCGTGAGCTGCGTACGGTGCTCGAAGACGAGGAGGCGACGAAGGAAGACATCGCCGCGAAGCTGGCCGCCTACCGGAAGGCGCGGGAGGCGGCACGCAGCGAACTCCAGACTGCCCAGCGGGCCCTCAAGGAACTGGTGTCCGGGAGGCAGGAGGCCGTGCTGGTGCTCATGGGGATGCTCGAGTAGGCAGCTTTCCCGAGCGGGAAGCAAGACGGCTGCGGGCGCGCCACACACGAGCACGCGCGCCGGCCGGACGCTGGGGATCACTGACCCGTACGAAAGGGACCGGACCATGTGTAGATCAGCTCTACAGGCTGTGAGACTTGTCCTGGCAGCGTTCCTGGGACTTACCGCGTTGCAGCTTGCCTGCGACGTGGGGACTGAGGTCGAACCAACCGAGCGGCCTGCCGGGTGGACCGACGAGACGCACGGCAACAAAGCCACACCCGATTACGCGGTGGTCTTTCCTGAGGACGTGGTCGGAAGGCTCGACATCACCATCGCGGCGAGTGACTGGCAGGCCATGCAGGATGACATGACGGCGAAGTACGGCGAGTTCGGGCAGAGCCGGGGGTGGTCGCTGGTGAGCGCGGATCCTGGCGATCTGCCGGCCGCGCCGGGGGGAAGGGACGCAGCGTGTGACGGCTTGCAGGAGGGCGATGCGTGTACGGTGTCCTTCAACGGGGTTGCCACGACGGGGACCTGTACACCGATGATGAATGATCAACTGGCTTGCATGGCCACCGGGGTCGGCAACGTCCCGCCGGGCGGGCAAGACGACCCCGGGGCGGGTGGGATGTCGGCTGCGCTGGTCGAGGCATGCGCGGACTTGCAGGAGGGGGACGCTTGCGCGGTGTCCTTGATGGGGATGACGATCGAGGGAACCTGCGCGTCGGACGCGGGCGGTCAACTGGCCTGCGTCGTGGGGGGTGGACCCGGCGGTGGCGACATGTCCGACGGGATGGCGGAGGCGTGTGCGAACCTGGCGGAGGGTGATGCGTGCTCGGTTTCCTTCGGGGAAACGACGGTGGAGGGCACGTGCACCGCGGGTGAGGGCGACCAACTGTTGTGTCGTACTCAGGGGGCGCCCGGTGGCAGCGGGTTCGTGACCAGCGATGACGAGAACCCGGTGTATGTGCCGTGCGCGCTGGAGTTCGCTGGCAAGACGTGGTGGTACGTAGGTATCCGGTTCAAGGGCCAATCGTCGTTGACGAGCACGTGGAGTGCGGGAATCTACAAGCTTCCTCTTCGCCTCGATTTCGACCAGTTCGAGGACGAATACCCACAAATCAACAACCAGCGCTTCTACGGTTTCAAGGAGCTGACGCTGGCAAGCAACTGGTCGGATTCCTCGTACCTGCGCGAGAAGGTGGCGCACGACATCTTCCGGGCGGCCGGGGTGCCCGCGCCGCGCACGGCATTCTACCGTGTGTACATCGACCACGGCGACGGGCCGGTGTACTTCGGGTTGTATACGATGACGGAGATCCCCGCGTCGCCGATGCTTACGGCGCAGTTCGGCGACGACTCCGGCAATCTGTACAAACCCACGTCGACGTGGGCGACGTTCCGCGAGGACGACTTCGACAAGGAGACTAACGAGAACGAGGCGGATTTCAGCGACGTGCAGGCGGCCATCGCCGCGCTGAACGCCGATCGGTCCGATGCCGCGGCCTGGCGGGCGGGCCTGGAAGCGGTGCTCAACGTGGACGGTTTCCTGCGCTGGCTGGCCGTCAACACGGTGATCCAGAACTGGGACACGTACGGGAACATGGCGCAGAACTATTACCTCTATGGCAACCCGGACGACGGCGGGCGCCTGAGCTGGATTCCGTGGGACAACAACATGGCGCTGGCGTCGGGCATGGGCGTGGGGGGCGCGGGCGGTGGTGGAGGGATGGGGGGTGCCCTGTCTTTGAGCCTGGCGGAGGTCAGTGAGCAGTGGCCCTTGATTCGGTACCTGGCGGACGATCCCGTGTACTGGAACAAGTACGTGGCCCATGTGCGGGAGGCGATCGACGGCGCGTTCGCGGTCGAGGCCACGCAGGCCCGGTACCAGGCCGAACACGATCTGATCGCTCCGTATGTGGTGGGGACGGAGGGTGAGCAGGCCGGCTATACGCTGCTGTCGGGGGCGGAGGAGTTCGAGCGGGGGCTCGAAGAACTCTTCACGCACGTTGAGGCGCGGCGCGAGGCGGTGCTCGAGTTTCTACAGACAACGCCGTAGGGGCGTCGTGAGGCGCTCTCTACGTTGGGGTGGGCGATGTTTGCCGAACGCGATCGATCACTGAAGTGGCAGCGCTATGAGATCAAGTATCTCATCGGCGAGGCTCAGGCGGCGGAAATCCGCCACTACTGCCGGAAGTACCTGCCGCCCGATCCGCACTCGTCGCACCGGGTGGATTGCGAGTATCCGGTGCTGTCCGTCTACCTGGACAGCCCCTCGCGCGAACTGTTGCGAGCGACGCTGTTGCGGCAGGCGCAGCGCTATAAGCTGCGGGTTCGCACGTACCGCCAATGTGGGGAGTCGGCGACCAACCTGCCGGCGTACTATGAGATCAAGCGCAAGGTCTGCGGCGTCGTGCACAAGACGCGGGCCCGGGTGGAACCACCCCTTGCGGAACATCTGCTCTGGCAGGAACAGCTCGTGCCATGGGGCGGGAACGGGAAGGCCGCTGCCGCCGAGGCGAACCTCAACGAGTTCCAGCAACTGCAGGGGCGCATCGGGGCCCGACCGGCGGTGGGGGTGTTCTACCGGCGGGAAGCCTACGAAGGAACCTCGGCGGACAACGTCCGGGTCACCCTGGACCGGGACCTGCATTACGGGCTGCTGGCCCCACCGGGCAACGGGCGGAGGGAGATGTGGTGGCCCGTTGATGCGGGCGGGGTCATCCTGGAAATCAAGTTCACCGACACGTACCCGTTCTGGGTGGCGGACATGCTGCACCGGGTGGAGCTCATGCAGCGCGGTGTGTGCAAATACGTGATTTGTTCCTGTGCGGCGGGGGGGTGCGAGTCGGGTATGGAAGTGGAGCAGGCGCTGCCATGAGCTTGTTCGAGGAACTCTTCCAGCCCGTCTCGGCGGGGCAGAACCAACTGGCCGAGCAGTTGGTGCTGGCCTTGCTGGTGGCGTTCGTGGTGGGGCAGTTGAATGCCTGGTGTTACAAGTGGACGCATCGGGGGCTGTCGTACTCACGGACCTTCACGCAGGCGCTGGTGCTGATCTCGGTGGTGGCGGCGCTGAGCATGTCGCTGGTGGCCTCACGGTCGCTGGTGGCGGTGGGCCTGCTCGGGGGGTTCGCGATCATCCGGTTTCGAACCGTGGTGCGTGACGCGCGCGACACGGCCTACGTCTTTCTCTGCCTGATCTGCGGCATGGCGGCCGGGTTCGGTTTCTACGGGACGGCGCTGGCGGGTGCGGGGATCGCCAACCTGGTTGGCATCTACCTGCATCTGAGTGAGTTCGGGGCGTGGCATGCTTCGGACAACCTGCTGCGCTTTCAGATTGAGGCGGCTGCCCTGACCAGCGCGGGGTTTGAGGCGTTGCTGAGACGCTTCTGCCGGCGCGTTTCCGTGGTTTCAGTGGATGAATCGGCGGTGCCGGGCGAGGACGGTCGGCCGGTCTGCCAGTGCGCGTACCGGTTGCGGCTGCGGGATCCGCACCTGGGGCCCGACCTGGTGGCGGCCCTGAAGCAGACGTTTCACGTGGAAGCGGTTCATCTGCTCGTGGAGCAGCAGTATGAGGAGGTAGCGTAAGAGACTGTGCGACCGGGAGGGGCCCCGGTCACTCGCTGCCCGTGGGGTGCGTTCTCAGGAGAACGCGGGCAGTCCGAGCCGGCCGGGCCCCTCCACTCCCCCGCTCACGGCCCAGTGAGACGGTAGCGTTGGGGCGGTGTCGCCGACGCCCCCGGCGTCCGGGGCAGCGAGTCTCAAGACGTTCATGGTCAACGAGGAGCTTTGCGGCGGCCTGCTCGTGCCAGATAGAACCACGCGCAGGGGAAACCGGGAGGGTGGCATGCCCAAGCCGAAGGCGTCGGCATGCTGTTGCGGATGGTGGGGCGGGGACGGGAGAAGGCATGGCGGCGCTGCGCTTGGCGATGTTGCCCCACCGCGTCGGTCGCTCTCCCCGGCAAGTGGAGCTATGCAGCCGAGCGGGCGAGGTGGGAGCCAACATGGGAGTCGATGCTCACAAGCAACCAAACGCTCTGCGGCCGGGACGGCGCCGACGCTGGCGTCGCGGGCTGCTCGCCGCCGCGCCGTTTGTGGTCTGGCTGGCGGCGCTGGCGGGCGCCTGGCACGTGCACACGCGGCTGGGCCACAACGGGATGGTAGTCGGTTTCGCGGACTTCCAGCCGGTGACGCTGGCCCATCCGGAGCCGGCGATCGTTCGCAGCGTTCACGTCGAGCTTTACGAAGAGGTGGTCCGCGGGCAGCTCCTGCTGGCGTTGGACGACCGGGCCGAACGCATCGAGTTGGCCGCGATGGAGAAGGACATCGAACGTCTGCGCGCGGACCTCGTCGCGGAGCAGGCACGCGTGGCGGCCGACAACGCCCGGGCAACGGCTGATGATGAGAACCGCGCTCGACGCCTGGCCGTCGATCGGGCGAACGCTCACCTGGACTATCTCTCGCAATTGTCCGTGGGCGCGGAAGACCGGGCGCGCCTCAGCGGGGCAACCGTGGAGTTTGAGATTACGCGGGAACTGTACGAACAGGGCCGGGCCACGTTGCGCGAGCTTAACGAAACGCGAACCGAGGTGGCCGCGCTGCAGGCGAAGCTGAAGAGGAACGCCGACGTGGTGGACCGCGCCCGCCTTGCCTTCGAGGAGGCGGACCGGCGCTGGTACTGCTTCACGCACGAGCGGGCGGTGGTCGTCGCCGAAGACCCGCTGCTAGCGCCCTTGCGGCTGGCCATCGAGGTGCGGCAACGGGACCTCGAGGACACCGTCCGGCGCATCGACGCCCGGCTGGTGCGTGCTCCCATTGCCGGGCAAGTCACGACGTTGCCGGCGCATGAGGGCGACGAGGTAGGGGCGGGCGAGCCGCTGGTGATGGTTTCTCCTACCAGCACGGATCGCGTGGTGGCGTACCTGCCTGAGCACCTGGTCCACACCCTGGGACCGGGAACGGATGTGCTGGTCAACTGCCGGGCCTCCGCCAACGGGGCACATCGTGAGTTTCCCGCCACCGTGGTCCGCGTGGCGGCGACGGTGGAGGAGGCGCCGCTGCGTTATCGTTCGGTCCCCACGTATCCGGTCTGGGGCCGGGGCCTGGTGGCGGTCCTGAAGGGCGACGTGCACCTGCTTCCCGGAGAGGCGGTCACGCTCTCCGCTCTGCCGGCCCGCTGAGTCGCTCCACACGAGTGGGAATCCGACGCGCCAGCGCGGGTGGCATGGCCAAGCGCAGCGCCGCCATGCGCTTCGGGCGGACTGTGCGGGCGTCGCGGCAGCCTGCCGGCGCTCGCCGGCGGTGAGCCCGGGCAGACGCCACCCCGTCGGTTTCGTCCGTATGGAGTCCTGCAGGCACGAGTGCGCGCGAACCGGGACCACCGCTGGCGACGCGGGGCCGCTGTGCGGCGGTAGCGGTTCGGAGCGGCGGCCGCGAGCCACACGAGGTAGTCAAGCCGGCGATGCAGAGGTTGGTCGCCTCCGCCCGATAAGAAGGGAGGGTGGGTTGGCGGGGTGTTCGTCCTGCACTGTCGGCGATCGGCCGACTCGCACCCCCCCCCGCACGAAGGAGCGACCACATGCTAACCTCTACTGCCAGTCGGTTCGGTGTGCTGTTGGGCTGTCTCGGCGCCCTGCTGGCCCTCGCTCTGGCGTCCTGCTCCGCGGGAGGGGCCGCCGGTGGCGGAGGCAACTCGAACGTTAACGACAACTCCCCGGACGCCGGCAACGCCAATGCCAACGACAACGCGGCCGCCAATGACAACAGCGGCGACGGCAATGACAACGCCGGCGGCGGCAGCGTCGGCTCCACGGAGGTTCTCGCGGATACGGTGGAGATCACGGTCGATGGCGACGGGCAGGCAACCCTGCGGGGCGCCGGTTTGCCCGCGCAGATCAGACCGGGGGCCCTGCTCGTGTCCACCCGGGACGGCGGCTACCTGCTGCGGGCCCGCGCGGTGGCGGTCAATGGCGACACGGTGACGGTGCAGACCGAACAGGCCAGCCTGGCCGACGTGCTGCCCAACGGCGACCTGAACCTGACCATCCCGTTCAATCCCGACCAGGTCCGCATTGAACAGCCGGACGGCCTGTCGCCGGAACTGTTCAAACGCATGCGGTTCACGAAGGTTGACGACCGCCGAGCCCGCCTGACCACGACGGACCATTCGCTCGAACTGGAGGAATACGGGAAGATCACGCTGGACGAGCTGTCCATCGACTTCAGCCCGGACTTTGACGTCGCGCTGCGTACCGAGGGGGGCACGCTAACCTACTTCCTCTGCCAGGCGACGACCACTTTTGAGCTTACGTTGGATCTCACCGTGGAGGCCACGGCCATTACCGACAGGTTCTCGAAGGACACAACGATCTGGAAGCTGTCGTGGCCCAACCCGTTCGGCGTGATGACCATCGGCGGCGTGCCCGTGGTCTACCAGTGTTACGTTGATATCAAGCTTGGGGCTCAGGTGACCTTCGGCGACCTCGGCACGAACTCCGCCGGTTTCGATTTCGTTACCGAGGCGACTCTGGGGGCGGAGTACGACCGAACCGGCTGGCATACGATTACCGACCTCGACAAGACGCTCACTCCGCATCCGCCCGAGTGGGGCATTACGCCGATTACCGCGCAAGTGTTTGTGAAGCCTGAGTTCGGGATCAAGTTCTATCAGATTGTGGGCCCGTCGCTGTCGTGGAAGGAGTACGTCGAGCTGGCCGGTGCTTATCGCTATGACCGCATCGGCGCGGAGATCGCCCGCGGCAGCGTGTGCGATCTTAACATCAATTTCAAGATCATTGACGGCCTCCCCAGCTTCAAGTATACCAAGAACCTGTTCACCAGCCGGCAGGTACTCCTGGCGCGCATGTTGTATGACGTGGACCCCGTCGGTCTGGGCACCGTCTCCGTGTCGCCGGACGATCTGGCGTGGGGAATGTACCTGTTTACGGACGAACTTACGCTCACGGCCGAACCGCAGCCGGGCTACGAAGCCGTCGGCTGGACGGTCCGCAACCTGCTCGATGGCGGGTCGCAGGTGAAAACCGGCGGTGTGCTGCGTGACGAGCCGGTGAACGCCTCTCGACTGTATACGGCCGGTTTCGTACCCGAGGGCGCGGGGGCGACCTGGTCGGGAGCGGGGAGTGGATCCGGGGCACCCATATACACCATTACGACCGAGGTGTTTCCGCCGGAGGCCGGGCAGATCATTCGGTTCCCCGGAGGTGATGCGTACCAATACGGCATCAACGTGCTCGTCGCCGCCCAGGCAGCAAGCGGCTTCGAGTTTCATCACTGGGAGGGTTCGCTGGGCGGGGAGAACCCGACGCAGAGTCTGGAGATGTCCGGCAACCCGTCCGTCCGGGCCGTGTTCGCCTCGAATCCACCGCGTACGCTGCGGGTGCCCGCGGATTACGGTACCCTCCAGCAGGCGCTGGCCGCCGCCACCTACAATGACGTAATCGAAATCGCCGCGGGAACCTACTCGGGCGACGGGTTCTGCGACCTGGCGGTTGCCCGGGACCACATCACGATACGTGGCGCGGGCCCTGACGCCACGATTATTGACCTGGCTGACGCCGCTCAACTCGCGTGGCTTGACGACGTGAACGTCGCGTTCGAAGACGTGCAGATATACCGCGGCTCCGGCAACCTGGGCGGCGCGCTGCGCGTAACCGGCGTAACCAACGTCTCCTTCAGTAACTGCAAGTTCCGCGCCTGCCACGCGCGCGACGGAGGCGCCATCTATGCCTCCGGCACCGGCACGAAAGTGCATTGGGAGGACTGTGTCTTCGACTCGAACCGGGCGACGTCGTCCGGCGGGGCGGTCAGCCTTGGCATCCGGTCGAACAACGCGGCGGACGTTCCCGTCCTGTCGAACTGCTCGTTCACCGGCAATGTGGCGGACTCCTCCGGCGGGGGCATCGCGGCCGGCAACCCGTGCCGGTTGACCAACTGCACGTTCACCGGTAATCAGGCATGGACCGGCGGCGGCGGGTCGTTCGAGTCGCAGGTCGAAGTGACCGACTGTGTCTTCCAGGGCAACAGCGCGCAGCACGGCGGCGGCCTCTACGCCGCCCAGTTCTGTGCCATTACGGGGTGCGCCTTTGCCGACAACGTGGCCGAGCGTGACGGCGGCGGTATCAAGGCTATCGACGGCGTCAGCATGCAGAATTGCACCCTGGAGGGTAACCAAGCCGGCGAGGACGGGGGAGGCATTCACGCCAACCGCGTGGAGGCCGGGCGCACGCTGAGCGTTTTCGGGTGCGTGCTGACGGCGAATACCGCCGGCACTGATGGCGGCGGCATTTACTGTGACGGCACCGAGGTGGCGGAAACCGAAGTTGTCTCAAACACGGCCGGCCAGCGCGGCGGCGGCATCCGCGCCAGCTACAGTCAAATCAGCGGCTGCCAGCTCCGCAGCAACCAGGCCGGCACCGACGGGCGAGCGTCCACCAGCGAAGGTGGCGGCATCTACCTGGAGCAGAGCGTGGTCTCCAACTGTCAGGTGACGGGCAACGAGGCGATCAGTGGCAACGGCGGGGGGCTGCACGCTCAGGGCAGCCACTCGGACACGGCCACCCCCCCGGTCATCTTCGGGGTCTACGCCGCCGACAACGTCGCCGCCAACGGGGCGGGCATCTTCAGCGACCTCGAAGTCCACATCCTGTCCTCGACGTTCGAGGGTAACGCGGCCGCGGACAAGGGCGGCGGCATCTCGGCCGCTCGTGGCGGACTCGTCAGCCAGTGTCAGGTCCGCAACAACTCGGCCCAAACCGGCGGCGGTGTCTCCGTGTCCGACGGGGCGATCCTCGCGTCGAGCCTGGTGTCCAATCAGGCGAGCCGCTACGCCGGCGGGTTGCAGCTCTTCGAAAGCTCCGCCGCTGATTGCATCATCAGCAACAACACGGCCGCCAGCGAAGGCGGCGGCGTGTGGACCGGAGTAGGTTGCTCGATCACCGACTGCCGGGTGACCGGCAACACGGTAACGGCCGCGAGCGGCACCGGCGCCGGCATCGCCTGCCACGGGGCGCCCGTGCTCCAGGGTCTGACCGTTTCGCAGAACACGCCTGACAACTGCAGCCGCGACTGTACCGGATGTCCGTAGGAGACCGTCGAGACAGCCACGCCGATGGCAGCCTGATGAAGCAGTAGAGTTCTACTGCGTCCGGCGACTCGGTTGCGCGCGTCTTGCCGGATTCCCCGGCGTGTCTACCGTGTCCGATGGAGGTACTCGTACAGGTACTCGATCGTGTGCTGCTGCTGCTCGACTTCGTTGGCCAGCAGGTCGCCGGCGGAGATCAGCCCGTAGAGGCGTCCTTCCTCCACGACCGGTAGGTGGCGAATCCGCTTTCCGGTGACGATGGCCCGGCAAACGGTGAGGGGCGTGTCACGCCGGCAGCAGGCCATCGGCGAGGTCATGACGTCGCCCACCCGGGTACTCCGCGGAGACCGTTCCGGCGCGACCACCCTGGTGAGGATATCGCGTTCCGTGAAGATTCCCACGGCCTTGTCACCGCGCGTGACGACCAACGCCCCGATCCGCCGCGTGTTCATCAGTTCCGCCGCCTGCAACACGGACGCCTCTGCGTCGATGCTGGCGACGTCGGTCCCTTTCCGCTCCAGGATGGATTCGACGTTCATGCGGTTCCTCCCCGTCTAGACGGCCGTGGGCAATCGTGCGCCAACCTGGGTGGCGTGGCACCGGACGGGATGCCCTTGACACTCGGCGTTAAGGGGGACAAGCGCACGGCTCAATGACGGCGTCTGCTACGGCACAAACTTGTACCCAATGCTGTGGACAGTAACAATGTGCTCCGGGTGCTTCGGGTCCCTCTCGATCTTGCGGCGCAGGCTCACGATGTGGTTGTCCACCGTCCGGTTGGCCGGGTAGCCCTCCAGCCCCCAGATGGTGTCCAGCAGCTTGTTCCGCGGGACCACGGTCTCTGAGTTCTCGATGAGCATCTTGAGAATCTCGATCTCGAAGTACCCCAACGGGAAACTCTCGCCGCCGCGCTCCACCTTGCCGCGGATCAGGTCCACCGTGGCCTCCCCGACGGTCACCACGCGTGGCACGCCCGTGCCGACCTGGCTGCGCCGCAAAGCGGCCTTCACCCGGGCCAGCAACTCCCGCACGCTGAAGGGCTTGACGATGTAGTCATCCGCCCCGGTCTCCAGGCCCCGCACGATGTCGATTTCCTGCCCCTTGGCCGTCAGCATCAGGATCGGCATGGTGAAGCCCGACCCCCGCAGCCGGCGGCAGACCTCGAACCCATCGAGCTTGGGCATCATGATGTCCAGCAGCAGCAGGTCCGGCCGGTGCTGGGCGGCTGCCTCGAGAGCGGCCTCCCCGTCCGCCGCAATGATCGTCTCATAACCTTCAAACTGGAGGTTGTCGCGCAACCCCATCGCCATGTCGGGCTCGTCCTCGGCGATCAGGATCCTGGCCATGCTAGTAACTCCGCGGTCGTTCTACTTCGGGGCGCTCCCCGTTGGAAAGTGTATCCGCTTTCCCCGCGCCGGGCGACCAGCGCCGACAACAACCTGCGCCACGCTGACAAGACCACGCGCGACCGCAGTCGGTAGAGCGGGCTTTGCCCGCCGCGAGCCCCGACGGCCTCGTTCGCCAGGTCCTGGACGTCGTTGGCGTCTCAATGCGGGTGGAACCCGCCCTGCGCGGTTCGGGGCGTCCCCGGCTTCCCCGTTGCCAACAGGGGACGGGTGCTACCCTTGGCGGAGCGTCACGAACCCGGTGCCTCGTCAGCCTCCTGCCAGGCGGGCAGGAAGATGCGGAACGTCGTGCCCTTCACCAGCCGGGACTCCACGTCCAGCGTGCCCTGGTGGGCATCGACAATGTACTTGACCACGGCCAGGCCCAGCCCGGTGCCGCGCTGCTTGCGTACCTGGGCGTCGGCCGAGCGGAAGAACCCCTCGAACAGGTGGGCCCGTTCCTCCGGCCGAATCCCGATCCCCCGGTCCTGCACCGAGATCAGTACGCCGCGCCGTCCCCGACGGGTGTCGCGGTCCAATTCGATGCGCAGGTACCTCTCCTCGCCAGAGTACTTCAAGGTGTTGCTGATGAGGTTCAGCAGTACCTGGGCAAGTGCATCACGGTCGGCCCGAATCGGGGGCAGTCCCTCGGCAATGCACAACTGGTGCGTGAAATCCTGTCGCTCGAGTTCGGGTCGGTAGGCGTCGTACACCTCGCGCACCACCTGCCCGGCGTCGGTCCGCTGGAATGAATACTCTTTCCTGCCCGCGTCGATGCGGGCGAAGTCGAGGATGTTGTTGATGAGGTTGGTCAGCCGAGTACTCTCCCGAGTGATGATCTCGTAGTACTCCCGCCTCTTGTCCTCGGTGGTCACCCGCCCGCTCTGCAGGGTCTCGCCGAACAGGCGGATCAACGCCAGCGGCGTCTTCAGCTCGTGGGAAACGTCAGCGACGAAGTTGGCCTTCATGTTCGCCAGCATCGTCTCGCGGCGGGCCAGGCGGACCAGCAGGGCCATCGCCCCGAGCAACGTCAGCAGGGCGAGCAAAGTCAGCAACGACGAAACGCCGGTGCGGGCCAGCACCCGCCAGCGCTCCGTCTGGACCAGCGCCGGCGTCGGCTGCAACACCCAGCCCCCCAGGGCGCCCGGCATCCGCTCCAGCCAGGGCCCCCCTGCGTGCTCCGCCGGCACCAGTTCCAGTCCGTCCGCCAGCGCGAGCAACGGAGCCACCAAGTCCGTACGCACGCGTTCCGGCAGGATCCGCGTGGCCACCACGATCGGCACGCCGAAACCACCCGTGGCTTGCAGGAACGCCAGCGTGAGAGGTTGCCCATCCGCCACCCGGAACACCAGCGTGGGCCCCACGCCCAGCGTGTCGCCCGGCCATTCAGTCGGGCGGGTGTCCAGGTAGCGCGTGACCTCCTCCGCTACCGCATCCTGGGCGCTGGCGGGCGCTCGCAACACGGTGAGCGTCTTCCCATCCCAGGCGTACAGCCCGTCCATCCACTCGGGGAAGTCACCGGCCAGCCAGGCCGGGTCCACGCTCCCGGAGCGCCGGGCGTAGGCGATACTGCGCAGGGCGGCCGTCAGTTGCTGGCGCAGAAGATCGCCCGTCGTTACCGCGATGTGCCGGGCCTGTTGCCTCAGTTGCGTCAGCAGCCGCGCGCTGAGTTCGCGGGTCTGCATGACGGCCAGCACGACCCCGGCCAAAGCCAAGGCGACGGCCAGCAGGACCGCGGCCGCCCCCGCCGAGCGCCCGCTCCCGTACAGACCGCTCCGACTCGTTGACGGTGCCGTCATGGCAACATGCCGGTTGCACCGGGCGGCTACGGCTTCTTCGGCTCCTCCGCGGTGCCCATCTCGAACACTTGCGCGCCTTCCGGTGGGGTGTAGGTGAACTTGTCGTCCCCGAGGCGCTCGTTGACGCTCAGTTCACGAGTGACGGTCTCCGTCCGCTGGTCATTCGGCTCCACGCGCAGGATCTTGAGCAGGACGCCGTGCTCCTTGTCGAGCCAGAACGTGATCTGGGTTTTCTCCTTGCCGGCCGGCTTTTCCACCTCGAACACCACGCAGGGCTCGTCGTCGAGGGTTTCATCGGGCTTCACCTTGGCCGTTCCCTGCTTGATCTCCTGGCGAATCTCGGTATAGGGGTCGAACGGTTCCGTCGGCGTCTTCACCGCGATCAGGTTGCCCTCCACGGTGGTCTCCGTCCACGTGAAGCGTCCGTCGATCACGGTGACCATCTGAATGTTGTCGCCCCGACCGGCGCCGCGCTCTTTCTGGGCAGCCTTGCTGCTTCGTTCCATGCGCATCTTCCACGACTCGCCGTCGCGCTTCAGCCAGAGCGTATCGGTGACCTCATGCGAGCCGCTGCGGCTCTTCGCCGTGGTCACGGTCACCTGGTGCAGCGTGCGGACGCGCTCGAATCGCTCCTGCAACTTGCCGAGCATCTCCTCCGGCGTCTCCGCTGCCGCCGCGACGGTCGCCCAGACGCCAACGCCGATGGCGATCCCCAACAGGACCCGCCCCCCATGCCGCTTCTGCATTCCCGTCGTTGCCATAGTCCCATCCGCTCCCATAAGGTTTCCCTGCCGGCACCGGCGTGCCGACCGCAACTCCGCGCGGCATCTCCTGGCATCCGCAACCGAGCCCCGGCAAGCCAAGATCGCGCGGGGCTGGAACGCACGCGCGTGTCGCGCTATACTCCCCATGCCTTCAGCCGGGTCGGCCGCGCGGGGCACCTGCGCCACCTGCGCACGGCAAGACCCTACCCGGGCCCCGCGGCCCGGTCGGAACGCAGGAGTATCCCCCCATGGCGGGCGTCACGCAAGATGCGGTGGTCGCAGCACTGAGAACCGTCCAGGACCCTGAGCTCCATCAGGACCTCATCAGCCTCGGCATGGTCAGGGGGGTCAGCATCGACGGTCCCTGCGTCCGGGTGCACGTCGAGCTGACGACCCCCGCCTGCCCCGTCCGGGAGACCATCGCCCGGGACATCCAGACGGCCCTGCGGCAGGTAGCAGGCGTGGAGGATGTACAAGTCGAGTTCAGCGCCCGGGCACGCCCGGGCGTGGTGCCCGAGGGGGAGTTGCCCCTGGTAGGCAGCGTGCTGGCCGTGGGTGCGGGGAAGGGGGGAGTAGGCAAGAGTACGGCGGCCGTCATGCTTGCCACGGGCCTTCGTCGCCGCGGCCGGGCGGTCGGTCTCCTGGACGCGGACGTCTACGGCCCCAGCATTCCGACGCTGCTGGGCATCGCCGGTCGCAAGCCCAGCGTCCGCGATCACCGGATGGTCCCCATCGACGCGGGCGGGCTCAAAGTGATGAGCATCGGCTTCCTGGTGGATCCCACCCAGCCGATGATCCTCCGCGGGCCGGTGATCCACGGGGTCGTCAAGCAGTTTCTCGAGCAGGTGGAGTGGGGCGTACTGGATTACCTCATTGTCGATCTTCCCCCGGGCACGGGTGACGTGCCCCTGACCCTCGCTCAGTCCATCCCGGTGACGGGGGCGGTCGTCATCTGCACGCCGCAGGACGTGGCCCTGCACGATGCCCGCCGGGCCATCCGCATGTATCAGCACCTGAACGTCGAATGTCTGGGCATCATCGAGAACATGAGCTACTACTTGTGCCCGAAGTGCGGCCACCGGGACGAGCCGTTCAACCACGGCGGGGCAGCCCGGGCCGCACGCGAGTTGCAGGTGCCGTTCCTCGGTGAGATTCCTCTGAATGCCCAGGTGCGCGTGCTGGGGGACGAGGGTGCTCCCGAGAAGCTGTTCACGGATACTCCGGACTACGTGCGTGTCGCCATCGAAGCCGTCGTCGCCAACGTGGAAGAGCAAGTTGAGTTGCGACAACACGCCGAATCCGACGCGCCGAAGTTGACCATCGAGTGACGCGACTGGGAAACCGCGCAACTGGTGAGCAACGCCACTGGCGACATTTTACCCCTCTCCCCGTGGGAGAGGGGCAGGGGTGAGGGCCAACGCGGTGACCATCCGGCGCTCCAGCGATGCGCTGCGGCCACCGCAGGGGCGAACGCCCGGCTTCACCTGGAGGAGCCCCGGCAATGCAAGAGCGGATCGAAGCGGTCATACGAGAGCTTGAAGCGTTCATGGCGACGGTTACGGACGCCCGCGCCCTGCCCCGCCCGGCTGCCGAGTTCCTCCACGCGCTCATCCTCGCGCGCGCCCCGCGGCAGGTGGTGGAAATCGGCACGAGTTACGGCTACAGCGGGCTGTGGGTCGCGGCCGGGCTGCCCCCCGGGGGACGCCTCATCACGATCGACCGCCAGCCGCACAAACACGACCGCGCCCGGTCCTGGTTCGAGGCGGCGGGGTTGACCGACCGTGTCGAGCTGCGTACCGGAGAGGCGCTCGATATTCTTCCCCTGCTCCCCGGCCCGATTGACTTCGTGCTCAACGACGCCGACAAACCGGACAGCATCACGTACATCGAGTCCGTCCTGCCCAACCTGAGCGAGCGGGCGATCATCCTGACCGACAACGTGCTGTCACACGCTGCCTTGCTCGAGCCGTTCATGAGCTGGGTACGCCGGCGGCCCGAGTTCTTCACGCTGTCCGTCCCAATCGGCAACGGCATGGACCTATCCGTCAGGCGTGCCGGCCGGGTTTCGACGGAAGTTCGTGCCTAGCTCGAACGCAAGCCCGCCGGCGTACACGGGCATCTTGCCCGTGGGTCCAACGGCTGGAAGCCGACATCACAGTCATTCAGGGTGCGTCCCTGACCGACCGGCGCGGGGCGATCCCGACCCTGATGTGCTCCGTTCGTGGCGGGAGTAGGAGGCCCCACCAGCGCATGCTGGACACCCCGCCGGGGCTCGACATCTGGCCAAGCGGTCGTGTTTCGGCGGAACCACGGCCGTGGTTCTGCGTCCAACGCCACTGGGGGGCGGTTTCTTGGCAGATTCGCGTTGCAACGGGAGGTCGAACACATGGACAGCGGTTTTCGATGGGGGCGCCGGCATTGGGCGGCGATTGGCGTGCAGGGGCGGCGCGTGACGCTGCTAACCGCGGCACTCGCCGGCGGGACGCTGGCGGCAACGGGGTGCCGGTCGAGCGGGCCACCGCGACCGCCGCAGCCGTGGCCGGCGGTGAATGCAGCGGTGCCGGACTTCCTACCATTGCACGGCCACTACGTTCGAGGTGACGATGCCGGCGTCGCATCACCCGACGAGCCGGTTGCGGGAGCGGATACACGCGTCGTCGCGCGCTGCCGCGGCTCCGACAGCTTCTGGCAGAAGATACGCGGCGACTGGGAATACACATGGGTGGTGGCCCGGTTCGACGTCGAGTCGGTGGAGCGGGGGAGCTGGCCCGACCCGACGCTGTCGTTCATCTGCTGGGAAATCTGGCCAACACTCGAATCCGGCATCACGGTGAGCAAACCGCCGTGGCCATACTGGAAGGACGCGAGATTCGCGTTCGAGCTGGACAAGACACAAGAGCCGCCGCTCATTGTCGGACAGAAGACAATGTACGACCCACGCAACTGTCCCGCGACGCAACCGACGCCGTGATGGGGTGGGGCGGGCCATGTCCGCCGACTCGCGCTTGGCGGGCCGCGGATTGTGGTTTGCGTCGCCGTTGGCAGCGGTCGACCTGCGCGGGCCTGTTGATGGTCTGCGGCCGCCCGAGCCAATACTGCCCCACGAATTCTGCTGAGGAGGCGAATTCGGCAGTAGGTCTCCGGAAGACCGTCAACTCGTCTGCCCCGGCTTCGACGGCAAGACAGAGAGACGGGCCGTAGCGGGGCCGGAGTCCGGGATTGACATGGACTGCAGATCACAGGCCGTCGAAGCGCCCTTGCAGGTCGCCGTAGTCGGCGCGGTCCACGTCGCCGTCCTTGTCCGCATCCGCCCAGTCGCAACCGGTACTCGGGGGACACCATGCGTAATCCTCTGACGGACGCTGGAGGAGACGGTAGGCTTCGGCCATGCCACGGCTTACCACTGTCGTCGTCCTGGCTGTCCCCGGGGCCTGACGCAGCGTGGGAAGCAGCCGCAGAGAGAATGGGTGTGGTGCCCGCCTGGTAACTCTTCAGCCGTCTGCAATGCGGTCCGAGCCTGGAAAATGTCAACATAGGCAACTTGCGCTGGTGCGTGTATGCGGATATCTCTACGCATATGGCGTCGGCGATGAAGCCAAGCAAGGTGAGCGCGGGTTTGATCGAGGCCGCTCAGCGTGGTCAGCTCACGGAAGCGCGGGCGGTGCGACTGGCCAGGGAGAATCCCGAGGTTTTCGCCGTGGCCCTTCTCGCAGTCAGCAGACGCATCGCCGAGTTGCAGGGGACGCCCCAGGATCTTCATCGTTCGACCCCGTCGGGGATGGTGCCCGTCCACACCAAGCCCAACAGGCCGAGAGGGCGCAGGAAGCCCGGGGCGAAAACTGGCCATCCGCGTCATCGGCGTGAGACGCCCACGCGGATGGATCGGCGTGAGTCGCATCGTCTGAGACGCTGCCCGGGCTGCGGTGGGCCGCTGCAGCGATGCCAACGCCACCGCACGCGAACTGTCGCGGACATTCCCGAGAACCTCGAACCTGTCGTGACCGAGCACGCCATCCACCGCGACTACTGCCCGCGGTGCAAGCAGCATGTGGAACCGACCGTGCCGGACGCCATGCCGAATGCCACGCTCGGTCACCGCATCATCGTGCTGACCAGCTGGTTCCACTACGGCCTGGGGGTCACCATCGAGCAGGTCATCGAGATCCTGCAGCACCATCCGCAGACCCGGCTCACGGCCGGCGGCCTGGTTGACACTTGGCGGCGCCTGGCGAAACGCACGCTCCGCCACCGCCATCATCTGCTGACGTTCCTGGACTACGACCAGGTGGCGTGCGAGAGCAACTTCGCCGAGCGGCAGATCGGCCCGGCCGTGGTGCTCCGCAAGAGCAGTCAATCGAACCGCTCGGGGCAGGGTGCGGCCGTGCAGGCAGTGCTCAGGAGCATCCACCGAACCGTCCGTCTTCGGGGCCATGATCCGATCACAACCATCGCCACCGCACTGCGCACGGCTGAAGAGTTGCGAGTTTCATATATCCTCCTCACAACCTCAACGTTTCGAGTTGTTGCTTGGGTGTTTCGCGATTCAACATGAACTCACACTTCGACGAGCCACCGAGTGTAGCTGTACCGCGCCAGCCGTTGCGCGGCACAGCCGTTGGCAATCAGCCGGATATCCCAGGTGCCTCACCTTACCGCGCCATCAGCGCGAACACGCCCCATCCAAGGTATTCACGCGTGTACGCGGCGTAGCGTTTGGGTTCCAGGGTCAGTTGGGCTCGAACCTCTTTGGCGAAGTCGTCGTCAGGATTCGCTTCGAGCCATCGACGCATGGTGAGCCACTTGGCCGCCTCGTACCTGTCCCAGCCTTCCTGGTCAGCCAGAACCATTTCCACAACGTCGTAGTCGAGGTCGCCGAAAGACGCGATAAGCTGCGGAAGCATGAGAAAGTCGGTGATCGAACCGGCAAGGCATCCCTTGGCAACGTCTTCTGTCGGTGGCAACTGCAGCCAGTAAGGCTCGCCAATGAGGATGATTCCTCCGGAGCAAAGACTCCGTGCCAGAAGCTCGATGGTGCCGACGACTCCCCCACCGATCCACGTGGCACCGAGACAGGCTGCCACACCGACCTTCTCGTCGGCGACGTAGCCGGCAGCGTCGCCGTGGATGAATTCGACTCGATCGGCGACCCCGAGTTCTTCAGCACGGAGTCTCGCTTGCTCGGAGAACAACTGACTCATGTCGATGCCGACGCCGCTGATTCCGTAATCGCGTGCCCAGGTGCACAGCATCTCGCCCGACCCGCTGCCGAGGTCGAGCACACGAGTCCCCGATTCCAGGCGCAACACCGCGCCGAGAGTAGCGAGCTTCTCTGGTGCGAACGGGTTATGGATGCGGTGAGCACTTTCGGTAATGTTGAAGATACGTGGGATGTCCAATGCCGCAACTCCTCGTGTTGGCGCCGGAAGCTGTAGGGCGGCTGCGCTCATCAGGGACAGCCACCATCACAGCCTCTTCTTGACGCCAACACGGCGCTCGACCTAGCGCTGGCCCACGTCCGCGTGTGGAACAGCGTCCGCGGATTGTCGCGACGCCGCGTCTACTCGGTCAAGAGCCTGCGCGCAACGGTCGGCAGCGCAGGCGTAAGCGCTCGACGAAGGACAGGCCGGGGGGGCCGCGGACGGGCTGGGTTTGGCGGGCGGTTCTTGCGTGGGCCTTACACCCCTACGCCTCTCCCCGGAGGGAGAGGCGTCGCGGCAGCGCGGAACCGGCGCAGCCAGCCGTCCTCACCCCTACCGCTCTCCCTGCGAGGGAGAGGCGTCAATGGCCGCACGCCTGCGCGCGTCCCCGGCCGGTGGGGGCACGGCCATCGCGGTGAACACGCAGGCAAGGCAGAGGGGTTCGCCGCCGGGGCGCGAGTCGTTGCCACACACGCGGAGTCTCGTGCGCGGTTGTGGTTCCGAAGCTCTCGGCCGTACCCCTCTCCCGCGGCGAGACGGGTTCATACGGACCGCCGCGTTAGCGACCTGCTCGCCGGTGAGAGCTTCGGAGCGGCCGACGTGGCTGCCGCGCTTTCTTCCGACCGAGGTTGCGGGTAAGTATGCCGGGGCGCACGCAACGGCCATCCCGGTCCGCGTGGAGCGGGTCAGACGAGGGGATGCGCTGCGGCCACGGTAGACGACGGCGCCACGGAGCAAGCGACAGTGCCTACAGAGACGACGGCCGAGCGTCGCAAACGCGCCCGCAAGATCATTGCGGTGCTGCACCGGCAGTACCCGGATGCCGATTGCGCCCTCCACTACCGCAGCGCCCTCGAGCTGCTGGTGGCCACCATCCTCTCCGCGCAATCCACCGATGAGACGGTCAACAAGGTGACGCCGGCTCTGTTCGCCCGGTTTCCGACGGCCCGCGACTTGGTGGCCGCCGACCCCGCGGACCTCGAAGAGGTCGTTCACTCGACGGGTTTCTTCCGTCAGAAAACGCGGAGCATCCAGGGTGCATGTCGCAAGATCGTTGACGAGTTCCGCGGCCAGGTGCCCGACACGATGGACGCGCTCGTCACGCTGCCGGGCGTGGCCCGCAAGACGGCCAACGTGCTCCTGGGGACATGGTTTCACAAGAACGAGGGGATCGTCGTTGACACCCACGTCGGCCGGCTGGCCGAACGCCTGCGCCTGACCTGGACCGGCAAGAACAGCAAGGACGCCGTGAAGATCGAGAAGGACCTGATGACGATCATCCCGCGGCCGGAGTGGACGTTCGTGGGCCACGCCCTCATCTGGCATGGGCGGCGGGTCTGCACGGCCCGCAAGCCGGACTGCGACGGCTGCCCGCTCGCGCGTCTCTGCCCGTCGGCCGGCAAGGCGGGTGAGAGAACCGCCTGAGGCTCCGGCGGCCCGCACCCCAGCGGCTTCGGCCTTGGGAAGGCCACGTTCAGAGTCGCTCACGTGTGGCATCTTCCCCGCGGGGTGCGAGGAAGCCGCGGCACAGACCTCCTGCGGGGGATTCAGGGGCGAGACGCCCGTGCCACGTCTCAGGCCCAGAGCACGCCCCGCAATGAACCCCAGGCTACGCAGTGTGGCGGCGTGCCGGCAGATTGCGCTCGCGCAGTGCTGCCGCTTGACATCGTCGCCGCACGGTCGTACCCTCTCCGCGGTAGAGCTTGGGGGCCGACGCCGAGCCAGTGCTGGACGGGTGGTGTGCCGTCTGTTCGCACACACTCGTCGATCAAAGCCGCGAGTTGTTTTTTACATCGTAGCTGACAGGACGGATAGTGCGGTGAGAGAATAGGGGAGTTGGCATGCTTCCAGTTGGAAAGGTTTCTAAGTGTCGCAAGCGGACGCGGCGGGCCCATCATGCCCTTCGTCCGGTGAACCTGAGCCCGTGCCCGCATTGCGGGAAGCCCAAGCTGCCCCATGCGGCCTGTCGCGTCTGCGGCTACGTCAGCGCGAAGCTGATGCTGCCGACGGGCGAGCAGGAGGAGTAGGCCGCTCGTACGTCCGGTGGCGGAGGTTCCGCCGTCGGCAAGCGGGTGGCGCGGTCGAGAGCAGGTCCGTCCGACGGCTTTGCGCGGGGGGGGGGAAGCAGCCAGCGGGGATTGCTGCGGAGGCTTTCCGGCGGGTGCGCTCGCTGCTTGGCCCGCGTGCACGGCGTTACCGGGGTCTGCGACCCCGCCGGTGTGAGGCTCCGGCACCCTCATGAGCCAACGCATTCCTCTCTGTGTTCGCGGCACCGGTTCGTTTGTGCCGGCGCGGGTGCTGACGAACGATCATTTCATCCGGTATCTGGACACCAGCGAGGAGTGGATTCTCGCGCGGACGGGCATTCGGGAGCGGCGCTGGGTCGGCGCCGAGGAGTGCACCTCCACGATGGCGATCGAGGCCGGCAGGCGGGCGCTCGAGGATGCGCGGATGCGCGCGTCGGAGATTGACCTCATTATCTGCGCGACGGCGACGCCTGACCACATGTTCCCGCCGACGGCCGCGTACATCCAGGACGGGCTGGGCATGCGGGAGATTCCGGCCTTCGACCTCGAGGCGGCATGCAGCGGGTTCATCTATGCGATGATGGCGGCCGCTGCGTTTGTCAGCGCGGGCCTGTACCGGAACATCCTGATCTTCGGTGCGGAGACGCTCAGCCGGGTCGGCGACCCGCAGGACCGCGGGACGTGCATTCTCTTCGGGGATGCGGCCGGGGCGGCCATCCTCGGCCCGGCGATCAACTCGGAGCAGGGCATTCTGCATTGGGAATTGGGCTGCGACGGCTCGCGGGCGGACTACATCGTTATGCCCTCGGGGGGCATGCGCAGGCCGGCCAGCGAGGAAACCGTGCGGCAACGGGAACACTACCTGCGGATGCGCGGGCGCGAGGTGTTCAAGTTCGCCGTCGGGAAGATGGAGGAACTGATCGACCGCGCGCTCGCCGAGCTGGGCATGGCTCCGGACGAGTTGGCGTTGGTGATTCCGCACCAGTCGAACCTGCGTATCATCCAGTCCGCGCGCGAGCGTCTGGGGTTGCCGCCGGAGAAGGTCGCGGTCAACATCGACCGGTATGGCAATACCTCGGCCGCCTCCGTGATTCTCGCGTTGGACGAAGGTCGGCGGAACGGGACGCTCAAGCCGGGCGACACCGTCTTGGTTCTCGGGGTCGGCGCGGGTCTGACCTGGGGCCTGTTCGCGTTGCGTCTCTAACGCTGAAGGCAGCCACGTGACCACGTAATGCGCTCCACGTTTCCGGAGTGGTGCCGTGCCTCACGTTGCGGGGCAGGCCGTTGGCACGGGCGCTGGGTTGGCGAGGCATGGAGTAGCTATGGCACGAAGCGCTTTGATCTTTCCAGGCCAGGGTTCCCAGGTGGTGGGGATGGGACGTGACGCGGCCCAGGCGAGTGCCGCGGCCCGGCGTATCTTCGAGCAGGCCAACCAGGTTGTCGGGTATGACCTTGCCCGGCTCTGTTTCGAGGGACCGGCCGCGGAGCTCGAAAAGACCGACATCCAGCAACCTGCCATCTTCGTTGCCAGCGTGGCGTTATGGGAGGCGTTTTGTGAAGCCGGCGGCCGGCGGGAGTCGTTCGCCTGCTGCGGCGGCTTGAGCCTGGGGGAGTACACCGCCCTCCATGTCGCGGGAGCGCTGGTGTTCGAGGATGCCCTGCGGCTGGTGCAACGGCGCGGGCAGCTCATGCAGGCGGCCGCCCTGGCTTCGCCCAGCGGGATGGTTTCCCTGATCGGCGCGGACGAGGCCCAAGCCCGCTCGATCTGTGCCCGGGCCCAGGGGAACGACGTGCTGGTGCCGGCCAATTTCAACTGCCCTGGCCAGGTCGTGATCTCCGGGCACAAGGACGCCTGCGCGCGGGCCTTGGCCAGCGCCGAGGAGGCCGGCTGTCGCGCGGTGGCACTGCCGGTAGCGGGGGCGTTTCACTCGCCGTACATGGAGTCGGCCGCCGCCGGGCTGGGCCCCGTTCTGGACCGTACGGCGTTCCTGGCACCGGCGCTGCCCGTGG
This sequence comes from Planctomycetota bacterium, assembly GCA_029558835.1. Lineage (GTDB taxonomy): Bacteria > Planctomycetota > Phycisphaerae > UBA1845 > UBA1845 > JAKQDH01. The sequence continues at coordinate 42,677 of JAKQDH010000069.1, read as the reverse complement.
TGGCCAACATCAACGCGGAGTATCATTCGGATCCCGCGACCACGCGTCAGTGGCTGCGTCGGCAGGTGGTCGAGCCGGTGTTGTGGCAGCGCTGCGTCGAGCGCATGATGCGGGACGGTGCGGACCAGTTTGTGGAGGTAGGCCCCGGGCGGGTGTTGACGGGGCTGCTGCGGAAGATCGACCGCCAGGCAACGGCGATCAACGTCAGCACGGCCGCTTCGATCGGCGCTGCTGTAGTGGCCGTTACTGCGGCGTAGCTCCCGCTGCCCGGCGTAACGTCGGCCCCCCGTGGCCGACGTAGGACCGGCGAGGCGTTCTCGACGCCCACGCCGCCCGCGGGGGGCGTACGTGTTTAGCGTGGGTGCCATGCCCTCACCCGCCGCAGGCGGGCGTGGGCATGTGCTGCGACAGGCAGAGGCATGCTTACCCGCGACCGCGGTCGCGGGAAAGCATGGCACCCACAACGCTAAAGACGCTAAACCCATACGGGGAGGCGGCGCTACATCGCTCCGCAGGGGGCGGGGCTGGACCATCCCACGGGCAGGGCAGTGGGGCATCGCCCCCCGGAGCGGCGATGTCACAAGATCGTGGAGATAAGGCCATGAAGGACAGAGTGGCATTGGTAACCGGCGGCGGTCGGGGCATTGGGCGGGCGATCTGCTGCCGGCTGGCCCAGGCCGGGGCGCACGTGGTGGCCTGCGACCTCGACGAAGCATCGCTCGCCGAGACCGCGGGCGAGATCAAGGCCCGCGAGTACCCCGGAACCTGTGAGGCCCACGTGCTGAACGTCACGGACCGCGAGGCCATTGATCGGCTGGTGACCGCCCTCGAGGAGTCGCCCGGCCATATCGACATTCTCATCAACAACGCGGGCATTACGCGTGACGGGCTGATGCTGAGCATGGAGGACGACCAGTTCGAGCAGGTGCTCACGGTCAACCTCCGCGCGGCGTTTTGGATGATGCGGGCGGTGAGTCGCCTGATGGTGCGGAGGCGCTACGGTCGGATCGTCAACATCGCCAGCATTGCAGGCGTGATGGGCAATCCCGGTCAGGTGAACTACGCGGCCAGCAAGGCCGGCCTGATCGGCATGACCAAGACCATCGCCAAGGAACTGGGCAAGCGGAGCATCACCTGCAACGCGGTGGCCCCCGGCTTCATCGCGACGGCCATGACCGACGTCCTGCCCGAGAAGGTGAAGGACGGGGCGCGGCAGTTGATTCCGCTGGGGCGGTTTGGGACGGTGGAGGAGGTGGCAGCCGCGGTTGCCTTCCTGGCCAGCGATGACGCCTCCTTCATTACGGGCCAGGTCTTGATCGTGGACGGCGGGCTGCGTATGTAAGCGGTGGCAAAGGCGGCAGGAAGCCTGGCCCAGCCATCGGTCGTGCTCGCGAAGGGCCGGCGGGGGGCACGCTGGGGGGTCCGCACGGGGCGTTGCCAGCCCCAGGGGTCCCCGGGTATGATCCCGCCACCCTGCGGCGGGTACGAGACGGTTCATGGGGAGGTTGGTTGTATCTGGAGGAGACCATCGTGCTGACGGCACAGGAAATTGAAGAGAAGGTCGTTCAGATCGTCGGCGAGCACATGAACGTCGACAAGGGCGAGATCTCCCGCGCCACGTCATTCGTCGATGACCTGAACGCGGACTCTCTCGACACGGTCGAGCTGGTCATGGAGCTCGAGGATGAGTTCGATCTGACCATCCCTGACGAGGAGGCGGAGAAGCTCAAAACCGTCGGGGAGGCGATCGACTACATCATGGCCCACAGCAAGGACAAGTCCTGACGGATTCCACGGGCAAGACCCATGACCGAACGACGTGTGGTAGTCACCGGGATGGGGGCCGTCACGCCCCTCGGCTGCTGCGTCGATGCGTTCTGGGACGCACTCGTCTCAGGACGTAGCGGCGTTGCCACGATCACGCGCTTTGATCCGACCGGGTTCCCGGTGCGCATCGCGGGTGAATGCCGCACGTTCGACCCCTCCGCTACCATCGACAGCAAGACGCTCAAGCGTCTCGACCGCTTCGTGCAGTTCGCCCTCGTGTCGTGTCGGGAGGCCGTCGCCTCCTCCGGCTTCTCCGCGGACCGTGAGGACCCGTATCGGGTGGCCGCCGTGTTCGGAACCGGCATCGGCGGGCTGAACGAGATCGAGGAGCAGCACTCGCGGTTGCTCGAAAGGGGGCCCACCAAGGTCTCTCCCTTCACGATCCCGCGGCTGATGGTCAATGCCGCTTCCGGCAACATCTCGATCGAGTTGGGACTGAAAGGTGAGAGCATTGCCGTCAGCAGCGCCTGCGCCTCGGCCACGAACGCCATGGGCATTGCCCGCGACTTGATCCGCGTCGGCAAGGCCGACGTCGTGTTCACCGGTGGCTCGGAGGCGACGGTGACGCCCTTGGCAATGGCGGCATTTGCCAGCATGAAGGCGGTGAGCACGCGGAATGACCAGCCGAGTGCGGCCAGTCGGCCCTTCGACCGCGATCGGGACGGTTTCGTCCTGGCCGAGGGGGCCGCCACCTTCGTCTTCGAGGAGTTGGAGCACGCTCGGCGCCGTGCGGCGCCCGTCTTGGCGGAAGTAGCCGGCTTCGGCTCGACCTCGGACGCTCAGCACATCACGCAGCCGGATGAGAACGGCGAAGGGGCGGCCACAGCGATGCGGCAGGCCCTGGCGGATGCCCGCGTCACGGCGCAGGACGTCGACTACATCAACGCGCACGGCACGGCCACGCCCCTGGGCGACATCGCGGAGACCAAGGCCATCAAGCAGGTCTTCGGCGAACACGCGCACCGGCTGGTGATCAGCAGTACGAAGAGCGCGGTAGGGCACCTGCTGGGCGCCAGCGGTGCGGTCGAACTGGTCGCCACGATTCGGACGCTGCAGACGGCAACCGTTACGCCGACGCTCAACCTGGACCACCCCGACGAGGGCTGCGACCTCGACTACTGCCCCCACACGGCTCGCGACCGGCGGGTCCGGGTCGCGCTGAGCAACTCGTTCGGCTTCGGGGGGCATAACGCCTGCATCATCGTTCGCCGGTGGGAGTAGGCGGCGGGCGGTTTCGTGGGGTGCGGCCGCGCCACGCTCAAGCAGACGCGTCACTCTCGACGATACACGTGACAGTTTACGGAGGTTGGGGTGCGCGCGTACCGAGGCGGGGCGCCTATGGCGATTTCACAGAGTGACATCGACGCCGTCCTGGCCGGGGTCGCGGCGCAGGCGGGCGCTGCATTTGAGGCGTTCGGCGTGCCTGCCGCGCAGGAGGCACAACCGACGCCCGTCGTGCCCGATCCGCCCACTGGGGGCGAGTCACCACCGGCAGCACCGGGGGGGCGCTCGTCGTCGTCCGTCGCTTCCCGAGTGCCCGTGGCCGCCGGGGTGCGCCGGCCTCGGAAGGGCGACGTGGAGCGGGTTGTCCGACTCGGTGTGACGCTGGTGGTGACGCTGGCGGAGCGGGACATGCCCATCGAGAGCGTTCTGAAGACCACGGTAGGGTCCATCATCGAATTCGACCAGGCGTTCGACGCGGAGCTGGCGTTGTCCGTCGGCAACTGTCCGATCGGGGTGGGTCAGGCCGTCAAGGTGGGGGAGAACTTCGGCCTGCGCATAACCCGCGTTGGCACCGTGGAGGAACGCATCCAGGCGATGGGGCCGCGGGCCTGAACAGCGGCCGACGCGTAACCCCTCATTCACGCGACTGCGATGCGCCGCCGACAACCCCGCGAATGAGGCGCCGAGCGAGGCATTCCGCCTCGGCGCGGTCGCGGATTTCCTCATTCAACTGGGCGCGGCGCAGGTGTCCCAGGATGGGGCCGACGGTCGGGCCTTCGGAAAGGCCCAGAGCCGCCAAGTCATGCCCGCTGAGCAGGGGAGGGGGGTTGACCGCTTCCGGCGCGATGGCCGCCGCCCGGCGACACAGCTCCCGGCAGGGGCCCGCATCCGCCTCCTTCGCCTTCAGGTCCGCCGCCAACAGCGCCACCAGATCGTCCCAGCCGGGCTGACTCCGCAGCAGCTTGAGGTCCGCCAGCTCCAGCGTGTCCGCCGCGCGTGCCTGGGGTAGCGACGCCACAAGCCATACGATCTCCTGAATCTCGCGATTGCTCAGACGCAGGGTCCGGGCGATCTTCTTCGCCTGGGTGGGACCGCGGGCGGAGACTGCGGCCGCGAGGCCCAGAGTCCCGGAAATCACGCCGTCCGGCAGAGCGGCCAGGCGCCGCGGCACGCTCCAGTCTTCCCCGGTCAGCGGCTCCCACTGCGAAACCAGATGCGGGCGCAGGCCGACCTCGATCAGGAGGCCCCAACCGCGCGCCCGAGAGGGATCGGTCAGGATCTGTTCCAGTTCCTGCCAGATGCGCTCGACGCTGATGGCGCGCAGCTTGGGGGCGTGCCGGCGAATCGCGTCCATCGTGGTCGGCGCGATCGCAAAACCCAGGGTGGCGGCGAAGCGCACGGCCCGAAGCATGCGGAGGTGGTCCTCGGCGAAACGCTGCTCAGGAACACCTATCGTGCGAACGACGCCGGCCTCGATGTCCGCCGTCCCCCCGACGTGGTCGATGACCCGCTCGGCCACCGGGTCGTAGAAGAGCCCGTTGATGGTGAAATCGCGACGGGCGGCATCCTCCACCTCGGTGCCGAAACGAATCTCGTCGGGATGCCGGCCGTCGGAGTAGGTGCCTTCCGACCGAAACGTGGCTACCTCCACGTCGTGCCCGTAACGGCGGACCAGCATGACGCCGAACTGCGCGCCGACCTTCCGGGCCCGCGGGAAGAGGGCGTGCACGCGCGCCGGCGTGGCATCGGTGACCACGTCGTAGTCCTTCGGCGTCCGCTTCAGCAGCATGTCGCGGACGCAGCCGCCGGCCAACAGCGCTACGTGCCCCGCGTCGCGCAACGCGTGGATGACCTCCAGGGCGGCCGTGCGAGCGTCACGAGACGGCTTGCGCATTCCAACGGTACTCCCTGCACATCCAGCGGGCCCCGCTAGCGACTTCGTCCTCGGGCGGAGCTACCGAGTACCGCCGCGCTCGAGGAAGCAAACGCCGTTGGTGCCGAACCGGCGTTGGACGGGCACGTCCCAGCCCTCGGGAGCGGGTCCGACCCAGCCGGCGGCGGCCCGATAATGCAGTACAATCAGCGTATCCGCCCGAGGGGCCTTCGCCAGTGCCGCCAGCAGCCGCGGCACCTGCCCCCGCGCGGTGGCGTCATCCGAATCGCGGTAGGGGGGGTCCAGCAGGATCAGGCCGAAAGGCTCCGCCTGGGCCGCGCGGGCAAGTTGCCTCCAGGCATCCCCGCTGACGACGACGCCTTCGGGACCGACCGCCAGCGTGCTCAGGTTCCGCCGCAGCACCGCGACGGCCTCCCGATCACGCTCGAAGAAGACGCACGACGCCGCTCCCCGCGACAACGCCTCCAGCCCGAGGGTGCCGCCGCCGGCGAAAACGTCGGCCACGCGCAGCGCGGGCAGCTCTGCCGGGCAGCCGAAGTATGACCCCAATGCCGAGAAGACGGCCTCTTTCACGCGGTCGGGCATTGGGCGCGTGGTGCCCCCCGTGGGCCAAGCGAGGCGGCGAGACTTCCACTTGCCCGCGATGATCCTCATCGGCATCGTGCCCGCGGTGGACTTCGTTCGGTGACGCACCGGCGGTCCGCGACGACCGGCCACGTTGTCACCCGGTGGCATGGCTCTATAATGATCTTCGTGTCCGAGCACACCGTTGGCAAGACCTGCTGAGCGGGGAGAATGCATGGGGGCGGTTCTTTGCGAGCATTGTGCGGCTGCCTGCTGCCGCTATCTGGCGCTACCGATTGACAAGCCGCGTACGCGACGTGATTTCGACGACATTCGCTGGTTCCTGTTTCACGAGGGGATCAGCGTCTTCGTCGAGGAAGGGGAGTGGTACATTCAGTTCCAGGCCCGCTGCAAGCACCTGCAACCGGACAGCCGCTGCGGAGCTTACGAGGAGCGTCCGGCGATCTGCGCGGAATACAAGGCGGGCGACTGCGACTACGCCATCGGCCCCTACAACTACGAACACCACTTCACACACGCGGAACAGCTTGAGGAGTTCTACCGCCGGCGTACCGGGCGGAAGCTGGGCCCGCGCCGCGCGGCTGACGCGGGAGGACGGAGACGCGCCCGAGTGACCGCGCGTCGCCCTGTCACGGCCCGATTGACGGGTGCCTGATTCCCCCGGCGGCGTCTCCTCGTACAATGCGCCCGCAGGCACCGTCCGGTTGTCCGGTGCCCCGTCGGCGGCCACGAGGTGCCCGCCGGTCAGCTCCCGCACAACGCGACATACCCCGCAGGTGGGGGAGTAGCTTCGCGGATGGCTCAACGGCACCATCACTACGAAGCGGCGTTTGAGGACTTCCTGCGTGCCAGCGGCTGGCCGTACATCCCGGTGAACGAGGGACGCCAGGCGATCTTCGCGGGACACCGAGTCAAATCGTTCGACTTCCTCGTTTATCCGCCCGGCAACTCGGCTTGGCTTGTTGACGTGAAAGGGCGCAAGTTTCCCTACCGGACCGGGCGGAATCGCCGGTACTGGGAGAACTGGGTTACCAGCGCTGACCTCGAGTCGCTTCGCCGCTGGGAGACCGTGTTCGGCACCGGTTTTCAGGCAGTCTTGATTTTCGCCTACCTGCTCACCGAGGACAACGCACGGCTGCCCGTCAGCCGGCTGCATCCGTTCCGCGACCGCCAGTACGCGTTTCTACGGGTCGGTGCGTCGGAGTACGCCGCCCATGCCCGCGTGCGCTCCAGCCGCTGGGGCACCCTCTCAGTCCCCGGAGCGTCGTTCCGGTCGCTGCTCCGGCCGGCCTACGAGCCGTGATCCAGCCCGGTCCCGAGTGTCGCCAATCCGCCCCGGCAGGTGCTTTACCGGCGGTCGGGCATCGCTATACTCTCTACGTTATGAGTCGACTAAGCGTCGTCATGCAACGTGTCAGAGCGTCGCGGTGGGTTCTTGCCTGCGCGGTCGCCGGGGGCGCACTCCTGCTCAGCCCGGTCGTGGCGCTAGCCCAGAAGGAGGCCTCGCTGCCCGAAAAGGACAACGGCCTCATCCAGTGGGCTGTTGCGGCCGGCATCGTCATCCTGATTGCTGTGGTCGCTTTCCTGAACCCCAAGCGGTCACACCTGGGCTAAGTTCCGCGCCGTTCGGCTCTGGCGATGCGTCGGGGCAAGTCACTGCCGCGTGGCGTCCGCGTGCGTGCCGGGGCGGCGGAGCCGTTGCGGACGATTGCTTGCAGTAACTTGGCGGCGCACAGGGGTGGCGCGCTACGCTTCCTTCCCTAACTCGTGTACCAGGAGGACAAGACCATGCTCCGCAAACAAACGCTGATCGTCATGCTCGCGGGTTTGAACCTGCTACTGCTGGCCGCGCTGGTCATTAGTGCCACCGCGTTACCCGCGGCCTACGCCCAGCCCGGCGGGGCCGGAGCCGGGTACATCGGCGTGACCGCAGTTGTCTCCGGCCAGGGCTACGAAGTGCTTTACCTGCTGGACCGCCCCCAGCGGAAGCTGCATGCGTTCTACCCGAATCTGCAAACGAGTGAGCTGGCGTACGGTGGATTTCGTGACCTCAAGGAGGACTTCCGAGCCGAGGGCACGCCCTGAGGCCGTTTTCCGGCGTGCCGAAGTATGGGTCGGCCCTGTGTGGGCATCGCCCAGCCGACCCGTGGGTTTGAGGTTCTTCCTGCTACGGAGGTGATTGGCCCATGGACTCCAGGAATATCACGATCGGCGTGCTGACGATCACGGCTGTGATTCTCCTTGTCGGCGTATTGACGCTCAACGTTCGCCCGGAACCCGCGTTAGCGGCCGGCATGGCCGCCCAAGGCGGCGACTACGTGCTGACGGTCGGACGGGTGACGACAAACGATGAACTTCTCTACGCGATCGATTCCAGCGCAAACAAGCTGGTAGTGTACCGGTTCGACGGCAACCGCCGGCAGATCGAACCCGTGCAGACCATCAACTTGAAGGAGATGCAGGACGCCGCTGCCGGCCAGTCGTCGGGGACGCCACCGGGGGCTAAGCCAGTACAACCGGCGCGCCCGCCGGCTCGGCCGACGCCCGGCCGGGGTCCCGCCAAGCCCTGATCGTACCGTTTTCGGGCGCCAGGTTATGGTCGGCTCCGTTTTTGGTGCGATCGCCCTACCTGAACGCAACATAACATTTATTATCGGACGTCGGTAGGGCGGCTCCGAAGGGCACTTTCCTGCCGAAACCCACCTTCCAATAGGCTTCTCCTGTCCGGCTCAGCACACCGAGCTGACTCACGCAAGTGTTGGCGGCCTAGCGCGCTGCGGGCCGCGGCCATCGGCGCTGCAGCTTTGGGCAGGCCGGGTGTACCACGATGCTCGCTGAGCCTTCGGCTTCCAGGCACCACAAGCGAGCGGGAGCCCGCGACTTCGTCCGGTCGCTCCTTGTTGCCGTGGGGCCTGCATACGCCGTTTGCGTGGAGACGACGGTCCCGAACTGAACTGCCGCAGACGATCACGCTTCCTGCGTTACCCACCGGCCGGCAGCCATCGCGACGAGTGCGATGCGCCGACCGAGGCTGGTGAGTTCATACTGGTTCCGTTTCTTCGGCTCGATGAGGCGTGCGAGGCGGAGCTGGTTGAGATGATGGTATAGCGGGCCGGCCTTGAGCCCGGTGAGTTCCGTCAACGACGCGTAGTCGGCAGGCGCGCTCAGGAGTCGAAGCGCTACGGTCAACCGGACAGGATGGCCCAGGGCCGCCAAGGCCTGGGAGAGGCCCCTGTTTCGACCGGAACTTCGGCCTAGAGAATGCCGGCCCGCCGTGTCCCCGGAGGGCGACGCCCCCGAGAAAGCCGAGCGTACCTCGACCACTTGTCGGGAAGTAACGACGGAGCCCCCCCGCCGGCGCGCATATTGGAGCACGACCCCGTCCCCATCGTGGCGTGCCAACCCACGAAACCCCAGGCTGGCCAACTTCGCACCGGAACGGGCGGTTCGGCTGGTCCTGGGTTGCGTCCGCGCGGCTCGGCAGACCGCGCCCCTCGCCGCCTGGTGCCCTGCCGACGGGGCGCGCACCACGGGCCGCGGACGGCGCTTCGCGTTGCGTTCAGGGGTCGTAGTGCGCCGCCGGACCGACTGGGTCCGACCGGGTGCGGTGTGGGCGCCCCCCACCGCTCGCGAGCTTCTGCGCGGTCGGTTACGTCGTGCTGGTTGGTGCGTGATTCGAGGAGTCATGTGGGTGTCTCCGTATGAGCCTGCTCGGCAAGCCGGGGTGCCCCCACGAATCCGGAGGATCCGTTTGGGCGCCGGCGTCCACGTCGGCGCCGCTTGCTGCCTGTCCGGCCCTCGTGGCCCGTCTGCCGGAATCGCGCCTGGGTGTCCAAGCGCGTGAATACGACAATAATACATTATAATGTTATACTATCGCATTGTCAATAAGATGTGCGCGGGTTTCTGCAACTCCCGCGGTGGCTTCGGCCCACCGGCCGCCCATCAGCCTAAAGACCGCAGCCTGCCGTCCCGCGAACGCACGCAGCGGTCGGGGAGAAGAAGGCAGGTGGGGCAAGGCGAAGAACCCGGTCGGCTTCCGAACGGAGGGTTCGAACACGGAATGGCTCCAGACACTCGGGAGGCCGGCCACGAGGGCAGGGGTGGCATAGCCGGGCGTACCGCCGCTGTGCCTTCCCTCCGACCGCCGGCTGCCGCAACGGGATGCCGGCCGGCGGCGTGGGCATGCCGCCCTCGCGGTTCGCCACCGGCAGGGTCCCCTGGAGCGAACGCCGGGAGGCTGCGTTGGTGGGGCTTGCCGGGAGCCCCGGTTCGGTGGTAGAGGTGAGCGCACGTGGCGGCAGAGCTTCACGGGGGAGTCGGTATGCGTGACCCTTTGGGGCGAGACGTCGGCTGTGGGGGAGAGCAGAGATGAGGATCGCAGCCCGCTGCGTGCGTAACAAGCTGGGAAGACATGCCCTCACCGAGCTGGCGACAGCGGGTACACCGGCTGGAGTCAACTGATCATGGGAGGATGGTCAGCGACGGGTTCCGCGGACACGTGTGAGGTTGAGTTTCGCGCGCGTTACGCGGAATGCGATGCGATGGGCTACCTGCACCATGCTCGCTACTGGGAGTACTTCGAACACGCGCGGACGGAGATGCTGCGGCAGCGTGGATTCCGCTATCGAGACCTCGAGGCGCAGCAGGTGTTCTTCGTGGTGTACAAGGCCGAGTGCCGCTACCTGCTTCCCATCCGCTATGACGATCTGGTAGTCGTGAGTGTCCGCGTGGCTCGGGTGACCCGCACGCGCGTCGAGCACGTCTACCAGATCCACCGTGACCGGGTGCTGACGACGGAGGCTAGGTCCACACTCGCCTGCGTGGGGCCCGACGGCCGGCCGATTCTCATGCCCGATGCCCTGTGGTCGGCCCACGGGTGACGGGCGGGCGTCCACCGGGGCACTCTGCGGGGGGAGCGCGGTCGGGGCGGAGAGTCTGGTAATTTCACCGACAAATCCTTACCATTGGGGGAGATCCAGCGACATGGGGCAGGCTGCCAGGAAGCGGCCGGCGAGCCATGCCGGCCGGGTCTGGGAAGGAGAGGAAGATGCTTACGTGCTCGTCCCCTGCCCGCCGGGAACCAAGCGGGAACCCTAACTGCAAACCGAGCCACGTCCGCTGGGACGTGGGCGCGTTAAACCCCGTCGGCTCTGGCGGCCGGTGCCTCGGCCGCCGGTGGTCGAGGCTACCTGCCGGGGTCGGGGGCACGGGCTGCCCGCATCGACAGGCGGGAGGAGGTCCCCCCCTACCACCCAACGGCATGTGGCGGTCCTGGGTCTCCGGTGGCTGGATGAAGGGTCGGAGTCTGTCCACACGGCGGCTGACGGGACACATGTCCCGGGTGGGTCGGGCGGCGCTAGCGGTACTGGCGCTGGTAGTCAGCGCGTCGGACACGAGGGGACAAGCGGCCCCGGCGGGGTCGGGGTTTGAGGTGGTTCCTCAGGCTGAGGCCCGGCTGCTGGCCCTCGACTACGGCTGGCCGCTGCGCGTGGAGACGGAGCACGGGGTGATCGAGCTCCAGGCGGTCGTCAACGGCGTGCCGAAGTACTTCACGACGCACAACAAGGACGCAGCCGACACGATCAGCACGGACGAGTGCCTGCCGGGCGGCACCAGCGGGCTGGGGCTGACGGGGACGGGGGTGACGCTGGGCATCTGGGACGGCGGCGGCGTGCGGACGACGCACCAGGAGTTCCAGGGTCGGGTGACGCAAGTGGACTCGCCGAGCGAGCTGAACTGGCATTCAACGCACGTGGCGGGAACCCTGGTGGCGGCGGGAGTGTTTCCGGGCGGCGGCGGATACCCGGCCGGGCAGTCGAAGGGCATGTCGCCGGCAGCTCAGTTGCTGGCGTACGAGTGGAACAACGATACGGTAGAGATGACGGCGGCCGCGGCGAACGGGCTGCGGGTCTCGAACCACTCGTATGGATTGATCAGCGGCTGGTACTACGACACCGGGTACAGCGTGTGGTTCTGGTACGGCGACGTGACGGTCAGCACGGTGGAGGACAACTGGTTCGGGCTTTACACCGTGTACAGCCAGGAGTACGACGCGATTGCGCATGCGTACCCGTATTACCTGATCTGCAAGTCGGCGGGCAATGACCGCACCGATACGGGCCCCGGGGCCGGCGGTGGGCATTACTACTACAATCCGCAAACGCATCGGTGGCAGTGGAGCACGGCCACCCGCAACCCCGATGGTCCGTATGATTCCATCGGTACCGAGGGGATCGCCAAGAACATCCTGACCGTGGCGGCCGTAGATGATGTCTTTGGCGGTTACCACGGGGCGGACGGCGTGGTCATGAGCTCCTTCTCCAGTTGGGGCCCCGCCGATGACGGACGTATCAAGCCTGATATCGCGGCCAACGGCATAGCGCTGGTCTCGACGTACAGCGCTTCGGACTACTCTTACGCCATCGCCAGCGGCACCTCGATGTCGGCACCGAACGCAAGCGGGTCGCTGGGGCTGCTGATCCAGCATTGGCGGCAAACGCGTCCCGGTCTGGGTGACTTGCGTTCGGCGACGCTGAAGGCGCTGGTCATCCACACGGCGGACGAGGCGGGCGCGGCGCTGGGACCGGATTACGAGTTTGGCTGGGGGTTGATGAACACGCTGCGGGCGGCGCAGACCATTTCTGCCAGTGCCACGCAGCCACTGGCAATCAGCGAACGAGTGCTGAGCAACGGCGGAACGTATACGCTGAACTTCTTCGGTGACGGGGGCAAGGAGCTGCGGGTCACGCTGTGCTGGACTGATCCGCCGGGTAATCCTCCCGGTAATCTTCTCGATCCGCCGACGCCCATGCTGGTGAACGATCTGGACCTGCGTGTCGAAGATGCCGCGGAGGGTGTGACGTACCTCCCCTGGACTCTGAATCCCGCGGTCCCCAACGCCCCGGCGACAACGGGAGACAACGCTCGGGACAACGTGGAACAGATCGTCATCCCTTACCCTGGCGCGCACCCTTACACGTTGCGCGTGAGCCACAAGGGTACGCTGACGGGCGGCAGCCAGGCCTACTCGATGATCCTGAGCGAACGGCCCAAGTGCCGGGGGCAGGAGCGGGCGAAGCTGCTGGCCGGCGATGGCGCGCCGCGCGACTGGTTCGGCTATGCGGTGGCAGCAGACGGGAACCAGGCGGTGATGGGCGCGCCGCGGGCGGACGGGCTGTTCGCGGATTCGGGGGCGGCGTACGTGTACCGGGTGGTGGGAGCGGCATGGCTGCCGGAAACGAAGCTGACGCCCGCGGATGAGGTGTTTGCGGGCGAGTTCGGTTCAGCGGTGGCGATGTCCAACGACGTGGTGCTCGTGGGAGCGCCACGGTCCGGTCACCTGGGGACGGATGCCGGGGCCGCATACGTGTTCCGCCGCGTCGGGGCCAACTGGGTTGAAGAGGCGGTGCTGCTGCCGGCGGACGGATCAGCCGGCGACCAGTTCGGCGGTTCGGTGGCCCTGTGGGGTAACACGGCCGTGGTGGGCGCGGGGTACGACGATGACCAGGGTACGAACGCGGGTGCGGCCTACGTGTTTCAGCATGACGGGGAGCAGTGGGTCGAGCGGCAGAAGTTGGTGGCGCCGGACGGGGCGGCCTATGACCGTTTCGGCACGGTGGCGGCGTCGAATGACGCAATCCTGGTCGGGGCGGCCATGGACGATGACGCGGGTTCGGCATCGGGGTCGGCCTACGTTTTCCGTTTCAACGGCGTGAGTTGGGTGCTGGAGCAGAAGCTCGTCCCGGCGGGCTTGGCGGCGTGGGACCAGTTCGGTTGTGCGGTGAGCGTGGCGGACGGGGTGGCGTTGATCGGGGCCCTCGGCGATGACGCCAAAGGTGCGGATGCCGGCGCGGCCCACGTGTTCCGTTTCAACGGCGTGCAGTGGGTGCTGGAGGACAAGTTCGGGCCCGGCGCGAATGCGGCCGGCGCGCACTTCGGGGCGAGCGTGGCTATCTCGGGCAACACCGCTCTGGTGGGCAGCCTGGGGGACGGAGAATACGGCACCCAGGCCGGGGCGGTGGGCGCGTTCCTCCACGATGGCACCAAGTGGTTGGACCAGGTCAAGCTGCTGGCATCCGACGGCGTGGCATATGAGCGTTTCGGCGCGGTGGCGGTGAGCGGCGATCTGGTGGCCGTCGGTGCCTACCTCGACTTTGAGAACGGGTTCTGGTCGGGGTCGGGCTACGGCTTCCGGGGGCTGGCGGACTGCAACGGCAATGCGACGCTGGACATCTGCGACCTCGCGGAAGGTACCAGCCCGGACGACGACGACGATGGCATCCCTGATGAGTGCCACGTAGCGCTGCCGGGCGATCTTGACGACGACGGTGACGTCGATATCGACGACTTCGTGCTGCTGGAGGCGTGCTGGAGTGGACCGGGGGTGGGCAGCAATCCGCCGGGCTGCCCGTCGGCACAGTTCGAGGCGGCTGATTTCGACGGAGACAACGACGTCGATCTGGCTGATTTCACGCTCTTCGTCGAGCTGTACACCGGACCGGTTGGCTTGTAGGTAGCGCCGCTTCCTCCAGGCGCGTGCACGCATACGCGCCACGACTGCTGGGATTCGCCCGCTCCCTGACGGTCGCGGTGTGGATCACTGGCGGCGAATCAGGCGCGGTGGTTGCGCGCGCATCAGTCGTGTCGGGTCCGGCCATGGGAGCGGTCCTCGTTTCCTGAGTGTAGCTCCACGGCATGAGAAACACCGACCAAACGGGGTGGGGTGGCATGGCCAAGCGCCGCGCTGCCGTGCCTTCTACCGTGCCTGCAGCTCCCCTCTGCACCAGCATGCCGGCGCCCTCGGCTTGGGCATGCCACCCTTCCGGTCCCCCACGCTTTTGGGTTTCCACTTGCGTAAAGCTACTCAGTCCGGCGGCTTGCTGAGACGGTTCCGAGCGACGGCAAGAGCGGGCAGGACCGGCACCGTGGGCGTTGGCCACGTTGGCAGCGCGGCGTTGACGCTGCCCTGCCAACGACCGTGCGCAGTCGTGCGTCCCTCAGGGTCTCGCGGCACCGCGCGGGCTGCCCTTCACACTCGGCGTCGAGGGGAGCAGGCCGGCGGTTCGCTACGTGGGGCGTCCGCGCGGGCTGAAGCCCGCGGCTCGATGGCGGTGCATCCGATAAGCACACTCCTGGGGTCGCGCGGCTCCATTCCCGGAAGTTCCCATAACGCGGGGTGCGCCGCCGGTGCGGTGGGTCCGCACACCGCTCTAGGAGGTGCGCAGCGTTCCCGATAAGCATCGAGGCGGCCGGACCGCGCTGCGACGCGGCCGGGGTCCGTATGCGCGCTCACCCGCGTTGGGGCTCGGCCGCAGCCTGACGGTCGCGGTGCGGACACTCGGTGCCGCATCGCGCATTGCCGTCTCGCCGGGTGGCATAAAGGTGGGGTCGTGATCAGCGAGTGCGTCAACGTTGAGGACGACGTGCGAGTCGCCGCATCGGCGGCGGCGGCGGAGCTGTTTGGCGACGTCGACGTGCCGGGTCCGGCGCAGCGCTGGTGGGTCGTGCACACGCGGGCGCGGCACGAGAAGACGGTGGCGGGCCAACTTGAACGGCTGCGCATCGCGTACTTCCTGCCCCTCGTGGAGGCAAGACGGTCTTACGGCGGGCGGGCACCGAGGACGGTGAGATTGCCGCTGTTTCCGGGGTACCTGTTCCTGCGTGGGGAGTCCAACGAGCGGGCAGCGACCCTGCGAACGCACCGCGTGGCTCAGGTCATCGAGGTGGCCGACCAGGAGCGGCTGCGGCACGAGCTGCGCCAGATTCATCGCGCCGTCAATAGCGGGGTACCGATGGACCTGTACCCGGGGATTCAGCGTGGCCGGCGATGTCGAGTGACGAGCGGCAGCCTGAGGGGGATGGAAGGGACGGTGCTGCGCCGCCGAGGATTGTGTCGCGTTTACCTGGCGGTGCAGATACTCGGCCAATCGGCCGAGGTGGAGATTGATCCCGGACTGCTGGAAGTGATCGAGTAGTCCGGGTGCACGTAACTTCTTGTGCCCCAATCAGTTGCACGACCGGTCCCGTGCACCTGACGGGGACGGAGTCTGCCCGCAGGAGGCTCGACGCTGTTGCAGTCACTGGCGTGGTACTGGCGTCGCTTGCGTTCGATGCCGCCGGCAGAAGTCGGTTGGCGCGTGCGGAACGTGCTGCGTCAGGGGGTCGATCTCTGCGTCCTGCCCCTGCGCAGCCGGCCCCTGCCGTTGGAGCGCATCGCTGCAAGGAACGGCTCGACCCCGTGGCGACGGAGCGGGTTACTCAACGAAGTGCTGCTGGGGGTGGCGGACGAACGCATCGAGACGATTCTGTCCGCCGCGGAGCGGGCGGCCTTGGTTTCGCGGGCGGACGCGATCTGCCGGAACCGGCTGCGTCTCTTCGACGTCGCGGCCTGCGACCTGGGCCCCGAGGTGGACTTCAACTGCGAGTACATCGCCGGGCTGCCGACGCCGCGGTGCTTTGCGGACCACATCGACTACCGCGATTACGCCGCGGTGGGTGACGCGAGGATCGCCTGGGAGCCGGCCCGGCACCAGCACCTGGTGGTGCTTGGACGTGCGTATCGCGTGACGGGCGAACGGCGGTACGCCGAGAAGGTCGTCGAGCAGGTGGAGAGCTGGATTCGGCAGTGCCCGTATGGGATGGGGATGCAGTGGCGCAGCCCGCTCGAGCTGGCGATCCGGCTGATCAACTGGGTTTGGGCGTTCGAGCTGATTAAGCCGTCGGGGCTGCTGACTTCGGCGTGGGGAAAGCTGGTCCTGCCGGTTGTTCATCGTCACTTGTGGGAGATTGCCCGGAAGTACTCGAGGCACTCGTCGGCCAACAACCACCTGATCGGCGAGGCGGCGGGGGTGTGGATCGGGAGCAACTACTTTCACACGCTCAAAGGCGTGTCGCGTTGGGCGCGCGAGAGCCGTGAGATTCTGATTGCCGAAAGCGCGCGGCAGATTCACGCCGACGGCGGACACCGGGAGCAGGCCTTCGGCTACCACCTGTTCGTGCTGGAGTTCCTGTTGCTGTGCGGCTGGGTAGCGCGGCGCCGGGACTGGGATTTCCCGGCGACGTACTGGGACAACGTGACACGCATGCTCAGCTTCGCGGAGGCCATGCTGGACGGTGGAGACGCGGCCCCGATGTTCGGAGACTGCGACGACGGTTACGTGCTTGATCTTAATAGTCCGGCCGAGCGGGCGCACACGTTGGTTGCCTTGGGGGCGGCCGTTTGCCCACGGGAAGAGCCGCCGCCCGCGGTTTTGTCCGGGCAGGAGGCGATTTACTGGCTGACGGGCCCGGCTCCGTGCGTGGCCGGAGGCGCCGGCGCCGCGGCGGGAGCACCAACGGCAGTGGAGCCGCGGCCGTTGCAGTCACGAGCATTTCCAGACAGCGGCTGCTACCTGCTGCAAACCGGGCACCGGCGGAGCGCGGACCGGGTAAGCGTCGTGTTTGACTGCGGTCCGCTGGGGTTTGGCCCGATTGCGGCGCACGGACACGCGGATGCCCTCAGTGTGGCGCTGCGTGTTTCCGGCATCGAGGTGCTGATTGATCCGGGCACGTACGATTACTTCACCTGGCGTCCGTGGCGCGACTACTTTCGCAGTACCCGCGCCCACAATGCGGTCGTCGTGGACGATGAGAACCAGTCGGAGATGCTCGGACTGTTTCTGTGGGGTCGGCGGGCGGAAGCGCGCTGCACGCTGTGGGAGCCGACGGCGGACGGCGGGCGGGTGACGGGCGAACACAACGGTTACGCACGCTTGCCGGACCCCGTCAGCCACCGGCGGAGTGTGATGTTGCGGGGATCAGAGGCGTACTTGTTGATTGAGGACGAATTGGAGGCCGGCGGGGCGCATGCGGCGACCCTGTGTCTGCACTTCGCCGAGCATTGTCGCGTGGCGGCGGTGACCGGTGGGGCATATACAGTTGCCTGGCCGGGCGGGGAGGGTGTGCTCGAGGTCGACCCGAGTCTGGAAGTGCGCCTGCTTATCGGAAGTGAGGACCCGATCGCGGGCTGGGTGAGTCGCGGGTACCACGATAGGCGTCCGGCGACGACGCTCGTGGGTCGCCGACAGTGGTCCGGAAATCTGCGGTTGCGGACGTGCATGAGGTGGGCGCAGTTATCGGTATGAAGCCAATTGTTCAACAGGAAAGGACGCGCAGGCAGGAAACTGCCGGGCCGGCGCCTATGATTCAGCAATCGCGATTCGCGGGCGAAGCGGAGGGGCCCGCAGCATCCGTCGCGGGGCTCGTGCCTACGAGGGGGGAAAGAGGTGCAGAACCACACGTCGGTTCGGTCGGAGGACGTGCAGGCCATCATCCTGGCCGGCGTACACGCCTGGGGAAGCTGCGCCCTGGAGAAGGCGGCACCGCGGCCGTTGCTGCCGGTGGCTACCCGGCCGGTGATCGAGCACATCGTGGGTTGGCTCTGTGACGCGGGCATTACGCGCGCGACGGTATGCGGCAACAGCGACAGCGCCGTGCTGCGTGCCCACCTGGGCACGGGGGAAAAGCAAGGTATCGCCGTGGACTATTGTGAGGACGTGATGCCGCGGGGGCCGGCCGGTTGTGCTCGGGATGCCGCACTGGCCAGTACGGCCAGGACCTTCGTGGTCGTGGACGGCACCCTGATTCCAGATGTGGACTTGACCAGGTTGCTGGCAGTGCACTCGGGGAGCAGCGCAGCGGCCACGGTAGTGGTTACTTCCGCGCATTCCTCGGGGCGGGTGCCCGCCCCGACCGGGTTGTACGTGTTCTCCCGCGCCGCGCTGGCGGAGGTTCGCCCGAACGGCTATCAGGACATCAAGGAGGTACTGCTGCCGGCGTTGCACCGTCGGGGCGTACCTGTTTCCACGCATGCGGTTGCGGCGGGTGCCCTGGTCCGGGTGACCGACGCACGGTCGTACCTGGCAGTTGACGCCGCGGTGGTGAGCCGTCTTACGCATCGACCCGGCACGGTGCCGGGGTTCGTGCGGATCGGCGAGGCGCTGGTGGCCAGTTCGGCCCGAGTCGATCCGACGGCCCAGCTGCTCGGGCCGGTAGTCGTGGGGCCGGACGTGCAGGTGCGAGCGGGGGCGCTGGTGGTCGGACCCGCAAGCATCGGCGCAGGCTGCATCGTGGCCGGCCAGGCTGTGGTTAGTCGTTCGGCGTTGTGGTCCCGGGTGTCTGTCGGCCAGGGGGCCTTCGTCGATCGCTGCGTTCTCACCGACGGCGCAAGCGTGGAGCCGGAACTGGTGCTGCGCGAGACCATATGGATGGCCAGGGGCAGGCGGCACGACGGCTGGGTAGGTCGGTTGCTTGCGCACTGGCGCGGCGTCCGGCCCGGCACCTCGCGTCCGACGGACCGCCCCGGCCATGACGTAACGGGACGCCGGCTTCTCGGCTGACCCGCGGGTCACATCCGCTCGGTCTTACTTCCGGCTGCCGTTTCAATGCCCCTTGGGTTTGAGGGAGTACATACCCATTGTTTCATCAGCCACAGGACCATGAACTGACGTCAGGTAGTGCCGAAAGCGGCATCGTGTTGTCCGGGGAGGCGGGCACGGAGACCGTCGGTCTGGCGAGTCCGGCGGTCGCCGGCGGCGGAGGACCGCTGGTCGGTGGCGCGGCCGCGCCGCGCGCTGCGTTTTCCTTGCCGACGCTGCTGCAGGCCAAGTGGTTGATCGTGGGGGTGTTCACACTGGTTGCGGGGGCAACCGTGCCGCTTATCTGGTGGTTGCTGGAGCCGCATTATCAGGCAACGGCACTGGTGCGGGTTTCTCCGTTGATCTCGCGCATCGTCTTTGACACCGAAGACAAGGGGACGGTGCCGCTGTATCGGTCGTTTCTGAACACGCAAGTGTCCATCATGCGGAGTCCACGCGTGTTGCAGCGGGTCCTGGACCAGCCCGAGGTCCAGCAAACGCGTTGGTACCGGGAAGTGCCGCGTACGTTGCGCACCATGCTGGGCGGCCAACCGCCCAGCCATCTGGAGCGTCTGGAGGAGACGCTGTCCGTCCATCCTCGTCGCGACACGGAGCTCATCGACGTGTCGGTGACGGCCCGCTCGCCGCACGAGGCCAAGCTCATCGCCAACGCCGTGGTCGACGCCTATAAGCGTTTCACGGACGAAACGTACCGGGAGAGCGATGTACACCGTTTCGAGACGCTCAGTGCGGAGCGGGCCGCCCTGAAGAAGGAAATCGACGGACTGGTGGAGAGCAAGTTCAACCTGGGCAAGCAGTTGGGTACGCTGGACCCGGAGGAACTGCGTTCCCAGTTGGCCACCCAGTTGAGCGTGCTGGAGGCGAAGGCGAACGAGTTGCAGCGTCAGATCGGGCTGGCCGGGTTCGTGGCGGAGGAACTGCGGCCGGCCGCTGAAGTCGGCCCCGAGGCGACACCGCCCGACGGTGATGGGGCCAAACAGGAGGACATCGACCCTACCTTTGCCCAGGATGCGGAGTGGCGTGCCTTGCATCTGGCATGGCAGACTGCTCGGCATCAGCTCGCGGTCGCGGGGCAGCAGTATGGGTCATCACACCCGCGAATTCGGCAGCTCCAGGCGGACGTGGATCACCAGGAGCAACTGCTGCACGACCGGGAAGCGGCATTGCAGGCGGCCGGCAAGGCGGGCGGCGTGGTGTTGGCGAGTGATGCCGCGGCGCAACTGACCTCGCTAGCCCAGGCGGAGCGCACGCTGCGGCTCCGGGAACGGGAACTCGGCTTGCTGCGTGAGGACGTGGATCGCCAGCGTCAAAACCTGACGGAGGCCGGTGAACTTGCCAAGAAGATCGCCCACTACGATGACGAGATCCGGTACACACGCGAGCTGTACGACGCGGTGCGCACGCGGTTGGAGTACCTGGAGATTGAGGCGAAGGCCCCGGCACGCATTTCGATAGCGGCCTCGGCCGTGGCGCCTACGGAGCCGTTCCGGGACCGCCGGCCCCTGCTGAGCGGACTCGCCCTCGGGGCGGCGCTTTGCCTGGCGTTGGCGGCCGGTTACGTGCGTGCCCTGCTGGACCCGCGGATCCGCGAGTTGGGGGACGTGCAGCAGGTTGTGCAGGTGCCGTTCCTGGGGCAGCTTCCACCGTTGCCGGCCGGGCAGAACCACCAACTCTGGGAGCACAGTTCCGCGGTCATCGAAGGAATGCGCATGGTCCGTACCGCCCTGCTGCGCCGGCTGGAAGCTGCCCGCGACCAGGTGGTGCTGGTGACCAGTTCTTCCAGTCGCGCGGGTAAGACGAGCGTCGCGCTGAGCCTGGCCCGGAGCCTTGCCCAATTGGGCAAGAGAACGCTGCTGGTGGAAGCCGACCTGCGGCAGGCGGCGTTGGCCGAGCGCCTGGGGCTGGATCCGTCCGCGCCGGGCCTAGCGGCCATCCTCACGGGCATGGCGGAGGACGACGAGGTTGTCCGTCCGGATGAGTGCACGGGTCTCGACATCATGCTGGCGGGGACGACGGGAGAGTTCAATCCGGAGCTGCTGGCGAACGGAGTGTTCGCCGGGTGTCTCAAGCGCTGGCGTAGCCGCTACGACTACGTGGTCCTGGACAGCCCTCCGGTGATGCCGGTGGCGGATGCCCGCATTCTGGCCACGCAGGCCGACGGCATCCTGATGGTGCTGCGTTCGTCCCACTGTCGGCGGTCGGAGGTACTGCGGGCGTATGCTGATCTGGACGTCGTGGGCGGCCGGCTCCTGGGCACGGTGCTGGTGGGTGTTCTGAGCGGGGCGCACTACGGGTACGGCCAGTATGGCTACGGCAGCTACGGCTACGGCGGGTACGGTCGCCACCAGGCCCAAGCGAGTGCGTCGGTCGTGGGGGCCGGGCGCGTCCTGGCGGCACCCGCTGGGGAACAGCAGCCGGGCTGAGTAACTCTGCGTAAGCTTATGCGATCTCGGCGTTCGCCTCTGTTCACACCCCCACCGGCGCGGTTCGAGATAGCAACACGGAATTAGGCGTGGTGACGTGGTCCGCGGCGAGGGGTTTCGCCGCGCCCGAGGGAACCAGGGGGTTGACGACGGCTGCCCGGGTGGGTGAATCGCGCGGGGGCTCCCGCCCTGCTGGCGGACGAGGGAGTCTGTTCCTTGCTGTTGGTCGTGCTGGACCATCGTCCTGCCTACTTGTTCGCCGGGGGTAAGGCAGCCTCGTTGCTGACCATGCCGGTGGGCGGCGGGTCGCTGTTAAGCCACTTGGTGGATCAACTGGCGGCGGGACGCCCGGCGTCGGAACACCAAGTGTGCGTGGTGCCGACCTTTGCTGCCGGTAGCGACTATGCGGCCGCCGTGGGCGCGGACGTCGGCCGGCCCGTGCAAGTTGTGACGGTGGACGAGGTTCCCCGCGTCTTTGCTGGCTGCGAACCTGCCGACCACGTGTTGCTGGTTGACTCCGCGCGCTGGCCGGCGGCAACGCTCGATCTGGAGCGGATGCTGCGCGAGGGAACGGAGTATCGGGCCGCGACGCACTGGGTGGCGGTGCCTGCCGATGCGGCGTGCGCGCGTGAGCAGGTGCAGGTGGACGGCGGTGGTTGTGTGCAACGCGTGCAGCGCATCTACCACGTGGCCAACTGGCCGGAGGCGGCCCGCGACGGCGTCTTTCTGTCGATGGCGCCCGCTTTGGCGCTGACCGACGCGAACTTCGCGGCGCTGGCGGAACTGCGGTTGCTGCTGGCCTCACGCGGTGTTCTCAGTCGTGACGTGGCCGTGCCCGTGCATCTGCCGGACCTCACTTGCGTCACCGGGCTTCTCGGGCTCAATGAGGCGGTGCTGAGCGGCGATCTTGTCGGCCAAGAGGGCGGACAGGCGCGGACCGCCCGCGAGTCACTGGTGATTGGTCAGGACTGCATTGTCGATGCGACCGCCCGTCTGATCGGGCCGCTGGTGCTCCAATGCGGGGTCCGAGTCGAGCGCAACGCGACGGTTGTCGGCCCGACCGTCGTCGGTGCCGCCAGTTGCGTTGGCGAAGGAGCGACTCTGGCGCAGTGCGTGGTGGCGCCCGGCAGTCGCGTGCCGGCGGGTGCGGCCGTCAGGCAGTCGTTGGTTTGCGGAGACGGGAGTGCGGTTCCCGTCACCGCTGATGCCCAGGGGGCCGGTCCGGAAGGCGCATCCCTGTGGGCCGCCGAAGCGGCACTGCCGGATCGCGTCGGGCAGGGCCCTGGTGGTGGACGGTCGTTGCACTTTGTCGCCAAACGAGCGCTTGACGTTGCCTTCGCGGCGACGGCCCTGGTGGCGCTGGCGCCGCTGCTGGCCGCGGTGGCAATCGTCATCAAGCTGGATTCTCCTGGACCGATGCTTTTCGCCCATCGGCGGGAACGGCGTGGGGGCAAGGACTTCCCGTGCTGGAAGTTCCGCACCATGGTGGCTGACGCGCACCAGCGCCAGCGTGAACTGTACCAGCAGAACAACGTGGACGGTCCGCAATTCAAACTGCGGCAGGATCCGCGGGTCACCCGAGTAGGTCGGTGGCTGCGCGGCACCAACCTCGATGAGCTGCCGCAGCTTCTCAACGTGCTGCTGGGTCATATGAGTCTGGTCGGTCCCCGCCCGTCGCCGTTCCGCGAGAACCAGATTTGCGTGCCTTGGCGGCGGGCCCGACTGGCCGTGCCGCCCGGCATCACCGGCCTCTGGCAGGTCTGCCGCTCCGAGGACCGCAGCCAAGGCGACTTCCACGAGTGGATCTATTATGATCTGGCCTACATAAGGAACTTCTCCTTCTGGCTGGATCTGAAGATTCTGGCCGCCACCGTCGTGACTGCCGGCGGGCGCTGGAGCCTGCCGCGACGCTGGTTCCTCCCTGGCGCCGCGGAGCGCGCCGGCGTTAGCGAGGGGGTCTGCGAGGCCTGACAACCTGTCGAGGAACCGCGGGGCCGGGCCGGAAACCCGAGAGGCCGGTGCGGGTGGCGGCATTCACGTCGGCCGCGGGGGTCGACGCTACTGCCTCGACGAGCCGCGAAACAGAACCATACAACGGGGAAACAGGCACACTGGCATGCCCAACCCGAACGCGCCTGCCGGCCGGCAGGCAAGCCGGCATGCCTGGGCAGCAGCCGTGTGGAAGGGAACACATGGCGGCGCTGCACTTGGCCCTACAGCCTCATACCGTCGGGTCGTCGGTGGCACCGCGTGGCCACGGCGCAATTCGGCGACCAGAAGACGACTGGAAGATGGTGTTCTTGGGAGACGCCCTACTCATGAGTAACAGTGTAGTCAGAATCAGCCGGCGGGGGCAGAGGGTACGCACTTGTGGGATCCTGATGCTGAGCTTCTCTGTGATCGCCCCGGTGGTCGGTTGCAGCGATCACCGCATGGGCCTCGACGAGTTTCTGCGCATGCAGGAACGGGTTGCCCAGGCCCCTGGCCCGGCGGTCGAAGTGCCTGCCGGTGAACCCGCCGAGACCTTGTTGGAACAGCGCCTGGGGCCGTATCGCGTCGGCCCCGGCGACGTGCTGGCGGTGTGGCTGACGGGTGCCGACCAGACGACCTCCCCCCCACCGCTGCGCGTGCGCGTGGACCGGCAGGGCGTGGTGCACCTGCCGCTGGCGGGCAATGTGCAGGTGGCCGACCGCGAGCTTCCGGACGTGGAAGCGGCCTTGTTTGAGGCGTACGTTCCGGCGGTGCTCAAGGACCTCGCGGTGCACGTGGAGCTGATCGACCCGGCGGCCACCAACGTGCTGGTGCTGGGGGCGGTGACGTCGCCGGGTCTGGTGCCGCTGCGACGCACCGAGCGCGATGTCTTCCACGCGATTGTACAGGCCGGTGGATTGGTCTCCGACATAGCGTCCGGTCAGGTGCGGCTGCGACGTCTGCGTCAGCCGGCGGAAAACGTGATACTGGACCTCACGACGCCTGAGGGGGTACGACAGGCGTTGGCACAACCTCCCCTCGAGGCGGGGGACGTCTTGACCGTGCAAGCGGTGACCCCGAACACGGTGTTCGTCGGCGGGCTGGTCAACGCGCCGCGGCCGCAGGTCTACCCGCAGGGCGTGCGGATGAGCGTATTGCAGGCACTGGCGGCCGGGCTCGGCCTGCGCACGGACGTCACGCCGCGGGAGGCGACGCTCATCCGGCGGATGCCCGACGGCAGCGACGCGCACGTCAAGCTGAACCTGGACCGAATCACCAAGGGCAAAGACCCGAACATCATGCTGGCGGCCGGGGACATTCTGTGGGTCCCGCACACGACGGGCACCCGCATCCAGGATTGGGTCAACCGCAACATCTTCTTCCGTGCCGGTGTGAGCGCGACGGCCGGCGTGAACTATAACGCCCAGGCCATCGAGTTCCTCAACAGCGACGCGGAGCGCAGCGCGGGCGCCAGCCAGGGCTCCATGCAGGACCTCTACGATCCCTTCGGGTACCTGCTGCGCAACAACGCCCTGCAAGCGCTTAATGCGCAGGCTGCCCAGCCTCGGTAGAGGTTTCCTGCGGGACAGGAGCGGTGGTGAGACCGGACGGGCGTGAGGGTGCCAAAGGCGCCTGCCTGCCAGTACGTGTTCACCGTGGGTGCCATGCCCTCACCCGCCGCAGGCGGGGGTGGGCATCCGCCGCGGCTGCGGAGGCATGCTTACCCGCGACCGCGGTCGCGGGTAAGCACGGCACCCGCGGCGCCAAAGACGCTGAACACATACGCCTGCCAGCAAGCAGGCAGGCGGTACCCAGAACGGCGTCCGGCATGCGGAGGGGCATGGCGGCGCTGCGCTTGGCCATGCCACCCTGCCCCGGTGGTCGGCTTCCGTATTGAGGGGAGCTGCTCAAGGACACTGTTTAGACGGTGGGCTCGTCACAATGAGCACGATGTTGAGAGCCAGAACGGCGGTCGTTGGCCCGGAGCCTACCAGCGTGGCGGCGCTGCCCGTGGAGCTGCGCCGGCTGGCGCTGCGGGCATTGCGGCGCATGTACCTGCCGGAGCGGCGTTGCTTCGCGTTCCGGTTGCGCCGGCCGAACGGTCAGGACGTGCTGGAGGGCGTCAGCCGACGCTACACGGCCATGGTGCTGCTCGGGTTGGTCGGGGAAGAGGCTGCGGCGTCTGAACAGGTGCTGCACGGCCACACTCCGCAGCAGGTGGCCGACACGCTGGCGGCCGAAGTGGACGCCATGAGTGATCTGGGCGAGGTCGCGTTGACGCTGTGGTGCCTGCGGGCATGGGGTCATGGCGGGGTTGAGGCTGCCTGGCGTCGCGTGTTGGCGTTTGACCCGGCGCACGGTTCGTATCCGACGGTGGAGTTCGCGTGGGTACTGAGCGCTTTGTCCGCCGGCGGGTTGCTGCCAGGCGCGGAGGAGTACGCGGCGAAGCTGGAGCAGCGACTGCGTGCATCTTACCAGCCGCGCTCGGGACTGTTTCCACACTGGCCGGACGCGGCGCAGGCGGTGCGCTGGCGGGCCCACATCAGTTGCTTCGCCGACTTGGTCTACCCCATCCAGGCGTTGTCTCTGTACTCCCAAGCCGCGCGACACCCCCAGGCGCTCGACGTTGCCGGGCACGCGGCCGACCGCATGTGTCAGCTACAGGGCCCCGCGGGGCAGTGGTGGTGGCATTTCGACGTGCGGACGGGTCACATCGTGGAAGAGTATCCGGTGTACGCCGTGCACCAGGAGGCGATGGCCCCGATGGCCTTGTTTGCCCTCGAGGACGCCGGTGGTGCCCGGCACCAGTCGTCCACGGCGGGCGGTCTGGGGTGGTTGGGGCATTCCCCGGAACTGGGGGGCTCGCTGATCGACGCCTCGGCCGACGTCGTTTGGCGCAAGGTTGCGCGCCGCGAACCGGCGAAGGTGGTGCGCAAGGCACAGGCGGTGTTGAGTCGTCTGCACCCGGCCTGGCGCCTGCCGGGGGCCGATGTTCTGTTTCCTCCCGGCTGCGTGGACTACGAAACGCGACCGTACGAAATGGGATGGCTGCTGTACGCTTGGCCGGCAACGCGGGCGGAGGCGTGGCCGGCGGCAGGTTCCGCCACGGAGGATTCGGGCTCATGACTTGCGATAACGCCTGGCCGACACGGACGCTCTTCGGCCTTCCCGTCCATGCCTTGACCATGCAGGACGTACTCACGATCGCCGAGGACGTCATCGCCCAGCGCCGGCGTCTGCTGATCGGTGTGGTGAATGCCGCGAAGATCGTGAGCATGCGACAGAACCCGCGTCTCGACCAGGCGGTGCGGACCGCGGACATGATTCTCGCGGACGGCATTTCCGTGGTCTGGGCGGCCCGGCTGCTGCGCCGGTCGCTGCCGGAGCGCGTCACGGGCATCGACCTGATGTACCGTCTACTGGAACGCGGGAGCGAGCGCGGCTGGCGGGTCTTCTGTCTCGGGGCAACGGAGGAAGTGCTCGCGGAGGTGGTACGCTGCATCAACGCACGCTACCCGGGTGTGGTGGTGGCGGGGCAGCACCACGGGTATTTCAAGAGCGAGGACGAGACGGGGGTGGCCAACGCGATCCGCGCGGCCCGACCGGACATGCTGTTCGTGGCCATGAGTTCGCCGCGCAAAGAGGAGTTTCTCGCGCGTTTCAATGGCGAACTTGACGTACCCCTGTGCCATGGCGTCGGGGGGTCGTTCGACGTCATGGCCGGCAAGGTCAAGCGTGCGCCGCGGATCTGGCAGCGTCTGGGACTGGAGTGGCTGTACCGCGTTGTGCAGGAGCCGGGGCGGATGTGGCGTCGGTACCTGGTGAGCAACTCCATCTTCTGCTGGCTGGTGTTGAAGGAGCTTTGCGCCCGGAGTCGCACGCCGGAAACGGTCTGACGGATCCGTCCGCGGGCGACCCCGGACGATTAGCGCGCCTGGCAGGACCCCTCTCCCCCTCGGGGGGAGAGGATAGGGTGACGGGGAATGCCGCTGGCAGCGGACCCTCCCCCTGCCCCTCCCTGACAGGGCGGGGGCAGGTCGGGGATGCTCAGAGATGTGGGGCTGCCTTGTGCAAGCGGCGGCCCGCCGTAGCCATGTCGGTTTACAAGCCAATCGACCCACCGCGGACGCCCTGTCCGGACAGCCTCTCCGGTGACACGCTGCCCAACGGGGACCGTTTGCGCCTGTTGCTGGTCATCAGCAGTCTGGAACACGGTGGTGCACAGCGCCAGGTTGTGCAACTGGCCAACCACCTGGACCCGCGGCGCTTCGCGGTCCACGTATGCTCGCTGTCCAGCGTGGTGCCGCTGGCCGAGGGGCTGGATGCCCGGGTGGCGACGCTGCACGTGCTTCCCAAGCGATGTCGGTTCGACGTCGGTCTGACGTGGCGCCTGGCGCGTTTGATGCGTGTGCTGGACATCGACATTGCCCATGCGTTCCTCTTCGACGCGGAGATGGCGGTCCGCACGGCCGCCCAACTGGCCGGCGTGCCGGTGGTCGTGGCGTCGGAACGCAACTGTGACTATGAGTCCCCGTGGCTGCACCGGATTGGCTTCCGCGTGACAAGCCAGTGGTTCGACGTGCTGATCGCCAACTCGCACGCCGGCAAACGGCACAACGTGCGCCGGCTGGGCATTGATCCGGAGCGTATCGCCGTCGTCTACAACGGCGTGGATTGCGTGCGGTTCCGGCCGGGTGATCGGGCGGCGGCCCGGCTGCGGCTCGGCCTGCCGCCGGGCGGGCCCGTCGTGGGCATGGTCGCCACGTTCAAGCGGCAGAAGAACCATGCGGACTTCTTTCGCCTTGCCGCGCGCGTCCGCGAACGCTTTCCCGGCGCCCGCTTTCTCTGCGTAGGCGAGCCGCTACGTGACAACCAACAGGGAGCAGGTGATTACCACCGGGCAATGCAGGCGCTGGTGCGCAGCATGATGCTGGACGATTGCTGCCACTTCTTGGGCGCCTGTGCGGACATGCCGAGCGTGTATCGGGCCTGCGACCTGACCGTCCTGCCGTCGCTCCGCGAGGGGACGCCCAACGTGCTGCTGGAATCCATGGCGTGCGGTGTGCCGGTGCTCGCCACCCAGGTGGCGGATAACGACCGCATCGTGCCGGACGGTAGGGCCGGCTTCCTCGTGCCGGTCGGCCACGTTGAGGCTCTTTGTGAGCGAGCGTGCGCGCTGCTGGCGTCGGAGTCCTGGCGCAGCGCCATGGGGTGTGCCGCGCGCGAGTGGGCCGCAACGTGGTTCTCCATTGCTCGCCTCGCCCAGGAAACGGGTGAGGTCTACTTGCGCGCGTGGGCCGAGAAGTGCGGAAGCCTTGGCAAGGCGCGTCCCGGCAGGGGTCGCGGGCGCTCGACGCCGAAGGGCACGGCACGCGGTTCAGCAGCACCGGAGTGCCACGGGGCGACATCTTTGGTACCGGGGCTTGCCGTCGAAGCCGCTCCGCGCAACGGCCGGCCACTTCGGGTGCTCATGGCCCTGCCGGACCGCCGCGTGCGCGGCGGGCCGCCGTCCCATCTTTACTTGTTGCGCGACACGCTCGTTGCCCGGGGGCTGCAAGTGCCGTTCTTCCTGTACGGCGCGCGCACGCCGGAGGAAAGCACGTGCCGGCGTCTGACGGGCCGGCTGGCCGATCTTCTGCGTTTCCCGTACCTGATTGTCCTGCACCGGCCTGACCTCATCCAGTTGAACTCCGCCTTCGACCGCAAGGGTGTCCTTCGCGATGTGTGTTTCATCCCGCTGGCGCGTCTCTTGCGGCAGCGAGTGCTCCTCAAGTTCCACGGCAGCGATCTGATCTTCCTGGGCACTGCGAACCCGTGGTGGCGCGCACTCCAGGCACTCGTGGTACGCAGCGCCAGCGGCGTGGCCGTGCTGTCCCGCGAAGAGCGGGTGGCGTTCCTGCAGCGGTTTCCGAATTGTCGCGTGTTGGTCGCCAAGAACGCGCTGAACCTGTCGCGTTACGAATCACCCACGGCCTTCCGCCTACGCTTCGGACTCCCGGCCAACAGGCCCCTGCTGCTGTTCATTGCCCGCTTCATACCTGCCAAGGGCCTGACGGACGTCATCGCGGCCCTGCCGGCCATCCGCGAGCGACACGACGTGCAGGCCGTGTTCGTCGGCGACGGCCCGGAGCGGGCGGCCGCGGAATCACTCTGTCGCCGGCTGAACCTCGAAGGCTGTACGACGTTCACCGGCTACCTGCCGGAGGAGGAGACGCTGGGTGCGTACCGCGAGGCCGACCTCCTGGTGTTTCCCACGTATCACCAGGAGGGGATGCCCATGACGGTATTCCACGCCCTGGCGTCCGGCCTGCCCGTCGTGACCACGCGCTTGCGGGCCCTCGCGGATTGGCTGGAAGACGGCAGACACTGTGTGTTCGTTCCTCCCCATGACCCGGCGGCACTCGCCCGCGCCGTGGGGGCGTTGCTTGATGACCCGCAGCGGCGGTCGGCGCTGGCTGCTGCCGGCAGGGAGCTGGTGCGCGGCTTTGACCACCCGGCCGTGGCCGCCGAGTTCATCGCGCTTTACCGCGTTCTCAAGGGCCCGCCTCCAGGCTCGCACGCGCATGACGGTCAACTTGCTGCGACAACCTGAGGTAGCCGTGGCGGCGGGGTGCTCGGCGTACGGCCCCGAACCTCCGTACTCGCCGGACGCGCTTTACCCTGAGTACCCGTTCGACGCCGCCACCATCGCCGGCGTGCCGAATCCCGCCTACGAGGCGGTGCGGTCCGCGCTGCGTCTGCTGGGGTTGGATGCCCAACATCTCGACACGCCGGAGTGGAACCCCCTGGACGGAATCGTCCGACCCGGCGACACGGTGGTGCTCAAGCCGAACTTCGTCCGCGACTTCAGGGAGACCCACGACGGCGATGGCAACTGCACCATCACACACGGCTCCATCCTGCGGGCGGTGGCCGACTATGTGCACATAGCACTTGCCGGTCGTGGTCGTATCATCATTGCCGACGCTCCGCAAAACGACGCCGACTTCGCGCGGATCCGCAGGCTGGCTGGTCTCGACGAACTCGAGGCGTTCTACGCCCGGTGCGGCGCGGTTCCCCTGAACGTATATGACCTGCGTCCGGAGCGGGCGGACAAGATCGACGGTGTGATCGTCGGTCACCGGCCTCTGCCGGGGGACCCGGCCGGCTACGTCCGGGTCAACCTCGGCGAGCGATCGGCATTCCACACTCTCGGTCCTCTTTGTGACCGTCTCTACGGTGCCGAGTACGACACGGCCGAGCTTCGCCAGCACCATCGCGGCGACTTGCACGAGTACCTGATATCGCGCACGGTCCTGGCCGCGGATTGTGTCATCAGTGTGCCGAAACTGAAGACCCACAAGAAGGTGGGGATTACCGTCAACCTCAAGAACCTCGTCGGCATCAACGGCAACAAGAACTGGCTACCCCATCACCGGGAGGGAACGCCCGCCCAGGGTGGTGACCAGTTTCACCGCAACGGCCTCAAGCAGCGTCTTGAACAGCGGACCGTGGCCGGCTTCAAGCAGGTGTTTTCCCGCCTCGGTCCCGTGCGCGCGCTGCTGGCCGGCCCGTGCAAGGCACTGGGCAAGAGCGTGTTCGGAGACACGAACGTCGCCACGGTCCGCTCGGGCAACTGGTACGGCAACGACACGGCCTGGCGCATGGTGCTCGACCTGAACCGCATCCTGCTCTACGCCGACGCGGAGGGCACGCTCCACACCGAGCCGCAGCGGCGCTGGTTCAGCGTGGTTGACGGCATCACCGCCGGGGAAGGCAACGGCCCGCTCGATGCCACCGCCAAGGACGCAGGCGTGGTTGTCGCGGGCTTCAACCCGGTGGCCGTGGACCTTGCCTGCGCCCGGCTCATGGGTTTCGATTACGGTCGGATCCCAATGCTCCGCGAGGCGCTGGCGGCTCACGGGCTGCCTTTGGTCGATTTCCCGGCCGAAGGGGTGTGCATCAGGTCCAACGAGTCGCGGTGGAACCGGCGCGCAATAGAGATAGCAGGTCCCGCATTGGCGTTTCGCTCGCATTTCGGCTGGCAAGGTCAGGTGGAGGTCGCTGCCCGTGACGATGAAGTGGGCACTGTCTCGTAAGAACGCCTGGGAACGGACCCCGCGTTGGGTGAAGGGTGCCCTCGCACCGTTGCTGCAGCGGCTGCCGGTGGAGCGCTGCCTGGGACAGGCGTTTCGGCGACACCTCGCCTTTCTGCGTCAAGCCCAGTGGTGGTCCGCCGACGAGGCGCGGGCCCACCAGCTCGAAGAGGTGCGTCGCATCTGCCGGCACGCCCTCGCGGCAAGCCCGTTCTACCGGCAGCACTTCGCGGGCGCCGGCTTCGACCCGCGCGACTTGCGCTCGCTTGATGATCTGCGCCGCCTGCCCACCATTGACAAAGACACCGTCATCGAACACCTGCACGCCATGTGCACCGTGCCTGCTGACGCGCCCGGTGTGGACTATGTAACCACCGGCGGCACGGGCGGCGTGCCCTTCGGCTTCTACATCAACGCACAGCGTTCAAGCGTCGAGTACGCCCACCTGGTGGCGGGTTGGGAACGCGCGGGGTACCGCCTGGGAACGCCGCTGGCCGTCTTTCGCGGACGCGTGGTGCAGGAGAACGGCCGGGGCTTTCGCCATGAACACGATCCGCTCCTGCGCCATCACTACTACAGCGGTTTCCACCTCAGCGACGTCACGATGGCGGCCTACCTGGCTCACGTCGCGACGCTGGGGCCGTGCTTCCTGCATGTGTATCCGTCGTCGGCCGTGACGCTCGCCCGCTTCCTGCGGCGCACGCGCACGCCCGCCCCGACCAACGTGCGTGGCATTCTCGCCGAGTCGGAGATCCTCTATCCCGATCAACGTCGTCTGCTTGGGGACATCTTTCAGTGCCCCGTCTTCTCCTCCTATGGGCA
This sequence comes from Planctomycetota bacterium, assembly GCA_029558835.1. Classification (GTDB taxonomy): domain Bacteria; phylum Planctomycetota; class Phycisphaerae; order UBA1845; family UBA1845; genus JAKQDH01. Next base: position 10,438 of record JAKQDH010000069.1, on the reverse strand, counting down.
CTCGGAGAAGCTAGTGGCCGCTGCGGGTTGCGAACAGACCGCCCACTACCACGTCTGGCCGACCTACGGCCACTGCGAGCTTGTCGATGCCGCGGGGCAGGCCGTAACCACCCCCGGTCAGCGTGGTGAGATCGTCGGCACGGGGTTCATCAACACCGTGGTCCCGTTCATTCGCTACCGGACCGGCGACCGGGCGACGTACGTCGGGGACCACTGCGTCGCGTGCGGCCGGGCGCACCTGCTGCTGGACGACATCCGCGGCCACCGCGTGCAAGAGGTCCTCGTCGCCGGTGACGGCCATCTGATCTCCTGGACCGCCTTGAACATGCACGACGATACGTTTGACCGGGTCTTGCAGTTCCAGTTCGTGCAGGAGGTGGCCGGGACCGCGCGACTCCGTCTGGTCCCGGCGGCTGACTTCTCACCCGACGATGAGGCGCGTGTCCGGGCGCGCCTCGTTCGCAAGCTGGACGGGCAGGTCAACTTCACGATCGAGCGCTGCAACGAGATCGCGCGGTCTCCCCGTGGCAAGGCCATCTACATCGACCAGCGCATTGCGAACGTGTCCCCGGCTGACACGGATTGAGGAAGGGTTTCCTCTGTGGTAGACGACAGCAACATGCCCTCCAACCACACCGGCGGCCGCGTGGACGCCAGCGGCCGGCGTTCGTGGTCGTGGCCGGCAAGGGCGCTACTCCCCTACCGCCAGGGCCGCGTCCTGGACGTGGTGGTATACCTGCTGATCCTCGTCATCGTGGCCGCCGGTGTGGTCCACGCGCTAACGGCATCGGTCCCGGCCGCCACCTTTCGCATCAGCGATGATGCCTACTATTACTTCAACGTCGCTCGCAACGTCATAACCGGCAAAGGTGTTACATTCGATGGCATCAACGCCACCAACGGTTTTCACCCCTTGTGGATGTTGTGCGTGCTGCCCATCTTCGGTGTGTTCGCGGGCGACCCGGAGATAGCGCTGCGCGCGGCACTCGTTCTGGTTACGCTCGTTGCCGGGGCGGCCTTCGCCGTCGCCTACGGTTGTCTGAGGGCCCACGCGGGTCGCGCCGCCGCGGTCGTCGGACTGGCCGCGATGTGTGCGCCGCTCTGCCTCAATCCGCTTCTCAACGGCCTGGAGACCGGCCTGCTGCTGGTTCTGCTGTTTGCCACGCTCTGGGCATGCGGACGATACAACCTGCTGGCGCCCACGGCCTCACCACGCGGAACGATTGTTCTTGCCGTCCTGCTCAGTCTGGTGTTTCTCTGCCGCCTGGACTCGGTCTTCATCATCTTCGCGGTACTGTTGGTGACTGGCTGTCGCCGCCGGGCCACCGTCCTACCAGCGATGCCGTCGCGGCCTTGGTGGGCTGTGTACACGCGGCTGGCGCTGGTGGCGGCCGCGCTGGCGGGACCCTATTTCCTGTGGAACTTCGCCCATTTCGGCCGGCTCACGCCCATCAGCGGCGCCCTCAAGAGCACGTTCCCGACCCCCTCGTTGTCGCTGAGCCGCCTGTTGAGCCCGCACCTGCTGCTTGCCGGAGCTGAGTTGGTCTTCGCCGGCTTGATGTTGGCCTGGTTGGTTCGCCCGGCCGACCCCGCAGTCCCTGCGCGTCCGAGCATAGCGTCCGCGCCGGCGACCGCGCTGAAGGCCGATCGACCGTCCTATGACATGCTCGTGGCCATGTGGATCGGATGCGTTCTCCACTTCGTGTACAGTGCCGTATTCATGCGCTGGGGCGTGCAATGGTGGCACTTCGCGGCCTACGTCCCCGTCACGCTTACGCTCGGGGTGCTCGCCTTCGCGCGATTGCACGCCCGGCTGCGCCAGCGCGTCTGGGTGTCGGTCGCCACGTGCGTGCTCGTTTTGACCGGGAGCCTCGGAGCACTCCACGTGGATGCCCAACGGCGCGGAGCCCATCACGACCCGTGGTACGCCGCCGCGCTCTGGGCGCGACGGCACCTGCCCGCCGAGGCCGTAGTGGGCATGACCGACTGCGGGCTCTTTGGGTACTTCTGCAACCGCCCCACCGTGAACCTCGATGGTGTCATTAACGGTTACGAGTACCAGCGTGCCTTGCGCGACGGTAAACTGAGCAGCTACCTGCGGCGTTGTGGAGTCACGCACGTAGCCGACTACGAAACCCGGTACGCCAAAGATGAGCACGTGATTCGTCTGCCGGCCAGACTCTACCAGGCCCCCGGCGGGAGCATCGTTGCCTCACCGCCGGCCGAGGTGTACCGGTCGCAACCCTACGCGGACGCGGTGCATCCCGAGGGTGGCATCCGTTTCGTCATCTGGGACCTGACGGGCGTGCGGGTGGTGGACCGCGCTGTGCCCAGTAGGGACACTCTGGCCCAAGGGCGGCCGTGAGCAACCATGCGCGTCTACCTGCTGTGGCTGGTTGTCGTGACGCTGGGCGTCTGGGCTTGGCGCAACTGGTTCGTCCCCGCCTGCGCCCTGGTTTTCCTCTCCGTCTTCATGCAGCGGCAGGACTTCCCGCAGTATCTGCTGGGCATCAATGGGCTCAATCCCTGGAACCTCCTGTTCGTAGTCACCGTCCTCGGCTGGTGGCTGGACCGGCGTGCAGCTCAGCGTCCCTGGGATGTGCCACGGCTGGTCACGGTGACGCTTGCCATCTTCGTGTTTCTCATCGGCGTGGCCTACGTCCGGGCGGTGCTGGACCTCGAGGCCATCGCCGGCGGTGCGGACGACGAACCGGGGCAGGGCGGCCCCGGTTTCCTCGGTTTCACCGGTGAGTTTCTCATCAACCGCGTCAAGTTCATCGTGCTGGCGTTGATGCTCTTCGACGGTTGTCGGACGCGAAGGCGGCTGCTGGCCGTCGCCGGCGTCGCAATCTTGGCTGCCTTTGTCTACGCGATCTGCGTGATGAGGCACGTTCCGCTCAGCTCCCTGGCCACCGGCTCAACATCCGAGTTCATGGCGTACCGGCATCGCATCGACCGGGACGTGGGGCTGATGGCCATTGACATGTCCATGTTGCTGGCCGGGGCGTTCTGGGCAACCCTTACGTTTGCCTGTCTGTGTGTGCGTCGCTGGCAGGTGCGGGCGCTGTTGCTGGGGGCGGCCGGCGCGATGTTCCTGGGCATGATCCTGTGCCATTCGCGCGGCAGCTACCTGGGCTTCGCGGCCGCCGGGGTCGTGCTAGGCCTGGCCCGCTGGCGCAAGCTCCTGCTGGCGTTGCCCCTGACGGTGATTGTCGTGTGCGCCGCGGTACCGGCCGTGCCCGCGCGCCTGGGCATGGGCTGGTCAGCCGGAGCACCCGCTTCCCAGGACGCGCACGACTGGGACCAGGTAACGGCCGGCCGGGTCACGGACCTGTGGCCGGCTGCCTTTGAACAGTTCACGCTGGCCCCCGCGTTGGGCTTTGGGGGCGTCGCCTGCCAACGGACCGCCGTGCGGGATCGCTGGCTGGAAGGCGGGTCCGCCCCGACCCATCCGCATAATGCGTATCTGGAAGTCCTCCTGGACATGGGCGTCGTCGGCCTGCTGCCCGTTCTGGTGCTGCACGTGGGCATCTTCGTTCTTACGCTCCGCCTCTTCCGCGACCGAACGGACCGTGTCCTTGCGGGCGTAGGCGGCATGGGTCTGGCCACGATCACGGTGCTGCTCGTTACGGCTCTGGGCTGCCAGAGTTTCTATCCGACCCAGAGCACGCTCCCCTATTGGTGCCTCTGGGCCCTGGCCCTGCGCGTGGTTGTAGAGAAGAGCAAGGTCGCGTGGCGGCCTGCGGCGAACGCGGCCTCAGCGCCTTCCCGGCGTTTCTACGACCTCGGGGCCCCCGGCCTCAACCGACTCGGAGCGCGTCCGCCCGCCTGAGCGTCCCCTCGATGAGGAAGATCAACAGCACCGTGGATCGACTGGCATACATCCTCTCGCCAAGCTACTCCGGTTCAACGTTGCTGACGTTCCTGCTCAACGCCCACCCCAAGGTCGCCACGATCGGGGAACTTAAGGGGCAGGCCCTCGGTGACGTCGACCACTACGACTGTTCCTGCGGTACGCGAGTGAAGCAGTGTTCCTTCTGGATCGCCTTACAAAGTCGTTGCGCCGCGGAAGGCGTACCGTTCTCCTTCGAGGACTTCGGCACGCACTTCCGTCTGCGCGACCGCCGGCTCCACGACCGTGTCCTGCGGGCCCGCGTGCGTGGTCGCCCCTGGGAGCAGGCTCGCCGCCTCGCCCTACGGATGCTGCCGGGCGCCCATCGTCATTTCCAGGCTGTTCTGGCGCGCAACCGGGCGTTGATCCGCATCGTCACGGAACTGCAACAAGCCGACGTGTTTCTGGACGGCTCCAAAGACCCCGTGCGCCTGCTCTACCTGCACCAGGCCGGCTGGTGGGACATTCGTGTCATCTACATGATTCGTGATGGACGCGGGGCGGCCTGTTCCTACATGAAGCATCATAACCTGTCCATGACCGATGCCGCGCTTGAATGGAAACGCACTCACGAGGAGTGCGACCGCCTCGTCGCCAGGCTTCCCGCCGCCATCACCCTCAAGGTGGGCTACGAAGAGTTGTGCGCCGAGCCGGACCGTAACGTGAACCACGCTCTCGTGCACCTGGGCCTGCCGCCGCTGGACTGGCTCCACGACTTCCGCGCCGTCGAACACCACATTATCGGCAACTCGATGCGCCTGCGTTCCTCAGGGGAAATCACGCGCGACGAGAAATGGCGTTCGACGCTTACCGCCGATGACCTGGAGGTGTTCGAGAGCATCGCGGGTAACCTGAATCGTAAGTATGGCTACGTCTGATCCACCCAAATCGCAGGCCGGCTGCCGCGCCGCGCCATCCGCCCCGGCGGCGTCGTCAACCGGCGGCGGCCGCATTGCCCGTAACGTGGTCGCCAACTGGGTCTGGTACCTGCTCGTGCTGATCTCCGGCTTCGTGCTCCCGCGTCTGCTGGACCGGCACCAGGGACAGGAACTACTGGGCATCTGGGACCTCGGCTGGTCGCTGGTGTTTCACATCAGCCTGCTGGCGCTGGGCATTGCTTCGGCCGTGCAGCGCTACGTCGCCCGCCTGCGCACCGTGCAGGACTGGGCGGCGCTCAACAATGTCGCCAGCACGTGTCTGGCGTTGCTCAGCGCCGGGGCCGTGCTTGGCCTGGCGGCGTCGGCCGTGCTCGCCGCCTGCATCCAGGTGTTTCTGCCCAACACCGACCCCGCCCTCTACGGCACCGCACGCTGGGTCGTCTTCCTGCTGTGCGCCAGTGCGGCCGTGCAGATGCCCGCGAGCGTGTTCAACGCCGTCATTACGGGTTATGAGCGCTATGACGTCCTGAACCTCCTGCGTGGCGTACGCGACCTAGTCGTGCTCGTCGTGATGGGCGCTTTGCTCATCATGGGCCAGTCGCTGGTTGCCCTGGCGTGGGTAACGCTGCTGGGTGAGATCGTGCTGTGGGTTGCAAACTGGGTCGCGGCGCGGCGCCTCTGTCGGCCCCTGCGGCTTTCCGTTTCGTCATGCCACTGGAGTACCGCGCGCGAGGTGATCGGTTTCGGGTTTCGCGCAGTGTTGCAGACGGTGGCGCGCACCGGCCTGTACCAGGTCAACAGCCTGTTCGTAGCCTTCTTTCTGGGGCCGGCCGTCTTGGCGGTCTACGCCCGCCAGCGGGCCCTGGTGATGCATCTCTGGCGCTTCGTCAAGCAGTACGCCCAGGTGTTCATTCCCGCGAGCAGCGCCCTGGATGCCCGGGCGGATACCGCGGCCTTGCAGCGCCTGCTGACCCAGTCGTCGAAGTACGGCCTGTACGTAACGCTACCGGCGACCGTGCTGCTGCTGGTCATGGGCGGCCCCCTGCTGAACGTCTGGATGGGGCCCAGCTATGAAGCGCCCCTCGTGCTGGGGGTGCTGGCGGTGGCGCACCTGCTGGCGGTGCCGCAACTCGGTGCCTTCTCGATCCTGCTGGGCATGGGGCGGCACGGGTGGCCTGCCGTGTTCGAACTCGTGGCGGCCGGTATCGGCATCGCGGCCGGCCTGATCGTCCTGGGTCCGCTGCAAGGTGGCACCGTGGGCGCGGCCGCTACGCTCGCTTTGCCCATTGCCGTAAACGGCGGCATCGTGCTGCCCGCCTACGCATGTCGCGTGCTGCAATTGAGTTGGCAAGATTACCTCCGGGCGGTCGTGCCGGGACCGGTGCTTGCGGGCCTGCCGTTCACCTGCTGCCTCGTGCTTGCCCGCCTGGGCTTTCCGGACACGCCCCCTGTCGCCCTTATGGCGGGAGCCGGCGCCGGCGGCGTCGTTACCGTGGCCGTCTACTGGCGCTGGGTCGTACCCGGCGCGTGGAAGGCCCGGGCGCTAAGCAGGTTGCGTGGCCGGCGCTGCCGCGTGCCGATCCTGAACCGCGCTGCCGTAGCTTCCTCAGAGGGAACCTAAGTCATGCCGGCATCCACCGGAAACGGACACAAGCCCCGCGTCTGCGTCGTCGCGCCCGCGGCCTATAACGTCCTGCGGCCGCGACCGGACCTGCACCACGTCGGCGGGGCCGAGGTGCAGGTGGTAGCCGTCGCGCGGGCGTTGCGTGACCTAGGCTACCCGGTCAGCTTCGTGGTCGCCGATTCCGGCCAGCCCGACGGTGAGGAGTGCGACGGCGTCACGGTGTACAAGGGGGCCGACCCGCGCTGCGGCCTGCCCGTCCTCCGCTTCTTCCATCCGCGCTGGACCAGGCTGAACGCCGCCCTCAAGCGCGCGGACGCCGACGTCTACCTGCAATCGTGCGCCGATTCCCTGACGGGGCAAGTGTATCTCTGGGCGGCACGGCGCCGCCGGCGCTTCGTCTTCCTCGTGATGAACGACCAGGATTGCGATCCCACCCTGCCCAAGCTGACCACCCGCCGCGAACGCGTCCTCTACACTTACGGCCTGGGCCGCGCTGACCGCATCGTCGCCCAGACGGAGCGGCAGCGCCGCATGCTGCTCGATTGGCGCAACCTCACGAGCACCGTGGTCCTGCCGATCGGTGGCCGCGGCAACGACGACGCTCCGCTGGTACAGTTCCCGCAGGGACGCCCGCGCATCTTGTGGCTGGGACGGATCTTCCACGTCAAGCGCGTGGAATGGCTGCTGGAGCTTGCCCGCGCGTGCCCCGACTTCGACTTCGACCTCGTGGGCGGAGCGAACCGCGCTGATGCCTACGCCGAGCGTATCCTTCACCAAGCCCGGCAACTACCCAACGTGCACCTCTACGGCCCCGTGCCCCACGCGGAGGTCGGTCGTTTCTACGCCCATGCCCACGCCCTCGTCCTGACCTCCACCGTCGAGGGTTTTCCCACCGTGTTTATCGAGGCCTGGAGCTGGGGCCTGCCCACGGTTTCCACCGTGGACATTGACGGCCTGATCGGGCGTTTCCGGCTCGGCGCCATTGCGAACGATCCGCCGACGCTGGAGCGTGAGCTGCGTGCCCTGTTCCATGACCGGCAGCGCTGGCAGGAATGCAGCCGACGCGCCCGCCAGTTCTTCCTCACTCACCACACACCCGCCATCGCCGCACACAACCTCGCCCGCGTTCTCGACGAAGTGTGCAATCACAACGGCCGACTGTGACACGTCCGCCCGGCTTGGTCGGCGCCGGTCTGAAAATGCCGTAAATGGGCCCGTCTGATTCTGTGTTGGGCGGGCCGGCCTGGAGGAGGCATGGCGAAGGGGTGGTCCGCGCCGCCGATCAAGGTTCGAGGCGGTCTTCCATGCGGTCGCTCATGCCTTCGATCATGGCGGTCTCGGCGTGGTGCAGGAGGCGGTCGAGGATGGCCGAGGTTAGCGTGCTGTCGTTGTTGAAGATCGACGGCCAGTGCTTGCAGGCCTCGTTGGTGGTCAGCACGCTCGAGCCGTGCTCGTAGCGGTGACTGATGATCTGGAACAGCGGGTCGGGCCCGCGCTTGTCAATGGGCGGATGCCCGAGCTCATCGATGAGCAAGAACTCCGGGCGGGTGTATTGCCGCAGCTCGTTGTCCAAGCGACCGGCCTTCTGAGCGGGCGCGAGGCTGTTGATGATGTCGATGGCGGTGGCGAAGCGGACACGGGGGCCCGTCCGGCGGGCGGCCCAGCCGAGTGCGCTCGCCCGGTGCGACTTCCCCAGGCCCACGCCACCGATCATCCTCCTGGTCCCCCGCCCCGGGGGAGCCCCATTGCTCTCCGCCCTGGCAACGGGACGCTACCGGGAATCACAGCCCCCCAAGCGGCAATGACCTCCCCAACGGGGGTGGCGAGATTCTGCGGCGCTCGCGGCCCCCCCGCGTCGACCGCTCGGCCTAAAGCGTCGGCAGTCGGGGACCGATAACTCAGTAGAACGCGCCATGATCCCCGCGGCGCCGAGCGAAGGCCGTCATGACAACGAACAAGCCACGATTGCGCTTCGGTATCATCTGCAACCGCCCGGTGCTCCAGGAATGGCAGGCGAGATGTCTGATGCACCTCCTGGCCGTCGAGGGCGTCGAGCTCGCGCTGGTCATCAGAAAGCATGCCCCGCCATCTCCTCCCCCGACGCTCCGGCATCGAATCGAAAACCAACTTCGGTCATGGACCAGCTTGTGGCACCTGTACAACCGGTTTCTGGCGAATATGCGGCGCTCCAAGGCTGGACGTCGTGTCGATGTGAGCCGATTGCTTTCCGGCGTGCCCACCATCGACTGCGAGGTCGTCACCAAGGGCAAGTACTCGCAGTACTTCCGCGACGAGGACATCGGCGCGATTCGCGGCTACGAACTCGACTTCGTTCTTCGGCTCGCTCCGGGGATTCTCCGGGGTGAGATTCTGACGGCCGCGCGCTACGGGATCTGGTCGTATCATCACGGCGACATGGAGAAGTACCGCGGAGGACCGGCGTGTTTCTGGGAGATATACCACGGCGATCCGCTGACGTGCGGCACTCTCCAGCGTCTCACGGAGCGGCTCGACGCCGGTGTAGTGCTGTACAAGGGCGTCTTCGCCACGGTCCGCGAGTCCTACCTGCACAACTGGAGCACGGTACTTCTCGCAAGCGCAGAGTGGCCTGCAAGGGTCTGCCGAGATATCCTTTCAGGGAACGCTGCGTATCTGGATCAAGCGCCCTGCCACACCGTCGCGCCGGTGTTTCGTGACCCATCCAACGGGCAGGTTGTTCGCTTCGCGGGACGCATCATGCGCAACCGTCTACGGGCGATCTGGAAGGCGATGTTCCGGGGCGAGCAATGGAACGTCGGGATCATCGATCGGCCAATCCACACGCTGCTTGACGCGACTTGCCCGCTAACTGTCCGGTGGCTGCCAACACGCACACGCAACCGTTTCCTGGCCGACCCTTTCGCAGTCCGTCGCGCGGGCGTTACGACTATCTTTGCTGAGGACTTCGACTACGCGAAAAACAAGGGGGCAATCTCCGTCGTCGAGGCCGACGACAAAGGCTTTACAGATCCACGAACGGTTCTCGCCCTTCCAGTTCATCTGAGTTACCCATGTGTATTCGAATGGGAAGGACACGTCTATTGTGTCCCGGAGACCAGTCAGGCACGCGAAATCAGCCTTTACAAGATTGAGAGTCTCCCAGACCAGTGGAGCAGGATCACAACCATCCTTCGAGATATCGGCGGCGTGGACGCGACCGTATTCCAACATGACGGCCGGTGGTGGTTGCTTTGCACTACCACGGATTCCGGAACGCGAACGACGCTGTATGGCTGGCACGCGTCCTGCCCGACGGGACCCTGGATCCCACATGCGGCCAATCCTCTGAAGACCGATGTGCGTTCAAGCCGACCGGCGGGCACGCCGTTTGTCCACGAAGGTCAGCTCTATCGCCCCGCCCAGGACTGTTCCAGGACCTACGGCGGCGCGGTCGTTCTGAACCGCGTGACACGGCTGACGCCGACGGAGTTCGCGGAGACTCCGGCGACCGTCATTACTGCCGATCCAGCCTGGGCATTTCCTCATGGCGTGCACACCGTGTGCGCCGCGGGCGACCAGACCGTCATCGACGGGAAACGGAACATCTTCATTCCGGCGGCCTTTCGCAGGGCGGCTGCCGCGCAGGTTGCAGCATTCGCGCGGTCCAATCCGATCTGCGGCATGGCAAGAGGGTTCTTCCGTTTTCGATGGCTGGCGCGAATGCTGCGTTCGGTGCCGAAGCTTCCGAAACTGACGTCCCGACGCGTCTCACCGCCCCCGGGAATGCGGGGACAGTCACCTGTTTCCGGAGCGGAGGCATGAGAATGACGGGTAGCCACCGGTCCCCGTTGTGTCTCCCCGGAACGGCGCGACCACCCACCGGAAATGCGTGGCTGGTCGGTCCGCGGAAGTAGCCCCGGCCCTTAGCCCAAGTTAGACACCTGTCGAGCCTAAACGGCCCTAGCGACCCCGGGAAGGGGGTTGGCGGGCCGAAGTTTCCACTACATTTGTGCGACTTCCTCCAGGTAGCGGAGCCGTTGCGGGATCGTCAGTCCCAGACGGTGC
>JAKQDH010000066.1 GCA_029558835.1 Planctomycetota bacterium | reverse complement strand
CGTTGGTGCCGCTGCCAAAGAGTTCGGTGAAGAAGTTGGGGATGTCCGGGGTGGCGAAGTTGTAACAGTAGCCGCCGTTGTCATCGACGACACTGTTGCCGGCCTCATCCTCCGCCTCGACGCTGAAGTAGTAGGTGGCGTTCTCATTGAGGCCGCCCAAGGTGATCGCGTGGGCGGTGTTGAAGCCCATCCCCTGGGCTGACAGGTTCAGGTTGGAGCAGCTCAGCCCGTAATGCACGGTTCCGCCGGCGTCCTCATCGGTAGTGAACGTAACCGTGGCGGCGTGGGGCTCGATGTTGATGGTCTGCACGTTGCCGATGATCGGTGGCGTGCAGTCCACGGCGCCCGTGGCGGTGACCTCGACGTTGTAGTTGCCCTGCCCATCATCGGCGTCGATGTAGATGGCCGTTACTTCGTCGCCTTCGCCGACCTGAAGCACGCCCGCGGCGTTGACCGTGCTGAGCTCGATGGTCCCGCGGAAGTCCGCGGAAGCGGGGGCGGTTTCGGTGAGCAACATGATCTCCCCGGCTGGTTCCGTATCGGACGTGATGGTGACCGTGGTGGTTTCGATCACTTGGTCGTCCGTGTTCAGATCGCAATCGACCACGCGGACGTTGACGGTGTCGCTGCACGCGTACCGTGCCCTGCCGAGGTTGATGCGACCCTGCGAAGTGCAGTTGGCGACGAAGGCGCCGGTGACCACGAGGGCGAAGTCGGCGTCGAGTTCGGGACTCTCCACGTGGCCGTCCTGGTTGATCTCACTGGCGATGACCTGGATCGTCCACACGCCGGCCTGGGGGTTCTGGATGAAAACATTCTCGACGGTGTCGATGGTGTTGGGCGAGCCGCCGGGGGTGGACCAGAGGGCCGTTATCAGGCCGTTGTTGCCCCAGTAGATGGTGCCGGACGGCGACGTCACTCGCAACGTTAAGTCATTGATGCGGTGTTGCGATGAGTTGGGCACACCGGCCGGGTCCGCGTAGGTCATGGTGGCCTTGAGGGCGGGCTCACCGGGCTCCACGTAGGCGGCAAACTCGACGCTCTGGAGGTTCTGGAGGAGCTCCGTCTCGTCGATGATGCCGATCTTCTCGCGCATGTCGTAGAGGTAATGGACGTCGGGCCAGCCCCAACCCTGCTTGTAGCGGGTGATGTCGGCATTGGGGCCGCCGGCGAGCCAGTCGTACTGGCGGGCGGTATTGATAAGGGCGGCCTTGGCGGTCGTCATGTGCGAGCGGTTCTCGAAGACGGTTCCGCCGGGAATGACCTCGTTGCCGAAGATACCCTCCGACCACATCTGGAAGAACAGGCCGACGTGCCCGGCGATGATGGGGGTGGCACCGCTGGTGCCTCCGAACGTGGTGGTATACGCAGTGGGACTCCCGGTCGTCGTGGTCAGGGTGTCATCGTAGTATGCGCACAGGTCCGGCTTGACGCGATTGTCGGTCGCCGGGCCGATGCTCGCCCCGCCGCCCCAGTGGTCGTCGGTCGGCGAGAGTGTGTCGTAGTGGTACGCCGCGCCACCGGAGATCACGTTCTTGGCCCAGGCCTGCGGCCGGGACATCTGGTCACCGGCGTTGCTCTGCGACTGGGTGTGCGTCAGGTCGAGGTCGAACAGCAAGGCGTCGTGGTCCGCGGAGAGGGTGGTGTACTGGGTAACACGATCGCTGCCGACGCTGGAGGTCTGGAACACGGCGTAGTAGGGCGGACCGAGCAACTCGGCCGTGTGGGTGTAGCGACTGGGGCCGGTGAGGCCCGGCACGGTGTACACGGCCGCGATGCCCTGCCCGCTGGGCAGCATGCCGCGGGCGTTGGCATTGCCCGTCCCATCACCGAAGACGATCCCCGAAGTCGAAGCGCCGTGGGAGTCCGAAGTCATCGTCGTATGCTGAAGGAGCGGGCGGGACTGGAAGTCCACATGGGCGGTGTTGAACCCCGTGTCGAAGACCTCTCCGCGGACGCCCTGCCCGGTGAACCCCGCCACGGACTCGATGTAGTCCGCCCCGCCGAACGTACGGGCGTTGTTCATGTCGGGTGCCATCGGGCTCCAGCGATCCACGAACAGCACCTCGTCCCACCGCACGACCTCGTAGAGCTGCTCGGGCGTGAGCGTCGCGACGAGCAGGAACTTCCCGAAGTCAGGTGAGTCCACGACCCCGCCCATGCCCTCGATGCGCTTGGCCACCAAATCCTTCTGAGTGCGGCCGTCCTCCAGCACCATGATGTTGTAACGCTGGTGCGGGAAGTGCTCCCGGACCTCGGTGCGGTCGGCGCGCAGCACCTCCTCCAGGCGATAGGCCGGGTGCAGAGGCTCGATGGCACGCACGAACGGCAGGGCGGCCACCTCCTCGCGCACCGCCGACGTCATCTTCACGATGTGGGCATGGTTGGCCACGAAGTGGTACACCGTCCCGCCCGACCGGGTGATGGCCGCGCGGAACTCCTCCAGGGGTTGGGTCACGAACTGCACCAGGTACAGGCCGGTGTCCGAGGCCGACGCCAACGACGGCTCCACCTCCGGCGAACCGGCCAGCGGGTCGAAGTCCGCATAGCGCAGCTTCAGCTCATATGAAGTCTCCCGGACCACATCCACCCGTGCGCCGTCGAGGCTGATGGCGTAGCACGGAACCACGGTCCCGTCGGCCGCCACCTCGTGCCACAGGAGCAGGAGCACCGGCGTGCCGGGCACGTCAACCGTTCGCGCATCGACCACTGACCGGTCGGTCCGGTGGAACGGGTCCAGCCCCCCGAGGCTCAGGGTGGTCAGCCCGTCCCGCGAGTTCACGGCCAAGCCCGCCGCGTCGCCAGCGGCCCACGCCTTCAGCCCGCTGGGTGCCGGCACCACCAACAGCAACGCTAACACGAACGCTACGCTGCACGTACCTCTTCCCATTGTTGCACCTCTGAATTAGGCCCCTCGAGTCTGTCGAGGTTGGAAGTCGTACCAGGTGGGCAGACGAGCACCGCCGGGAGCCGCCCTGGCCCACAGCCAAGGGATCGCCCGGGCGTACGTTCCCCCAACGCCGCCTCTACAACAACCCAGTTTACTGTCCCACCCCTGCCCGCTCAAGCGTGAAGACCGCCGAGCGAGTTTTCCGCCTTCGGAGGTGGCATGTCCTCGGCCGATCGCGCCGGCCGCGCCAGGGGGGACACGTGCCGCCCGCTGCGAACCCCTGATTGGAACCCCGGAAACGGGAAACTGGGGGGCATGCCCAGAACTCGGCCCCGGGGGGAATGCCCAAGCCGGCCATGAGCGGGCGCCGGCATGTCGCCGGGGCCCGTGGCTGTCGGGCCCGCGAGAGGCATGGCGGCAGGGCCACCGTGGCCTCCTTGCCGGTCTTACCAAGGTGTGGTGCTGTCTGGCCCGGCCATCCCGTCCCGTGTGGGCGGCGTTGGCGTTCATAAGGTGGCCCATGGTCCGCACGGCATACTGGGAAGCCGGCCGTGACCGCGGAGCGTCGATCGGTGCCTTGGGTGTCCTACTCGGCTGTCGCCGATTCGACCGCAGGGGGGCGCGCGTGGGGGGGGGCGTTGAGGACGCGTGCCGTCGGGGGGCAGGGTTAGCGGCCGGGACCCCTCCGAGGTCAGGCCGTTCCGGCACGCGTTGTGGCCGGTGGCGGAGGGTAGGGGGCAGGAAGGGGCGGACGACGAGCGGCAGGGGGCTGGCGCCCCTCGCCCTGTGCGGCCCGCGCAAAGCACAAGGGAACCCAGGCTCGCCGTAACCTGGATTCCCTTGCTTAAGGCTGCCACCACGGTTGGTGGAGACCAATCAGCCTGCTGGGCGTATCGTCCGCAGCCAGGTCTTTCTTGAGGAACCCACCTGGCGGTCGGCGTGCCCCCGGCGCTGGGTGGTTCGTGCAGTTCACGCCGTCAGGCAGCCGCTATATAGTGTGCTGTTCGCGCAGGTGAGAAAGGCGGGCCCCCGGCCCGATTGCTCCGGCGGCCGAGCCCGTTTTATGGGAACCCGCTCGGCGGTGGGTGAGTCGGATCGTGGGCCTCGGAGAGGACCCGATGGCGTTCGAGAAAGTTGATCCCAAGGTTGATTTCCCGGCTCTGGAGCGCGCCATCCTGCGTTTCTGGGACGAGGTTCGGGCGTTCGAGAGGCTCCGGGCGCAGAACACGGGCCGGCCACCGTGGTCCTTCCTGGACGGGCCCATTACGGCCAATAACCCGATGGGTGTCCACCACGCCTGGGGGCGGACCTACAAGGACGTCTTCTGCCGCTACTTTGCCGGTACCGGCCACGACCTGCGTTACCAGAACGGCTTCGACTGCCAGGGTCTCTGGGTGGAGGTCGAGGTCGAGAAAGAGCATGGGTTCCAGACCAAGGCCGCCATCGAGGAGTACGGCCTCGCCAACTTCACCGAGGAGTGCAAACGCCGGGTCGCGAAGTACGCGGCCATCCAGAGCGAGCAGTCCAAACGCCTGGGCTACTGGATGGACTGGAACGATTCGTACTACACGATGTCGGACGAGAACAACTACACCATCTGGGCCTTCCTCAAGAAGTGCCACGACCTCGGCTACCTCTACAAAGGCACGGACGTGATGCCCTGGTCCGGGCGGGCGGGGTGTGCCTACTCGCACATGGAGATTGCCGACGGTCGCCGGCTGGTGACCCACACGTCCGTCTTCGTGCGGTTTCCCCTGCGGGGACGGTCGAACGAGTACCTGCTCATCTGGACCACGACGCCGTGGACACTGACCTCCAACACCGGGGCGGCCGTCAGCGCGGACCTGGAGTACCTCAAGCTGCGGGCCAAGAAGGACGGGGCGTTGTACTACCTGGCCGCCGAGAACCTCAATTACCAGCGGCTCGAGCGGGAGTACAAGGAGGGTTTTGGCGCGCAGCCCTGGCCGAAGGGCCTGCCCAAGCTGCGCACCATCCACCAGATCTTCCAGGAGCAGGGGGGCTACAGCGTCGAGGGGACCGTCAGCGGCTCGGCGCTGATCGGCTGGACCTACGACGGGCCGTTCGACGAGTTGCCGGCCCAGCAGCACCCCGGCGGCTTCGCCCAGCCGATGGACCTGATCCCCGCCGACCAGCGGGACTGGCCGAGCGGCGCGGTCGGGCACCGCGTATTCGACCCCGGCAAGGACTCCAAGGGCAGTGCGTACGTGGTGGCGGGGGAGGGCACCGGCATCGTCCACTCCGCCCCGGGCTGCGGCGACGTCGACCACGTCTGGGGGCAGGAGCACCGTGTGGTCGCCATTGCCCCGCTTGACGAGGAGGGACGCTTCATCCCAGGCTTCGGCAAGTTCACCGGCATGCGGGCCAGCGACCGGGCGACCGCCCAGGCGATCATCGCGGACCTGCGGGAGAAGCGCTTGCTGGTTGCCACCGAGGAGTATCCGCACGTCTATCCGCACTGCTGGCGCACGGGGGACGAACTCATCTTCCGCCTGGTGGACGAGTGGTACATCTCCATGCAGTGGCGCGACGAGATCAAGGAAATGGCGCGCCAGGTCAACTGGCTGCCGGCCTCCATGCGCGGGCTGGAGCGCGAGCTGGACTGGCTCTCCACCATGCGCGACTGGATGATCTCCAAGAAGCGCTACTGGGGCCTGGCGCTGCCGATCTGGGAATGCCGTAAGTGCGGGCATTTCGATGTGCTCGGCGGGCGCGACGAGTTGCAGGCCCGGGCCGTCGAGGGGTGGAAGGAGTTCGACGGCCACTCGCCGCATCGGCCGTACGTCGATGCCATCAAGATCCGCTGTGCCAAGTGCGGCGCGCTCGTCGAGCGCATTCCCGACGTCGGCAACCCCTGGCTGGACGCCGGCATCGTGGCCTACTCGACGGTGCGCTATTCCACCGACCGGGCATACTGGGAGAAGTGGATCCCGGCCGACCTGATCACCGAATGCTTCCCCGGCCAGTTCCGCAACTGGTTCTATTCCATCCTCGCCATGAGCACCATGATGGAACTGGGCAAGGAGCGCAAGCGCCCGCCGTTTAAGACCCTCTTGGGGCACGCCCTGGTGCTCGACGAGCAGCGGCGGACGATGCACAAGTCGGACGGGACCGCGATCTGGTTCGAGGAGGCGGCCGAACAGCTCGGCGTGGACACCATGCGCTGGATGTACTGCGCCCAGCCGCCGACGGTCGATCTGCCGTTCGGCCTGCGGCACCCGGACGAGCCGGTCACCATCGAGGGACCGGACGGCCTGCGCATCACGGAAACGGTATCGGGCGAGCCCCTCTGCAAGGTGACCTCGACGCCGGCCGACGAAATCCGCCGCCGCGTGCTGCTGCCGCTGTGGAACACCTACGCCTTCTTCTGC
Organism: Planctomycetota bacterium; assembly: GCA_029558835.1. Lineage (GTDB taxonomy): Bacteria > Planctomycetota > Phycisphaerae > UBA1845 > UBA1845 > JAKQDH01. Next base: position 152,864 of record JAKQDH010000066.1, on the reverse strand, counting down.
AACTACGCCCGCCTGGACAACTTCGACCCGAATACCCCGCTCGTTCCGCTGCCGCAGCGGCAGGACATCGACCGCTGGATTCTGTCCGACCTGCAACTGGTGATCCGGCACGCCCGGGAGCACATCGAGAAGTACGACCTGCCGCCCGTTTGCCATCGGCTGGAGAAGTTCCTCGATGACCTGAGCAGTTGGTACGTGCGGCGGAACCGGCGGCGCTTCTGGCGCGGCGCCCGTCGTGATGATGTCGACAAACTCGCCGCCTACCAGACCCTCTACGAGGTGCTCACCACGCTGGTCCGCGTGATGGGCCCGCTGATTCCGTTTGTTACGGAGAGTATCTACCAGAACCTGGTGGCCCGGCAGCTTGCCGACGCACCGGAGAGCATGCACCTCTGTCCGTATCCGGAGCCGGACGAGACCCGGATCGACCACGACCTCTCCGAGCGCGTGGCCGCCCTGTTGCGGGTGGTCTCGCTGGGCCGTTCGGTGCGGACGACCGCCAAGCTGAAGGTTCGCCAGCCGCTGGCGGAGATGATCGTGGTCCCCGGTGATGTCCGCGAGCGCGAGGCGCTCGAGCGCTTCCAGGACCATCTCCTGGAGGAACTCAACGTCAAGAAGGTCACGGTGCGGGAAGCCGCGCGGGAGCTGATGCAGGTGTCGGTGGCGCCCAACATGAAAGTGCTGGGCCCCAAGTTCGGGCGGCAGGCGGCCGCCGTGCGCGCGGCCCTCGCGCAGCTTGACGGGTATGCCGTCGAGGCCGCCCTCGCCCGCGGCGAGGGCATCACGATCCTGCTCGAGGGGGCTACCGTTCAACTCGAGCCGGACGACTTCTCCGTCACGCGCAGCTATGACGAGAACTGGGCCGGTGCCGCCGACGAGCAGACGTTCGTGCTGCTCGACAAGCGGATCACGCCGGAGCTGCGCAACGAGGGCGTTGCCCGCGACATTGTGCGCAACGTGCAGAACCTGCGCAAGGACGCCGGCCTGAACATCGAGGACCGCATTCGCCTGAGCGTTGTCTCCGACTCCGCCGCCGTGCAGGCGGCCCTGCAACAGTGCGGGCCGTACATCCAGGCCGAGACCCTGGCCGTCGAGCTGCGCACCGCGGCGCTGGACTCCGGGGCGGCTCAGGTGGATATCGAGCTGGACGGGGAGCCGGTGGCGATTGCGCTGACGAAGGCAGGAGCCTGAATTCAGAATTCAGAAGTACGAATTAAGAATAGCGAATGGGCAAACCGGGTGCATCAGGCACTTGCCTGCCGTGTGGCATACCGAGGATACCGCGGGAGCCCCTGCGGGACGCATGCCGGGCTTTCCGTGGTTGCCTGCGGACGCCCCCGAAGGGGGCGCAAGTACGTGGCCAGGGGCGCGAGCCCCTGGTACCTCGCAGCGACGGAAACCACCTACCAGCCCCAGAGGGGCGGCAGGGCGAGGCAGATGCCATGATGCTGTCACCCGGCCTGTCGCGCGTGCCGGGGCTTCCGACGGGGAGACCCGGTCGCCTCCCAGGGGTTGCCACCCCTGGCTGACAACTTAGGCCCTTCCGGAGCCAGCAGAGTTCTCGATCAGCAGAGTCTTCCAGAGGCGGCAAGTCGCTCGGTCAATGCAGGAGCGTGCCCGAACAAGCGGCGGCGAGTCGAATCCCGGGATGCCCAACTGAGCGCCAATCCTGACTCCTGCGACCTGCCCGTTGTCCAGCCCCGCTACCCAAACGGTTTGACCGAGATCGTCGGCTTCATCATCGGCCCGTGCACTCGATACGTCACGATCCTATCCGTGATTCCTCCGAAGATCCTTCCCGCGAATCCCAGCTTGCCCTGTAGTTTTTCCAAAGGCCCGGCGTTGATGTCGAAATCAATCAGCCCGTCAAAACCGATTTCTCCGCTCCCGTGCGCGGCCATCCAATCCGTCTCGATCTCCAAGTGCTCAATTCGCACCGCCTGGGGCCCAATCACATAGTCCCCGCTGGCTTTGTGGGCGAACGACGGCTGAGCGAACGAGGCGTCCAGGGTGACCGTGCGGACAAGATCCATGAACCCGGGCAGGAACGTCAGGTTGCCTTCGGTGACGTTGAAGACGCCCGATCCGCTCAGGGACGCGGGCATGTCTTTCAATTGCGCTTTCGCGCTACCACTAATGAACACCTTGCCCGCGTATTGCGAAGCTCCTTCCTGCACGGCATCGGGCAGCATCTCCTTAATCTCAATGGACTCGAGCTTCCAGGAAGCATCGATCGGCATGGCCTCGGCCAATCCGATATTTGCCCGACCGTCGATGTCGCCGCCGAGCAATTCCGCGGCAAGCGTCGCCTCCACGTTGCGGTCAGCCATCTCCACCGACACGTCGATGCGTGTAATCGGTAGTTTGTATTCGTCGAACGAGGCGTAAGCGTCGGTCAACACGGCGCGCACCGCCAGTTCCGCCCCCAAGAAATCCTTCAGGGGCACGCGTCCCGATACGCCCAGCGTCAGCGACCCGCGCACATCGTGCTGGCGAAGCAGCTCCTGCACCGGCGGCGGCAGAGTCGCATACTGCTCCTTGTCGAGCGTCAGCGTTCCTTCGATCCGCTTGATCTCGACCACAGCAGTGTCGAGATTCAAACGTGCTTCCGCCTTGAACTCGCTCAGCCCTGCGTGCCGGAACGCACCCTGCAACGTATACCAGGCGGGATCGTGCGCCTCCGGAACGGTGTCCATGGCGAAGCCAAGCCCGGTCAGCTTCATCGCGGCCTTGCCATCCGCCGGCTCGTACACCAACTGCCCGTTCTTGACCTCGACGTGGCGCAGCACGAGCACGTCGCTCAGGCGTTTGCCAACTGCAACGCTGTCCGGATTCTCAACTACCGCCGACCGCACCAGATTGTTCCAGCCGACGAACCCGCCACCCGGCGCGGCCTTGAATGTCAGGTGTGGATCGTCGACCTCGACTAGCGCGATCCGAATCGGCTCGGCAAGCCGCGGTCTCTCGCCGAGCTCGATCAACATGCGCGACGCGCCGACGAATTCGTTCCCGTCGCGCGCGAGCGACAAACCGGTGACCTCGACCGTCTTGGGCGCCTGGTAGTCCAACGTCTCGAATTTGGCGGTGCAGTTGAGATGCGCCTCCACGACGCCGACGATCTGCTGGCCGATCCATTGCTCCAGACGCGACGTCCCGCGTTTACCGAGATGGACGTACAACCCCGCCGCTCCTCCAACAACGACGACCACGCACAGCACGCCGATCACTTTCAGTTTCTGTCGTTTGCCCATCGTTGCTAGCCCCTCAACTGGTTGCCCTAACGAACGCACGCATGTTCATAACGACACCAATGCAATCCGCAGCGCCAGCGATCGTTTGTTTCGGTGGCGCGACGGCATTCGCCTGTGAGAATCCGCGCGGGCTGAAGCCCGCGGCTCGCCACGCGAAAACGGAGAACGCTCTATCTCTTCCCGCAGCATTGTTTGTATTTCTTCCCGCTGCCGCAGGGGCAGGGATCATTGCGGCCGACTTTGGGTTGGGCGCGGCGGATGGTCTCGATTTTCTGGTCGACGTTCTGGGCGCGCATGGCGGCCTCGCGGTCGCGGGCGGCTAAGGCGAAGCCGCCACCGGTGCTTTCCGCGTGCTGGAAGCTGACCTGGGCGCCGCCCTGAGGACCGCCGCTGGTCCGCGTGGCGCCGACCCCGCCCGTCGGCGGCGTCGGGCCCGTGGCCCGCACCTTGAACACCACGTCGGTGACCCGGTCGGCGATGCGGGCCCACATCTGGTTGAACTGGTCGCGGCCCTCGATGGCGTACTGGCTCTGCGGGTGCGTCTGGTCCCCGCCCAGCGGGCGCTGCATGATGGCGTGCTTGAGGTGGTCCATCTCGAGCAGGTGGTCCTTCCAGGCCTGGTCGTAGATGCGCAGCAGCACGTACTGTTCGAGACGCGTCAGCTCGCGCCGATACATCTCGTGCGCCTGGGTAGACAGGGCCTCCTCCAACTCCCCCTCGAAGCGGTCGAACATCCGCTGGTTCCAGAACGGTCCGCACCGCTCCTTCATCCAGGCAATCTGCGCCTCGCGCTCCTTGCCCGCGGTCTGCTCCCGAATCTCCGTCCGCAGCCGCTCGCCGGTCAGGTACTCGCGGTTCAGCGCCACGAGCTTAGCGCGCAGCTCCTCCAGGTCCTTGCCCTGCACGTCGGTGAGCGTCCAGCCCAGCCGGTACTTGAGGTTGGCCCACTGCACCACCCACTCCGCGGACGCCGCGTGGCCCGTCCCCATCTCGCCGAACGCCCGCTCCAGGCAGAACTCCACGGGGTAGGAAACCTCCCGCTCGCGGTACGCCTCGCGCACGCGCTCCCGCAGCAGGGCGGCCCCTTCGGTGCGGGATATATCGAGCAGCTCGGCGACTTCCACCTTGATGTTGAACTTGCTCCGCGCCCACTCGGCCAGCGCCCGCTGCGGGTAGGAGCGCTCCAGGAAAATGGCCACCCCGTCCAGGTTCACGCTGTTGTAGTGTGCCTTGGCCGCCTCGTAGAGCGCGTCCTCGATGTCGCTGGGCTCCATCTTCCGCAGCCGGTTCTGCGAGATGTTGAACGGGAACAGCCGGGTCGCCCACTGCAACAGCCCCCCCACGTCCCAATCCTCCGGCGGCGTCTCCGGATCCACGTACTCCCCCAGCGACGTGCGAATCTGGTCCGCCATCTCGTCCAGCGCCAGGTGACGCAGGCTCTGCACCGTGGTCTCCAGGTCATCCAGGTCGATGTCGTCCTCCTGAATGTTGACGTCGAGGTTGGCCCGGCACCACTCGGCCACGCATTGCCGCGCGTACTTGGGCGCCAGAAACTGCCCGACGTTCGTGTCGATCGCGCGGTCGATGATCTCGAAGATCAACTCCGGCAGCCCGCGCTCCTCGAGGATGCGCTGCCGTGACCGATAGAACTCCTTGCGCTGGTAGTCCATCGGCTCGTCCCACTCCAGCAGGTGCTTGCGGGCGGAGAAGTTACGCTCCTCGACCTTGCGTTGCGCCCGTTCGATGCCCTTGGTGAGACGCTTGTCCTCCAGGTTGGTGCCCTCGGTGAAGCCGAACCGCTCGATCGTCTTCAGCATCCACTCCGACATGAACAGCTTCAGCAGGTCGTCCTGGAGCGACAGGAAGAACCGGCTCGATCCCGGGTCGCCCTGGCGCCCCGCCCGACCGCGAAGCTGGTTGTCGATCCGGCGCGCCTCGTGCCGCTCCGTCCCGATGATGTGCAGCCCGCACGGCGCGTTGATTGCGCACACGGTGCGTCCCAGGGCCGGAAAACGCGGGTCCAGCTTCGGCTTGAAGCAGTGGGCGCAGTTCGTCACCGGGTCGTACTCGGCGCACTGGATGCAGCACTTGGTCAACCCGGCCGGGTACAGACCGGTTTCGCACGTGCCCTTCGGCAGGGTCTCGGGCACCCGGCAACCGCGGTGGACGACCACGGGGCCCAGCTTGATGTCGGTGCCGCGCCCGGCCATGTTCGTCGCGATGGTCACGTTGCCCAGCAGCGTGCGGTCGGCGCCGTGGGTGGGCGTGGTCTGCTGCCCGGCCTTGACCACGATGTCCGCCTCACGGGCGTGGTTCTTGGCGTTGAGTACCTCATGCTCGATGCCGTACCGCCGCTCCAGCAGCCGCGACAGCTTCTCCGAGTTCTCGACGCTGGTGGTGCCCACGAGCACCGGCCGCCCGCGCACCAGGTCGCCCATCGTCTCGTCGTACACGTCCAGCAGGAAACGCGTCACCTTCTGGTCGCCGAACTCCGCCCGCGAAAACTGCTCCAGCGCCTCCCGGATCCGGGCGGTATCCCTGCCCAGGTGCTCCTGGATGGGCTTCAACGCGCTCAGCGCGTCGGCCAGGAGGAACGGGTCCGCCGGCCGGCCCCGCCGCCGCATCTCGTGAATCTCCTCCACGATCGCCCCGTACTTCTGCTCCGTGTCGCGGTACATCTTGTCATTATGGCCGACCCGGTTGACGGGGCGGTTCGTCGGGATTTCCACCACCTCCAGGTTGTAGATCTTCATAAACTCGGTGGCTTCGGTCAACGCGGTGCCGGTCATTCCGGCCCGCTCCTTATACAGTTTGAAGAAGTTCTGGATCGTGATGGTAGCCAGTGTCTGTGTTTCTTCCTTAACCGGAACGCTCTCCTTCGCCTCCACCGCCTGGTGCAACCCGTCGGACCACTGCCGCCCGTGCATCAACCGTCCCGTGAACGGGTCCACGATGATGATCTCGCGGTTCTGCACGACGTAGTCGCGGTCGCGCTGATACACCTTGTGGGCACGCAGGGCGTTCTCGATCAGGTGCGGCCACTCCATGTTCGCGCCGCTGTACAGACTGCCCATGTCCAGCAGGTCCTGCGCGATGGTGACGCCCTCGTGCGTCAGGCCGGTCTGCTTCCGCTCGAGCTGGACGATGAAGAAGCGCCGGTACTGCTCGGCCGGGGGCACGTGCAGCACGTTGTTCTCGTAGATCTGAACGGCCTCCACCTGATCGTCGGTGAGAAAGTCGGGCCCCAGCGTCGCCTGCCGCTGCCCGGCCTGGTCGTCGTCCGCCGCGCCGGCATCGTCCGGTGTCGTCTCGCCGGCCGTGCGCAAACGCTCGCGGGCGCCCAGGATGCGCATGGCGTCGTCCAGCTTCGGGATGTTGTGCGTGTCCCCGTCGAAGCGCGCGACGCTGCGCGTCACCTTGCGGTCCCACTGGTTCTGGCGGCGCACCAACTCCTCGGCCACCTTGTTCGCCCGGGTGTACCGCGAAACGTCGTCCCGGGCGGGCCCGGAGATGATCAGCGGCGTCCGCGCCTCGTCGATCAGGATCGAGTCCACTTCGTCGATGATCACGTAATCCAACCGACCCTGCACCTGGTCCTCCAGGCGGACCTTCATGTTGTCGCGCAGATAGTCAAACCCGAACTCGGCGGCCGTGCCGTACGTGATGTTGCACGCGTACGCCTGCTGGCGGATGCCCTCGCTGCCGCCCGGATCCACCTGGGCCTGGATGTACCCCACCTTGTAACCGAGCAGCTCGAAGACCGGCGCCGCAAAGTCCGCGTCGCGTTTCACCAGGTAGTCGTTGACGGTCACGATATGGACCTTCATGCCGGCCGAAACCTTCATGTACGCCGCCAGGTGGCAGACGATCGTCTTGCCTTCCCCCGTCCGCATCTCCGCCACCGCCCCGTCAAACAGCACATGCCCGCCGATGAGTTGGCAATCGAAGTGGCGGTGGCGATGCACACGCCGCGACGCCTCCCGCACGATCGCAAAGCCCTCGGGAAGCTCGCGCTCCACCGGCGAACCCTCGGCCAAGCGACGGGCGAGGGCGTCCGACCGTTCCCGCAACGGCCGCGACAGTTCGATATGGATGTCCAGTAGTTGACGCTGATACGCGGCCGCGGCCTCCGCGTCGCCGGACGGCGGAGGCGCCAGCCCCGCCACGCGCGCCGCAAACGCCGCGTCGTAGTCATCGCCCTCACTGCACAGGCGCCGCATCTCCGGCTCCAGGACATTGGTGGCGACGACCGTGCGGGCGTATTGCTTCAGCAGACGCTCGTTCCGCGAACCGAAGATCATGCGGGGCAGGCGCGACACGCCCTTTACCAACGAACTGGCAACATCAAGAATGTCAACCATGTGACGAGTCCTTCCACACCGGAGGAACGGTCAGGAACCTGTTGAAGAAGTAGCGTCGGCCCCCCACGGCCGACGGGGAAGTCGGCCAACACACCCTGTTTGGGGTTGTCCTGAGCGGATCACGAGTTCTTCAACCGGCAGTAAGACGACGTTGACTCGATGACAACTGGGCGTGAACGCACCGCGCCCGACAAGGCCGAAACCGGCGGCAGGGAAGCTAAGGTCCGTACAGACCGCCCAGACGAGTGAGCGTGAGTTGGTGGCAGCGTCGCACCACGACGACACCCGCCACGGCACGCAGGGGTGTCAGCGCGAAACGAGCCACGGTCGCGGTGGGGGAGGCGACGGCCGGGGCGGCCGCGAAACCCATTGCCGCCACCGGCGCCGCGGTGAGCACGATCTCCGCCGAAGGCTGCGCCGACGGCGACGCCTTGCGCGGCTCGGCCTGCTGCCCCCAGACCAGCAGACCCAGCGCAAACGCCGCCGCCACGCCCACTCCGGACGCCAGATACCGGCCGGAGGCGAGACTCGGTACCCGAGTTGGCGGAATCACGTCCATCGCACCCGGATTATACACGCCACCGACGCGCGGCAACAGGCATCCGCCGGCTAACCCGCAGAGACGGCCCGCCAACCCCTCTCCCCTAGGGAGAGGGGCAGGGGTGAGGGCCGGCAGAGACACCCGCGTGCTATCCCTCCGCTCCCGGCGTTCCCCACGCCGAACGAGAGGGGGGCGGCGGCCAACGCGGGCCGTCGCCCCCCTCACCCTATCCCTCTCCCCCAAGGGGGAGAGGGGTTGGTTCTCGTAGGTCAGACTCTCCACTGCCGCCGCGACGCGGCCATTACGAACAGACCCAGCAGCGATCCACCCAGACCCATGATCATGCCCAGACCGCAGAGCGTCCCCGTCGGGCGCTGCCCCGCGCTGTCGGTCGGGCGACCGGGCTCGGGCTCGTTATCGTTGGTATTGGTGTTACCGGGCGTCACCGGTCGCTCACCGACAAGCACCGTCTCCGGACCCGCCGTGTCCGTGGCTCCGAACGGGTCGGAGACCGTCAGCTCCACCGTATACGTCCCGGCTGCGGCGAACGGCTGGGTCACCACCTTGTCCGCCGCCGTCGCCAGCAGCACTCCGTTGAGCTTGAACTCCCACTTGTACGACAGGAAGTCGCCGTCCGGGTCATACGAGCTGCTGCCGTTGAACGTCAGGTTGCTCCCGGCCGTGGTACTGCGCGGTCCGGTGGCGATGTGGGCGACCGGTGGGCTATTCTCGCCCACCGCGCGAACCGTGATGACCTGGCTGGCCACCGCCGAGGCGTTGTACGGGTCGCGGACCCGCACGCGCACCGTGTAGGTGCCCGGCTCCTCGAACACGTGGGTCACCACGGCCCCGGAGGCGATGGTGCCATCACCGAACGTCCACTCGAAGGTGAGGTCGTCGCCGTCCGCATCCGTCGAGGCCGACGCATCGAAGCTGAACACCGTCTCGCCGGCGACTCCTGCCGTCGGCACCACCAGAACCCGCGCCGCCGGCGCGCCATTCTCCCCGGGGATCGGCGGTTCCGTCCCGCCGTCGCCCGCCACCGTCACCGTCAGGCGGGCGGTATTCGTGTTGGGCGGCGTTTCGCCGTCGGCCACCGTCAGCGAGATCGCGTACGTCCCGGCCTTCGTGTACGTGTACGTCACCACCGGATTCGTCGTCGTAACCACCGCGCTCCCGTCCCCGAAGTTCCAACTGTAGGACGTGATCACGTCACCGGCCGGGCGGTCATAGGACAGGTGTCCGTCGGCGACGAACTCCTCGTTCACGATCGGCGGATCCGGCTGGATCGTGAAAACGGCCGTCGGCGTCGACGAGCCCGCTACCTCCTGGTACACCGTCACCGTCACGCCCGCCCACGTGGCCGTACCGCCCCGGCTGTCACGCACGGTCGCCTTCGTCTTGAACGTCGCCTGCGTCTGGCCGCTGGGCAGTTGATACGTGTGTGGCACCGAGCCGTCGCCGCCCGCCCCGGGCTTGCCCGTGGTGGCCGGGTAGGTCTCGTTGGCCGTACCGTCGCCCCAGTTCCACTCGACCGTCAGCGCATCCCCGTCGGCGTCGTAGGACTGCCGGGCATTGAACACCACCTGCCACGGGTGCGGTCCCGACAGCCCCGTGTGGAACACCTTGGGCACCGGGTTGGTATTGCCCGCGAGGATGGTGATGGTGGCCGTGCCCTTCTTGCCCCCGCTGTCCGTGACCGTCAGGGCGGCCGTGAAGTTGCCGGCCTTCGTGTAGGAGTGCGATACCGCGGCAAACGACAGGCCCGCCACGCCGGCATCGTTGGCCGTGCTGCCGTCGCCGAAATCCCACTGGAAGATGAGCTGATCTTTCGGCGTCTCGACGTCGCTGGACTGCAACCCGCTGAAGTTCACCTGCAGCACGAGCGGGCCGCTCGTCGGCTCCGCGGAGACCACCGCATTCGGGCTGTTGTTGACGACGATGACGTCCACTGACGCCTCGTCGAACAGACCGCTGTTCGGGTCGGTCACGCGCAGGCGCGCCGTGTACGTGCCGAAGCTCTGATACGTGTGGCTCGTCGTCGAGGGGCCCGTGACCGTCGCACTCCCGTCGCCGAAGTCCCAGCGATACTGGAGCGCCGTGCCGTTCGGGTCGTAGGACTGCCGGCCGTCGAAGTCCACCGCCAGCGGCGCCTGCCCCGTCAGCGGGGTAGCGCTGATCACGGCGGTCGGTCCGGCCGAGATCTTCCCGTTGCGGATCGTCACCGCCCGGCTTACGTCCGAAATACCCGTCGTGGTGAAGGCAAACGTGTCACCCAGCGTGAAGGGCGTGGACCCGGTCGTGATCGTGAACTTCACCGCCTGATTGAGAGAGGTGTACTGCACCCCCGTTACCGCGTGCGGATACGGGTCCTGGTTCGGAGCGCCCTCCGCCGGTGCGGGCTGCGTCAGCGAACTGAACACCTTCCACTGCGTCCCCGCGGCGTTCAGGCAGGTCGCCGACCAGGTTTCGAACCGCGCGGCGCTGTCCGCCGACGTGACCAGCCAGCTCGTCACCGTCGCGGGAGTCGTCTGTGCGATCGGCTGGTTCAGGATTGCGACTTCGACATTCCCGTCGGGCGGCGGCATGCTCTCAACACGCAGTTGCGTGATCGTCCTCAGAACCGGCTTGCGGTCCGCGAAACCACTCGCGCAGAGCTGATCGCCCACGGCCACCCCCAGCGCGCTCAGTGCTACCGCGGTGCCGTTCGCGGTGCGGGCGATGAACATGGTGGACGTCCGGAAGTCGCCCAGCACACCGTGGGCACGATACACGGGGTTCTTGACCGCATCGACCGTCAGCGTCCCGTTGCCCGCGTTGTTCCGACCGGGACGCGGCGTGGTCGCCACCGCTTCCGTGCCGTTCGCGCCCGGCCCGGGCACCAACTGAGCCAGCACGAAGTACCGTCCGTCCGGAATGTTCAGGATGTTCCAGTCGCCCGACAACGACAGCGTGCCGGGGTTAGTCTTCTTGACGATGTTGATGAAGTTCGCCCCCGCGCCGTCGACGGCGACGTTGCCTTCGCTCGACGTGTGGAACAGACGGATCCACGACCCGCCGTACAGGTCCGTCGCCTGGGCCCGGATCTGATAGATCTCCGCCGCGGGCGGCCCGGCCACCGTCACCGAACTGCCGCCCGGCGGCTGTACGAACGAGAAGCTCGGTATGTTGGTCGGCGTCCAGTTCAGGGTCAGCAGGATCGACCCCGCACCGTCCGGCACGATGTTCAGAATCTTCAATCCCGTGAACGCATTCTGTGTGTACCACCGGCTCGCCGGGATGGTATTGAAATCGAACGTGGTGTTGAACGTGCTGCCCGGCCACGGGTCACCCGCGTTGCCATACGGGGGAATACCGGCGGCCAGCTCTCCCAGACCGTCCGCCTCCACGATCTGGTACGTGAAGTGCGTTCCCGTGCGCTGCTGGCGGGGCAGGGCATCCGGGTTGGCGTCCACATCCGTGTGGAGCATCAACATCCCGGTCGCCGGCATGCCGTCCCGCGGCAGCGTCGCGTTGCTGAAACCCGGGAACAGCGGTTGGTCGAAGTTCGGCGTGATGGTGTTCCCCGCCGCCGAGTACAGGTAGTACCGCTCCCCACGCCGCGCCTCGTTCTCCAGGAACAGATAGCTGTTGTCCCGTACCCGCTCCGACGGCGGCAGCGTCACCGACGTGTTCACGCCCGGCGTCAGCACCGTCGTCAGGTCGATCGGGTGAATCCACTCCGTGCACGGCTTCTCTTTGAGAATCGGGATCGAGTGCACCAGGTTCAGCGGTACCGGCCCGTCATCCTGACCGGCCATGATGTCCCATTGTCCGATCGGTGTGTTGATCGGTACCCCCGGTGACTGGAAGATGTCATAGTCGTACAGGTCCGGGAAACCCTCCCAGATGTGCAGGTAATCGTGGGCGGCATACGCCGTCTTCAGGCGCAGCGAATCTCGGAAGATGTCGCTCGACGGCACGCTGACGCCCCCCAGGCCGTTGCCCTCCACGTCCAGGCACGTTACTACGTCGGAGAAGAAGATGTTCCAGTTGACGTGCGTGGTCGCTCCGAGCGGATACGCCTTGTTCGGGTCGTCATTGTCCTCGTTGTTGATCGGGTAGAAATACGTCGTGCTGTTCAACCCGGGCTCCGGCGGCTGCTGCACCGGTTGCTCCGCGAACGCCGCCCGGAAGTTCGGATAGGCATTCGCCGGCAGCAGCACGATCGCCGAGCACACCCCCTCGGGGTAGCCGGCCCCGCCTCCCAGTGCCCTGGGGAGCAGTTTGTAGAGAGCTCCGTGGCTGCACTCGTGGGCGGCCTTGGCGTTCCCATCGAGGAAGTCATTGAAGCTGATCACCTCATCCAGTACCGCGATGCAGTCCTCCATCAGCCGTCGGCGGTTCCACGGATACAGCGAGTTGGTACCATCGTTCGCCGTCAGCGGATTCAGGTCGACGATATAGTTCTCCGAACCGGCGACCCGCACTTCGCCCTGGTCCAGCAGACCGTCCAGGTTGTAATCCAGGAAGCCCAGGTTTTCGTTGGGCATCATGAACACGCCCGGCCCCGCATACGGATGGTAGATCCCGTGGTCCTCTTCCCACGCATACCCGAACGTCGGTCCGTCGTCGCGGCTCTGCTTGTACCAGTGCCACGTCAGCATCTCAAACATCACGACGTTGCCCGCGTCGCGCCCGAACTCCCCGTGGGTGTTCGTGGCATAGGGACCACCGGCCACCGTGATCTGATCACCGTATCCGAACGTCGGATCGGGAATGGAGGGATTATGCTGCCCCCGGTCATGCCCCCAGATGGCGTCGCTCCAGGGCGACGTTACCTCGCCCAGCCGCTCGTCCCCTTTCAGGTGGTACTTGGACGACGGAACGTCGTCATGTTCCACCCACCCGTCGAAGAAGATCGGCGCGTCGATGCCGTTGCGCTCCTCCGGGAGAATCCGCCTGTCCATGAGGTTCGACAGCCCGAGATCAAACACCACACCCGCATTCCCCGTTCCCCACCACCCCGAACCCAGCCCGCTGGTACCCCCGGCATTCGCCTGGAAATACCGTCGGTCAGGCGCGGGGCCCGCTTGCGGGTAGTACTCCACGAACGCCGGCGCGTTGTAAACCGGTGCCCCGGAATGCGGGAAACCCGGCGGCGGGCTGCCCATCGGGTTCCAGCCCTGCGGCCAGAGCGGCGGAATCGACGCCGTGCCGCCCTGTGCGTACCGGTGGCCCCACGCGTCCGTGAACCACGGTTGTTCCCCGGCGGCCACGTGCGGCGGGAACGCCCCCGGCTCCGGCGTGGCGAGCACCATCCCTTCCGCGATCATCTTCGTCGAGCCGCCGTCACTCCAGTAGTCCGGCGAGTCGTACTTCATGAAGTAACCGGCGAGACAAGCACCGTTGGAATCGCAGGCCGTCCCATCCGCGCACCGGCACTCTCCGGGAGCCAGCTTCCCCAACGGATCATGCGCCCCGTAGAGCAGCGTGAGACTTGTCTGCCCCATCACCACCGTCGGGTCGCTCGGATAGTGCACCTGGATATAGACGGGGTCACCGTAGTCGTAGGAGTAGTCATACGCCGGGTAGCATCCCGCACCGCTGTTACGAGTGTTCAGTGCCGGGGGGTTTCTCCCGGCCGTCGCGCTGTTCGGGTCGTATACCTTCACCCAGTTCGTCGTCACGGACGCATCCGGGTCAAACAGGCACGGGTCCCAGCGCCGCAGGAAGTTCTCGAACGGCTCCGGGCAGTCGAACGTCCCCGTCCCGTTGGCATCATGGTACTCGCAGCGCGGTCGCGGCGTCCGCGGAGTCGTCAGCGCCACGCACATCGGGTAGCTCGCGCACGGGCTCTCGGGATCCGGTTCGTCCGCTACGCACGGAACGACGGACTGGTACTGGCACTTATCGAGAATCCCGTCTCCCCGTCCGGCTACGCACTGCGTACCGCTCACCTCGTACGGCAATCGGTCCAGGGCGGCGTTGCCGGCAATCTCGGTGGCGTCGTCCAGCAGGTTGCCGTCACAGTCGGAAATCGTCTGTCCTGACCTGCTGGTCCACGTCGTGGCCGGGCAGACCTTGGTGTTGTCCTGTGTACTGCTGAAGTCATAGCCTGCGCAGCCCGGCTTCCCCGGTCCGTCCGGACAGCAGTCCGGGTTGTAGTCATTGTCCGAATCCGGCAGATACACGCAGTTCTGCGGGTTCAGCGGCACGTTGTCTTCGTTCAGGTCGTACCACGGGCCCGTGTTGTCCGGCGCGCCGTTTCCGTTCCAGTCCCCCCAGTTGGTGCACTCGTCGAAGCCGTCCCACCGCCCGTCTCCGTCCATGTCCACGAAACGCTCGCCCGGCGTCCACACCGGGTTGCGGGCGTTCTGACCCCCTGAGCTCCTGGCCGCGAATCCCGGCGACGACGCCGGCCCCGGCGCATCGCCGTTGGAGTCGACGACCACCATCGAGACGACGTTGCTGAAACCCTCCGGCACGCCGTACGTGTAGCCCCCCCCGTTGAGGTTGTGGAATGGAACGGTGTGCGTGCTGTTCCGCGGCTCGAACGCCCACGGCAGCGCGATCCAGTCCGTCGTCGCACCGGTGATCGTCACGTCCCCGTAGCTGATCTCCTCCCAGTACTCCGCGAACGAGCCGATCGACGCGTTCACCTTGTCGAAGTACTGCCGGTCGATCAGCACCGGGTTGATGAACCCGCCGGGCGGGGCCCCCGTGCTCTGCCCCAGGTACGCGTAGTGCTTGGGCGAGGTCGCCAGAATCACCAGGAACTGTCGTTCGGCGCCTTCCGCTACCGGCCCCAGGGTGCTCCCCACCGCCACCCAGGCCAACAACGCCACCAACATGCAGGATGTCGCTCGAGTGCCTTCCTGTCGCGTTCTCATCGTCATTTGACTCCCTGGCTGCGTCACCCCCCGAAAAGGTGACGAGGGTTGGCTGGCGACGGTCCCCCGCCTGCCTCACGCCCGTCCGCTCTCCCAACTGCGGTTCGGGCGGGGTCGGCTGCTTTGGTAGACGACCTCTCGTTCGGCCCCGCACACCCGCAGCCGAACGCCACCTCAGGCCCGCGACTGCCGTCGCGATCCCGCGTCCACCCACCGCTGCCGTTCCCCTGCGCAGGCCCCCGTCGGTGCCATAAACCGCAGGCCGAGACCGCGTCTCGACGGCAATCGTATCGCCGTAGACAAGTGTCTGTCAACCAAAGGTTAGCGTGCGGCCACCAGGCGCGCCTGAGCGTGGGATTATGGGCATCGACGTTTGTTTCTCCGCAGCGTCAGGGCCGAAAACGTGCTCCCCGCTTTCCGTGACCACGCTCGCGCGACTCGCGCGACACCGGTCCTTCGGACAGCGTGGCACGGGCATCCCGCCCGCGGGCCCTCGCCTCGTGCTGCGGACGTCCCGCCCGTGGTTTCCCGCGACGTGGTGCTCACGCCCCGCCCGGTCCGCCCTCGGCCTGGATCGCGCACCATCGTCCACCCCGCCAACCCCAGCAGGCGGCGCTGAACCCCTGTTCCCCTACGCGTGTTCAGCCCCCTCGGCGTTGGGTGCCATGCTTACCCGCGGCTGCGGTCGCGGGTAAGCATGCCGCCGCCGCCGCAGCCCCTGCCCACCCCCCGCCTGCGGCGGGTGCGGGCACGGCGCCCACGCAGAACAGGTACCCCCCCTCGGGACAGGGGCAGCGGTGAGGGCCGCGGTGGCGAAGGCGCTCCCTGGTGCACCAACGTGGTCGCCCGCCATCACCACCGAAGCCCGAACCCGGTTGCAGGGCCAAGCGTGACGCCACCATAGCCCGCACCGCTTAACCACCGCTGGGAGGGTGGCTGCTTCGGTTCCGGTAAACAACTCCGGGGCTACCCGGCCGGGACCAGGACTAACCACCCGGAAGCTGCTGTGACCCCCATTTGCCGGGTTGCCTCGCGGGTGGCTGATGCAGCCGCCCCCACGGCCCACGGCGGGCGCCGGCCGCGGCCCTCCGGGAAACTCTTCCGCCGCTCTCGACGCCGCGGGCTGTTGCTGCCATAATAGGCCCGGGTCTGCCGAGCGGACGTGTTGACGGACACGGATACCGGCGAGGACGGATAAGCAGGGATGGCCGAGTTCGCATTACGGAATCATACTGGTTCATCAATGGTTTTTCCCCGATAGGCCTCCCATGCTTTGCTTCGCCGTGTACTCCGCCGGCAAACCGGCCTCCGAGGTGGATTTGGCCGGTGCGTATCTGATCGGCACCGACGACGTGCCGCTGCGCGCCGACATCGCCTTCAAAGGCGGTATCATCACCTGTCAGAAACGCGCTCCGGGGCCCGCCGGACTCGCCCTGCTCTGGCCGGTGGACGGCGTCGGCTCGGTGCTCCTCGAAACCGTCCGCGTGCCCGAACGCAAACGACCCTACGTGTTGCAGGTCGAGTTGGCCCGTGGCCGGCTGATGCGCCTGCACCAGAAGATCGAAGACTGGGGCCTGCTGGAGTACGACGAGGCTCGCCCGCTCCTCGAACAGGTGGCCGCGGGCCGGAACCTCCTCATTCAGGCGCTCCAGGCCGATGACCCGGCTGCCGCCGCCCGTTTTGGGGAGCAGGCCCTGGTCTGTGCGGTTCAGGCGGGCGAGCAACTCAGCCGGTTCCACGCCGGCGTGCTCTTCGCGCGGCGCAAGCCCACGCTGGCGACCGCCAAACGCACCTTCGGTTGCCGCGTCGGGCTGGGCCAGCCCAACGAGGTGTACGTCGAGCGCCTGCGTTCCGCGTTTGACACGGCCACCCTGCCCATCGTCTGGCGCGACATCGAGCCCAACGAGCAGTCCTTCAACTGGAAGCCCACTGATACCTGGGTCGAACTGCTTGCCCGCCAGCGCGTACCGATGCGCGGGGCCTCGCTACTGTCCTTCCAGGAAGCCAACGTCCCCGACTGGCTCTACATCTGGGAGCACGATTTCGACACCATCCGTGACTTGGCCTTCGAACACGCCCGCCGTGTTCTGGCCCGCTACGGACAGCACGTGCAGATGTGGGACGTCATCAGCGGCATCCACGCGGACAACTGCTTCACGTTCAACTTCGAGCAGCTCATGGAGCTGACGCGGATGGCCGCCGCCCTCGCCAAGAAGGCGGCCCCCCAGTGCACCGCCATCGTTGATCTGATCGCTCCCTGGGGCGAATACTACGCCCGCAACCCGCGCACCATCCCGCCGCTGCTGTATGCCGACATGGTCGTGCAGAGCGGCGTCAATTTCGACGCCTTCGGCCTCCAGTTCTTCTTCGGACCCGGCGTGGACGGCATGTTTGTACGCGACATGTTCCAGGTCTCCACGATGCTCGACCAGTTTGCCAAGCTCGGCAAACCGCTCTACATCACGGCCGTCCAAGTGCCGTCCGGCAGCGTGGGAGCCGCGGAGGCAACGGGCGCCGGTGGCACCGGGCGCGCCGCCGGCGGCGTCTGGCACGTCCCCTGGAACGAGGAGGTTCAGGCGGAATGGGTGCAGCGTTTCCTCGAAATCGCCCTGTCCAAACCGTTTGTGGAGGGCGTGTCCTGGCAGGCCCTCAGTGATGCCGATCGTGGCCGGATGCCCAACGGCGGCCTGCTGCGCGCGGACCTGGCGCCCAAGCGCGCCTACGAGGCCTTCTTGCGCACCCGCACCGAACTGCGCACGCGTCCCCGCCGTCCCGCGGAGGAAACCAGTTCCCCCGCGTGAGCGGGGCCGTTCCCTCTCGTGGCGACGATTGCCGCGCCGGTGACACGTCATGCACACCCAGTGCGTCCTTATCGGGCTGCTGTTGCTCGCGACGCTGCCGAGCGTGCCGACCGCGTGGCACTCCGATGTTCCCCCGCCGCTTCTCGTTCCCGCCCGTTCGACCATCGACCCCAACGTCGCCCCCTGGTGGGAACTGGCTGCCCTCCCCGGGCTCGGACCGGGGCGGGCGCACGCTATTGTGGACTACCGCACGGCCCAGGTTTCGCTGGTCTTCTCCGCTCCGCCCCCGCCGGCCTTCACCTGCCCCCAGGATTTGACCAAGGTCGCGGGTATTGGGGAGGTGACCGCCAACCGGGTCGTCCGCTACCTGCACTTCCCCTCCGACGGGGCTCCGGCGACGCCCGCTGACCCCCCGGCTGAGTGATCGGGACGCCGACACCGGGATACCCCTTTTCCACCACGCTCGTCTGCGGGAACGCCGGAAGGTGCCACGCAACTGCCACTTCCCGTCAGCATCCGTTCGCGCTCCTCGGGAGACAGCCGCACGAAACATGCCCGCGCCAGCTCGGGCACGTCCGCCCGGGCCGCCTCCACCAGCCCCTGCAGCAACCCGCCGCGCTGCCTGGCGTTCGCCGCCGTGTATCGCCGCAGGAACTCGCTCAGCCCCGCCTCCACCAGTTCACGCTCCAGTTCCGCATCGACCGGTACGCGGACGCCCGCCGCCTCCCGGCGCGCCCGCTCCCGCAGCTTGGCGAACTCCGGATCGCCGTCGAGCCGGGCCTTGGCGGCCGCGACAAGCTGCCGCTCACACTGCACCACGCGCCCGTAGCTGGAACGCGTCCGCCGGGCGATTTCACGCAACGGCGTGCGGACCTCCTCGTGGGGTACCAGCACGCGCTCGCGGGCTACCGCCTGCACCACTTCACTCCGGTCGCCCCGCGCCGAGCGGCAGCCGCCCAGACGGTCGCCGGCCGCCAGCACCGCCCGTTCCAGCTTCGCCCGCAGTCGCGCGCCGATCGTGTCGCCCACGCCGGTCCCCTGCCCGGGGCGGTGTCGGTCTGTCAACCCGGCCTCCAACGCCTCGTCGATCTGCGTGACCACAACTCCCCGGTGACGCTTGCGACTGCCCAAAGCATGACGCCCTGCACGTTCCCGCAGGTCGCTGCCGTCGGCCTCGCTGTCGTGTGTCGCCCCGTCGGGCGGCGATTGCGGGTACCTCCCACTCCAGGTGTGGGTGGTAGGCCTCGGGCGGTCTTCGCCGTCAACTTGTGCCTCACGAGGGGTCGCCCGTCTGGAACCATCGGGCTGCGCACGCCTCTCGCGCCTTTCACGCGGCGGCTTCGCCGACTTCGACCCGCCCGCCCGCGGTGCGTAGGGCGGCGGGATATGGACCAAGCTGAAGCGGTTCCGCAGCGCGCGGCTGACGGCCGCGTGGATACGCAGCATCGCATAGGCCGCGAACGGTACCCCACGCCCCGCCTGGAACTTCCGCGCCGCGTCCATCAGCCCAAGGCAACCCTCCTGAAACAGGTCATCCCATTCGCGCTCCCGCCGTGGCTGCGACAAGTCCGGTACCCGCCGCCGCAGGTGGACGGCGATCAGCCCCAGGTTGTCATGCACCAGGTGTTGCTGCTCCGCCGTCAACGGAGGACGCGCGACCGCGGGCCGACCGCCACGTCGCCGGCCCACCACCGCCGCCTCGCCCGCCTTTCCGGGCTCCCACGTTGGTGGGCGTCCATCTGAACTCACTCGTTCCAGCCGGTTACGTGCGCCTACCGCCGGCGTCCTCGGCTCGCGCGTGGTCTGCATCGGTCAACCCTCCGTCGTGTCTCGGATCCGCTCGTTCGCGACTTGCCCCCTGTCCGTCACCGGGGGCGGGCTGGCCCGTCGCGGTCAGCATCCACCCCGCCAGGGATGCCTGACACGATACCTAACGTATACCGAACGGATCGCCACGTCAACCGTTGGTGGTGGACTCCGAGCTCCGTTTTCCGGCGGGGGGTGACACGGCCGGGGCTCGTGGGCACGCTGCCGCCGTAGGGCGGGGTCTACTGTAGAGCGGGTTCCACCCGCCAGTATTGGAGGGGCCCCGAGGATCGGCGGGCAGAGCCCACCCAACGCCCGGAGGGTTGCCCGGGCTCACCGAACGTAGGTCTGGTCTCACCCGCCGGTTGCGGTCCGCTTGTTCGCACCTTGTCCTGCGGTTAAAGTGGCGGTACGCGGTGGTCGCTGGCGGTGGGCGTGTTCGCGGGACGGGCCCAGGGGCTTCAGCGGCCTGCCGGTCGCCGGCCCCCGTGGCACCCCCGGATTCTCGGGGTGCCTCCGACGGTGGCGACGCGAAACAGGGGTACGTCTCATGCAACTCAAAGGCTTCCCCAAGGACGTTTCGCTCAAGCACGGACGGACCGTCCGGCTCCGCGGGCTTCAGCCTGACGACTTCGACCGGCTTTACGCCTTCTTCTCGCGGCTTCCCGACGAGGACCGCCTCTTCGTTCGCCACGACGTGCTTGATCCGAAAACCGTCCGCGGCTGGGTCGAAAACGTGGACTACACGCGGGTCGTACCCCTCGTCGCGGAGGAGGAGGGGCGCATCGTCGGCGACGCGACCCTCCACACCCGCGATTTCGGCTGGACCCGGCACGTCGGTCGGCTACGCGTCATCATTGCAGACACGCACCGGCGCACCGGCCTAGGCAGCCTGATGGCCCACGAACTGGTCACCATCGGCGAAGAACGCGGCTTGGAGAAGATCGAGGCTGACATCTTCGAGGACGACTTGGCCGCCATGAGACTTCTCGAACGCCTCGGCTTCCAGCATGCGGCCGTGCTCAAGGAACTCGTCAAGGATCACCGCGGAGCCCCTCGCAATCTGGCCGTCATGATCAGCGACGTGGGTGAACTCGGCAGGGTGCTCGAAGACTGGATCCACGATTCCATCCAGCCCGGCTACCGCAGCCCAGGCCCCGGCCACTAACGGAAAAGGGGACATCACTGATTTCCTTGAACATCGGGGGCACTGCGGGCTTACGAATCTGTTGCCGCGCGAGACTGGGTGGCGGAAATCAGCAATGGCCCGTGTTCTCGGGAGGACGCGTATGTGGCAAGACGCCTATCCCAAGCAGGTAATGCTGAAGGATGGACGCAATTGCACCATCCGGCTGCTGCAACCGAGCGACTTTGATAAGCTCACCACCTTCTTCGGCGCGCTGCCGGACGAAGACCGCGTCTTCTTCCGCCACAACGTGCAGGATCCCAACCTCCTGCGCAAATGGACCACCGCCATCGACCTCGACCGCGTCGTTCCCCTCGTTGCGGAGACCGACGGTGAACTCGTGGCCACCGGAACGCTGCACCTGGCACGTCTCGGCTGGCTCCGCCACGTCGCCCACCTGCGCGTGGCCGTGGCGCGGAAGTGGCGCCGCGTCGGACTCGCCGGGCTGCTCACGCGCGAACTCGTCCGCGTGGCACGCGAACGCCACCTGGAGAAGGTCCTCGTCGAGGTCATCCGCGACAACCGGCCGTTGATCGCTATGCTCGAACGTCTCGGCTTCGCGACCGCGGCCGTCATGAACGGACTTGCCAAGGATATCCGCGGTCAGGCCCGGGACTTGGTCATCATGGTAGACAGCATTTCCGACCTCAGCCGCGTGCTGGAAGATTGGATCGCCGACTCCATGATCCCCGCTTACCGCGTTCCCGGCGGCGGGTATTGACGCGATCCTCGGGGGGCACCCGCCGGTGGGGGAAATCACGTCGCCATGCGACCCTTCGCTCAAGCCGCGGGTGGGCGGTTTGCCGAAGTTCTCAAATCGGGTCCCGGGAGGCCACCCGAGTGCTCTGGAATTGCGTACGTCCGCAGCCGCCGACTTCGGTCGCCACGGTCGCAAGTCCGAAGGAGTTGTTGCACTCGCACCACTACAGACGGCAGCCTGTGTGGTGCTCCTGCAGTGTACGAGGTGAGTGCGGAGGCGACTCAGCTTCTTCGTGATTTTTCATTGAATATGCAATGGCGCCTGTGTGGGTTGACTTCTGAGTAGTGAAAGACCAGTTGGGTACGCCCTTGTAAGCAAACGCAGCATGTATGGCGCGGTGGGCAAGGTGCTGTCCCACGCTGGTATCCCCCGTTCGGCAAGCCCCAGAGGCGTCGTCACAAGCCAACGCGGAGCGGCCCGGCGCGGCATCCCGGCCGGGCGAGGCGCCCCCTAATTCTTGGTGGGGACGGGCGGTTTGGCGCGGCAATTGCATTCTGGAGCCGAATCGGCCCCACGAGGGCGGGGAATCAGGGTCGGATCAGACCGGGATAGAGCTATGAGCGAACAGGCGGAAGCGACGGGCCGGGTGAACGAAGCCGGTCCGTCGAAACCCGCGGACAAGCCCCGCGGACAGGTCATCATCAAGCCGGAGCAATGCAAGGGCTGCGGCTATTGCGTGGCATTCTGCCCGCTCGGCGTGCTGGCCATGTCGGGCAAGTTTAACCCCAAGGGTTACCACTACCCCGAGGTGGCGGAACCTGGGAAATGCAGCGGTTGTGACCTCTGCGGGATGTACTGTCCCGACTTTGCCATCTGCGGGAGGCGCACGAAGTAGCGCTGCCTATCAGGAGTACACGGTGGTGTCCGGCAAACAGGACGGCGTACTGACGGGCGCGTTCTATCTCGACGGGGATCATGCCTGCGCGGAGGGGGCGATTGCGGCCGGCTGCAACTTCGTCGCCGGTTATCCGATCACGCCCTCCACCGAGATCGTGGAGCGCCTCGCCCAGCGCTTCCCCCAGGCGGGCGGCACCTTCATCCAGATGGAGGACGAGATCGCCTCCTCGATCGCCATCCAGGGAGCGGTGTGGGGCGGCGCTAAGGCGATGACCGTCAGCAGCGGACCGGGTATCTCGCTGATGATGGAGCACATCGGGCTGGCGGCCATGGCCGAGGTGCCCTGCGTCATCGTCAACGTTCAGCGCGGCGGGCCCTCCACGGGGCTGCCCACCCTGCCTGCCCAAGCCGACATGATGCAGGCGCGCTGGGGCTCGCATGGCGACTATGAGATCATCGCCCTCTGCCCCAACAGCCCGCAGGAGTGCTTCGATCTCGTCATCCGGGCGTTCAATCTCTCGGAGCAATACCGGCTGCCGGTGCTGTTCATGATGGACGAGGTCGTCGGGCACATGACCGAGAAAGTGGTCATCCCGCCGCGCGAGACGCTCACGATCGTCCCGCGGCGGTATACTCAGCTCTCCCCGGCGGAGTATCTGCCCTTCCGGGCCGGGCCCGACCTCGTGCCCGACATTGTCAAGGCCGGCGACGGCTACCGCTTTCACGTCACCGGGCTGACGCACGACGAACGCGGGTACCCGGTGATGAACGCCGGCTGCCAGGACGGTCTGGTACGCCGCCTGGTGGACAAGGTACGCAAGAACGCTGACAAGATTCAGCAGTTTGACGCCGACCAGCTCGAAGGTGCGGACGTGGTCGTCATCAGCTACGGCATCACCTCACGCGTGACCATGCGTTCCGTTCAGGAAGCCCGGGCCCGCGGCGTCAAGGTGGGGCACCTGCGACTCATCGTGGTCTGGCCGTTCCCGGAGACGCTGATCCGCAAGCTGGCGACGCAGGTTCGCGGTCTGGTCGTGCCGGAGATCAACCTGGGCCAGATGGTGCTGGAGGTGGAGCGGTGTGCCGGTGGGCACTGCAAGGTGGTGCCCGTGCCGCACGCCGGGGGCGCGGTCCACGATCCCGCGCTCATTACCGAGGCCATTGTGGAGGCGGCGCGATGACGCAGTTGGTGGAGCCCCAGGCCTGCGCGTTCGAGAACCCCGTGGAACCGTACCTGCGCACCGAGCGCATGCCGCACATCTGGTGTCCCGGCTGCGGCATCGGCACCACGGTCAACTGCTTCGTGCGCGCCATCGAGCAGTGTCAGATCGACTTGGACAAGCTGTCGATCGTCTCGGGCATCGGTTGCACGGGTCGCGTGGCCGGCTACCTTCGGCTCGACTCCTTCCACACCACGCACGGCCGGGCGATTCCCTTCGCCACCGGCCTTAAGCTTGCCAATCCCGAGCTGAAGGTCGTGGTCTACAGCGGCGACGGTGATTTGATTGCCATCGGCGGCAACCACTTCATCCACGCCGCGCGGCGTAACGTCGATCTGACTGTGATCTGCGTCAACAACTTCAACTACGCGATGACGGGCGGGCAGGCGGCCTCGACCACGCCGATCGACGCCGTCGGCACCACCGCGCCCTACGGCGTGGTGGAGAAGCCGTTTAATCTGCCGTTTCTTGCGGAGTCGTGCGGGGCCACGTATGTCGCTCGCTGGACGGCCTTCCACGTGCGACAGCTCACCAAGGCGATGATCGAGGCCATCAACAAGAAGGGCTTCAGCTTCGTCGAGGTCATCACGCCCTGCCCGACGCTCTACGAGCGCCGCAACCGGCTGGGCAGCGGCCTGGACCGCATGCAGTGGTTCAAGGACAACAGCATCATCAAGAATAACACCGACACCCGCGAGTGCGACATCGAGTTTCAGAAGCCCATCATCTGCGGGCGGTTCGTGGACGTGGAACGCCCCTCGCTGCTGGAGAACATCCACGCCAAGCTGGAGCAGATCCGGTCGGGGAAACGAAGGTGACGCCCACGGGCCATGCCCCCTCGCCCTTTGAGAGATGGGCAGCGGTAACGGTGGCGGTGGTGGTCCCCTCTCCCCCCGGGAGAGGGGCAGGAGTGAGGGCGTCGGCGCGGCGCGTGCAATGTAGCGTCGGCCCCCCGTGGCCGACGTAGACGGCTCGAGGCATCGTTAAGCGCCACGTCCCCCGCGGGGGGGGGGCGACGCTGAAGTGGATCGCGCAAGCGGGAGACCAGGAAGGGTGGCATGCCCAAGCCGAAGGCGCCGGCATGCTATCGCGAATGGCATGGCCTGGCGCTCGGGAGAGCATGGCGGCGCTGCGCTTGGCCATGCCACCCTCGTTGCGTCGATGGGTTTCTCCGATGCGCGGATCTGTTTCGCGGGACGGGGCGTTCGGTCACCGGCGCCGGCCGCGGGACGGGCGAGGATTACGCACCATGAGCGCGACGGAAATCAAGATCGGGGGACTCGGTGGTCAAGGCGTCATCCTGGCGGGGATGATCATCGGGCGCGGCGCGTCTATCTACGACAACAAGTACGCCACCCTCACCCAGGCCTTCGGGCCCGAGGCGCGTGGCAGCGCGTGCAGTGCGCAGATCATCGTCTCGGGCGCGCCGGTTGCGTATCCCTACGTGCACCATCCGCACATCCTCGTCGTGATGTCGCAGGAAGCTTATGTGCGTTTCGTCCCGGAGCTGGTTCCCGACGGGCTGCTGCTCTACGAGTCGGACCTCGTGCAGCCTCGTAATCTCCCGGCGGGCGTCACCCACTACGGCATCCCCTCCACCCGCTTCGCGGAAGAGTTCAAGCGCCCGATGGTGTCCAACATCGTCATGGTCGGCTTCTTCGGCGCCATGTGCAGCCTGGTCACGGTGGGCGCGCTGCGGCAGTCCGTCGAGGCGTCGGTCCCGCCCGGCACGGAGACGCTCAACCTCGCCGCCTTCGACCGCGGCCTCCAGTTCGGACGCGACCTGTTCAGCCACAAGCCTGCCACGGTCGCCCAACGCCCGACCTAGCGCACCTGCGTGGGAATCCCGCGTCAGGCGTGGCACGGGCGTCTCGCCCGTAGGACCGCAAGACGCCTGTGCCGCTGGTAGATGATGGCACCGCCCTCACGGTTCCCCTGAATCGCTCCACCCCACGGTGAGACCCCTGCTGCGACGAGGGTGGCATGGCCAAGCGCAGCGCCGCCATGCCCTCCCGGCCGTGCACCGGGGCAGCGTGCCGACGCTCGCCGGCGGCAAGCTCGCGCAGGCCGTGCCGGTTTCCCCTTGGCGAGGTCCTCTTGGGTTGCCCGCTGAGGACGCTGCGTCGGCCTCCTGTAGCCCAGGTAGTGTGCTGCCGCGCTTCTGCTGCTTGCATTACCCGCGCGGGACGAGGCCGCCGGGTCCGCTCGGTGCCGTCCTCCGGCTCGACGCCGGGCGGGGGGTGGTGTACAATCGTGAGTGGGTAGGTCACGTGTTGTCCGGGGGCCAGTTCGGCTGGGGGGTGTTGTACCATGTTGCCTCGTCGGGTTCTGGTGGGGGCGGTGGCGGCGGCCCTGGGGAGCGGGGCCAGCGCTCCAGGGGCGGTCGTGGGCTTCGCGGCCTCGACGGCCGCCAGAGTGCAAGAGCTGCTCGACGCGGAGCCGGCGTCCGTGAGTGGCGACGGGGCGGCGTGGGACGGGGCGGCCGACGCGCTCCCACTACGAGCATTCGCGCGGATTATCACTTCCGAGCTGATCGGTCCTGGGGGAGCACGGGCTCAGAGTATCAGCGAGTTCTTCGACCCGCAACGCCTCGAGCAACCCAACCCGGAAGAGTTCGGGCTCGAGGTGGCCGCCTTCGCCAACCTCGCGTCAGCAGCCTATGTGGTGACCGGCGAAGGCGTTGAGCGTCGCGTGCTGCTCTTCACATCGCCGGGCAGCAACCCGGACTTGCCGGCCGAAATCCGCTTCGACGCTGATGGCACCGCGAAGCTGGAAAGCCGCGTGTACCTGAGCGGCGCCGTGCTGATCTGGTCGCTGAATGCCGAGGCCGACCTCACCGGCGTGTCGGCGGACGTGCAGGTCACGATCCGGGCGGAGGGACAGGCGGCGTCAGTGTTCGACGCCGGCCTCACGCTCACCGGCGGGGAGGCCGCGCGCGTGCAGGTCCAAGTCGATCAGCCGATCCAATTCGAGTTGGGCGGCGTCGAGTTGCTCAGCGCGGACATGGACACCGACAGCGGGGAGACGCTGCCGGCCGGGTTGGAGGACGTGGGCACGGTGGTTGTCGTGCTGATCCCGCCGCAGGAGCACGCTTATCAGTACACGGTCACCGCGGATGAGCCCCTGACGCTGGCGGCGGAGTTTGCGTTGGAGGTCCGCAATGCCCCGGGCGGGACGGGCGTGGCCGCCGTGCTGGGCCGACCGTTCGATTCGCTGGCGAATTTCATCGAGACGGCGTTGCCGCAAGTCGACGGCGAAGGCGTGCAGGGTGCCCTGAATAAGGCGAACGCGGACCGGGCAGTGGACTCGCCGGCGGCGGACGACCCATCGACAGCGGGCGGCCGTTCCCCGACACGCGGGCAGGCGCTCTGCGGACTGTTCGGCACGGAACTTGCCCTCGGTCTGGCGGCTTTCGGGGTACTGCACGCCTCGCGCAGCCGCCGACCCGCGTAGCGTCGGCCCCCCGCGGCCGATGTGGGAATCAGCGCGGCTCCATTCTTCACTACGTGGCCCACGGCGGGGCGACGCTACGGTGCGGGCGGGGGTTCGGCGACCGGCAAGCACGATGACGCCGAGGCGCTTCGCTTCTCCGCCAGCTCCAGCACCATCCTTGCGACGTGTTGTGAGGCGTTCCCCGTGCGTAACGACGCGATGATCTGCTGCAACTCGCGCGACATCGCCTCGCGTTTCTCGGGTGAACCCAGTAGCTTCAGCGCGCACCGTGCGATCGGCTCGGTGGAGGTGTAGTACGGCATGAACTCGGGGACCACTTCGCGCCCGGCGAGGATGTTGGGCAACGCGAGGTGAGGCAGTCTCACGAGCCACCGGGCGCAAAGGTGATAGGCAACGCGCGAGGCGTTGTACATCACGATCATCGGCTTGCCGAACCCCGCCACCTCCAGCGTGGTCGTGCCCGAGGCCACCAGCACCAAGTCCGCGGCGGCAATCAGTTCCGCGGAGGCGCCCGCGTGCACGCGCACAGGCAGGCCGGTGCCGGCACACGCCGCGCGGACGAGCGGCCCGACGTGCTCGTTCGCCTGGGACACGGCGAACCCGGCCGCGGGAGACTCGGCCGCGACCCGCCGCGCCACCTCGAGCTGTCCGCGCAGCACCTCAGCGACGACGTGCTTCCGCGAGCCCGGCAGCAACGCCACCAGCGGTGTGCCGCCCGCACGGATGCGGTCAACCGCGTCCGCGGCCGGCGGACGCCACTCGCCCCGGTCAAACATCGGATGCCCGACGAAGGTGGCCGCCACACCGCGGGTG
Organism: Planctomycetota bacterium; assembly: GCA_029558835.1. Lineage (GTDB taxonomy): Bacteria > Planctomycetota > Phycisphaerae > UBA1845 > UBA1845 > JAKQDH01. The sequence continues at coordinate 124,963 of JAKQDH010000066.1, read as the reverse complement.
CGGAAGTACTCCTCCTCGAACGGCAGGATGACCGCGAGCTCATCCACCCACCGGCGCAGCTTGCGAATCCGTCCGGCTCCCCACGCCCACAACTGCGGCGCGACGTAGTACAGCACCGGAATCCCGCGGGCGTGGATCCGCCTGGCCAGCGGCAGATGCAGCACGGGCGAGTCAATCACGACGGCCGCGGCGAACGGTTGTTGCGCCAGGCATTCGCGCGCGGTCCGGAGCAGTGCCCAGCCGCGGCGGGCGGCCCCGACGGTGCCCAGCAGCATGGCCGAGTGACCGGTCATGTCGAAGATGGACACGCAGCCGGCCTCCGCCATCCGCGGCCCGGCCACGCCGACGAAGCCCACGGCCGGGGCAAGCTGGCGCGTCGCCCGGATGAGGGCGGCGCCGATGCGGTCCGCGCTGGGTTCCGCGGCGCTGATGAAGATCAGCGGGTCGGCGTGGTTCGACGGAGCTTCGGGCATCCCTGGTATCATACGGCGTCTAGAAACGCGTGCCGCAGCCTTTGTGCCCCCTGACGGGGTCGGCAAGGCCGTCCCCCCCGGGTGGGGGGGCACAATATCGCGTACGCACGCTAAGGCAGGTCGCCGGCCACTTCAACCGCAGGACCGCCCGCGGGGGCTTACCGTTCGGAGCGATGGCAGGTGAAACCCGCCCTTCGGGCCGGCGGCGGGAGGAACCCGCCCTACAGGGCGTGGCGGGTGGAACCCGGCCTACCTGGGTTGCGGGGGCAACGTAGGGCGGGCTTTGCCCGCCGGGGGCTCACCGTTCGGAGCGATGGCGGGAGGAACCCGCCCTACGGGGCGGCGGCGGGTGGAACCCGGCCTACCTGGGTCGCGGGGGCAACGTAGGGCGGGCGGCAGTCGTGGTGTCTTGAACCCTGGTGCCGATATGGTAGAGTGCGGGATTCCGCCGCAGCGGTGCGGTGGAGGTCTGAGACCCCGTAAGTGGAGGTTACTTTTTGGCATCGGAGTTGGTCAGTCAACTAGTTGACGCAGGAATTCACTACGGCCATCGCGTGAGCCGGTGGAACCCGAGGATGAAGCCCTACATCTTCGGCAAGCGCAACCTGATCCACATCATCGACATTCGCGAGACGGTGAAGGGTCTGCTGCGCGCCAAGAAATTTATCGCGCGGTGTGTGGCCGAGGGTGAAGACGTGTTGTATGTGGGTACCAAGCGGCAGGCCCGCCCGCACATCATGACCCAGGCGACGCGCGTGAAGATGCCCTGGGTGGCGGAGCGCTGGCTGGGCGGCATGCTGACGAACTTTCGGACGATCCGCTCGCGGCTGGCCCGCCTGGAGGAACTCGAAGGCGAGGTCGCCAGCGGCGCGGAGCAGGAATACAGCAAGAAGATGCGGTCGTCACGGGCCCGGGAGCTGCGCAAGATCAAGCGGAACCTGGAAGGCGTCCGCATCATGAACAAACTCCCCGGCGCCTTGGTCGTCATCGACGTGCACCGGGAACGCAACGCGGTGCGCGAGGCGCGCAAGCTCGGCATCCCGACGATCTGCCTGATCGACACGGACTCCGACCCGACCTTTGCCGACCTTCCCATTCCGGGCAACGACGACGCGATGCGGGCCATCGAGGTGGTCCTCACGCAGCTCACGGATGCCGTGGAGGAGGGGTTGCGCGGGCGGCAGCACGCCCGCGAGAAGGACGACGGGCACAGTCGCGGAACGCGGCGGCCCGGGGAGGCCGAGGCACGCGTGCCGGAGGCGATGGCTGAGGCGGCGCGAGAGGCGCATGGGCAGGTGGGCGAACCACGCGTGTCGTCCCGACCGCCGGCGAGTGATGCCGGCAGCGGTCAGGCGGGTGAGCCGCACCGGGAGCCCGGAAGCTGAACGGACCAGCCCGATCGGGTGACGCCGGCGCTGAAGGTCGTCCGCTCCCTGATGGTTGCGGTTCGGATCGGCAATCCCGAGTCGCCGGCGGTGTACCGACGTCGGCTCGGCCGGGGCGGGACCGCAGCCAGTGAGCGGTAGAGAGGGAATGCCATCCCCGGCCGCGGTTGGCGATTGGGTTCATCCGGACGGCGCGGAGTGGTGGTTTCCCTCCGTGGAGAACACGGGCAGGATGCCCGTGCCACGCCACGACGGGCAAGGTGCCGCGTGCGACGGTGCGCGCGTATCGGTTCGTGGCGGGCAGGATGCCCGGGGTTTGCGCCCCAGGGGTGAGAGGGTGGGGCACTCGCGGTTAACGAGAGTCCTTGACGAAGTGAATTCACTCGCGATGCAGGCGGGCGGCTGTCGCCCGTGGTGCTCGTGAGCAGTAAGAGGTTGTAGCAACATGGCGAACGTTAGTCCCCAGATGGTGAAGGATTTGCGCGAGACGACCGGCCTGCCCATGATGGAGTGCAAGCAGGCGCTGATGGAAAACAACGGCGACCTCGAGGCGGCCAAGGATTGGCTGCGCAAGAAGCACAAGGGCAAGATGGCCGAGCGCGCCGGACGCGAGACCGGGGAGGGACGCATCGGCGTCTTCATCGACGGGACGCGCAAGGTGGGCGCCATGGTCGAGCTGCGCTGCGAGACGGCGCCGGTGGCGGTCAACGAGGTGTTCATCGACTTGGCCAACGCCATGGCCAAGAAGGTCGCCTCGGGACGCGAGGCGGCGCCGCATCCCGACACCATCCGCAACGCCCCGGAGATCGAGAGCCGGTTCACCGAAGTCTACGGCAAGATGCGGGAGACGATGAACCTGATTCGCTGCCGGCGCGTCATCGGGGAGTTTGTCACCTCCTACGTGCACCACGACGGCAAGACCGGCGTGCTGCTGGCGCTGGACGCCGCTCCGAGTTCGGAGAGCGTGGCGGCCGACCTGTGCATGCACACGGCGTTCGCCAAGCCGCTGGCGATCGACCGGTCCGCCATCCCGGCGGCCGACGTGGAGAAGGTACGCTCCCTGGCCCGCGAGGTGGCGGTCGCGGAGGGCAAGCCGGAGCAGATCGTGGACAAGATCGTGGCCGGTCAGGTCAACGCGTTCTACGCCCAGAAGGCCCTGATGGAGCAGCTTCACGCCCGTAGCGACGTGTACGGCAAGAAGACGGTAGGCGAGGTGCTCAAGGCGGCCGGCGTGAGCGCGGTGGTGGACATGGTCATCATGGTCGTGGGGGGCTAGAAGCCGCCCGGTGCGCCGTTCGAGGCGTGGCGCGGGGCCGGGCTCGCGCCGGTAGTGCTTGCGTAGGAAACCACCCCCGTGAACGATCCTTCCGCGCCGTCGTCAACATCGGCAGCGTCGGCCCCGGTCGGCAGTCGCCTAGCCCCGGAGCCGATGACATCCGGCATGCTCTGCCCCGCGGAGCCGCGCTACCGCCGGGTCCTGCTGAAGATCAGCGGGGAGGCTTTCTGCGTCCCCGGTCGGGGGGGCGTCGATGGGGGTGAACTGCGCCGGGTGGCGGAGGAGGTCAAGCTCGTCGTCGACCTGGGCGTGCAGCTTGCGGTCGTGGTCGGCGGGGGCAACATCATCCGTGGGCACACCATCGTCCGCGACTCGCTCATCGAGGAAACCACCGGACATTACATGGGCATGCTGGCGACGGTGCTGAACGCCGTGGCGTTTCAGGACACGCTGGAGGCCCTCGGCGTGCCCACCCGGGTGCAGAGCGCCATTTCGATAGACCGGGTTTGCGAGCGTTTCATCCGGCGGCGGGCGATCCGGCACCTGGAGAAGGGGCGGGTGGTCATCTTCGCGGGCGGCACCGGCAACCCGTACGTGACCACCGACACCGGCGGCGCCCTGCGGGCCACCGAGGTCCGTGCCGACGTGCTGCTGAAGGCGACCAAGGTGGACGGGGTGTACACGGCCGACCCGGTGACCGACCCTGCCGCCCGCCGGATCGAGCACCTCACCTACAACGAGGTCATCGACCGGCGGCTGGCCGTCATGGACGTGAGCGCCGTGGACCTCTGTCAGCGTGGCCGGATCCCCATCATCGTGTTCGACCTGAAGCGACCGGGCAACATGCGGGCGGTGGTGCTGGGCGAGAAGGTTGGTACCATCATTGACGCGGGGGCAGCGGCGGAAGGCGGCGCGGCCGCGCCGGGCGGAAGGTCCGCGTCCGCGGCGGGTCCAGGAGTGCGGCGATGACGATCAGTCAGATCGAGAAGGACTGCACGGCCAAGATGACCAAGGCCATCGAGTTTCTCAAGCAGGAGCTGCGCGGGGTGCGCACCGGGCGTGCCCATCCCGGGTTGGTGGAGCACCTGCGGATCGCGGTGGCCAGTTACGGCAGCACGATGGAGCTGCGCGAACTGGCGAGCATCTCGGTGCCCGATCCGGGGACGCTGATGATCAAGCCCTTCGATCCCGGCACGCTGAAGGACATCGACAAGGGGCTGCAAACGTCGGACCTGGGGATCGCGCCGATGAACGACGGCAAGGCCATTCGCCTGCCGGTGCCGCCGCTGTCCGGCGAGCGCCGGCAGCAACTCGTCCAGCAGGTCCGCAAGATGGCCGAGGCCCAGAAGATTACCGTGCGCAATGTGCGCCGCGACACGAACAAGGCCATCGACGCCGTCGAGAAGGCCAAGACGGCCAGCGAGGACGAGGCCAAGGATGCCAAGGACCGCATCCAGAAGCTCACCAAGAAGTACGAGGACGATATCGACGCGCTGGTCAAAGTGAAGGCGGCGGAGATCGAGGAAGTCTAGGACTCCAGAGGAATGCAGAATGGAGAATGAAGAATGCAGAGAAGCAGCGAAGTCTCTCTGCCTTCTTCCTTGTGCCTTCTTCATTCCGGACTCCCGACGTTGCGTCGGGCATGTGGTAGCGAACAGGAATGATGTGCCCACCATCTGACGCACCTATCACCATCGTCTCCGGCCTGCCGCGGTCGGGGACCTCGCTGATGATGCAGATGCTCGAGGCCGGCGGGCTGTCGGCTTTGACCGACGGGATCCGCACCGCGGACGAGGATAATCCCCGGGGATACTACGAGTTTGAAGCGGTCAAGAAGACCAAGGCCGACCCCTCGTGGCTGGCGCGGGCGTCCGGCAAGGTCGTCAAGATGGTGTACATGCTATTGTACGACCTGCCGCCGGACCGGGTGTACCGCGTCGTGTTCATGCAGCGGCAACTGGAGGAGGTCATCCGTTCACAGGATGTGATGCTGCAGCACAGCGGCAAGCCGGGCGGCAACCTCGATGCGGCGCAGCTCCTCCGGGTGTTCCAGGCCCAGCTTGACAAGTGCTACCAGTGGCTGGCGGCGCAGCCGAACTTCCGCGTCCACTACGTCCATTACAACGAGCTGTTGCGGGAGCCGTTGCCGCCGATTCGCGCCCTCAGCGACTTTCTGGGCGGTCTGAACCAGGAAGCGATGGCGCGCGTGATCGATCCCACCTTGTATCGCCAGCGCGAGTCCTGAACTGGCAAGCCCGAATCTGCCCGCCAGTCTCGGCGTCCGTCGGCCTCGCGACGGTCGCCGCTGGCGCGGTGGTGCCGAAGCGCGGCAGTCGAGGGCGCGTCGCCGCTTCGTCCGCCCTCCGGGCGGACTGAAGAGAAGAAGAACGAGAAGAAAGCGGGCGGCTTCCCAGGGACTCGAAGTCCCTGGCAACGACCGTCCGCCCTCCGGGCGGAGGAGCACGTTGGTTCTCCGCCCGCAGTGCGTTGGTTCTCCACCCGCTGTGCGTTGATTCTCCGCCTGTAGGGCGTTGGTTCTCCACCCGCAGCGTGCTGGCTCCGAGCCGGGAGACACTCGCATCCTCGCCCGGAGGGCGCACGATCGTTGCCAGGGCCTTCCAGGCCCTGGAGGCGGGACTACTCTTTTCATCCCCCCTGCGCCCGGAGGGCGCACGCACCATCCGGATAGCGACGCCCAGCCCCGCGCGCGCTGAGTATGCGGGGAGGGACATAAAACGGCACTCGCCAGACCGGTGATCGGCCGCTCTGGCGAGTGCCCACGCAGAAGGAGGAGGAGGAAGAAAACAGTCCAGCGCACCAGGTGCGCTCTACTCCTATATCGAATACACGGACCGGGTTGGCAAAGTATTTTCCGCAGATTCCGCAGATGTCCGTAAACCCCGTCCGGGCATGGATTTATGTCTGTTGCGGGCGGTGTCCGCGGAGCCCGGGAGGGCAGAAAACACCTTCAGCTTGACGCTCCGGCGTCACGAACGGGGGGCCGGCGCGCATCACCCGCCGTGGGCGCGCGCAGCGGTCGAGGTCCGCCTTCGTGCCGCGCGGTGGCATCAGTTACCGGAACCCGGCGTCGCAGCGGCGGGTTCCGCCTCGCCACCCGCCGACACGGGGGCAGGCCGCGCCGGGGCTGAGCCGGCCGCCAGCGTCCGCTTTGCCCAGGCTTGCACGTCGAGGAACAATGTGAACGCCAGCGGTACCAGCACCAGCGTGAACAGCGTTGCCACCAGCAGCCCGCCGACCATGACGCTGCCCAGCCCCCGGTACAACTCGCTGCCCGCCCCAGGCGTGATCACCAGCGGCAGCATGCCCACGATCGAGGTGAAGGAAGACATGAAGATCGGGCGGGTGCGGGTCTGCACCGACAGCACGACTGCCTCGGCGTGCGGCATCCCGTCGCGCCGCATGAACGTTAGTGCCTGGTGGACGATCAGGATGGCGTTGTTGACCACGACGCCGATCAGGATCACAAAGCCCAGCATCGTCACCACGTCAAGCTGCTGGATCGGCGCGGTGACGTCGTACAGGCTCACCCAGTGCACGATCGCCAGGCCGGCGAAGCCGCCCACGGCCGCCAGCGGCACCGTGAACATGATCAGCAGCGGATAGACGAACGACTCGAACAGGGCGGCCATCAGCAGGTAGGTCACCACCAGCGCGAGCAGCATGCGTGATTGCAGCGCCATCAGCAGCAGGGGCGGATTAAGCAGGAAGAAGCCGCCCACCAGCGCAACCACGAGGCCGGCCGTGACGCCGGCGGCAAGACGGCGGCGCAGCAGGGTCCAGACCGGCACCAGCATGACTGCCGCCACCAGGCTGAGCACCGCGCAACTGGCCGGCACGGACCAGCCCAGCAGCCGCGGCCGGGTCACCGTCCCCCGGAAATCGCCCAGCAGCGCGCGCAGCGTCTGGGTGAGCTTGTCGGCGGTACCGGCCAGGTTGGTGATGATCCCGGGACCGATGAGCCCCCGCGCCCTTAGCGGACCGATGATGTCCTCCTCCAGCTCGCGCATGGTCTCCTGCAACGGTACGCCCATTTTCGGCTGAATGGAGAGCCGCACCGCGCTCATTTCCTCGATGTGGCGGATCTCCTGCGGCGCGGTGGTGTTTTCCGTGTTCACGACGGCCGCCAGCGTCACCAGGCGACCGGCCGGTGTGTAGACGGGAATCTGTGCCAGCTCGTGGGGGGAGGCGTTCTCGGTACCGGCCACCTTGATGACCATGTCAATCTTGTCGCCGTGGTCGTTGAACTCACCAATGTAGGCGCCCTTGACCAGGGCCTCGCCGACGAAACCCACGCTGGCAACGCTCATGCCCAGCTCGGCCGCCTGCGTCCGCTTCGGCACCAGGCGCACCTCCGGGCGCCCCTGGTCGAAGTTCGCGGGGCTGGGTTGCGGGTACTCGTAGCCGGCCTGCATGACCGCCCCGAGGATGAGCCCGGCGGCCGCGCTCACCTCGTTGATGTCGTCTCCGCGAATCTCCAGGTCCACGGTGTTGCCGCTGGATTCGCCGGAGGCGAACAGCGAAATCTGCCGGAAGCCGGCGAACACCCCGGGGATGCGCGCGGCCGCGTTCTGCATCACCTGCTCCAGCGGCTTGACGACGGTTTCCACCTCCGACGTGCAGCCCATGAAGGCCATGCTGCCGTAGGCAACGTAGAAGAAGTTCTTCATCGGCGGCGGTTGCACCTCGCGAACGACGGTCTGCTCGCGGCCCACGGTCATCTGCACGGGGCGCAGTTCCGCGGCCTCGGCGGACCCCAGTTGCGCCTCCCAGAAGGGTCGGATGCCGTCGAGGGGGTCATCAGGATCACCGTCCTCGATCAAGGCGGCCATGCGCTTGTACTCGTCGATCGCGTAACCCGGCGGGCAGAACAACATGCCGAAGACGAGGTTCTGGTTGCCGGCCGGCAGGTACTCGGTGGCCGGGGCCAGCAGCCACGACCCCCACAGCGACAGCCCCGCCAGACCCACGACGATGGCCACCCGAGCCAGCGGGTTCCGGCTCAGCCTGCCCACCAGCCGGCCCACCCACAACGCGAACACCCACGGCTTGCCGCCCTCCGCGGAGGTGGCCTTGGACGCCCGCAGGAACCGCGAACTCAGCGGCGGGATCACCAGCACCGACACCAGCAGCGACAGACTCACCGCGGCCGCGATCGCGATGGCGATGTCGCGGAACAACTGGCCCGCCTCTTCCTCCACGGTAATCACCGGCAGGAACACGGCCACGGTGGTTAACGTGCTCGCCAGCACCGCCCCCCAGACTTCGTGCGCCCCGTCCAGCGCCGCTTGCAGCCGCCCCTTGCCCAGCGACCGGTGCCGGTAGATGTTCTCCAGCACCACGATGGAGTTGTCCACGACCATGCCGACGGCGAAGGCCATCCCCGCGAGCATGACCACGTTCAGCGAGCGACCGAGCACGGTGATGACCAGGAACGAGCCCACCACGGAGATCGGGATCGCCACCGCCACGATGCCCGTGGCGCTGGTGCTGCGCAGGAACACCAGCAGCACGATGACCGCCAGCGCGCCGCCCACGGCGATGTTCTGGAGCACCAGGTTGATGGAGCTCCAGATGTAGTCCGTCTGGTCGTAGATCTGCTCGATCTTCAGGCCGCGGGGCTCGAGGAGCTGCTTGTTGACCAGGGCGACCTGCTCCTTGAGGTTCTCCATCGCGGTGATGACGTTCGCGCCAATCTCGCGCCGGGCCGGCATGGCGATGACGTAACGCCCCTCGCTGCGGACGAAGGCGAACTGCTTGGCGAAGCCGTCGACCACGGTGGCCACGTCGCGCACGTATACCGGCCCGCCGGGCTGGAACGCGATAACCGTGTTCGAAACGTCCTCCAGGCTGCGGTACTCGCCCACGGTGCGGTAGGTGTAGTCGCGCTTCCCCTGGGTAATGGTGCCGGCGGAGATGTTGCGATTCTGGTTCTGCAGCGCGGCCGCCAGGTCGCCGAAGGTCAGCTTGCGGGCGGCCAGCTTGTACGGGTCCACCACGACCTGGATTTCCCGCTCCAGCCCGCCGTAGACCGGCACGTCCGCGACCCCCTCGGCACGTTCCAGCACCGGCTTGACCTTCTCCTCGACGAACGTCTTGAGCTTCGTGACGTCCAGGTCGCCTGTGCTGTAGAGAATCAGCCACGCGATCGTCTGGTCGAGGCTCTCCTCGGTGGCGGCGATCGTCGGCTCCTTCGCCCGGTCCGGGTAGTCCGTGACCTGCCGCAGCTTGTCCGACACGTCCCGGTAGGCCACGTTGCGGTCCACGCCCACCGGGAACTCCAGCCGCACGGTCGCGTAACCTTCCTGCGCTGTGGAGGTCATCTTCGTCAGGTTGGTGACGCTCTTGAGTTGGTCCTCCTGGCGGTCGACGATCTCGGTCTCCACTTCCTGCGGGCTCGCTCCCGGCCACGTCGTCGTCACGATGATCACCGGGCGGTCCACGTCCGGCGTGAGCTGGATGGGGATGCGAAACACGCTCAGCACGCCGAACAGCGCCACCAGGATCACGCTGACGGCCACCTTGACGGGGTTTTCAATGGCGAAGCGGATGATCCCCATCAGTGTTGCTCCCGTTGCGGCTTGCCGGCGGTCTGCCGCGGGGCGGTATCCTGCTGCGGGGTGGTGCCCGGCTGGGCCGGTGGCACCTGGTCAGGCTGCTGCGGACCGGCGGCACCTGCCGGCGGCTGACCACCAGGTAGCCCGCCGCCTGCCGGCGGGAGCTCGACCGGCCGACCTTGCGAATCCACTAACACCACCGGCGAGGGGAACGGGAACAGACGCTCGTTGCCGCGGGTGACGATCATCATACCCGGTTGCACGTTCGGCGAGGTGATGGCCACCCAATCGCCGACGTCGCTGCCGACGCTCACGGGCATCAGGATGCCCATCAGGTCGCCTTGTTGACCCGGCATGACCGTGCCGACGAAGAAGATGCCCGCTTGTTCTACCAGGGAGTCCTTCGGGACGGCCACGGTCTGCTGCGCCGGTCCGCCCGGGACGGTCGCGCGCACGAAGAGCCCTCCGGCCAGCAGCCGTTCGGGATTCTCAATCTCGATCTCGACGGGGAACGTGCGGGCCTCTTCGTTGGCCTGCGGGATGACGTGCTTGATCCTGCCTTCGAAGCTGCGCTGGATCGCCTCGACCTGCACGCGGGCGGCTGCCCCGACGGTGACGAAAGGATAGGCATACTCCGGCACGCCAATGACCGCCAGCACCGTCCTCAAGTCCGCCAGCTCGACGATGGTGCCACCGGCTGACACCCACTGCCCGACCTCGGTGGCCAGCTCCGTCACGCAGCCGGCGAAGGGTGCCCGAATGACCATCTTCTCCAGGTCCTGCTGCAAGCGTTGGACCTGGGCCTGCTGGGCGGCCACGTCGTGGGCCGCCTGCGCGATCGTCTCCTTACGCGGGCCGTTGAGCGCCTCCTGATGAGCGGCCTCGGCCGCGATCTTCACCTGCCGCGCCCGCCGGAAACTCGATTCGGTGTCTTGCAGCTCCTTGGGGTTGCTCTTGCCCTCCTTGTAGAGATTCTCGATGCGACGCCACTCGAAGTCCCAGCGTTCAAACTCGGCCACCGCCTCGTCGAATACAGCCTTGATCCGCGTCAGTTCTTCCGCCCGGGTGCCGGCAAGAAGTTCCTCGTGCCGTGCTTGCAGACTCGCCAGGCGGGCCTGGGCCGCGGCCAGGTCGCAGCGCAGCGTGTCATCATGCAGGTGGCAGAGCACCGCGCCGGCCTCCACGCAATCCCCCTGGCGCACCGGTACCGCGACGGCCATCCCGCCCATCTCCGACGCGACCCGACTGCGCCGCACCGCCCGCAACGTCCCCACCACCGTGACGGTCGCGGGCGCGTCCGTCATCTTCGCAGGCTCGGCAACCACCTTGGTGGCCGGAAGTTGGGCCATCACAGGGTGAATGCATAGGCATACCCAGACCGACAAAGAAAACCACAGTATGGCTTTGTGCATATTGACTTCAACTACGCTGGCGTCACCGGCGGAACCGCGTGCCGGACCTCATCGCAACGTGCGGTATTATACTGTCCCCAGTGGTCCTACCTAGAGGCGGCACCCAAGAGGGACGGGCCCGCACGAGGAGAGAGTGCGTGGGGTTGGCTTGGCTCCAACGCTGGACAGGGCTGGGCTGGCATTCACTGCTGGATGCCGTGTTTCCGCCCCGGTGCCTGGTGTGCGAATCGTCGTTGCCAGCCGGTCTGACGACTGTGGCGCTATGTTCGGACTGCCGCGACGAGGTACAGGCGGAGCGTCAGCGGCCGTACTGCCCCACCTGTGCCAACAGCGTGGCACCCTACGAACTCAGCGGCGGGCGTTGCCGGGAGTGCCGCGAGGTCTCTCTGCGCGTGGGGGGCATCGTGCGGGTGGCAGGGTACCGCGGTCCGTTGGGCGAGTTGATGCGGGCGTACAAGTACCACGGTCAGGAGGCACCGGGCCTCCTGTTGGCCCAGTGGCTTGCCGCGGCGGTGCAGGCGGCGCCGTGGTCGGGATGGGTGGAGGCGGTAGTGCCGGTGCCTACCCACTGGCGGCACCGGTTGAGGCGGCCCCTGCATGCGGCGGAGGAGTTGGCGCGCCATGTCGCCCGCTCAGCGGGGCTGCCGTTGGTGCCGCTGCTCCGCCGGCGCCGCGGCGGGCCGCACCAAGTCGGACTGCCCAGCGCCCAGCGACAGCCGAACGTGCGCGGTGCGTTTGCACTTGAACCCGGCGTGCAACTGGAGACCGCTCGCCTGCTGCTGATTGACGATGTGCGTACCACCGGCTCGACGCTGGAAGAGTGCGCAAAAGTGCTGCTGCGCGCGGGGGCGGCCGAGGTCTACGCGGGCGTCGTTCTGCGCGCCGGTTCGGCCGAGGCCGGGGCGTAAGGAGGCCGGTCGGGCTTGCGGGCGGCGGCGAAGTGGGATACGACAGGGCGCGGGGTCGCGGGTGAGAAGAGAGCGCGGCATGTGGTATTCGGTGATTGACACGGCCTGGGGGCCGTTCACCTTCGTGGCGACGGGTGAACGTCTGCTGGCCACCTATCTGCCAGGGGATGCAGGCGGGGTGCGGCAGATCACGCGCCGCTGGGCGGGCGTCGAGTTCCGCCGCGACGGTTTGACGGCTTTTCGCGAGACGGTGAAGCGGTACTTCGCGGGGAAGCCGGTGACGTTCGACGGGGACGTGGATTGGCCCACCCAGAGTGCGTTTGCCCGGCACATTGTGCGCGCCTGCCGAAAGATCCCCTACGGATCCACGATTAGTTACGGGGAGTTAGCGCAGCGGAGCGGTTACCCAGGCGCGGCCCGGGCGGTGGGCAACGTCATGGCGCGCAATCCGCTGCCGCTGGTGGTCCCCTGCCACCGGGTCGTGCGCGCGGATGGTTCGCTGGGAGGGTTCTCCGGCCCGGGAGGCGTCTGTTTGAAGGAGCGCTTGCTGGAATTGGAGGGCCACGCGAGACCGGCGGGACGGTAGCGGCCGTCCCCGCGGGCCTGTAGCGTCGCCCCCCCGTGGGGCCTGTAGCGGCGGTCCCCCGCGGGCCGGCTTAGCAGAGTGCCGACAGGGTGGCATGGTCAAGCCAAGCGCAGCTTGGCGCCGCCATGCTGTCCAGGATTCACTGGCTGTCGCGCCAGGTTCGATGTCACCGGCGGTTGGGCATGGCGGCGCTACGCTTGGCCATGCCACCCGATTCCCACGGTCGGCTCCGCGATGGGGAAGGGGTTGGCCACCCGGGTCGGGCACGCGTGACCGGGATAACTGCAACGCTCGAGACTGCTCAGAAGGAGTTCGACATGGCCGACGTTTCGCGGCGGGAGTTTCTGGTCACGGGTCTGGCCGCGGCCGGTACATCGTTGGTTTCCTCAACGGCTGGGGCACAGATGCGAACGGAAACGGCACCGATGCGTACGGACGCGCCGCCGGGGCGGCCGGTGGTGATCTCCAGCGGCAACGGCCTGCGTGCCACCGAGCGGGCGATGCAGCTCATCGTGCAGGGACAGGACCCGCTGCACGCGGTCGTCGAGGGCGTGGTCATCGTCGAGGAAGACCCGAAGGACCAGAGCGTCGGCTACGGCGGGCTGCCTAACGAGGACGGCATCGTCGAGCTCGATGCCTCGGTGATGCACGGGCCCACGCATCGCGGCGGCGCGGTGGCGGCCCTGCGTAACATCAAGACTCCGTCCCGCGTGGCGAAGCTGGTCATGGAACGGACGGATCACGTGCTGCTGGTGGGCGAGGGGGCGCTGCGCTTCGCCCGTGCCCACGGCTTCGAAGAGGTGAACCTGCTCACCGAGGAATCCCGGCGCATGTGGTTGAAGTGGAAAGAGCACCTCAGCGACGAGGACGACTGGATTCCACCCGAGGGGGAAACGGAGGAGAACGGGCCGGTGGCCGCGTTGCACCCTTCGCGGCGCACCTACGGCACGATCAACTGTTGCGCCGTGGACGCGGCCGGCAACCTAGCCGGCGTGACCACCACCAGCGGGCTGGCGTTCAAGATTCCCGGGCGCGTGGGCGATTCGCCGATCATCGGCGCCGGTTTGTACGTGGACAACGAGGTCGGGGCGGCCGGTGCCACCGGGCGCGGGGAGGCGGTCATTCTAAGCGGGGGCTCCCGCAGCGTGGTCGAGCACATGCGTCGCGGCCTGTCACCGCAGGACGCCTGCCTGGAAGTGTTGCATTACATTGCGGCGAAGACGCTCGACCCCCGCCTGCTCAACGCCGAGGGCCGGCCGAACTTCGGCGTCACCTTCTACGCGGTGGCGAAGGACGGCCGCTTCGGCTCGGCGTCCCTGTGGTCCAGAGGCCAATACGCTGTATTTGCCGAGGGCCGGAACCGCCTCGAGTCCTGCGCCTATTTGTATGAATCTCCTCCGGAGAAACCCCGGCCGGAGAAGCCCAAGTCCGGCAAGAGACAGCCCAACTCCGCCGCAGGTAATCCTTAGCCCCCGTCTCCCCACGGGAGAGGGCAGGGTGAGGGCGCCGTGCCCATTGACAATTGTCGATTGACGATTGTCGATTGCAAGCGCGGCCACGAGTGAGGGTTGTGCCTTCTCCCGGTCTCCTGCCCCCCCCGCCCGTGTCACCCCACGGAGTTCGTAGAGTCGGCATCGGCTACCATTGGCCCGGAGAGGAGTGACAAGAACGTGTACCGGCGGCCCGGGGCGCGGTAGAATGACTCTGCATGGCTCGGCAGTCGAGCCGGGCCGGGTCAGACCCGAAGTATCGGCTTGGTGCAGATGCTCGCGGAGGGCGGCACTCTGCTGTGGCAGAAACTCGTGTTCTCGACTGTCCGTGTGGTTCAGGCCTCCGCCTTCGCGGGCGCGGTATGCGGACAGCCAAGGCGTCCGTGTGGTGTTAAGCGGATCCATCGGATCGTCGTTATCCCGCGTGGGCGGCATGCGATGAAGCTTGACCTTATGCGAGATCTGTCGAAGGAGATGCCCGAGGTGCCCAATCCCAAAGCGGTGGAGCATCTGCGCATCTGGAATTGCTCGTATAGGTCGCTCGCGCCTCTGCGCGCGTTCACGCGTCTGCGCACGCTGCAGATTCTGAGTTTCCGCGGCGATTCGTTCGACGTGCTCCGCAAGATGACGCGACTGAAGTACCTGCAAGTGGTGCACCTGCCGCACGTGAAGGACTTATCGCCGCTGGCGGACCTGACCGCGTTGGAGGCTCTGGAGTTGTCGACGGCCCCGGGCTGGGATCCGTCCAAAGTGTCCGTCGTCAAATCCCTCGCGCCGCTGGCGCGGCTTCCGAAATTGCGGCACCTTGAGCTGTACGGTGTCCGGCCGAAAAGCAAGTCGCTCCGCGCGCTGCAGGCGTGCCCACAACTGCAAACGGCTCGTATTTCGAAGTACCCGAAGGCTGAGATTGCGCGCTTCTATGAAGCGACCGGCATCTCCGACGACTACATTCAGATTGCTGACTACGGGGCGCTGTGACCCGCCGTTGCAACTGACCGTTCCGGCATAACGGTGCCTGTGGCCACAAAGCGCGCCTGTCGCCGGCCGGCGCTGCCCGGCCCGCCGAATTGGCGGGCGTGAGCAGAAGAGAAAGGAGCAGTGGAAAGAAGAGCAGGAGAAAGCAGAACCCTCACCCCCGGCCCCTCTCCCTGGAAGGGCGAGGGGTTCAGATGTCGCATGCCCACCGGCGCCTGCAGCGGGCTCCACATCGGCCACGGGGGCCGGCGCTACGTCGCGGGCCACTCCGGCCGCGGCGCGGTAGAATGGCTCGGCACCGCCCGGCGGCGGAGTCGGGGCGGGTCAAACGGGAAACGGTCGTTCACCTGTGTCGCTTGGTATTCTGATTCGTGTCGTGCTCTTCCTGGGTGTTACGGCCGGCATTCTCTTTGGCAGTGCCGGGCGGATCGACATGCCGTTTGTCTGGGCATTCTTCGGCGTGGTGGTGGCGGCCTGGGTGATCGGGCTGGTGGTGATGGACCGCGGGCTCATGCAGGAGCGCGCGCATCCGGGCAGCGGCGGTGTGGACGCGAAGCTACGCCTCGTCTTCGTGCCGCTCTTCACCAGCGTGCTGGTGATTGCCGGCCTCGATGCCGGCCGCTTTCACTTCTCGCAACTGCCGCCGTGGGTGCAGATTGTCGCCCTGGCAGGCCTGGCCGCGGGGTACGCCCTGAGCGTCTGGGCGCTGGCCGTCAACCGCTTCTTCTCGCCCGTCGTGCGCATCCAGACGGACCGCGGCCACCACCTCATTACGTCCGGGCCGTACGCGTGGGTGCGCCACCCCGGCTACGCCGGCTCGCTGCTGGCGATCGTGGCCAGCGGTCCTGCCCTCGGTTCCTGGTGGGCCCTGCTGCCGGCCGGGGTCATCGTCGTGCTGCTACTGCGCCGGGTCGTTATCGAGGACCGCTTCCTGCACGAGCATCTGGACGGCTATCCCGCCTACGCTGCGCGCGTGCGCTATCGCCTGGTGCCGGGTCTGTGGTGAGGGCCGGGCCTGAGAAACGGGGACGCAGCTAGTTTTTGACGCCCTCTGGCAGCAGCGAGCGGTGTTGCCGCGGGGTCTGCTGGACACGCTGCGTTCAGAAGCCCGGCGGTGAAGGACAGCGGCTGGGGAGAACACACGCTAGGGCTAAAACTAGCTGCGTCCCCGTTTCCGGTTGCCCGCCCTGGCCCAAGGAATCCACGAGTGCCGTTGTCGCCGCGACGACGCCGGCGGCAGCAGACCAGACCGAGGGCGGCGTGCGGGTCGGTCCCGACTCGCTGCGAAACGGCCCCCGCCGGGCCCCCGCGCTCGTCAGGAGCAACTGCCCGGCTTCCAGGCCGCGGCGCGGCGAGCGCACTCCTCGGGGGAGACCTCCTCGATGTGCGTGGCCAGGCCCCACTGGTGCCCGAACGGGTCGAGAACCTTGGCGTAGCGGTCGCCCCAGAACATGTCCGTCGGCGGCATGACCGGGGTGCAGCCGGCGTTGATCGCGCGCTGGTACGCCTTATCCACGTCCGTCCCGTACACGTGCAGCCCGCCCGAATAATGGTTCGGCAACGGCGCCTTCATCCCCATGTCGGGCCACTCGCCGCCGAGCATGATCGGCGAGTCGCCGATCATCAACTCGGCGTGCATGACGCGGCCTTCCGGCGAGCGCATGCACATGATCTCCTCGGCCGCGAAGGCCTGCTTGTAGAACGCAATCGCCTTGTCAGCATCCTTGACAACGAGCGCCGGGGTCACGGTATGAAACCCAGGGGGAGTCGTGGGGACTCTGTTGGCCATGTCCTGCCTCCTTCTGTTGGACCTTCGGCACGCCCAAACTTCAAACATGGTAGAGTGCCGACCCCGGTTTCCGAGCCGAAATGCCGGTACGGTCCTCGGTGAACCTCGCTTCCTCGATGTAAGTCGCTCCGCCGGCCGCACTTATGGGGACCGCTGTTGACTGTTGAAACCTGTCACGTACGCCGACGCCTGCGGGTGCAGAAAGCGGGCGCGGCTTGTGGTGGGCGCTTGGTGAATGGGACAGCCGCCGATTCCCGCGTGTGGCGGCGGCGCGTCACGCCGGCGTGCACCCTGCGTGATGTCATGTCGCGGCAGGCACCGCGCAGCGGACCGGTGCGCGACGCTCCGTAGTGTCGGCTCCGCCTGCCGGCAGGTAGAGCCCCGTGGCCGACATACGATTCTCGCGGCCACTTCTCCGACTATGTCGACTACGGAGGCCGGCGCTGCTTTAACGGGGTGCTGACGGGATGGCAGGTTCAGTTCGGCGCTGCTGAAGCGCTGCCGATGGTCACGAGGCCGATCGTCGGGTGGGTGGTGTACGGTCGCGGGGCAGTGAGACTAGGGCACGCCTAGCACTTCTTCTGCGGCCCTCAGGTGCCGCCGCCGCGGAGACGCAATATGAACGTCAGCGCCAGCGCACCGACAAGCACGAGTAAAACAGCATCCCAAGTCATGCGGAACACCCCCGTCGAGAGGATTGGGCCCACCAGGACTCGAACCTGGGACCTCGTCGTTATCAGCGACGCGCTCTAGCCAACTGAGCTATGAGCCCCTCGATGCCGGTGCCGTGAACTCGGCATCAATGCTGCTGTGGCATGTATTTTTACAGCCACACTGCTTGCCAAGGGCGGCTTAGCTCATGGGAATGTAGTCCCGGAGTTCGTTCTGTCAAGGCGTCGGTCGGGGAATCCGCCGCACGGCGGCGCTTCGCTACAGCCCGTCGTGGACGGTGTCGTTGGTGCGAAACTCGCCGTTGGCGGGGTTGTAGTACCAGGCCTTCGTCTTCGCGGCGGCACCTGTGGTGACGTCGTTGGTGTCGGTGAAGGGGTTGGTCGGGACCTCCATGAGGTAGGGGCCGAAGACGCACGTGGCCGTCTTGGTGGCGGAGGTGGTGTGGCTGACGTCGGTGAATAGGGTCATCTGGTTGGGAAACAGGGCGGCGCTCGTGGGGTACTGGCCGTTGTGGTGCAGGCGATAGAGCTCAAGCTGGCTGCGGACCATCTGCAGGTCGGCCTTCAACGCGTTGAGCTTGGCGTCGTCCCCGGCGCCGGCGAACTGCGGGATCACCAGGGCGCCAAGAATGGCCAGAATGAAGACCACCATCAGCACCTCGATGAGCGTAAAGCCGCGTACCGGTCTGCCGCCTGTATGTCGCGTCATGGTGTGTTGCCCGCCTGCCGTGGGGGCCCGCCGCGCGCAGCCCGGCCGTCGGGCCAGCGCGGAGCCCCTGGTGATATCGTGGCAAGACGCGACCGGCTTGAGATGCGCCTTCCCGGCGATCACCGGCCCTGGGGGGCGGCAAGCGGGTTACTGAGGGGCGAGGCCTGCGGGGTGCGATAAGGTTCGGCGACGGTGGCTTGCCGCCGGCCGGGTGGGGCATAGCGCAGCAACAGGGTGATGCTCACGATGGCGGCGAAGACCGCACCGAGGCGCGCTGCCCGTGCCCGGGGGGTGTAGTCCGGTTCGTAGATGATCTGAATCCCGCCGGTGGCCAGCAGTGCCAAGGCAGCCAGGGCGACCGCTCCGGTCTGACCGAGCCAGTGTTCCGCCAGCGGTCCGACCACCCAGGTGGTCAGGCCGCCCAGCACGACGATGCGCGTCAACAGGACGGTCCCCACGGTGGAGCGGTTAGCCACCCGGCACAGCACGGTCCGCACGCCGGTGCCGACCGCGAACCCCGTGCAGGCGAGGGCTGCCCACAATGCTGCTAGGGCCGCGCAGCTCACATCACCCGGGCTAAGGACTCGCCACCATAACCCGCCGCCGGTCACCGCACCCACCAGCGTTCCGGCTACCGCGCAGGCCACCCCAAACGAGCCCATCGAGCCGCCAGCCCGGGGGACCCAGGCGGCCAGCAATGTGCCGGCGCCCAGGGCGGACACGAGCAACGGCAGAGGCGCGCATCGGGCGAGAGCAGATGATTCCAGTTCGTGCAACCACACGCTGAGCGCCAGCACGCCGGCGCCGGTGGCCGCCACCACTCCACTCCGCAGGACCGCGGGCCAGCGGTCGCTGACGCTGGGCGCTTCCGGCGGCTCCGGTCGGCGCAGGGTCCGTCCAGCGTCGGTGCCGGCACCTTCCGCGAGGATGCTGATGAGGGAAACGGCCAGCACCGGCAGGGCGGCGGCGATGGTCAGCGGGTCCGGATGCGTGTACCTGCCCGCCACCGCCTCAGCGGCGGCGCTCCCGCAGGCTGCGCCGACCAGCATCCAGCCCGTGGCCCGCAGGTTCCAGCGGCCGGCCCGGGTGTCGAGGCGGTGGGTCATGGTGACGGCCACTCCGAGCGCGCCCAGCGGCACCAGTGCCGCGCTCGCCACCGTCGCTGCCTGGAGCATGCCGAGCGTCGCGGGAAGCCAGAGGAAGTGCGTCATCATGGCCTGGTAGACCTGAGCGACGACGAGCCCGAGGAGCGGCAGTAGGGCGATGGTCACGCCGGCAAGGAGCGTGATGATCGCCAGCGCGGACCAGCGCAGGGGGCGCTCGTCCCAGGTTGGGTCGATCCAGGTGGGCACGGCCGGGCGACCTCGGCCGCGCTCGAGGAAGCGTTGCCACGCGGCCGTGCACAGCCAGGCGGCGAAACGCTGGGGAACGCGGATTCCCAACGCCAGTGGAACCAGGGCCCCCATCAGGATGGCCCCGTGGGCGGCGGCGGTCTGACCGAAGCGTGGTCCGTGCTGGGCGTCCAGGCCGCGAAGGACCCACGCCACGGTCGCCCCCAGCAGCCCGGCGACCAGGGCAGCGCGGTTCAGTTCCGCCCGCCCGGCCGTGACGGCAGCGCGCAGCGTCAGACGTGCGCGCGGCGAGCCATTGAAGCTCGCGCGTCGCCCGCGCGCTTGCCCCTTTCGGCGGCTTGCTGTTCGCCGTCTGATCCTGGTGGACATTTGAGCACCTTGCGCCCGCCTGTCGGTACTCAGGAACGCCGCCGAGTCAAGAGGCTTGGCCCGGGGTCGTCCGGCCGCCTGTCGCGACTTCCGCACACCCGTTGCGTCCGCCTGGCGTTGGAGGCGGAGAGGCGGCCCGGACATGCGGGACTACGGTGCGGGCGGCAAGACCGTGGTATCGGCCGCGTCGAAGAGGCGGATGCCGCCCTCGGTAAGTTGCACGAGCAGGCCGGCCTCGGGGTCCACGTCCAGCGTGCAGCCTTCGTAGAGCTTGCCGTCCTGCTGCAAGCGGATCGGCTGGCTCAGGGGTTCGGCACGGGCGAGCCAGGCCCGGCGCAGTTCCTCGGTCGCCCCGGCCTCGAGTGCCAGCAGTTGTCGCTCCAGGGCGTTGAGCAGGGCGGCGGCGACGGCCGTCCGGTCGATCGGCTGGCGGCTCTCCAGCTCCAGCGACGTGGCCCGGCCGGTCAGTTCGCCCTCGAAATGGCCCCGCTGCTGCAGACAGTTGATGCCGATGCCAAGGACGAACGTGATCGAGGCGTCCCCATCGCGGCGGCACTCGATCAGAATGCCCGCCAGCTTGCGCTGCCCGACGACGAGGTCGTTGGGCCACTTGATGCGTGGGTGCACGTCAGTGGTGGCCGTTACGGCGTCGCAAGCGGCCACGGCGCTCAGCAGGGCCAGCCGGCCGCCGCTGAGTCGGTGCGCCGGATCATGCAGCAGCACGCTGAGCAGCACGCTGGCGCCTCGCGGTGAATGCCACGTGCGGCCCAGTCGGCCCCGCCCGGTCGTCTGGCGGTCGGTGAGCACAACCAGGCCGTCCGCAGCGGCGGGTCCCAGCGCGGCCGCCACCGCCCAAGCCTCGTCGTTCGTGCTGGTCGTCTCCGGCAGGCGCACAACCTGCCGGCCGATCCGAGACGTCCGCAGGGTCGCCCGTAACCGGTGCAGGTCCAGAGTAGCGGCAGGGCTGGAGTCGGTGTTCTTCATGGCCAGGACCGCGTCGATAAGCGTTCACTCCCCTGGTTGGCCTGCCGGGATCACGGAGCCGGCCGCCGGCGACGCTCCAGGAACCAACCGCCCACTTCCGAGCGGTCCCAGTTCCAGTCGATGTTGGGCACGGGGGCGTCTCGGCGCGCCAGCACGAACATAATCAACTCGCCGGTCAGATCATGGAAGTCCCAGCCGATCGGCTCGTCGTATTGCTCATGAAGGAACGTCGTCCACTCCTCGAACGGCGGCTGGTCGAAAAGCACCAGGATCAGTCGCGGCGGGCGGGCGCGCAACTCCTCCATGAGGATGGCTCGCCGGTGTTCGGCGCCGCGGTAGCCTGCGCTCAGTCCGGTGATCATGGTGAAACGCGAGGCGCAGCGGCGCCCCGCGTAGTAGTAGATCTGGGCTTCGTTGCCGTAGACGAAGACCTCGTCCTGCGGCTCCGTCACCTGCGCGACGTTGAGCCCGTGGGCCCTGCCCCAGAAGTCACGCGAGTTGTAGCGGGGGGCGGTGATGCCGAAGGGGGGCTGCGCGAGGTAGTGGGCATACTGCGTCGCCAGCAGCCAGAGCAGAAAGAAGCCGCCGCCGCCGAACGCCACCAAGGCTGGGCCACCCGGAAGGCGCGGGCAGTGGTGCTCGATGAGATCAGCCGCGTGCTGCAGGCCGGCTCCCACGGCCACCGCCAGCGCGGGGATCATCAAGTAGTAGTAGTGGGGCCAGAAGTGCACAGGCAGGCAGATGGCGAGGTAATTGGCGACCACGAGCAGGATGAGGCCCCAGGCTTCCTGCCGCTTGCGCAGCAGCGCCGACAGCAGCAGCACTCCCACGCCGCCCAGACCCCCGACCCACAAGGCCATTGCGCTGGCGAAAATAAACGGGTGCCGCGGCGTGTTGAAGAACTGGGCGAAGCGCCCCAGCAACCCGCTTTGACCGGCGCTGTAGCTGAGATTGCAGAGAAAGACGGCATCGAAGAACAAGCCGAATCGCCCCGTGAGTGCGTAGTAGGCGAACGTGCCCGCCCAGATCAAGGCCGGCCCAACGCTGAACGCCAGCAGCGCCGCCGCCGCCTCGCGTATTCGACCGGCGACGCGGGCAGAGGGCGGCAGGATGCCGGACAGGCCCCCTCCCCCAATCGAAGGAGAGGTCAGGGGAAGGGGGGATGCAGCGGCGGTGACACCCTCCCCGGACCCCTCCCGGCGGGGGCGGGGAGGGGTGGCAGCGAACCCGAGGACGTACACGGCCAGGCATGCCCAATGCGCAGCGACGATCGTCTTGAGCGTCGACGCAACGCCAAGCAGGACACCGGCCGCTATGAGGTTCCACGCCCATCGTCCCCGCGGGGCCAACGCGAGCACCCAGGCCGCGAGGATCAGCGTGTTCATGTAGATCTCGCGGTTGCACCCCTCACCGGCCGTGCCGGGGTCGGCACTGGCCAACGCGAACAGCAGGGCCGCGCCGGCTGCCGCTGCCCGAGCGCCGGTGACCCGCCACGTCAACGCGAACACCAGCCCCAACGAACCCAGCGAGAACACCAGCGCCAGGAGGCGGAAGACCCACGGCTCGTCGCCCAGCATCGCAATCGCCCCGGCAAACAACGCGAACACGCCGAAGGGCTGATGGTCCCACACGTCCACGTAAAGGGAACCGCCGCGCAGCAACCGCTCCCCGATGTAGGCGTAGTTACCTTCGTCGGTCTCCAGCGGCACCGCGAACGCATGCAGGCGAAACAGCACCAGCACGACCGCCGCCACGGTCAGGACGACCGCGACGGGCAAGTTGGTTGCGTGCCACGGTCGGGTGGCAGGCCGAGCGGCGTGTTGGGGGTCAAGTGGAGGCATCGCTACCATCCTACGCGTGCGACACGCGAGTCGCCACAACCGGGAGCTCCGGGGGCACGCTGTCCGGGGGTTGGACCGCCGCCCCCGGCGGCGGTATGCTGACCGTCCGAAGGCGAGCGTCCTGGGGCGCATTATGCTTACCTGTTCGCTGCAGTCAGGCTCGAACGGCAACGCCATCTACGTCGAGGCGGGCGGCGTTGCCCTGCTGTTTGACGCCGGCATCAGCGGTCTTCAGGCCCAGAAGCGTCTGGCGGAGCACGACCGGGACATCCGGCGGGTGGACGCCCTGCTCATCTCGCACGACCACAACGACCACGTGCGCTGTGCCGGGGTCTATCAGCGCAAGTTCGGCCTGCCGATCTACATCACGCCCAGGACGCGGGCGGCCCTGTGGTGCAGTCTGGGCAAAGTGCACGACGTGCGTCCCTTCACGTCCGGCGATACGTTGAGCTTCGGAGCGGTGGGCGTGCACACCGTGCCCACGCCGCACGACGCGGCCGACGGCGTGGGGTTCATCATCGAGCACGAAGGCAAGCGGCTGGCCATCCTCACCGACCTGGGCCACCCCTTCGCCGGGCTGCTGCCCTTGCTGAGGTCCGTGGACGCGGCCTACCTCGAATGCAACTACGATCCCGACCTGTTGGACAACGGTCCCTACCCGCCGCAGCTCAAGGCGCGGATTCGCGGGCCGCATGGTCACCTGTCCAACGACGAGGCGGCCGAGTTGCTGCGGCATTGCGGCCGGCACCGCCCACACTGGGTGGCGGCCGCCCACCTGAGCGAGGAGAACAACCTTCCTGACCTTGCGCTTGATGCCCTGCAGACGGCCACGGGTCGCGACTATCCGGTCTATCTCGCGTCCCGTTACCACGTTTCGGACATGTTGACGGTGTGAGCCCGTGCTGCGGGCAGCGTCACTCCCCACGAGGAGGTGGGACGCAGCGGCCCCGTTGTCCTCAACGTCGCTACGCTGTTGCCTCCCGGGTCGCCCGCGCGGGAGCGACGGTCGTGCAACTGGTCGGCGGGCCGGACCACATCGTGACGCGCGCCGTCGTGGCCGTTGGTTCAGCCGCCAACCTGCCCGTGCGTGCGGCGAGAGCGCCGTACGACGTGATCGTCACCGGCGAGATTCGCCATCACGACGCGCTGACCATCCTGCGTAAGGGCTGCACCGCCATCGCCCTCGGCCACTGGGCGAGCGAGCGGCCGGTTCTCCCGAGCTTGGCCCGCCGGTTGTCGGCCGCATGCCCCGGCCTGGACGCTTTCGTCAGTGCGGCCGACGCCGACCCGTTTCGTCCCGTGTGAGAGGCTGCAACAGAACGCCGCTCCCCCTTCTTGTGAGAGCCGCCAACGAAACCCCTCTCCCCCTGGGAGGTACGTGTTTAGCGTGGGTGCCATGCCCTCACCCGCCGCAGGCGGGGGTGGGCATGTGCTGCGGCATGCAGAGGCATGCTTACCCGCGACCGCGGTCGCGGGTAAGCATGGCACCCACAACGCCAAAGACGCTAAACACATACCCTGGGACAGGGTAGGGTGAGGGCGGCGGCGATTCGACAGCGACTGGGGATTGGCGGGCGGAGATTGCCAACGGAGGGGGCAAGGTGAGAAGGAATGCCGCGACGCTTCAATGGACAGCTCGCCCCCTGTGTCCTCCGTGCCCTCAAGCCTCCGTGGTGAGCCCGTGAGCCATGCGCCCGGAAGACTGATGATCGACGACTGATGACTGAGAACTGACAACTGCCGCCGAAAAGCTGACAGCTTATAGCTGCGAGCTTGCGGCTGTTGGCTCCTACGGACACTCGCCGCAACTGAGGGTGCTCACGGCGGCCGCGCAGGCGGCGGTCCAGGTGGTCTGGCAGCATTCCGGCAGGGCGGCGCAGACGCAGGCCATGATGTCCGGGTGGGTGCAGCCGGGGTCGTAGTGGGCTTCGCAACAGTTGTGATCGTCGATGGTCACCACGGTGCCCGTCGCGTTCTGGAACAGCGCGAAGTCGGCCAGGTCCACGTCGCGGTCGTGGTCCATGTCCAGGAAGCGGCTGCGGCAGAGCCGGTCCGTCTCGACGGGCCCGGTCAGACAGTCCGCCCAGGGTGCGTAGTCGTCCACGTCCACGTCGAGATCGAAGTCCGTGTCGCCATTGCGAATGCGGCGTAACATGCCCACGTCCGTTTCGAAAAGCCCTCTCTCCCAAGCCATCTCGCCGTATTCGTTAATGTCGCCGTCCAGGTTCCAGAAGGGGTCGTCGCTCAGTTGATAGAACATCCCGTCCACGTAGCACCACACCTGCCAGGTTTCACTGTCGTTGTGCCAGCGGAGGAAGAAGATGTCGCCGCGGTTGTTGATCGCCGGGTTGCGCCCCCAGGGGGTGATGATGGTCGAGGTCCCCGCCAGCCATGTCCACAACTCGATCCCGCTGGGCCCCCCCCAGACCACTTGGCCCCGGTTGTTGATGTCGGGAATCTGCGCTTCGTTCTCCTGGTGGTCCGGGAGCTTGGTAATGAGCCCGCTACGGTACAGCAGCGTGTTGGACTCCCAGGGATTCAAGCAGAAATTGTACTTGGTCCAGACCAGCATGTCGGAGTCGTTGATGCTGGGACCTTGGTTCGACAGGCCATTGTTGCTGAGCTGCGCGACGCTCTGTCCGTCGTAGAGGAAGATCTCGGCGCGGGAATCCTCGCACCCGTCGCCCAACCAGCGGCACCACGTAATATGTCCCAGGTTGTTGATACGGGGAGAGTAATCGTTCACCGAGGGCGTGGTGATGTGCGTGCAGACGCCATTGGCATAACGGACGATTCCAAGGGGCGAGTTGACCGTTGTCCGCGCACTCCAGACGATGACCCTGTCGTCATTGATGTCAGGGTAGTAGTTGCGCGGTCCTGCCGCCGGGATGTCGATCGTGCGTCCGTTGTCGTAGCAGCGGATCTCCCACGTGTCATCCGCAAGGTGCTTACTGTACACCACTTCGCCGCAGTTGTTGACGGCTACGTACCAGTCATCGTTGGAGTCATTGGTCACCTGGACGATCTCAAAGCCGGGAGGGATCTGGACTCCGGCGTGCGCTCCGAGCGTAGCGCAGACCACGAGCAATGTGCCCAAACCTACCCGACGTACCCAGCTCCGAGCCCGAGCGGAAGCGAGGGAGAACCTCGGTTGGGCACGGAGTTGCGAACGCCGGTCCGAACCCGAGCGGAAGCGAGCGGTCGAAGCCGCGTGAGCGGACCTGCGCGTACGGCACGGCTCACACGCGCCCGGTCGACTTCGTACGGTGGAGACGCTTGTTGCGGGTCCCATCGTCATTCCTCCGCCAACGACGCCAGGGAGATGTACCAAGCGCCGTCATTGTACCAGGGCCCAGGCCCCCTGGGCAAGGCAACGTAGCCTTCCCTCCGCTCGGGCTCGGACTGTCCAGGGGCGCTTACTCGCAGCTTCCGCCGAAGCTCGCGGACTTCTCGCGGGCCACCCAGACCCGCGAACCCGCGTCGCTGCCCAAGTGGTTGTTCACGCCCTCAACGGTCAGGTCTCCGGTGGTGCAGAAGTTCGCGTCGATCTGGAGCAGACCCTTGCTGATGTCCACGTCCCCCGTCAGGGCTGTGCAGTCCGCCTTGATCGAGATCACAGCGTCAGCATCGTCCGATATGCTCCACGTCGCGCTGCCACTTACCTCTGCGTCCACCTCCAGCAGCCCGCCTTTGCTGAACCACACCCCGCTGCCGGACTTGGGGTTGGTGGAGAGCTTCATCACGTTTTCGGGCTTCTGTACCCCAAAGCGGGCGTTGTTGACCACCTTCCCCTGCACGTCGATGTCGCCGTACACCTCGAATGGGTCGTCCCCGTCGGTCTGGAACGTTGCCTGGGCGAGACCGACAGTGGTGATCAGGCCCGGATTCGGCCCCCAGACACAGGAGTTGGGATACCCCCCGTTCCGCGCGCCATACATGTACGCCTTGTCGCCGCTGATGGTGAGGTTGGCCGCGATCCGAAGCTCGCCCACGCCGCAGTCAGGCGGGTTTCCACCGCCACCGGTATGCCAAAACTGGATGCAGGCACCTTCGAAGTCCGCACTGGTATAAACCGTCAGTCTGCCAGCCTGGCAGATGCGCAGCCCCGATCAGGTCGTCCCGCTGCCTTTGACCACGAGGGTTCCCACGCTCTGATCATCCGTGACGTAGCAGAGCATATTCACAACCTCGGCGTTGACCTCCCCGATGATGGCCGTGTCGTTTTGCCCAGGTATCCCATTGGGCCTCCAGTGCTCCCGGACGTTCCAGTATCCCGTATGCTGCGCATCGCTTCCCCAGAAGTAGTACGTCGTACCGAGCGCCACCTGCGTGGCGCCCAGCATGACCAGAATTCCAACGATCGCACACACGTGTCGTACTTGCATGGGTATTATCCCTTCGTTCGTGATTCCGGATTACACGCTTAACCAAACCCATCCGTGCGGCGCGGAGGCTCTGCGTGGGTGCGTAGCGCGGCCCGCGCCGTTTCCCCGACGGCCTACTGCGTCTTGATGGTGGCGTTCTCGAACACGGTCACGGTGGTGTACGAGGCTCCGCTGGGCGCCGGGCCCGCGATCGTGAGGCTGTCCGCCGTGAGCGTCGCCGTCCCGCCGACCGAGTAGAAGTCCCGGCTGCTGTTGATCGTCAGATCGTCGATCTGCTCCGTGATCAGCCCGACGTACGGGCCCTCCGCGCCGGCGGGGAAGAGCGCGTCGTCGTTGCCTGTACACGGCCAGCCGTGCTGCCCCCCCGGTGGGCCCGACCAGTTGGCGGCGGTATCCCAGTCGTCATCCGCGCCACCCGCGGTCCACGTGAACAAGGCGCCGAGGCACACAGCCCCCGCGCCTGCAAAGATGAGAACTCCTGCGATCCAGTGTCTGAGCTTCATAATGAGGCCTCCTGATCGTGTGATGGGTGGCGGCGATGCGAAGCCCGAGCTCCGCGCCGGACGCCCGTATGACCTATCGCCCCGCGCCCACAAGCGGGGTGGACGCGGCACCCTGACCCCCGACCGACATGTCGCAGGTTCAAGGTACCGCGTCGGGGGGGGGGGGGCGTCAAGCACAAAACCGGGAAAAGCGCTCCGCGCGGGCGAGATCAGTGCGACTTGAACCAGGCGGCACGCAGAGCACAGCGGAAGCGGGCGGGCACCGACACGGAGCCTGGACGGAAGTGAGGGACCGTACGGCGAAGGGCGTGCGAAAGCACCGCGTCTCATCATCCCGATCCGACCGCGAGCGGGAGCGACCGGACACCACCCAACCACGGGGCAACCGCGACAACCAACGACGGGTGCCGCTCGGTCCCATGTAGTTGGGCACGTGACCGCCGAGTGCTCCTCACTTCCGTTCGGGCTGCGAAATGGGTTCCTCGTTTCCAGTCGGGCGCGGTTGCGGGGAGACCGATGACTACCCGTCTTGGCACGCAGGGGAATGTCAGGCATTATGTAGAAGTGTTAGCCTGGGTGTAATCTCGCGTTGGGTTTGGTAAAGCCGGTCGCACGCCGATAATCCCAGGGCATAGCATTAGAGGGACGCTGCACGAGCACTAAGGAGCCGCACATGAGACAGGCGAAGCTGGGAATCGTGGTGGGCGGTGGTCCGGCGCCGGGAATCAACGGCGTGATCGGGGCGGCCGCCATCGAGGCGATCAACAACGGGCTGACGGTGCTGGGGTTCTACGACGGGCTGAGCCACTTGGTCGCCGACGATTTCAACCCCGGGCGCGACACGGTGGACCTGAAGATTCAGGAGATGAGCCGGGTCCACTTCGACGGCGGCTCCATTCTGCGCACGTCGAGAACGAACCTGCTTGATGCGAGCAAGCTGAAGACGTCCACCGTGGCCGAGCCGGACCCGGCGCGGGTGCGCCGCGTGTGCGAGCGTCTGCGCGGGCTGGGCGTGACGCATCTGCTGACGATCGGCGGTGATGACACGTCCCTGAGTGCGCGCTTCATTGCGGAGGGCTCGGAAGGCGGTATTCGCGTCGTGCACGTCCCCAAGACCATCGACAATGACCTGCCGTTGCCGGGTGACGTGCCGACCTTCGGTTTTTCCACGGCGCGGCACATCGGCTCGCAGATCGTGGCGAACCTGATGGAGGACTCGCGGACGACGCGACGCTGGTACGTGGTGGTGGCGATGGGCCGCAACGCGGGGTTCCTGGCGCTGGGGATCGGCAAGACGGCCGGGGCTACGCTGACGCTGATTCCGGAGGAGTTCGACAAGTCCATCACGATCAGGGAAATCGCGGACGTCATCGAGGGTTCGATGCTGAAGCGGCGGGCGATGGGTCGCCCGGACGGGGTGGCCGTGCTGGCGGAGGGGCTTGCCTACAAGCTCGGTGACCGGGCGGAGCTGTCGCGGCTGCTGGGTAAGGAGGTGCCGGTGGACGCGGCCGGGCATCCGCGGCTGTCGGAGGTGCCGCTGGCGGCCATTCTGAAGGACGAGCTGGTGCAGCGGTTCCAGGCCCGCGGCGAGAAGGTGACCATCGTGGGTCATACACTCGGCTACGAGTTGCGTTCGGCGCCGCCGACGCCGTGGGACATGAGCTACACGCGTGATCTGGGGCACGGCGGGGTGCGGCTGCTGCTGGATACGACGTGTGATCTGCCGCCGGGAGTGATGGCCACCATGCAGGCGGGGAACCTGGTGCCGATGGCGTTCGAGGACATGGTGGACCCGGTGACGAACCGCACGAGGATCCGGCAGGTGGACTTGAGCAGCTACTCGTACCGGGTGGCGCGGGCGTACATGATCCGGCTGGAGAAGTGGGACTTCGAGACGCCGACGACGCTGGCGGCGCTGGCGTCCGAGGCACGCATGACGCCTCATCGCTTCCGCGAGCGCTACGAGTACATCGTGCGCGAAGGACACTGGGCAACGCTGTCGGCCGGCGTCAACGGCCGCAGCGGGTTCGGCAGCCCCGCCCAACCGCTCGGGGAAGCCCTGCTGGCCGGGGCCCGGACGTAAGCCGGGCGATCAAACCAGTCAGCGCCTCTGTTCGAGGGCGAAGGCGCGGGTGCCCAGGTCGAGCATGAGTTCGACTTCCTCGTCGGTGATGTCCACGTGCCGGCGGCTCATGACCTTGACGGCCACGTCCAGCAGGCGGGCGGGGTCGCCGCGGTTGACGGCGGCATCGGTTACCCAGCCGAATGACGGCACGAACTTCGGCACCACGCGCGACGTGTTGATGACGGCCGCCATGCCCAGCACCACGCCGGTGGGCAGCGTCGCGTTGATGGCCGTCTTGACGTGGTCACCGATGACGCCGCCGCAGAACAGCAGGCCGGTATCCACCACGGTGCCATGCAGTGACACGCGGACGGACCCATAGGTGTTCTTCAGGTCCGAGTTGCTGGTTCCCGCGCCGAAGTTGACCCAGCTCCCCACGTAGCAGTGTCCCAGGAAGCCGTGGTGCTGCTTGTTGGTGTAGCCGTGGATGACGCAGCCAACGATCTCGCCGCCGAGCTTGCAGACCGGGCCGATGGCGTTGGGCCCGTGCAGCCAGGCGTGCGGGTTGATCTGCGAGCCCGGTCCGATGTAGACGGGGCCTTCGATGACGCTGTAGGGGCCGACGCGGACGTTCTCGCTGAGGTAGACCGGCCCGGCCGACGCATCCAGCACGGCCGTCGGATGCACGCGCGTGTGCAGACCGATGTGCACCCGTTCGGGGTTCTCCACCGTCACCCGCGGATCGAGCGGTTCCTCCACGACGGCGTCGCGCGGCTTCCAGTCGGCTTCCAGGGTGCGCGGCAGGCGGCGGACGATGTCCCAGGGATAGCGTAGCATCTCGCCGGGTGCCACGGTCCGCGGCACACCGGTCAGGGCCAGCTTGCGGCGTTCGGCGCTGAGCAGATCGCCCGGGGCGAGCTGTTCGGAGAGCTTCTGGTCACAGACGATATAGGCCACTTCGGTGCCGGCCATCCCCACGGCCGGGGCCGCCGGGAAGCTGACCGGTCCCTCGCACAGCCACCGACCGTTGATGAGCAGGGCGTCGGGCGCCAGGGCGCGGTTGACGGCCGCCCCGCACCGGTGCCGGGCGACCGGGGCAATCCAGTCCCGCGTCCACACCCCGACCACGGGCAGCGCGAGTTGCTGGGCGGTGCGGTCGAGAATGATGTCCCGCCCCGGGCGCAGCTCAAAGACGGTGCGCCACAAGAGCAGCGGCAGGAAGTTGGCGAACCCCTCATCCTCGAATAGAACGATGCCCTTCATGGGGTCCCAGTATAGCGTGCGGGGTGCCAAATGCACGCCGGGGAAACGCGCCGCACGGACACGCTCGGGGGGCTTCGGAGCCTCCCGGGCCATGCAGGAGTCCGTTCGTGGCTACAGGCCTGCACCGTGCTTCACCGCGGGCAGTGCAGGACCGGAAGGCGGCATGCCGTCCTCGGCCGCCGGCTGCCTGTGACCTGTGACCGCAGTGTGGGCAGGCGACTCACGCCTTCGCGGGAGGCATTCACGGCTTCTTCACGCTCGAGGGCCTGGTGGTTGGGGCCGTCCGCAGGGCGGTGCCGCGTGTCGGCCGCCCCGCGAGTACGTTGGTCGGCAGTTGGGGCGATGTCTCCAACTTGGGGGCGGCACGTCTTCACGTGGCTGGCGGGGGCGGATGGCCCCATGGAAATCGCGTGACAACCCGATTCCGGCCCGTAGAATGGATTGCGCGGTCCCCTGATGCCAACGCAACATCTGGTCTGATGGAGGAGGTCGCCGTCGTGCCGCCGCCCGCGATAACCCCTGCCACGCTTCTGCCTTTCGTAAAGGGCTGCGGATACACCGGTCCGCGCTTGGCGGTCGACTACGCGCTAGGCCGGGCGAAGCTCCCGTTTGTGGGGTTCTACGGCCAGCCGTGGGACGTTCGGTCGGCCTGCCTTGCGGTCGTCTCGGCGGATGGTGACGGAAGGGCCGCGGCGGAGTCCTGCGTCGATCTGGGCGCGCCCACCGCGCTGGTCTGTACCGGCGATGTACTTGAGTGGTGGGCAATCTCGGCGTGCGGGCCCAGGGATCCGAGGACGATCCCCGCAACGCAGATAGACGGCTTCTTCCGCGAGCACAAGGACGATCTCTCTCCGGAGGCTATCTACCGCGCCAAGATGCGCCGCCCAACCCGTCCGGCCCAGCAGATGTGGTTCGTGGACATCGGGCTCATGCCCGCGGTTGAGCGTCGCCTGGGCGAGACGCTGTGCCGCTGGGTGGATGGCGCGATTCAGGGCTTGGCGGACCGGCTGGGCGGACAACTCCGCAGCACGAAGAACTACGCCGACCTGTACAAGACCGTCTTCTGGCTGCTGGCAGCCAAGCTGCTCAACGAGAAGGGTGTGGAGAACTTCCGGCGCATCGACCTGACCAACGTCGATGACGTGTTCCGACGTGTGGGTCGCCACTACGCTGATGTGGAGGGTATTCCTCCGGGCGGCAGAGCCTGGCGCCCGGCGATTGACGAGGCGGCCAGGGGCGTGGCCCATTGGGGGCATCTGGGGAATACATCTGCCGAATCGCTCGCGTACCTCTACGAAACGGCCCTCATTGACGCCCAGCCCAAGGGCAAAGCGGCGAAGAAGACTGGCGGTAGCCGAGACATTCGCAAGCAACTCGGGATTCACAGCACGCCACCGATGCTCGTTGATCATATGCTCGCGCAGCTCTGGCCGCTCGTGGAGCAGCACACCCCCGACGCCCGCCGCGTTTTCGAGCCTGCGTGCGGACACGCGGGTTTTCTGGTTGCCGCGATGCGATGGCTACGCGACTTCTGCGAAATCCAGGACGGCACCGCCAGGCACCGCTACCTGCGCGAGCGACTGCACGGGGTCGAGATTGACCCGTTCGCGTGTGAGCTGGCCAAGCTCCAGCTCACGCTGGCCGACGTACCGCATGGCAACTCATGGCCGATCGAAGAAGCCGACATGTTCATGCCGCGGGTACTCAAGAAGGCCGCATCGATGTGCACACTGCTTCTGGCCAACCCGCCCTTTGAGCCATTCACGCCCGCGCAGCGGAGTAAGTATCGGCAAGCGGGGGGAGGGCCCGCGGTGCAGACGAAAGCCGTGGAAATGCTCACGCGCGCACTTCCCGCACTTCCTCCCGGCGGCGTGTTCGGCGTGGTGATGCCGCAGGGCGTGCTGCACGACAGGGAATCGCAGTCGGTACGCGAGTTCCTGCTCAGGGAATGCGACCTCTCCGAGATCGCGGTCTTCGCGGACAACCTGTTCGAGAAGAGCGACCACGAGGTGGCCGTGCTCATGGGAGTGCGGCGGAAGGGCAAGGTGGCGCCTCCCACACTCAGGTATCGCCGTGTCCGAGAACGTGGAATGCCCGCATTCAAAGAGCAACTAGCGTTCTCGTCCGAGCGGGAAGTTCCACAAGCGCGCTTCGCAGCGAGCGCCGATCCGACTCTTTTGCTGCCAGATCTGCACGAGGTGTGGGACTACCTAGGCAATGTGCCACGCCTGCAGGCCGTGGCGATTATCCAGAAAGGATTCGAGTTTTTAGGAGAAGATGCCCTGGGGGGAAGCGAGGTCGTGTCTAACACGAGGCGTCCAGGTTGGGTCAAGGGCGTGCTTCGTGCGGCGGACGACTACGGAATATGGAAGTTACCCAAGAGCGTCTGGATTGACGCGGCTGGGGGCAACCTCCGCCGTCCGGGGGCTGCGACGGTGCTTGGCACGCCACAGGTGGTGTTGAACTACGCCCCGGTGGCGCGTGACCCGTGGAGACTCAAAGCTGTCATCGATGAAGAGGGCGTGGCGGTGTCCAGCCGCTTTCTGGTGTTCCGCCCCGCGTCTCCTCGGGCGTCGCTGCGCGTACTATGGGCGGTCCTGAACTCTCCGGTCGCAAACGCTTACGCGTACTGCTTCTCTGGCAAACGTGAGACACTCGTCAGGGAATGGCGTGCCTTCCCGTTGCCAGCCGTCACACCGGAGACCACATTGAGGATTGAAGGCGCGGCTGCGGCTTATCTCGCCGCGGTGGAAAGGGCGCAGACCGCGTTCATGCAGCCAGACGTGACGGCGCCGGTGCGACGCGCACTTCTTGCCCTCGACGCTGAGGTGCTCAGGCTTTACGACCTCCCCCCGCGCCTCGAACGCCAGTTGCTCGACCTTTTTGCCGGCGTCGAGCGTAAGGGCGTCGGCTGCGACTTTCGTGGGTACTACCCGCCTGAGCTGACGGCTTTCGTGCCGCTTCACGAACTCATCTCAGAGGACTACGCTCGCTCGACCCTTGGGCGATTTCGAGATTACAAGCCCGAGACGGACGAAGACGTGCTCGCGGCCCTTCGTCGAGCGGCCACCGCGTATGCCGAGGAGTAGACTTTGGACGGGTACCTCCTCGATACGAACACGATCCGGCACTGGTTTGACGGCGATTCCGGGAAGTTCCCCGCTGTAAGGGCCGTCGCCGATAGCCGCGCTGCCGATTCCCCGATGTACGTGTCCGCGATCAGTCTCGGCGAGATCGAGTACGGGCATGCTCTCAACCCCGCGCCTGCGGACACCAGGCGCGCAGCGTTCGTCACCTTCGTACGAGAGAAGCTCCGTCAGATTCTGTCAGTCTCGAAACACACTGCCGAGCCGTACGGTCTCATCCGGGCAGAGCTGGCGGAGAAGTCCCCGCCGCCCGGCGGCTGGAAGAACAAGGTGAGACCCGAGCAGATGTACGACCCCGTCGCAGGCCGGGAGCTGGGCATCGATGAGAACGACCTCTGGCTCGCCGCTCAAGCGGTGGAACGGAACTTGGTTCTCGTTACTTCGGACAAGATGGCGCGCGTCCGTGAAGCGGTTCAGGAGGTCTTCCCGTCATTCCGAAGCGAGAACTGGGCAGCGTCCTCGCGCTAAGGTCAGTGAGGTGGCGGGCCCCCGTTGTCCACATCCGGGGCGCCCTTCAGTGCCGGTTCTTGGGAGTGCTGCTGCCACGGGACCGGCGCGCAGGCCGAGTGCGGGGCCACGCTGAGCAGCGAACCTTGGCCGAGGCTCCTGCGGTTCGGCCCCCATTCAGGGGTACCAACAATGGTATTGGGCTGCCTGCGGCCTTCGGGACCCGGCGCCAGGGCACTTCCTAGGGATGGGGGACGCGGGCGGCGCATAGAAAGGGCCCGCGCGTAGGCGCGCAGGCCCTCGTCGCCAGCGTCCAAAAAGAGCGGCCGCCACAGTGCCGATGGGAGGGGATGACAGAACCCTTGTGTCAAGTGGGTGGCTTTCGTGCAGCTCAGACCGCCAGCCTCAAGAGGGGCCGGTACGTCGTTCGTGCATGTGGTTAAAGCCTCCTCAAGGGTCTTCTTACCGGTTCGGTCAATCGGAACTCCCTGTCGAACACGGCAGCCGCGTCCTCTTGGAACGCATCGCTGACCGTACACCAGCATTATAGCACAAAGTGAGGCGGGAGGGAACCGGCAGGCGCGGTTTCTTGAGGGGCAGACCGCCGGCAACGCCGTATCTGTCGGTGGTTACGGAGGCTATAATCCGCTTTGCGGGCGGCATCGGGTTGCGAGTCGGCGGAGGCTGCGTCGCCCGGGTGGGGGCGAAGCCCGCTCGCCCGCCGGGCGAAATGAAGAGAAGGGAAGCAGGGCGACCCCAGGGCCTGGAAGACCCTGGCAACGTCCGCCCGCCCTCCAGGCGGCAGAGGACGCTTAGCCGAGCTGGGATGTTCCGCGCGGTGGGCGGAGCACAGCGCGCACGCCGCTTGGAAGACAGTGCGTGCTCCGGGTGCAAGATCACGCTTGCTCTTCGCCCGCAGGGCGCACGGTCGTTGCCAGGGACTTCGAGTCCCTGGAGGGGCAGGCCGCGTTCCTGTGGTCTTCTCTCCCCGCTCGGAGAGGCGTCGTGTCGGAAGCTCCTGCAACACCAGCCCCGCTGAACACCTGCGGAGAATGCGCATGAGCGCGTCGGGTGACCGGATTGTTGCGCGTCTGCGGCCGGGCGATGGGTGCGCACGCGGGGCCCTCCTGCCGTATTTCACGGCGGGTTTTCCCGACTCGCGCTCGCTGGCCGAATTGATTCACGTCGCGGATGCCTTGGGTGTGGCCGCCGTGGAAATCGGCTTCCCGTATTCGGACTCGATCGCCGATGGACCGGTGATCCAGGAGTCCTTCTACCGCGCCCTCGAGCACGGCTGCCGTGTCCACGACGCGTTCAGCGTGGCGGCCCAGGTCCGCTCCCGGGTTGCCTGCGCGTTACTCGCTATGGTGTCCTACTCGATCGTGTACCGCTACGGGCGTGACCGGTTCCTGACGGAGGCGGCCGCGGCGGGGTTTGACGGCGTGATCATCCCGGACCTGCCCGTCGAGGAGTGCCACGATGCGGCACAAGCGACCGCGCGGGTGGGACTGTGCCACATCGGGATGGTGGCGCCGACGACCACGCCGGCCCGGCGGGAGGCGATTGCCCGGTCGTCGGCCGGGTTCGTGTACCAGGTGGCGGTGGCCGGCACGACGGGCGAGCGCGTCGGGCTGCCGCCGGAGCTGCCGGGGCAGGTCAGGGAGTTGCGGCGGATCAGTGGTCTGCCCGTGTGTGTGGGGTTCGGCATCGGCTCGGCCCAGCAGGTGCGGGCCGTCTGCGACGTGGCGGATGGGGCGATTGTCGGCAGCGCCCTGGTGCGCCGCGTTGGTGAAGCTGCCGCGACCGGCGTGCGTGGAGGGGCCTTGGCGGAACGCGTGCGGCCGTACCTGGCGGAGTTGATGTCGGGTATCCGTGTCGACACGTGAGGTCGTGCTCACCGGCGCCGGCCTCCGCGCACACCCGGACCCGGGTGGCCAACGCTACGGGTGCCCCAGGTCCTTTGGCGGGTGGCCCAGGTCCATTGGACCTGGGGGTGATGAGGGCTGCGTTCTTCAGTCTGCCGTGCCGGCCCCCTGTGATACGGGAGTCCGTACCGCCTGGTACTCGCCAGATGAGCGCGAGGTTCATGTGTTCCCCACCTCCACAGGAGGTGGGCCACCCGCGGAGGGGGTGGCGGCGCGCCGGTCTTCCCTGTGGCCGTGGGAGGGACTACAATCCCGCGGTGTAGTCGATTCCCCGCGTGGTCCCGACTGGCGTGGCGGGTCGCGCGGGTTGGGAGCGACAGGCGCGGTGCGATCAAGAGTCGCAGTTCGGGCACCGGCACTCGACGGCGCCCGTGGTTTCGTTCCTCTACACGCGACCACTGGAGTGTCAACATATGCCACAAAACGGACCGGCAACGGAGAAGAACGGTTGGCTGGAGGCGAGCGGATTGCCCTACATCATCCGCACCTTCCGCATGGCGATCCACCCCACCCGGCTGCTGAGCGTGCTGGCGGCCTTGCTGCTCACCCTGTTGTGGGGTTGGGTGCTCGATCGAATCTGGGTGCAGGCGGGTAAGGGGGTCGGGGCGGAAGCCCTGGACCGCTACGTCGCGGCCCGCCAGATCGACCAGGAACTCGAGCCGGCGGCGGGTGACCTCGGCATCTTCGAGGTCTGGCGGACGCACGAGCGGCGTTGCCTGCTGGGCTTGCTGGGGTCGTCGGTACCGTTCACGTCCACCTGGGCGGGTGGGTCGCCGGTGGGGACCTACGTGCGTGATTTCACCGGGCCGGCCACGCCGCTGGGCAGCGTCGTGGGCATGCTGTACGGCGTGCTGTGGATGGCGCGCGAGCACTACTTCTACTTCCTGCTGTTTGGCGTGGGCACGCTACTCATCTGGTCGTTCGGCGGTGGGTCGGTCTGTCGCAGCGCGGCTTTGCAGTTCACGCGGGACGAGAGGCTCGGCATGGGGGCGGCCGCGCAATACGTGAGCCAGCGCTGGCTGGGCGGGTTCTTCCTGGCGCCGCTGCTGCCGATCATCTTCGTGCTGGTGATCGGGTTGCTGATGGTGATCGGCGGGATGGTGCTGCGGATTCCGGTGTTTGGCGACATCGTGGCCGGGGGGGCCTTTGTACTGGCGGTGATCGGCGGCTTCGCGGCCGCGCTGCTGCTGCTGGGTCTGCTGGCGGGCGGCAGCCTGCTGTGGCCGACGGTGGCCGCGGAGGGCTCCGACGCCTTCGATGCGTTTTCCCGCAGCCTCAGCTACGTGCTGTCCCGGCCGTGGAAAACGGTGCTGTATGCCTGCATCACGCTGGTCTATGGCAGCCTGTGCTGGCTGTTCGTGCAGTTGCTGACGTTCGTTTCGCTCAAGTTCGCGCACATCGTGGTCGGCTGGGGTACGTCCTTCTTCGGGGCGACGTCCAACAAGATCGAGCGCATCTGGCCGATCAGCGGCGTACACGCCCTGCACACCTGGCCGGATTGGAGCACGCTGAGCTGGTATGAGTACATCTCGGCCTTCCTGATCGGTATTACTGTGCTGATCGTCGTGGCCCTGATGTGGGCGTTCCTGGTCTCCTTTTATCTCAGCGCCAGCACGATCATCTACTTCCTGCTCCGCCGCGACGTGGACCGCATCGACCTGGAGGACGTCTACCTGGAGGAGGAAGTGCCGCAGACGCCGGCGCCGCCGGAGGCAACGTAGAATTCAGAAGGCAGAAAGGAAGAATGCAAAAAGGGCGCCCGGCGGCGAGCAGAGACGATCCGCGACAGCAAGCAGGACCGCGCAAATGGGAACCCGCGGGCGTGCCATGCCCAAGCCGAAGGCGCCGGCATGCTGTTGCAGGCGGTAGCATGGGACACGTCGGAGCGCATGGCGGCGCTGCGCTTGGCCATGCCACCCTGGCTTGACCATCTGTCTTCCTGCCGCATGCGGCTACTCACCCGCCGGGGGACCCGGAGCGACACGCCGTAGCGTCGACGCGTTACGGAACCATGTCATGCAGGTGAGCGGCCTTGTTGGCGGCGTCGCGGATCTTGTCCAGGACCACCTGCGGAGAGTGGATGGACTCCCACCGGTGCGGCTCCTGGTCTTCGCGGCGGGAAATGAGCGTGAGTGTGCCGATGCCGGCGAAACGCTCCGGCGCGGATACGGTCATGTGCGCCTGACGCAGGTCGGTCAGCAGGGTGGCCGTCACCGCCGGCGTTCGCACCCCGTGAATCCGCAGCACCCGGCGGTTGGTCAGCACGTACCACGTCGGAATCCAGCGGACGACCGCTACCGCAAACCGCGCGACCCCGATCATCAGCAGCATTTGCGCGGTGGCCGTCGGTGACAGCCCCAGCATCGGCAGCCGCTTCCACGCGAGCACGCCGGCCAGCAGACACGTCACCAGCAGCCACGGCCCCGCATCAAACAACGTCCGCCACACCGACGGCTTAATCGCCAGCAGCACGATCTCCCCACCGTCGAGCACGCCCAGCGGCAGCGCGGTCTCCGCGGCCGAGTGAACCGCGGCACGCGGCGCCTCCGTGGCGGCCGTCGGTAGACGCAGGTCCATCCACCGGGTCGCCCGGCCGGCTGTTGGTCGCGGTGCGCAGGTTAGACCGGGCATGACTCTGCCACCTTGTAGAGTTCCGGCCGCAGCACGGCGATGTACGGCAGGTTCCGGTAGTAGTCGTTGTAGTCCAGGCCGTAGCCGACCACGAACCGATCCTCGATATCGAACCCGACAAAATCGGCCGGCACGTCCACGGGCGCCCGAGAGACCTTGCGGAGCAGCACGGCCGTCTTGATGCTGCGGGCCCCCGCTCGCTCCATCACGCTGCGCACCAGCCGCAAGGTCCCGCCGGAGTCCAGGATGTCGTCCACCAGCAGAACGTGACGGTCGCGCACATCCGGGAAGCGTCCGGAGACCAGCTTTGCGCCCTGGGAGCGGGTCGCCTCGCCGGGGTAGCTGGAGACGGCCACCATCCCAATTCGCATCTTCATCGGCAGCAGCCGCACCAGGTCCACCAGGAAAAAGACCGACCCCGACAGCACCGGCACGATGACGATCCCGTCCGCTGGTTCAGGGTAGGCGGTGCCAATCTCGCCGGCCAGCTCACGGATGCGGGCTGCGATCTGCGCCTCAGTAATGAGAACCCGGTCGATGTCGCCGTTCATGGACGGGATTATACACGTTTTCCGGGCGGCGTGCCGAAGTAGCGTCGGCCCCCTGTACCCGACCTGGTGCTCCGACACACCTGAAACCTCGGGTTGGTCGGCGGTCAGAGCCGTGGGCGCCAGCCCCCGGACGTGTCCCGCTGCTCGCACGGCGGGCTCTGATTGCGGCGCCCGCTCCCGGCGTCACGGGGGATCCCAACCCGAAGATTCGGGTGCGTCGATGCACGAGCGCACCGCAACGCAACCGCCTCCTGCGTCGCCCGCGGGGGGGGCGACGCTACGGACCCTGCTGGGCATCGCGTCACGCCCGCTTGATCGCTACCGGCTGGGCGGTGACGTGGGCCAACATGCGTTCCAGTGCTACGACGGCCTCCCGGCGGGTCTGCTCGTCCACGCGAACCTGGTTCACCAGGTGCCCGGTCGCTAGCTCGTCCAGGGCCCAGAGCAGGTGCTTGCCGTCGATGCGATACATCGTGGTACAGAGGCACTGAATCCCGGCCAGCGACCGGACGGTCTTGTTGGGGTGCTCCTTGGCCACGCGGTTAACGAGGTGAACCTCGGTGCCGACTGCCCATTTTGACCCTGGGTCGGCCTCGCGGATAGTCTTGATGATGAATTCAGTGCTGCCGGCCAGGTCCGCCTTCTGCACGACCTCCCACGGGCACTCCGGGTGGACAATGATCTGAAAGGCCGGGTCCAGCTTCCGGATTTCGTCGCACTGCCGCGTCGTGAACAGCCCGTGGACGCTGCAATGGCCCTTCCACAGCAGCACGCGGGCCCCGCGGACGCGCTCGGCCGTCAGCCCGCCGGCCACGATCTGCGGGTCCCACACGACCATTCGGTCGAGGGGGATGCCCATCGCATACGCGGTGTTGCGCCCGAGGTGCTGGTCAGGCATGAAGAGCACCTTGTCGCCTTGCGTGAAGGCCCATTCCACGATTGCCCGGGCGTTGCTGCTGGTGCAGCAGGCTCCGCCGTGCCGGCCGCAGAATGCCTTCACCGCGGCCGAGGAGTTGACGTACGTGATGGGCACAGGCTGGACGCCGCCGACGCCGGCTAGGTAGTCCCAGGCGTCCTCGACGTCATCAATGTCGGCCATGTCCGCCATGCTGCAACCCGCGGACAGGTCGGGCAGGATGACCTTTACCTCCGGCCCGGTCAGCATATCAGCCGACTCAGC
The DNA here is from genome assembly GCA_029558835.1 of Planctomycetota bacterium. Classification (GTDB taxonomy): domain Bacteria; phylum Planctomycetota; class Phycisphaerae; order UBA1845; family UBA1845; genus JAKQDH01. The sequence continues at coordinate 84,072 of JAKQDH010000066.1, read as the reverse complement.
CATGAAGTGCACGCCGCAGAAGACGATGTGCTCCGCCTGCGTCTGCTGCGCGCCGATCTGGGAGAGCTTCAGGCTGTCGCCGGTGAAGTCGGCGAACCGGATGACCTCATCTTGCTGATAGTGATGGCCAAGGATGACCACCCGCCGCCCGAACTCCCGCTTGCGCGCGCGGATTCGCCGCTCGATCTCCTCCGCGCCCAAGTCGCGGTAGGCAGGCGGCAAGGGGGGCTGGAACAGAATCGGCATAGGTCTACTTCCGCCCCCTCTCCCCCGTGGGGGAGAGGGCAGGGTGAGGGGTTCGGACGACGACTCGGTGCTTCGTCCAGCACCAACGCAAGCTACGTCAGCCCGCGTCTCCTGCCGCAAGCGCCTGGGCGCGACCGGTGCGCAGGTCGCCCCGCTGGTGCTACCCGCAGCGTATTGTAGGGTCGTCCCCAAGCCGGACCAAACGCCCGCCGAGGGCTCCGGCGTCCGCTCCATCTGAGCCCGAGCGGCAGCGAGTTGGCCCGATCCGAGCCCGAGCGGAAGCGAGCGGGCAGCGGGAATAGCGAATGGCGAAGAGCGAACAGCGAATGACGAGGCGCCGCCACCATCCGAGCCCGAGCGGAAGCGAGCGGGCCGCGCAACCTCGCCCTCTGGCACCCACACGCACCGTTGACCTCGCGTCAAGGGGCACCACGGAGTCACGGAGGACACGGAGACGGTCTTACTACCTCCGTGATCTCAGTGCCTCCGTGGTGGGGCATCCATCACGAGGGACCGCGTGCGCCGCGTGCGCCCCGCAGGCCGCCGCGCAGACCGTATCTGTGAAATCTGCGCAATCTGCGGACAACAAGCCGTCGCGGACCCGACCTACTCGGATCCCGTGACGGCCCGGGCTTCACTATTGACACGCGGGCCGGCGAATCGTTACGATATGCAGTATCAATGCACTTTCTAGAGGAGATGGAGGGCTGAACATGGCCGAGTGGAGTTGGTTGAGCATATGTCGCTCGGGGAACCTGGCGGCGGCGGTCGCGGTGCTTACGTTGATGCTGGCAGGTGGATTGCCCATCGCGCGCGGGGAGTGCGCGCCGACGTGGCTGCCGGGCGATGGGCTTGCCGGGACCAACGGGTATGGATATGCCACCACTGCCTGGGATCCCGATGGGCCGGGACCACAGCCCGAGCTGGTCGTCATCGGAGGGCAATTCACAGTCGCCGGCGCCGTTGCCGCAAACAACATCGCTGTGTGGGACGGCAAAGCTTGGCAGCCGCTGGGGTCGGGGATGAACAGCGAAGTGTCTGCCCTGACGGTCTACAACGGCGAGCTGATTGCGGGCGGCCGGTTCACGACCGCCGGCGGCGTGCCGTGCAACTACATCGCCCGGTGGGACGGCAGCGCCTGGCACTCGTTGGGGTCGGGAATGACGGGCGACAGCTACCCGGCCGTGCTTGCGCTGTCGGTCCACAACGGCGAGCTGATCGCGGGGGGCTCCTTCACGACCGCGGGTGGTGTGACATGCAGGTGCATCGCCCGCTGGGATGGGGACGCGTGGCACCCGCTCGCGCTCGGACTGAATGGACCTGTTCACGCCGTGCTGTCCTGGAGTGGTGACCTGTTCGCCGGCGGCGCCTTCACATTCACGGTCGACGGTGTCCGGTTCGCCAATGTGGCACGCTGGGACGGCACAGCCTGGAATGGAATGGGGAACGAACCGGGCGGGGAGCAAGTGGTATGGGCGCTGACTGTCTATGACGGTGAACTCGTTGCAGGCGGGGTGTTATCGACCGGGGCGCAGATTGCTCGCTGGGACGGGAGCGCTTGGCAACCACTGGCTTGGGGGCTCCGGTTCAATGCCTTGACGACTTACGATGGCGACCTCATTGTGGGCGGAGACTTCGCATCCATCGAGGGAGTCCCAGCCGCTTGCATCGCCCGCTGGGATGGGAGTACTTGGCATGCACTCGGAACCGGCTTGGACGACTTCTTCGGCGTGGGTGGGCCGGAGGTGGCCGCGTTGAGTGTTCATACCAGTGGTCTGATAGCAACCGGCTATTTCACCGCCGCAGGAGACGCGGGAGCCAGCGGTGTAGCTCGCTGGGACGGCCTTCTGTGGCACGCCCTGGGGAACGGCATGAGCGGCGAATCTCCTGTGGCTGCTCTGGGAGTGTACAACGGTGAAGTTGTCGCCGCCGGGCGGTTCACAGGTGTTGGGGGTGTCCTGGCCAACGGCATTGCGCGCTGGGATGGCGCCGCCTGGCAAGCGCTCGGGTCGGGGACGAGCGACGGTCTTCAGCACGCGCAAGTCGTGACGGTCTACAACGGCGAACTCATCGCGGGCGGCAACTTCACTACCGCCGGCGGCGTGGAGTGCAACAACATCGCACGCTGGAATGGCAGCGCGTGGCAGCCGTTGGGGTCGGGGATGGGCGGTTACTGGCCGTACGTGTACGCCCTGACGGTCTACGACGGGGAACTGATTGCGGGGGGCGGGTTCACGACCGCCGGCGGCGTGGAGTGCAACTACATCGCCCGGTGGGACGGCAGCGCCTGGCAGCCGCTGGGGTCGGGCATGAACAGAGAAGTGTCTGCCCTGACCGTCTACAACGGCGACCTCATTGCGGGGGGCTACTTCACGACCGCCGGCGCCGTTGCCGCAAACAACATCGCTGCGTGGGGCGGCAGCGCCTGGCACACGTTGGGGTCGGGGATGGCGGGCGGTAGCTATGCGGGCGTGTGTGCCCTGACGGTCTACAACGGCGAGCTCATTGCGGGGGGCTACTTCACGACCGCTGGCGGCGTGGAGTGCAACGACATCGCCCGGTGGGACGGCAGCGCCTGGCACCCGCTGGGGTCGGGGATGAACAGCGAAGTGTATGCCCTGACGGTCTACAAGGGTGAGTTAATCGCAGGAGGGAATTTCTGGACCGCTGGCGACCACGTCTCGGGCAACTGGGCCCGGTGGGGATGTCCTTGTGACTTGGATGGCGATGCGGACTTGAGCTATGCGGACTTCCTGGCGTTCTCCGATAGCTTCGGCACCTGCTACGGCGACGGGTCGGGGTATTACAACCCGTGGGCGGATCGGGATGGGGACCGCTGCATCACGCTGGCCGACTATGGCCAGTGGCTCGAATGCTACTACGACGCGCGGCCGTGACGCTTGACGGACCTGCTCGCGTTGCATGCAGACTGCATCTCTGAAGTCTGCGCCATCGGCGTAATCTGCGGATAATGGCTGCTTGCAGAGTTTCCCTGCGCCGTGGAGGGCACCACGGAGTCACGACGGCCACGGAGCGGGTCAATCCTGGTTCCCTCCGTGATCTCAATGCCTCCGTGGTGACAATGGACTGTGTGCGGCTCGGCTGCGCGGGGAGCTGGGCACGGCCGGGCAGCGTGCGGGTTCCAGGCGGATGGGGGGATTCGGTGGTACCTGAGTTGCTGCCGGTGTTGCGTATGGGGGAGACGCCCGTGCCGCGCTTACGTCCGCGGGCGGGATGCCGTATGCTACACTTGGGTCCACGGGCGGGGTACCTGTTCAGGGTGGGTGCCATGCCCTCACCCGCCGCAGGCGGGGGTGGGCATGTGCCGCGGCTGCAGAGGTATGCTGACCCGCGACTGGTGTCGCGTACGTGTTTCGCGTCTCCAGCGTGACGGGCGAGCGGGCCTGTGCACGAGGGAGTGTCTCCTCCTCCGCCGCCCTCACCCCTACCCCTCTCCCGGCGGGAGAGGGGTGCAGACGGCGTCGGCTCTCTCCGGCCGGAGAGGGGTGCAGACGGCGTCCGCACGAGCTTGCCGGCGCCGGATCGAGGGCGTGGAGCCCACGCTGAGCACGAACGCTGTCGCGGGAAAGCATGGCACCCTCTCCGGACTGACACGCTGAACACGCACCGGGCGGGACGCCCGTGCCACGGTGGGGTTCACGGGCGAGACGCCCGTGCCACGGTGGGAGCACCGGGCGGGACGCCCGTGCCACGGTGGGAGCACCGGGCGGGACGCCCGTGCCACGATGGGGGCTACAGGCGGGACCGGCACTGAGTTTTCCGATGGATGTCTCTCCGATCGTGAACGAAGGACCGAAGCGACAGAACCACTTCACTTACGTCTTGCGGCATGCGCGGCGCGTGGTCGTGTTCGTGATCGGCAGCTCGATCGTGCTGGTGGGCATCGCGTTGTTGTTCCTACCGGGGCCCGCGTTCGTGGTGATTCCGATCGGGCTGGCCGTCCTGGCCACGGAGTTTGTGTGGGCGAGGCGGCTGCTGCGCCGGGCGCGGCAGAAAGCCGGCGACGTGGCCGGTGCTTTGTCGCGGAAGGTGCGCTCGTAGCGACGCGTCACAGCCTCCTGAGGAACTTCGGGTCCGGGCGAGGAGCCTCGACGACCGGTGCGTTTGGCGGCTCCCTGGTCAGCCGCGGGGGGCCGATGCTACTGCTTCAAGCGGTTCTGAGTGGACCTGCGGGATACCGGGCCGTCGCGGCCGGCGCTGCGGCTGCCCGGTAAACGCCCTCGTGCGTGGGTTTCGCACCCACGGGGGCGGTGCTAAGCTGCGACGGCCTGAGGCGAGGGCGTGGGGCGGAGGTGACGCATGCTCACGCTGCGCGAGAGCATGGCACCCGGCACCCGAGCGCCGCCGACCCGAGCGTATGGCACATGGCGCGGGAGCGAGACGGGTGGAGCGGGAGCCCGACGCCCGGCACACTGGATTGGCAAGGGAACATCACGATGGCAAGACGCGGGACATTCACACGACGGGGGTTCCTGAAGGGGGCGGCCGCGGCCGTGGCGGCACCGTACATCGTGCCGGCCTCCGCCTTGGGACGCATGGGGTGGAAGCCGGCCGGCGAGCGCATCACCGTCGGCTTCATCGGCATCGGCAACATGGGCGGCGGGCACCTGGAGGGCTTTCTTGGCGACAGCGACCTTCAGGTAGTGGCCGTCTGCGACGTGGATGCCGTCAAGCGTGCCCACGCCCGCGAACGTGTCGAGAAACACTACGCGGCCGAGCGCGAGGCCGGCACATTCAAAGGCTGCACCGAGTATCACTGCTTTGAGGACCTGCTCGCCCGCGAGGACATTGACGCCGTGCTGATCGCCGTGCCCGATCACTGGCACGCCCTCGTTGCGGTGGCCGCGTGCCGGGCGGGCAAGGACGTGTACTGCGAGAAGCCTCTGTCGCTGACGGTGCGTGACGCCGACGCGATGGTGGCCGCGGCGCGACGTTATGACCGGGTGTTTCAGACCGGCAGCCAGCAGCGCAGCTCGTCCGAGTTCCGCAAGGCGTGCGAGTTGGTGCGCAGCGGGCGGATTGGCAAGCTGCTCACCATCCACGTCGGCATCGGCGGGCCGTCCCAGGAGAAGTACCTGCCGGAAGAGCCGGTGCGCGAGGGGCTCGACTGGGACCGCTGGCTGGGCCCGGCGCCGTGGCAGCCGTACAACGCCGAACGCTGCAGCGGCAACTACAGCAGCGGCTGGCGGCTCATCCGCGACTACTCCGGCGGCATGATGACCGACTGGGGCGCCCACCACTTCGACATCGCCCAGTGGGGCATGGGGATGGATGGACACGGGCCCGTCGAGATCATCCCGCCGGACGGCAAGGACTACCCGACGCTGACCTACAAGTATGAAAGCGGCGTCATTATGTATCACGGCGGGGCGAACGGCATCCTGTTCACCGGCACCGACGGCAAGATCGAAGTCAATCGCGGCTACTTCAAGAGCTGGCCGGACGCGATCGGTGAGGAGCCGCTGGGCCCCAATGACGTGCACCTGTACGAAAGCCCGGGCCATCGGACGGACTGGGTCAACTGCATACGCAGCCGCCGACGTCCGATCTGCGACGTGGCCATCGGGGCCAGCTCGGTCACGGTATGTCATCTGGGCAACATCGCGCAATGGGTCGGCCGGCCGTTGCGCTGGGACCCGGTGAAGCGGGAGATCATTGGCGACGTGGAAGCGAGCCGGTGGCTCGATCGACCGAAGCGGGCGCCGTGGCGACTGTAGCGACAGCGGGTGGTACCCCCCCTCCCTCTCAGGGAGGGGGCTGGGGGGAGGGTGGAGACCTGCGGAGTCCTCTCCGTCCCCCTGCGGCAACCACACCGGCGGAGACCGAACGCTCCGGTGAGACCCGCGCAATCCTCCCCCTCACCCTGCCCTCTCCCCTGAGAGGAGAGGGGTACGGACGGGGGCGCAGCACGTGGAGACACGGGTATGAACAGATGCAGGAAAGCGGCAGGCGCGGCCGGGCTCGCGCTGGTGGTGGTGATCGGCGGCGGGTGCGCTGGTCCGCAACAGGGATCGGCCTTCTCGGTCGGCCCGCGGGCTGCGCCGCCGCTGGAGCAGACCTACGCCGACGTGATCGACGTGCTGCTGCCCGGCATGGGGCACGAGGAGATCGTCAAGCGGCAGGATGCCCAACTGGCCTTTGAGAAGATCTGCCTGCGGGCGGGGGCACCCGGTGAGGAAGCCCGCCGCCGGGCCGTGTGCCAGGCAATGGCGGCGAAGCTCCGGCCGGAGACGCCGCTGCCGGCGCGCGTGTGGCTGTTGCGGAAGCTGGAGCCGCTGGGCCGCGAAGAAGTGGTCCCGACGCTGGCGACGGTGCTGGGCGATGGCGATGAGCAGATTCGGGAACTGGCCCGCAGGGCGTTGCAGAACAACCCGGCACCGGCGGCCGCGAAGCCGCTGCGCGACGAACTGGCCGCCACCACGAACGACGAATGGCGCGTCGCGTTGATCAACGCGCTTGCCTTCCGCAAGGACGCCGCGAGTGTGGAATTGCTGGCGGACCTGGCGCGCAGCGAGAACGTGGCCGTGGCGGCCGCGGCCATTGCCGCCCTGGGCGACATCGCCGGCGCGGACGCGCTGGCGATCATCCGTGACCTGCGTCGCACGGCCCCGCCGGCGCTGCGCGACCGCGTCACGGAGGCGTATGTGCGGTGCGCGGAGTCGTTGCAGGCCCGTGGCAAGACGGGAGCGGCGGCCGCGATTTATGAGGAATTGTGCGCGTCGGCGGAACCCAGGCATGTGCAGTTTGGCGCGCTCAACGGCTTGGCTGAAACACGGCAGTACGACGCCTTGCCGCTGCTCATCCGGTACATCTGTGGCGATGATGAGGAGTTCCGTCTGCACGCGGTACAGCTTACGGCCGGCGTGCGCGACAAGCGCGCGACGGAGCGTCTGACGACGGCCATGGAGAGTGCGCCGGCCGCGGGTCAGGTCGGCCTGCTGACGGTGCTGAGCCTGCGGGGCGACCCGGCGGCGCTGCCCACCGTCGTGCGGGCGGTGCACAGTCACGACCCGCGGGTGCGCGTGGCTGCGGTGTCGGCAATCGGGGTGCTTGGCGACAGCGGTTCGGTCGCGCTGCTGGCGGAGGTGGCAGGCACAGGGGGCAAGAGCGAGGCAGAGGCGGCGCGGGCCGCCCTGGTCGCCCTGGGTGGCGGGGACGTGAACCGGACGATGCTGGACTTGCAGGCCCGGACCACGGTGCCGCAAGTGCGCACGGCTTTGCTGAATGCCCTCAGCGACAGGTGCGTGCAGGAGGCGGTGCCGGCGTTCCTGCAAGCGGCCACCGCGGCGGACGAAGGGGTACGCGTGGCGGCGCTCAAGGCGTTGCGCGTGCTCGGCACGCCTCAACAGGTGCCGCAACTTCTGGAACTGCTCGCCGCCGCGCAGGATGAGACGACCCGCAAGGCCGTGGAGGACGCGGTGGCCACGATCGTCAGCCGCGATCCAAACAAGGAAAAGCGCACGGAGCCGCTGGTCACAACGCTCTGGCGGCAGAAGGACCCAGGTGCGCAGGCATCCCTGATTCGCGTTCTGGGGCGGTTGCAGGGCAAGGGGGCGCTGCTGGTGGTGCGAGCATCATGCGCGAGCCCTCACGAAGCGGTGCGCGACGCGGCGGTCCGGGCGTTGGCCGGGTGGAGCGAGCCTGTCGTGCTGATGGACCTGCTCGACCTGGCGGGTCGCAGCGAGAATGAGACGCACCGCGTACTGGCGCTGCGCGGGTTCGTGCGCTTGGTGCGGTTGCCGAGTGAGCGTGCCGCGCCGGCCACGCTCGACCTGCTCAAGCAGGCGATGCCCTATGCCGCGCGGGTGGAGGACAAGAAGCTGGTGCTGTCGGCCCTGAAGGATGTCGCTTGTATCGAGGCCCTGGACTATGCCTTGTCGTTCCTGGGCGATGCTGACTTGCAGGCGGAAGCCGTCGCGGCCGGGGTGGACATCGCCAAGGCCGTCTGCGGTGTTCATCCGGCGGAGGCAGTGGCGGGCCTGGAGCGCATGCAGTCGATCGCCGCGGCAGGCTCACCCCTGCGGGCCGCGGTGGAGGAAGCACTGGCCGCGGTCCGAACCTACTGTGTAAACTGGGTCTACGCGGGCCCGTACCGCAAAGAGGGCAAGAAGGGCGACGAACTGGCCGACCTTGCCTTCCCGCCGGAGAATCCGCAAGCCTCTGATGTCGCGTGGCAACCGCTGCCCGTCAGCGATCCGGAGCAGCCCTGGGCGTTTGACCTGGCCAAGGCGGGCGTGGACAGCAACTGTTGCCTGTATGCCCGGACGCGGGTGTGGTCCGAGCAGGCACAGCCGGCGAAGCTGCTGATCGGCAGCGACGACGGCGTGCTGGTGTGGCTCAACGGCAAGCAGGTGCACCGGGCGGACACGGCACGGCCGCTGAGCTGCGGGGAGGACCGTGTGTCAGTGACCCTTGAGTCGGGCTGGAACACGCTGTTGCTGAAGGTGGTGCAGGGCGGTGGGGCGAGCGGCCTGTGCGCCGGGGTGCAGGCCGAGGACGGCAGCGTGCTGCCGGGGCTGAAGTTCAGTCCCGAATGAGGTTGCACCCCTCTGTGTCGCGGCGCGCGGTCTCAGAGCCGCGCGGCAAACCGCCCGGCCGAGTAGCGCGGGGAGATGACTGCGGGGATCGCGGGGAGCGTGTCAGGTCCATCGGACGCACCTGTCGCGCGTCCGTGATGCCTGTGGCGCCAGGGCGCAGACCGGCTCTTCACCCCGAACGCAGTCACGTCTGCTATCGGCAGCCGCGCCGCCTTGGTTTGCCTGGGCGCAGGGGGCAGACCTGCGAACAGACGGCGCAGGGCCTCACGGTCCCACGCGCCGGCCGGCGATGAAGACGTGCTCGATCTGGTGTGGGGCAAGGCTGTAGAGCAGCGCGGAGACCTGCTGTTCGGCCGGCAGGTCGGCAAGCCACGGCTCGGGGCGGACGACGAGCAGATCGGCATCCAACCCCACGGCGATCGAGCCGATGCGCTCGCCCAGGCCCAGGGCCTCGGCCGCTCCGCGGGTCAGCAGCCACCACGCCTCGGCCGGCGTCGGCACTTTCTGCGAACCGCGCGGCAGGGCGTGCACCTTCAGCGCCTTGGCCGTCTGCAAACACTCGACGGCCACCCGCGGCATGAACGCCTCGTGCCCGCCGCCGACGCTGCTGCCCAGCGCCAGCCGCACGCCGGCCGCCCGGTGCCCGACGTAGTCCATCAGCCCGCTCTCCAGGAACAGGTTGGCCGTCGGACAATGCACGACCACGGTCTGCGCGTCGGCCACCTGCCGGCGCTGCTGCTGATTGAGGAACACCCCGTGGCCCAGCAGCGTGCGCGGCGTCAGCAGGCCCATGTCGGCGATGACGTCCACGTCATCCATCTGGTCGGGATAGGTCTCGCGGACGGCCGCCACCGCCGCCGGCGACTCCGCGACGTGTGTCTGGACGTAGCACTTCAGCATGCCCGCCAGCGCCGCGGCCCCGCGCAGCAGCCTCTCCGAACAACAGGCGGGTGTCCGCGGACTGAAGGCGTAGTGCAGCCGGCCGCCCTCCGCGCCGTGCCATTCGGCGGCGAGCCCGCGCGATTCGTCCAGGGCCTTGTCCGCGGAGGCATCGCGCAGCTCCGCCGGCACCTTTGCATCGGCCAAGCTCTTGCCGTAGATGGCGCGCAGGCCCCGCTGGGCGAACACCTCGAAGACGCGCTGCGTGGCCGCGGCATACGGGCTGCCGAACGCGGCCACGGTTGTCGTGCCGCGCGCGATGACGCCGCTGACGAACTCCTCGGCCAAGCGGGCCGCGAAATCGGCATCCCGCAGGCGCGCCTCGGCCGGGTACACGACACGCTCATGCCAGTCGAAGAGCGTCAACCCGTCGATGCCGCGTCGGTCCCACTGCGGCAGATGCAGGTGGGCGTCGATGAACCCGGGGATGATCCAGCAGTGGTCGTCGCCGACCACGTCCCGGGCGCGGGTCCTGCCGGACTCTACCTCAGCGATTCGGCCTTCCTTGTCGATTCGCACGATGCCGCGCGGCACGACGGCGCATTCCACGGCCGAGCGCGGTTCCAGGAGTGTCCCGGTGAGGGTATGCATCATGACGATCCATCCGGCGTGAGGCTCGGCGAGCGCCCGGCCGCCCGATCTGCCTGCGCGTGCATCGAACTACAGGGTAACCGGGTGGCATGGTTTCCCGCGACCGCGGGGAAGCATGTTCCGCAGTGGCGCGCTCCTGCTCACCGTCGTCAGTGCCCCAGGTCCCAAGGTTCTGGGCCACCCGCCAGTCTGGGCCACCCGCCACGCAGGGGCACTTTAGCTGCCGATGGGGCGCTGGGCAAGTCGCTTGACGCACGCCCGCCGGGCGGCTAAATAGTCCCACGCAAAGGGAAACCGGGAGGGTGGCATGCCCCAGCCGACGGCGCTGGCATGCCGGTGCAGAGGGGAGCTTCAAGAAGGCAGGGCGGCGCTGCGCTTGGCCATGCCACCCCACGCCGTTGGCCGGCTTCCCGGTTCATTGCGCGACTCGTCCCCGAAGGGGAATGCTGGTTCGGCGTAGGCCACCCTGTGGAGAGGAGACCTTGGGTTACGATTGCGTCGTTTGCATCAAGCAGGTGCCGGACACCGCGCGGATCACCGGCGAGGCCATGAAGGAGGACGGCACGGTCAACCGGGCCGCCCTGCCGGCCATCTTCAATCCGGAGGATCTCAACGCCCTCGAGGCGGCCCTGCACGTGCGGGACCGCCACGGTGGGACGGTGACGGCCATGACGATGGGCCCGCTCAATGCCTGCGAGGTCCTGCGTGACTGCCTGTTCCGCGGCGCCGACCGTACCATCATCATCAACGACCGCCGGGCGGCCGCCAGCGACACGCTGGCCACCAGCTACATTCTGAGTCGGGCGATCCGGACCCTGCCGCGGTACGACCTCGTTTTCTGCGGGCGACAGGCGATCGACGGTGACACGGCCCAGGTGGGCCCACAGCTTGCGGAGAAGCTGGGCATCGCCCAAGTGACGTACTTCGAGCGCTTTGTGGAGTTGGACGGGCGGACCGCCCGCGTGCGTCGCAACGTGGGCAATGGTTGGGAGGTGGTGGAGGCACGCCTGCCGTTGCTGCTGACCGTGCTGGGGTCGGCTAACACCCCACGACCACCGTCCGCCCGTCGGGTGATGCGGTACAAACGCGCCCGCACGGAGCCCGAAGTCGGCAAGGAAGTAGCCGAGGCCATGCCCAAAGCTTCTGAGCAGAAGCGCGAGGAGGAGTGGGCCCGCCGGTTGGAAGCCTTGAAGATGAACGGTCTGGTCATGGACCAGTGGGACCTGGATCACGTGGAGGCGGACCTGCAATGGTGCGGCTGGGCCGGCTCGCCCACAAAGGTGCATCGCGTGCAATCCATCGTGCTGACCAAGGAGGGGTACACTGAGATTCCGCCCACGGAAGAGGGTGTTCACCAACTGATCCACGAGCTGATCGTCGACCGCACCCTGGGCTGATTCGTGACGGAAAGCTGAGGGCTTCTGGCTAACAGCTGACAGCTTACAGCTCGCAGCTTGTGGCCGAAGACTGATTACTGAGAACTGACAACTGACGACTCCCTATGATCGAACCCAACCGCAAAGGTGAAGTCTGGGTCTTTGCCGAGCAAGAAGACCAGACCCTCAACGAAGTGTCGCTCGAGCTGTGCGGCAAGGCCCGGGCGCTGGCGGACCAGCTTGGCGTGAAGATGGCGGCCGTGCTGCCCGGGTGTAACGTGCGGGAGCTGTCTTATCGGCTCATCGCGCACGGCGCGGATTACGTGTACTACCTGCATGATCCGCAACTGGAGAGCTACCGCACGCTGCCCTATGCCCGCGTCCTGTGCCGCCTCATCAGCAAGCACAAGCCGCAGATCGTCATCTACGGCGCCACGGCCATCGGGCGTGATCTCGCACCCCGGGTCGCCTCGCAGATGCGGGCGGGCCTGACGGCCGACTGCACGGACCTCCAGATCGGTGATTTCGACGACACCCGCAGCAAGACCCTGCACAAGAACCTGCTGCTTCAGATTCGCCCGGCGTTCGGCGGCAACATCATCGCCACCATCGTCAACCCGGACCGCTGGCCGCAGATGGCCACCGTGCGCGAGGGCGTGATGGCCATGAAGCCGGGCGACCCGCGGCGCAGCGGCGAGATCATTGAGGAGAAGGTCGAGTTCGACGACTTCGACCTGGCCGTCCGGTTGATCGAGCGCCATCGGGAGCCGCGCCAGGTCAATCTCAAGGGCGCGCGCACGATCGTCGCCGGCGGCGGCGGCGTGGGCAGCAAGGAGAACTTCCGGCTCATCCACGAGTTGGCGGGCGTGATCGGCGGGGCGGTCGGCGCCTCGCGGGCGGCCGTGGACAGCGGCTACATCGGCAAGGAGCATCAGGTCGGCCAGACCGGCACCACCGTGCGCCCGGCCCTCTACATCGCCTGCGGCATCAGCGGGGCCGTCCAGCATCGGGCCGGCATGGAGGAGTCCGCCAAGATCATCGCCATCAACACCGACCGCGAGGCACCGATCTTCGCGGTCGCCCATTACGGTATCGTCGGGGACCTGAACAAGGTGATCCCCATAATGATCAAGGCCATCCGGGCGCGGGCGTAGGTTCGGCAGCCTGCAGAAGGAGTAGCGTCGGCCTCACGCGGCCGACGCAGAGGATTCAAGACGCGGCGTTCGTCGAGGCGCCCACGGCGAGCCAGGAGTTTCTCAGCAGACCTCCGGTCCGCAATCGTCGGAAGGTCTCCGAAGTGCTGGAGCCGCCCATGAAGCTGAGCCACTGGCAACAACAACAGCAACCCCGCATCGAGCGGGAGTTGACGCGCGTCACGGAGGCGCTGCGTCGCCTCGGCGCCCAGCGGGTCGTTGTCTTCGGCTCGCACGCCCGGGGCGATTTCCATGAAGGTAGCGACGTGGACCTGCTGGTCGTTCTCGACACGGACCAGCGCTTCGTCGAGCGCATTGAGCGGGTGCTCGAAGTGCTGGACAGCGAGATGTCGATCCAGCCGCTGGTGTACACGCCGGAAGAGCTCCAGCGACTCCGCGCCGATGGCAATGCGCTGATGGAGATGATCGACCGTGAGGGACGGGTTCTGTATGACTCCGCCAACTGACAACAACCTGACTGAAGCCCGTCGCTGGCTGCGGCAGGCGGAGGAGCACCTGGCCGTGGCGCGCTGGAACGGCGAGGGAAAGTACTGGGCAGCCGGGTGTTTTCAGGCCCAGCAGGCGGCGGAGTTGGCGCTCAAGGCGGTTCTGATTCGCGCCGGGGAACGCGTCATCCTGATGCACGGCGTGGTTGCCCTGCTCAAGCACGTGGCCGCCGCGCACAGCACGTTCGGTACCTTGGGTGGTGCGGCTCGGCGCCTGGATCGCTACTACATCGGGACGCGGTATCCCAACGGCCTGGCCAGCGGCACTGCCGCCGAGAACTTCGATGAGGAGGACTTCCAGACCGCCGTGGCGGCCGCCACCGAAGTGCTCAGCGCCGCGCGGCAGGTGGTCGAGCAGGCATAAGAGCGCCCAACAGAACCCCTCTCCGCCTCGGGGGAGAGGGTAGGGTGAGGCGGGAATACCGGTGGGGTCCGACCCTCCCCGCACCCCTCCCTGGAAGGGAGGGGGGTATGTTAGGCGCTCTAAACCGGAGCTACTCCGTGGGCAATTTCTTTCTGGACAACGAGGATTTGCAGTTCCTGTTTGGGCACCTGGACCTGGCGGCCGTGGCCGCGGTGCAGGAGGACAACTTCACCACGACCGACGGGCCGGGGGTGGAGTATGCACCGCGTGACGCCGCCGACGCCATCGACAATTACCGACGCATCCTCACCGTCGTCGGCGACGTGGCCGCCAACCACATCGCTCCGCGTGCCGAGCAGGTTGACCGGGAAGGCAACACGCTCAATCCCGACGGTACGGTCACGCTCGGCCCGGCCGTCCAGCAGAACCTGCGGGTCCTCGCCCAGGCGGACCTGATGGGCTTCACGCTGCCGCGCCAGTACGGCGGACTGAACTGCCCCAACGTCATCTACGGCATGGCCATCGAGATGATCAGCCGGGCGGACTGCTCGCTGATGAACCTGTTCGGATTGCAGGGCATCGCCGAGACCATCAACGCCTTCGCCGGCCAGGACATCAAGGACCGCTATCTGCCGCGCTTCGCCAACGGCGAAGTGACCGGAGCGATGGTGCTCACCGAGCCCGACGCCGGCAGCGACTTGCAGGCGGTCGCCCTCCGCGCCTGGCAGGACCCGGACGGGCAGTGGCGGCTCACCGGCGTCAAGCGCTTCATCACCAACGGCTGCGGTGACATCCTGCTGACGCTCGCCCGCAGCGAACCGGAGATCAAGGACGGCCGCGGGCTGAGCCTCTTCCTGGCCGAACGCGGGCCGCGCATCAAGGTGCGTCACCTGGAGAAGAAGCTTGGCATCCACGGCTCCCCAACGTGCGAGCTGGTCTACGACGACGCGCCGGCCCTGCTGATTGGCGAGCGCCAGCTTGGCCTGATTCGCTACGTGATGAGCCTGATGAACGGCGCCCGGGTCGGCGTTGCCGCCCAGGCGCTCGGGGTGGCCGAGGCCGCCTACCGCATCGCCCGCCAGTACGCCCACACCCGCAAGCAGTTCGGCGTCGCCATCGAGCGCCTGCCCGCGGTCGCCGACCTGGTCACGCGGATGAAGCTCGATATCGAGGCCGCCCGCGCCCTGCTGCTCGAGACCGCCCGCGTCTGCGACCTCGAGAACAACAACCTCCGGGTGCTGGAGTTCAGCCCGCCCAGCGACGCTGCCGAGGTGAAGCGACGCAAGAACGACGCTCGCACCTACAAGCGCCTCAACGGCATGCTCACCCCGATGAGCAAGTATTACGCCTCCGAGATGTCCATCCGCGTCACCAATGACGCGGTCCAGGTTCTCGGCGGCTCCGGCTATATGACCGATTACCCCGTCGAGCGCTACCTGCGCGACGCCCGCATCACCGCTATTTACGAGGGCACCAGCCAGCTTCAGATCGTGGCGGCCGTCCGCGGCGTCTGCTCCGGCGCGTTCGAGTCCTGGGTGACCGAGGCCGAGCAGCACGACTACCTCGACAAAGCGCTGCACGAGCTGAGCCGCAAGCTGGTAGCCGCCCGGGAGGAAGTTCTCAAGACCGTTGCGTTCGTGAAGGAGCGCGGCGCGGAGTACATGGACCTCCACGGCCGGTCGCTGGTGGACGCGGCCATCACGGTGATGGTCGGCCACCTGTTCCTGCGGCAGGCCGAGGGCAACGAACGCAAACAAGTCGTCGCCAAGCGCTTCCTTGAATTGCACCTGCCTACGCTGCATCGTGACCTTCAGTACGCGTGCAGCGGTAACCGCACCGCCGTCGAGGCCTATGCAACCCTCGCCGGTCCGCCTCCAGGTAACCTCTGAGCGCTGTGGTGACTCAGCAAGGCATTGCGACCGGTGGAGAGCACCAGGTGCCGGCAGGCCTCGTGCGCGTCTCCGTGTGCAGTTCGTGAGCACGTAAGCGTCGACGAACTGCACACGGAGATCACGCCGCCACGAGGCAGTCGCGAGGAAGCAAGGACTGAATCACTAACTAGCGGCGCCGACGCCGCAGCACGGCCAGCAGGCCGGCCGCGCCAAGCAGCGCCAGGCTGCCCGGTTCGGGCACGACGCGCAGGACCGCTGCGTCCACATACCCCGGATGGACCGCACCGTCGGTCCCCATGAGCGACGCGTTGCCATACGCCACCTGCGTCACCAGCCAGCGCGTGCCAACGGGAATGGGAGCGAGCACTGACGAGGTCTCCCAGGTGGCGGGGGAGGCGTCGAGCGTGAACCCGCCCGAAGCCGGCACGCCGATCTGGGAACCGAAGTTGGCGGCGCTGAAGAACAGCATGGTAACGCCACCGGAGGCCGCCGGGACGTGCATGTCTACGTTGAACAGGGCGTTAGCGCTTACCAGAGCGCTGCCGGCGTCGATGATGCCCGCGTACGCGGTCACGTCGGTGACCTGGAAGCCCTGCGTGGCGACGAGCCCGTCGTCGTCCATCCGCAACATCTTGACGCCTTCCGGCGGCGTGACGCCGTTCTCGGCACCGGTGATGGTCGCCACCTCAACCCCCCACACACCCTGGTACGTCGTGAAGTCGCCCAGCACGGTCGCGTAGTTGTCGAGCGGGTTGACCTCAAAGCCGGGATCAACCAGCAGGTTCGCCCACGCGGACGGTCCGGCAACGGCAAGCGCGGTTGCCACAAGCACAGCAGTCACGATTCGATTCGTACGGCCCGACATGTCATTGCTCCTTCAGTTCCAAACTAAGACAAAGAGCGCGCGACACCGCGCGCTCGGTTCGCTGTCAGGCACATCGGGCCGCCGCAGGCACAGTACGCCCTCGACGTTCAGCGTGGGTCGCGTAGGGACGCACCGGTGGCGTTGACGCTGCCCACCCTGCCGCAGCCGCGGCCCCGTCAGACGCCGGGTAGCTGCCGCACCGCTGCGGTACGACGGATGGGGCTGCGACCGTCCGGCCGCAGCCCCGGGAGGCAGCATCCGGCTTGTTTGACCGGCAGCCCGACGAGTTCGTCCCGATCGTTGATTGAAGATCGCGCCCCGAACTGCCTCGACTGTAGGCATGATGGTGAGCAAATCAACTTCACGACCGCAAAATCGTTAAATATTCCCGTTGGCTGCGGGAACGGCAGGCGTTCGGAAATGGTGCGCACCCGCGGCGCATCGAAGCCACCTCAACCTGACGCTTGCGTGCCGGCTTGCTGTAAGCCCTTGGAAATGAACTGGATACGCAACACGGGCCGCTGTCACCCGCTCTATAACGCGAGGAAGTTTGCGAGCATGCGCGAGCCCTCGTTGGTGAGGAAGCTCTCCGGGTGGAACTGCACCCCTTCCAGCGGCAGGGTGCGGTGCCGCATGCCCATCAGTTCCTTGCGGTCGGTCCAGGCGCTCACTTCGAAGTCAGCGGGGAACGTGGCGCGGTCCACGATGAGCGAGTGATAGCGCGTGGCGGTGAACGGGTTGGGCAAGCCGTGAAAGATGCCCTTGTCGTCGTGGTGAATCAGGCTGGTTTTGCCATGCATGAGGCGGGGCGCCCGGATGACCTTCCCACCGTACGCCTGGGCCATGCACTGGTGCCCCAGGCAGACACCCAGCACCGGAATCCTGCCGGCCGCATACCGGATGAGGTCCATGCTGATGCCGCCGTCGTCCGGGGTACCCGGGCCCGGTGAGATGATGATGTGGCGGGGCTGCCAGGAGGCAATCTCGTCGACGGTGGCGGCGTCGTTGCGGACCACCTTCATCTCGCGGTCCAGACGCAAGGCGCCGATCACCTGCACGAGGTTGTAGGTGAACGAGTCGTAGTTGTCGATGATGAGGATCACGCCCCGATCTCCACGGCCGCGCCGTTTGCGGTGGCGTCGCCGATGTAGGGCGGGCTCCGCCCGCCGGTGTATCATCCCCTGAGACTCCTCCGACGCGGACCAGAGCGGGTTCCACCTGCCCTACGCTCGTCCTCGGTATGGCGTTGCCCCCGCCACGTGCGACACGTGTAACACGGGCCGGGGTCCGACGCAACGAGGGGTCGTGCGGCCGCGGCGGCGTGGGACGTCACGCAGAATACGGTTCAATGCCTGACACCCGGCGGACAGGCCCGTACGAGCTCCAGGATGACCCGGTCCGCCAGCAGCCGGCCGGCGCGGGTAAGAGCGACGTGGGTCGTCCCCACGGTAAGCAGGCCGAGCGTGGTGAGGCGACCAAGCGGCTCCTGGAGCAGCTGGAGCGGGTCCATACCGGTGCGCTGGCGGAACACCTCGACGGCCAGACCTTCCGTGAGGCGAAGCTGCATCAGCAGCAACTCGTGCATCAGCATCTCGTCGTCGAGGAGCTCGACCTCCTCCTCGGCCAGGCGGCCGGCTTCGAGACTGGTCAGGTACTCGTCGACGTCTTCGACGTTGCGGTAGCGTCGGCGTCCGACGCACCCCGCGGCCGACGGGCCCACGCCGAGATACGGCTCATTGTGCCAGTACAGCAGGTTGTGGCGGCACTGGGAGCCCGGCCGGGCGAAGTTGCTGATCTCATACTGGTCGAAGCCGTGGGCGGGCAGGAAGTCCATCGCCTGCTCGTACATGTCGGCTTCGAGGGACTCCGGGCAGCGCGTCACCTCGCCCCGCGCGAGCCGCTCGGTCAGGGGCGTGCCCGGCTCATAGGTCAGGCCGTAACAGGCGAGGTGCTCGACGCCCGCGTCCAGGACCTGCTTCAGCGAGGCCGACCAGCTTGCCGGCGTCTGGTCGGGAATGCCGAAGATCAGGTCGAGGTTGATCTGCCGAATCCCCGCGGCCCGTAACGTCGCGACGGAGCGGGTCAAGTCGGCCGGAGCATGTTCGCGGTCCAGCGTTGCCAGTTCCGCGGGGATGAAGGACTGGGCTCCGAGTGACACGCGCGTGACACCCGCATCGACCAGCACCGCGGCCCTGCGCTCATCCACCGTGCCCGGGTTGGCCTCGACGGTGAACTCGACCGGCCGGTGCGTCGCCACCACCGGCCGCAGCGCGTGCAGCAGGGAGCCCAGCGCTTCCACCGGCAGGATGGTCGGCGTGCCGCCGCCGATGTAGATGGTGTGTACCGGGAGGACGCACTCCGCCAGCCGCCGATCCAGCTCCGCGCTGATGGCGGCGACCAGACGCTCGACCGGCCGATCATGCACCGGCACGGAGTAGAAGTCGCAGTAGCCGCATTTGCGCCGGCAGTAGGGGACGTGCACGTACAACCCGCACCCAGCGCTCTGCTCGCGACTTCGGGTGGCGCCGGCGGTCATGTCGATCGGTGATGCCACGGAAGCACCTGCTTCGTTCCCGCGTACCGGCGGGTTGGCGGAGTCGGGCGACGGTTCCTGAAGCAGCGTCGGCCCCCCGCGGCCGACGCAGAAAGCGCCGAAGGCACCGGTCGCCGCGGCGGACCAGGACTCGTGCAGCAAGCTGTCGGATCCCGCAAACGATGCCGAAGTCGTGCCGGGCGCAAGGAGAACGATAGCCGCGATCGGCGAGCGCGCCTAGGCTCGCGGCGCGCTGCGCTTGACGAGCCGCGGTCGCTCCGTTACGGTCAACACAGTTGCGCGGCTTGGAGGGCTCGCCGGCCTGTAGCAGCACGGTGTTGTGTCCCGCCGATACCGCGCGCGGCGAGTCAGAATCAACTAACGTCAGCCCGTAGCCACGTAGTGGTGCCGTTGAGGGAGCGTGCCATGATCGGCCGATTGCTTGCCATTGCCGTCTTTGTGCTGACCGGGCCGACTGCGCTGGCGATGCGGGCGCAGCCAACTGAGACGCCGCAGCCGGCGCCCCCGCCCAGCACCGGCCCCGCGCCTGCGGCACAGGCTCCGCCGGCCGGGCCGGCGCCTGCCGCCCAGCCCGGCCAGTTCCCTACTACGGACCCTCTCCTGCTCAAGGGGCCCGAGACCCGCGAGGACGTCGCCCCGCGGCGGGCGTTGGCGCAAGCTCGGCTGGCGCTGCTGCGACCCCTGGTGGAGAGCGCTGCCCCGCCGACGGACGAACTCGGCACCACGCTGCTCCAGTGGCGAACCAATCTCATCCGCGAGTGGGAGGCATACGTCACCCAACTCGACGCCCTCGCGGCGCTGCAGGATCATCTGAGCAAGCTCTCCAGCCCGGAGTATCTGGCGGAGTTGACGGCGCGCATGGAGGAGCTGCGGCAGGAGCAGGCCGCGCTGGAGGCGCAGGCGGCGGACCAGCCGGTCACGGATGGGCAATTCGAACAACTCTCGGCCGAGCTCCGCCAGTGGGAAAGCGAGTTGGCCGCGCTGGGTGAGCAGCAAGCGCAGCGCACCGCGGAACTGACCGTTGGTCTGAGGCAGGAGCGCGAGGCGCGCGAGGCCGAACTCACCGACCTGCGCGAGCAACGCCAGAAGTTCCAGGTGCCCATGTCGGACGGGACGTCGGCGGCGGCGGGCGAAATGGAGCGCCGGGACTTGCAGCGCCGCCTCCTCGACGTCCAGATCGCGCGGACGGAACTGGTGCTCAAAGGCGTGCCCTTGCGCTACCAGGCTAACCGGCTGGAAGCGACGCACGCGGAGCAGTACGTCGCGGCCCTGCGCACCTACGTGGCAGCGTTGCAGGAGCGCCTGGCCACCCTGACCGAGGCACGCCGCACGAAGACACTTCAGGACATTGCCGCCCAACAGGCCCGGGCCACCACGGTGCACGACCAGGCGTTCCTGAAGTTGCAGGGCTTCCGCGAGCGGGTGCTGCTGAAGTACTTCAAGAACCAGGCGCTGCTGACGGCTTTGCAGCAGAGGTTCTCCAGCGCCGCGCTGGACCGCGTTCGTGATCGGATCGCTCTGTCCACGGCGACCTGGGACGAGTTGTCCGCCTCGCTCGAACAGCGTACCGGGCAGGAGGCCATGGAACTGCGCGCCCGCGCCCGCGAGGAACGCCGGGCGTACGAAACGGAACGTGTGCAGGTGCAGGCGAAGCTCACCGAGACCGTCTCCGAACTGTACGACTTACAGGTGTTGCGGGAGAAGGTCCTCCGGCACTTCCGGAGCCTGGCGCAGGAACTGACGACAGCACTGGAGGGGGCGAACCCGGCCGAGCACACCCGCCTGGAAACGGAAGCGACCACCCTGCGTTCGGGTCTGTACCAGGCGATGGCGGAGACCATCCGGGACGCCCGCGATCTCGTCGCCCGCCTGAAGGAATCGCTCAAGCTCCACAACGAGTACGTGGCAAAGCTGCGGCAGGTCGAGCAGGAGGCATACTGGTCGGCCGTGCAGCGGCGGGAATCGGGGTTGGCGGGCCTGGATTTCCCCGCCATCCGCCTGGAAGTGAGCCAACTGCTGGGACTGCACGTCCTCCGATCGCCAACGGCGGCTGACGCGGGGACGCTGGAGGATGAGTTCGACGAACTGCTCGGGATTCGCCCCAACGTGCGTCACCAGCTCGCGCGGAAGCTGGATGCCTTCGCCGGCGATTTCGTGCAGGTGGGACGCGAGTCCTGGGGCGTGCTGGGCATCGTGCTGTTCATCCTGGCCGTGGCCGCGGAGTGGCTGCGCCGCTACGCCCGGCGTCGGACTCTGCGCCTGGCGTCGGGCTTTCGGCACTCACCAACAAACGCAGCCGGGGAAGACGAGCACCGGCTTAGCGAACGGCTCAATCTGCTGGGCTGGCGCTTGACACAGGGCGCTTCGCTGCCCCTGGCGGTGGGTGCAGGAGCATGGGTGCTCGTCGAGGTCCTCGATCTGGGTGACGCAGCCCGCAGCCTGATTCTGACCGGCGTTGGGTTCCTGGTGGCCGGCGTGATCGTGTTGATCCTGGTCCATCACGTGTTCGCAACGGAGGAGCCCGAGCAGCGGGTTCTGCCGTGCAGTGAGACCGTGGCGCGGCACTACCGCCGCTGGCTTGCGGCTCTGTTGATCTTCGCGCTGGTGGTTGGCGCGCTGCCGCTGTGTCTGTACGCGCTGGACGTGGCGCCGGCCGTGCGCGGTGCCCTGCTGGAGGTATTCAAGACCGGGCTGTTGCTGATGCTGCTGGGCTTCCTGTTGCGCCGGGAGCGTGCCCTGGGCGTCGTCGGGAGCCGGTACCAGCATTGGGTGTCGACGCTGGCCGCTGCCCTGTATCCCGTGGTGTTCATTGGCGTGCTCGTGCTGCTGGTGTTGCAGATCGTCGGCTACGGCGTGCTGGTGGAGTTCATCGGCACGGGCCTGCTCGCCAGTATCGTCCTGCTGGTTCTGGCCGGCGTGCTCGTCGAGTACGTATGCGACCTGCTGGAGAGGGCCGCCCGCCTGCCGGAAGCCCGGCGTGCGGGGGTGGAAGCGTCCGGCCCGACCGCGGTGGACGAGCCGGGGGGCGGCGTCGTCGTGCATGCGGTGCGTCTCGGCAAGCTCGTGCTGCGCCTGATGGGCGTACTGGTGACGGGCGTGCTCATCCTGCGCGTCTGGGGGGTGGGGGTGCTGGGCTACCAGATCGCGTGGCGGCAGATCGGGCTCGCGGCCCTCGTCGTGGTCATAGGGTTGATTGTGGATCGCGCGGTGTACGCTGCCCTGTACACTTTGCGGACGGCCGAGCGCATCCCCGCCAGCACAGAGAGCATCCTCCGCCGGTGGCTGCGCGGGCTTCTCGTCGTCGTGGTGGGCCTGGTGCTGATTGCCCTCGCCGGCTTTGACATCGTGGGCATCTGGGCGTTGCTGGCCGGCCTCATCGCGATGGTTGCCATCGGCTTCTTCGCGGTCTGGAGCGTGTTGTGCAACATCACCGCGACGCTGGTGATTCTCATCTGGCGGCCCTTCAACGTCGGCGAGCGCATCCAGATTCAGCCCGAGGGTATCGCCGGCGAGGTCGTGGACATCAACTTCATGTTCACGCTGCTCAAGAACGACGACGGCGAGCGCGTTACGGTGCCCAACTCGCTGTTTGTGCAGAAGTTCGTGCAGCGCCGGCACCTGCCGGGCCGGCCGACGGTGACGTTGGCCCAGCAGTTGGAGGCCGACAAGCCGGTCGATGAGAAGTAGGCGTGCCGGCGCGCTCGCATGCCCGGTCACCGGGCAGAGAGAGCCAAGGCGCCGGCCGCGGGTCACCCGGCGATGCCGTAGCCGCGTCGCGTGCATGACTGCCACCAGTAACGAGCCTTTGGTGTGATTCGTTCGCCCTCCGGGCGAGACGTGAGGAGATAAGAAGGGGGTGGGCGTCACCAGGGACTGAAGTCCCTGGCAACCATCGTTCGCCCTCCGGGCGAAGAGCGGGTCCCTCCGGACGAAGAGTCAACGTCCTCGGGCGAGTAGTTAATGTCCTCGGGCGAAGAGTCAACGTCTCGGGGAGGACAGTGAGCGTCACGTTCAGCCGCAGGGTGAACGAGTGTCTTCGTCCGGAGGACGGGTGAGCGTTGCCAGGGACTTCAGTCCCTGGCAGGCGACCTCATCCTTCTTCCTCCTCTCCCCGCTCGCGCCCGGAAGGGCGCACGAACACGGCCTGGGAGTTCGCTTCTTCGTGACTCGACGTCCGCATCCCTTGTGCTGCAGTCAGCAACGAAGTATCCTGCCATCTGCAATCTGAGATTCGAGATTGGCCATCGGCGGCCGGTGCGATGTCATACGGACAGACTTCTTCGATGTTGCCGACGAACGGCGCAACCCCTGCGCCGGTGGGCGGCACGCCGCATGCTCCAACGAGCGTCGGCCCGCCGCCGCCAACGACGGTGGCTCCGCCCGTAGCCCAGCCCTTCCCGCCGCGGTTCTGGTGGCTCAAGCGCATCGTCGTCGCCGTGCTCGTGCTGCTGCTGGCACTGCTCGGCCTGCGCCTCTGGTGGGGCTGGGAAGCCCAGCGGCGTTTCGACGCGGCCATCGCCGCCTACCGGGCCGCGGGCGAGCCCGTCTTTCCGGAGGACTTCCTCACCGAGCAGGTCCCCGACGAAGACAACGCGGCCAGGGTATACGACAGAGCACTACAGAAGCTGGTTCTGACCACGGCCGGCGGCGTTTCGCTCGATGACCTGCTCGGCTGGCCCGAGACCTTTCGCGATCGCCCTGCCGAGGTGAGGGAACTTGTTGAGGCTAACGCGGAAGTGTTCCTTCTGCTCGAGCAGGCCCGCACCCGGCCGACGGTCGGCTGGAACATTGTCCCCAACGCGGCCTGCTTTGACACTGCCACAGGCGGAGTCTTCACTACTTTTCAAGCGCATCGCAATCTCAGCAGGCTCGCGTACCTGGCGGCGTGGCACCATCACGAACACGGCGACGACGGCCGGGCGCTGGTGATCATGGCTGCTGCCGTGGCTCATGCCCGAGCCATTGCGCGACAGCCGTTGCACATCAGTCAGCTTGTGGCTTCTGCCTGCGCGGGCCTGCATGCGTCGCTCATCGAGGAGATCATTCCAGACCTGTGGTCTGGTGACGTGCCGCAAGGCGAGCCGAAACCACCGTACCAGCGCGAGCGGGTTCGGGGCGTGATCGCGGAGCTCCTTGATGATGCGCCGTGGCAAGAGGGAGCCGTGAGAGGGTTCCTGGGAGAGCGTGCACTGCTTGTCGAAGCAGCGGGTCACGGTCTGGACTTGTCGGGAGGGGCGGGTGGTCCACGTCCGTTGACGATGGGGCGACGGTTGGTGGCCTGGGCGGTGAATCCCTCCTACGTTCTGGAGGTGGTGGCGGGCATGAGATTAGACCGCGCGATTGCTCAGGCGATGATCGAGCCGACCTACCCGGCGGCGCGCGGACGTCTGCTGCATGAGCGCCGCGGTACTTCCCCGTGGGAGCGATGGAACGCGCCGCTCCGATTGCCCTATGACGAAGACATCTCCAGCGCGCCGTCTTCTTATTACCGCTCCCTGGCGCGGCGGCGCCTGGCCGCGACGGCATTGGCGATTCGATGGTACGCAGTGGATCATGGAGGGCGACCCACCACGCTGGAGGAACTCGTGCCGGGCTACCTGCCTGCGGTGCCGCTGGATCCACTCGCGTCCGACGGGAGCGCGCTTCGCTATTGCCCGGCGGAACGCCGTCCGGTGCTCTACAGCGTTGGCGAGAACGGAATCGACGACGGTGGAACGACGCATGTGGCACCGGCCGATAGGCAGCGGGGTCACCGCGACGACATGCTGTTCTTCCTCGCGCCGCCGCTCGCCGGGGAATCCGACGACGGCAGCGCTGCGTCGTCAGGCAAGGCTGACGCAGACGGTCAGCAGCAAGAGAACCAAGACCGGGAAGCCCAGTAGCGTGAGCAATCCCGTCAGGACCCACAGCAGCGGTACGCCCAGGCCCAGACTCAGCATGCGCGGCGCGCGGGGCCGATGAACCACGCGCAGCGTGCGCACCAGGTCTCTCCACCACACGAATCCCACCAGCCCCACGGGGCTCAGAGCAAGCACGACGGCCTGCCCCACCGTTGGCAGGCCGAGCAGGCATGACGGCACCACCAGCAGCAGGGCGCCCAGCACGGCAAGGACGCCGCCCGTGTAGTAGCTGAGGGCGACCGCCCGGTTTTGCAGTTCGACTGGCCGAGAACGCGGGTGGAAGAAGTAACTTGGTACGCCGGTGGCCACCGCCAGGCAGAGCAGGATACTGACATTGGCCAGCACCATCGGCCAGATCCCGTGTACCATCTGCGCACGATAGACGGCAACCGTTACGCCGGGAGCACCTATCCAGAAGATCGTGTCACTGAAGGGGTAGTATTGTGTCACTGGTCGCGGCGTCCCCGCCCAGAGCATCACGGTGCACCACACCACGCCCGCCATCGCGTGCAGGATCGTTACCCAGCGGAACCGTTGCGCGTCGGCGTAACTGACCGGCCGGCCCATCTCGGCGCAGAACTGGCGGTGCCGAAAGCGCACCCACCAGATTGTCTGCCAGTACGCCTTGAAACGGCCGATCGCTTTCCGCCGTGCCCAGGGAAGCTGCGGCGCAGGGTCGCGCAGACCGGTCAAGTCAAACCCGCACTCCGGGCACTTGTTGCTCGTCAGTGAGTAGAGGTTGTACCCGCAGGCGGGGCAAAGCACGTCGTATGCAATGGCGGGCTCAGGCTTCACGGTCTGATCCCTGGACACAACACGCACCCCACCATGGGCACCGGACCGAACCCCTCTCCCCCTTGGGGGAGAGAGCAGGGTGAGGGGGAACGCCGCGGGCGTTCGGTTCTCTCCAATCCCGCACTCGCAAGCCGGAGGATTGTGCCGGAGGTTCAGAATACACCGCCTTCGGCCCTCCGGCAACGGTTGCGCCGCCGGCCGCCCCCTTTTCCGACGTATGTCGGGACGGCTTGGGTCAGCACGCGCTCATTCGTCATCGCGGCAGGAATGCACCACGGAGTCTCAGCGCGGGCTTCGCCCACAACTCATGCACGCACTGTGCCCTGCGGGCGCGGGTCGGCGGAATCTTCCTGGGGTGCGAAGAAACCAAACGTTAGTAGTACGAAGGCCGCCGAGAGGACAACGGCCCTCGAGTCCAGTTCTCCTCTCCGTGTTCCCAGTGTCTCCGTGGTGCACCATAGTCGGCGATCCACGCCTCGCGTCGGGCTGCGAACACCGGTGGCCGCTCGCTCACGCTCGCGGTTCCGATCGGTGTACCTGGTCCGCTCGGTCCTGTCGGTGTCCTGGTGTCTTGGTGGTGCACCTTCGACATGCTGCTCCCCGCGAAGGACACGACGCGCAACGAATAGAATACGGTCGAGTCCGCCTCATTCGCTTGTTGCTCCTCATCGTGCCCCATTTCACCTGCGGGGCGCGCGCCGGATTGTAACGCGAATATCGTTTGAGCTTCGCGCACGGCACCTCTACCATCCCCCCGACGCGCGCGCGGAGGACGCGTGCCACCTTCCTGAGAGTCCAGTATGGAGGATGGGTCATGCGACGAAGGGAGTTTCTTGCAGTTACGGCGGCCACTGCGTTTCTGCCCGGCTGTGCCGGGCGGCGCTGGCCGGCAAGTCGCGCGGAGGAGTGCTGCCCGCGGCCCCAGGGCGGCCCGGGCTACGCCAGCCCCAAGGCGGCCATGGCGGGCCCCCGCGAACGTCTGTTGTACACCACAGCGATCTACACAGGGACGAAGGTCCAGGAGCCGGACTACCTGGCCACCGTGGACGTGGACCCGGCTTCGCCCACGTACTCGCAGGTCGTGCATCGCCTGCCCATGCCGCGCGTCGGCGATGAGCTGCACCACTTCGGCTGGAACACGTGCAGCAGTTGCCACGGCGATGCCGGCAAGGTGCGGCGCTACATGGTGCTGCCCGGCCTGAAGTCCGGGCGCATCCACGTCGTGGACACGATGAACCCGCACCGGCCGACGCTGCACACGGTCATTGAACCCGAGGAAGTCGCGCGCAAGGTCAACCTTTCCGCGCCGCACACGGTGCACTGCCTGGCCGACGGCACGGTGATGATCTCCATGCTGGGGGACCGGGAGGGGTACGGCCCCGGCGGCTTTCTCGCCCTCGACGACCGTTTCGATATCCTCGGTCGCTGGGAGCGCGACGCGAATGGGATGGCGTACAATTACGACTTCTGGTACCAGCCCCGGCACAACGTGATGGTCAGCAGCGAGTGGGCGGCGCCGCGCACCTACGTGGGCGGTTTCGAGCCGAAGGACGTGGAGGCCGGCAAGTACGGGTCGCAATTGCACTTCTGGGACTGGTCGGCGCGCCGGCTCGTCAAGACCGTCGATCTGGGGCCGACCGGTATGATCCCGCTGGAGGTACGCTTCCATCACGATCCCGACAGTTCGCACGGCTACGCGGGCGCAGCCCTGAGCAGCACGATGTGGCACTGGCACCGACGTAGCGGCGACTGGGCGGTCGAGAAGGTCATCGCGGTGGACCCGGTTAAGGTCGAGGGCTGGCCGTTCCCGGTGCCCGGACTCATCACCGACCTGGTCGTGTCCATGGATGACCGGTTCCTGTACTTCTCCAACTGGCTCCACGGCGACATCCGCCAATACGACATCACGGACCCGGGTCGGCCGCGGCTCGTCGGGCGGGTCTGGTGCGGCGGGCTCATCGGCAAGACGGCCGAGGTGCGGGGGAAGCCGCTTGTCGGTGGTCCGCAGATGCTGCAGCTCAGCCTCGACGGCCGGCGCCTGTACGTGACGAACTCGCTCTTGAGCACCTGGGACAACCAGTTCTATCCCCAGATCGCGGAGCAGGGTTCTTACCTGATTCAGGTGGACTGCGACACGCAGCGCGGCGGTCTTACGATGAACAACAACTTCTTCGTTGATTTCGGTGCGGAACCGGCCGGGCCTGCCCGGGCCCACGAGATGCGGTATCCCGGCGGGGATTGCACGTCGGATATCTTCGGGTAGCCACTGGTCATGGTCAATCTTCACGAAAGCAGGGAGGATACCTGAATGTACACGCGAATGCTCAACTGCCCGGCGCGGGTGTTGTCCGCGGTCCGCAATGGGGCACGGGTGTCTCGCCGGTGGGTCCCTCGGTCAGACGCCGGTACCATGCCATTGCCGTGGCGGGGGAGGGAACCGAACCGTGGTCGTGCCAAGGCCCTGGCGGTGACGCTGATTGTCGTATTCGCTGCTTCACCGGTCGTGCGCGCGGGCGGCGAACTCGACGTTCCCCTGTACAACGGTCTGGGAAAACACCATCGGGAGGTGACCACTTCGTCACCCCGTGCCCAGAAGTACTTCGATCAGGGGTTGATCTGGGCGTATGCGTTTAACCATGATGAGGCCATTCGAGCGTTCCGGAAGGCGGCGGAACTCGACCCCGACTGCGCGATGGCCTGGTGGGGCATCGCGCTGTGCAACGGGCCGCACATCAACAATCCCGCCGTGTCGCCGGAGCGCGCCGCCGCCGCCTGGAAGGCATGGCAGAAGGCGAACGCCGCCCAGGCCCGCGTCTTGCCGGTCGAACAGGCGCTGATCCGGGCGCTGGGGCAGCGTTACGCCGATCCCGCCCCGGCCGACCGCGCCGCGTTGGACGCCGCGTACGCGGAAGCGATGGCCAAGGTGTGGGCGGAGTACCCGCGCGACCCGGACGTCGGTACTCTGTACGCGGAAGCGCTGATGGACCTGCGTCCGTGGGACCTCTGGACGCAGGATCAGCGTCCCCAGCCGGGGACGTTGCGGATCGTTGAGGTGCTCGAAGAGGTGCTGCATCTGGATCCGGACAACCCGGGTGCCAACCACCTGTACATTCACGCGGTCGAGCCGTCGAAAGAGCCCCAGAAGGCAAACCTCGCAGCCCAGCGGCTGTGCGATCTGGTGCCCGTTTCCGGACACCTGGTGCACATGCCGTCGCACATCTACGTGCTCACCGGGCGCTGGGCCGAGGCCGCCCTGCAGAACGAACGCGCCATCGAGGCGGACCGCGCCTACCGCAAGCGCTCCCCGCAGCAGGGCTTCTACCACGTGTACATGCTGCACAACCATCACATGTTGTCCTTTGCCTCGATGATGGAGGGGCGCAGCGCGGTGGCCATCCGGGCCGCCCGCGGGGCCGTCGAGAGCGTGCCCGACGACTACCGCCGCGAGAACGCCGCCCTGGTCGATCCGTACATGGGCGCCGTGTACGATGCCCTCAAGCGGTTCGGACGCTGGGACGACGTCCTGAAGGAACCGCCGCCGCCTTCCTACCTGCCGATTACGACGGCTATGTGGCGGATGAATCGTGCCGTGGCTTACGCGGCGAAGGGTGACACAGCCCTGGCCGAGCAGGAGCGCGCCGCGTTTCAGCAGGCGGCCGCCCAGGTGCCGGAGGACGCCATGATGGCGATCAACCCGGCGCAGAGCATCCTCAAGATCGCGCAGCACTTCCTTGACGGCGAGATCGCGTATCGCCACGGGGACGCGGAGACGGCGATCCGCGCGCTGCAGAAGGCGATCGCCCTGGAGGACCAGTTGCGCTACATGGAGCCTCCGGAGTGGATGCAGCCCGTAAGGCACACGCTGGGGGCAATACTGCTGAGCACCGGTCGCTATGAGGAAGCGGAACAGGTCTACCGCGCGGACCTGGAGCAGTGGCCGGAGAACGGTTGGTCGCTCCACGGGCTGAGTCGCTGCTTGCAGGCGCGCGGGGCGCTGGAGGAAGCGGGCCAGGCCGAGCAGCGCTTCCGCAAGACCTGGTCCCGCGCCGACGTGTCGATTGACTCAAGTTGTGTTTGCGTTCCGGGCAAGTAGCGCGGGGCACGACGCGCAGCAGCACCGGTCCGGGAGGGGCGACGACGCGGCTGACGGTACGCGCGCGTCGGTCGCGGCGGGTGGCACGCGCCCGCCTCCGCGGACCCGTGTCATCCGAAAACGGGCGCCGCTGATGCGGGCTGCGCCCGTCCCCCGGGGTGCTCCATACTGTCTCGTGCCTGGTGTTCGGGTGTCTTGGTGGTGCCCCTTCCGCCGGCCACTCACCACGAAGAGCACGAAAAACACGGAGGGGAATCCGACCGGATTCCCCTTCGTGCATACTGCTCAGCTTCGTGGTGCGCGCCGCCGGCCGCACCCTTCATTCGCTCTTCGCTATTCGCAATTCGCCGTTCCTACACCCAGCCGCGGTCGCGGCAGGCCTGGGCCACCCGGCCTATCGCAATCACGTAGGCGGCGTCGCGCATGTAGAGGTTGCGCTTGCGGGCCAGTTCGCTGACCGCGATGTACGCGGAGGTCATCTTCACGTCCAGCTTGCCGAGCACTTCGTCCTTCTCCCAGTAATAGTTCATGTTACTCTGGACCTGCTCGAAGTAGCTGCACGTGACGCCCCCGGCGTTGGCCAGGAAGTCCGGGATGACGAAAATGCCGCGCTCGTGAATAACGTGGTCCGCCTCGGGCGTGGTGGGACCGTTGGCGCCCTCGGCGATGATCTTGACGCGTTTGTTGATCCGCCCGACGTTCTCCCCGGTGATCTGGTTCTCCAGGGCGGCCGGGATGAGGATGTCGACGTCCTGCGCCAGCCAGTCATCACCCGGCAGGATCTCATAGCCGAGCTGCTTGGCCTTGGTCTTGTCGATGCCGCCGAAGCGGTCGGTGATGCCCAGCAGTTGATCGAAGTCGATGCCGTCGCGCCGGCAATAGGAGTAGGCCTGTTGGTCCTGCTGGTCCCAGCAGGCGACACAAGTGACCTTGCCGCCCATCTGCTCATACAGGCGAACGGCATACTGCGCGACGTTGCCGAAGCCCTGCACGCTGGCGGTGGTGTTCTCCGGCTTGAGGTTAAGTTCCTTGAGGGCCTCGCGCACGGTGAAGACGACGCCGAAGCCGGTCGCCTCGGTGCGTCCCAGCGAGCCCCCCATGCCGACGGGCTTGCCGGTGATGAAGCCGGGGTACTTGCCGCCGGTGATGGTCTCGAACTCGTCGAGCATCCACAGCATGTGCTGGGCGCTGGTCATCACGTCCGGCGCAGGCACGTCGAGCACGGGACCGACGTTGCGGACCACCTGGCGCACCCAGCCGCGGCAGATCTGCTCCTGCTCGCGGGTACTGAGGTTGTGCGGCTCGCAGACGACGCCGCCCTTGCTGCCGCCCAGGGGGATTTCCACCACGGCGCACTTCCACGTCATCCACGTGGCCAGGGCGCGGACGGTGTCGATGGTCTCGTGGGGGTGGAAGCGGATGCCGCCCTTGCCCGGCCCGCGGGCGTCGTTGTGCTGCACGCGAAAGCCGCGGAAGACGCGCGCCCGCCCGTCATCCATACGCACCGGAATGGCAAACGAAAATTCGCGCAACGGATACCGCAGCAACTCGCGGGTCGCCTCGTCCAGATCGAGCACGCCCGCCACCTTGTCGAACTGTGCCTGGGCCATCGCAAACGCGTTGAACGATTTCGCAGTCATGGTTCTTGCCGTTCCTTCAGAGAGTCTACGTCACATCGAAAGTCGCAGTCGAAGCGGGTGGCGTGGCCAAGCCCGGCGCCGCCAGGCTCCTCCGACACGAGCACGGCCGCCCGTCCAGCATGCCGGGGCCCTTCGGCACCGACAAGTTGCCCCCCCAAAAGCACAGGGCCGGGCGGCGTGGGCCCACGCGGCACTGCGCTGCCCCTGCCCGCGCGGCGAGCCGGTTCGGAAGCAGTCGCACGCCGGCCGGGCGAAGCCCCACCACCGGAACCCCACACCAGCATGCAAGTTCGATGCCACCCATCCGCCTACCCCCCGGGCGATGGCCGTTTGCGGGGTGGCCCGTTACAATCCCATGGACCGGGGGGGAAAAGAGGGGGGTCTGCTCCGGAGGGGCCGGGGGAGGGCGAAGCGTACCGGTGATTCGCCCGGCCTCCCAGTCTCCTCGCGGTACGCGGGAGGCGTAGCAAGCCCCAGGGCATCCGCGTGGTGAGCGTACATGACCGTTCCCGTGGACGACAGCACGTATCCGCCGTTTAACCGCAACTTCTTCGACGGCGACGTCAGCTTCAGTCTAATCGGGACCGGTGCCTTAGGCGGCAAAGCCCGCGGTCTGGCCTTCATCAAGGAGACGCTGGCCGCCCACTTCGACCCGGCCGAGTTTCCAGACCTGACGGTGACGATCCCCACCATGACCGTGGTGGCCACCGACGTGTTTGATCGGTTTATGAAGCTCAACCAGCTCGGCGAGGTGGCTTACTCGGACCTGCCCGACGATCGAATCGCCCACGCCTTCCAGAAGGCGGAACTGCCGGTCGGCATCGTCGGCGACCTGCGTGCCCTGATTGCCCAGATGCACACACCACTGGCCATCCGTTCCTCCAGCCTGCTTGAGGATGCCCTGAAGCACCCCTTCGCCGGGACCTACGCTACCAAGATGATCCCCAACAACCAGCTCGACGTGGACACGCGCTTTCGGAAGCTGGCGGAGGCGATCAAGTTCGTCTGGGCCTCGACGTTCTTCCAGGCGGCCAAGCAGTACGTTCGCGTCACCGACTATACGAGCCGGGACGAGAAGATGGCCGTCATCATTCAGGAGGTCGTCGGGCAGCGGCACGGGGAACGCTTCTATCCGACGATGGCCGGCGTGGCGCGCTCGTACAACTACTACCCCGCGCGGCCGGCCCGGCCGGAGGAGGGCGTGGTCAACCTGGCACTGGGGCTGGGCAAGACGATCGTGGACGGCGGGGTGTGCTGGACGTACTCACCCGCCCATCCGACGCGTCGCCCGCCGTTTGCCTCAAACACCGACCTGTTGCGCAACACGCAGAGCGAGTTCTGGGCGGTGAACATGGGGCCGCCGCCGGCGTATGACCCGATTCACGAGACGGAGTATCTGGTCAAGGGAACGCTGCTCGACGCCGAGCAGGATGGCACGCTGCGTTACCTTGTGTCGACGTACGAGCCCGGTTCGGACCGGTTGGCGCTGGGCATGGGCGTGCCCGGCCCTCGGGCGCTGACGTTCGGCCCGCTGCTGGAGCTGGAGGACGTCCCGCTCACGCCGCTGCTTCGCCGTTTGCTGGCCGTCTGCAAGAAGGTGCTGCGCGCGGACGTGGAGATGGAGTTTGCGGTCAAGCTCGATCCGGAGAGGGGGCTGCCCGCCCGGTTCGGTTTCCTCCAGGTCCGGCCCATGCTGGTGTCCGACGAAGAGGTGCGGATCACGGACGATGAGTTTCATGGCCCGCAGGCGGTGGTCGCCTCCGAGGCGGTGCTCGGCAACGGCATTGTCGACACCCTGCGGGACGTTGTTTACGTTAAGCCGGACGCCTTCGAGGCGCGGCACACGCCGCGGATCGCCGGCGAGTTGGAGGAAGTGAACCGCGTGCTGGTGGAGCAACACCGACCCTACGTGCTCATCGGCTTCGGACGCTGGGGCAGCAGCGACCCGTGGCTGGGCACTCCGGTGGTCTGGCCGCAGATTTCCGGGGCCCGCGTGATCGTCGAGGCCACCCTGGAGAATATGAACGTGGAACTCAGCCAGGGGTCCCACTTCTTCCACAACATCTCCAGCTTCCGGGTAAGCTACCTGGCCGTGCCGCACGCGACGGGGCAGGCGATCAACTGGCAATGGCTGGCCGACCAGCCGGGACGGCACGACCTGACGTTTGTGCGCCACGTGGCGCTGGTACACCCGCTGCTGGTGAAGGTCGACGCCCGCACCGGACGCGGGGTCATCTTGCAGGGGGGTGCAACGCTCAATGCGTCCACGCCATAGGGCAACCACAGGTGGGGAGCGGGTGGCATGGCCAAGCGCAGCGCCGCCATGCTCCCCCGCAACCGACAGGCCGCCGTTCGTTACCGCATGCTGGCGCCTTCGGCTTGGGCATGCCACCCCGGCGGTTTCCCCTTGGTGCGGTCCTGTGCAGCAGCGCAGCGTCGCCCCCCCGCGGGCGACACAGGAGACGCCGACGTTGCGATGTGAAATGACGATGCTGCGCGGCGTCCGGCGTCGGCCACGGGGGGGCGACGCCACCGCCGGTGAGGGACGCTGCCGCCGGCGAGCCACACCATCGCCGATGGGCGCAGCACCCGGACAGTTGCGAGGGCCATCATGACCGACCTGAGCAAACCCATTGAGAACATCCTCGCGGACCTGCTCGAGCGGGCCAAGGAGCTCAACTGCCTGTACGAGATCGAGAAGCTGGTCAGCAGCCCGGACGCAACGGCGGAGGACATCATTCCCAAGATCATCGCGGCGCTGCCGGCCGGCGTGCAATACCCGGACATCGCCCAGGTGCGCATCAAGCTCTGGGATTCAGTGTTCACCTCGCCGCGCTTTGAGGAGTCTCCCTGGGTCCTGGCGGCCGACGTGGTGGTGCAGGGCGACCGCGTGGGTTCGATCGAACTCTTCTACACCCAGCAGATGCCCAACGCCGACGAAGGGCCGTTCCTGAAGGAAGAACGCAAGCTCATCATTACGATCGCCGATCGGGTCAGCAGCTTCATCGTCCACCGCGTGTTGGTCGACGCCCTGGAGGACTGGCGGGCGGCCCGCGAGGAACTGGCCAAGTCGCGCACCGGCGAGTGGCGCGTCATCCTCGACCTGCTGCGGCACAGCGACCAGAGTCTGTTGCTCCGCGTCACCCGCAAGATGCTCAACCACCTGGGCTGGAGCGGGGTGAGCGAGGCCCAGGCGCTGCTCGCCCGCTTCGGCGCCGGCGGGCAGACCGGCGACGAGCAGGTCCAGATGGAAAGCAACCGCCCCCGACGCAAGGGGCAGTTTCCCGCCTCGGCCAACCTCGTGGAAGAGACGTTTCGCATCGCCGCGCAGCACCTCAGCAACCGCGAGATCGTCACCTGCATCCAGCGCTGGATCCGGGAGGACCGGGCGGGCTTCCTCGTCACCACGCTGGAGACGCCGTATGCCTCGCTCGTGGAAATCGGCGACGCCCTGACCCGCTTCCACCACACCGCCCCCGGCGAGGTCGAGCTGCCGCTTTCCACCCTGAAGGGGTTGGCCGTCTCCCTGATCCGACGCTTCCTGACCGATCAACTCGACTACATCAACGTCGCCAAGCAGTACGTGTCCATCGAGAGCTTCCACGACTTATTGCATCGCCTGATCTGCCCGGCGCGAGGATATGGCAAGCTCGGCGGTAAGAGCTCGGGGCTGTTCCTGGCGGAGCAGGTCATTCGGCGGTCAAAGGAGCACGCCGAGCTGTTCGCCGCGGTGCGGACGCCGCAGAGCTGGTACATCACCTCCGACGGCCTGCACGACTTCGTCCACCGCAACAACCTCGAGGACGTCTTCACCCAGAAGTACAAGGAGATCAACCAGGTCCGCCAGGAATACCCCCACATCATCCAGGTGTTCAAGCACTCCCAGTTCTCCCCGGAGATTGCCAAGGGGCTCTCGGTGGCGATGGATGAGTTCGGCACGGTGCCGCTGATCGTGCGCAGCTCGAGCCTGCTGGAGGACCGCATCGGGGCGGCTTTCTCCGGCAAGTACAAGAGCCTCTTCCTGGCCAACCAGGGCTCCAAGCAGGAACGCCTCAACGCCCTCCTTGACGCCATTGCCGAGGTCTATGCCTCCACCTTCAGCCCCGACCCGATCGAATACCGGGCCGAGCGCAACCTCCTCGATTTCCAGGAAGGCATGGGCATCATGGTCCAGGAGGTGGTCGGCACACGGGTGGGCAAGTACTACCTGCCGACCTTCGCGGGCGTGGCCTTCAGCCACAACGAGTTCCGCTGGTCCCCGCGCATCAAACGCGAGGACGGGCTGGTGCGGATCGTACCGGGCCTGGGCACCCGGGCCGTGGACCGCCTCTCGGACGATTATCCGATCCTGCTGGCCCCCGGGCAGCCGGGCCTGCGCGTCAATGTCACCGTTGATGAGGTCATCCGCTATGCCCCGACCCAACTGGACGTCATCAACCTCGATAACAACGCCTTTGAGACGATTTCCGTCACCGACTTCCTGCGCCAGGGCGGGCACCAACTGCCCGGTCTCGGGCAACTGGTCTCCGTGTGTGACCGCGACATCATCCGCGAGCCCGTCGGGGGGCACCTCGAATGCGACCCCCGCGACGTCGTGGTGACCTGCAACGGGTTGGTGCAACGCACCCCGTTCATCAAGCAGATTCACGCGCTGCTGCAGGCCCTCGAGGACGGTCTCGGCACGCCGGTGGACATTGAGTTTGCCTCCGACGGCAAGTACCTGTATCTCCTGCAATGCCGGGCCCAGAGCCACACCACCCAGGCCATGCCGGCCGCCATTCCCCGGGACCTGTCCAGGGAACAGATCATCTTCTCGGCTAACCGCTATGTCTCCAACGGCCGGGTGCCCGATGTGACCCACATCGTCTACATCGATCCCGATGCCTACGCCGAAATCGCCGACCTGCAAGGCCTGGTGGCCGTCGGGCGGGCGGTTGGCAAGCTCAACGCCGTGCTGCCCAAGCACCAGTTCGTGCTCATGGGACCGGGCCGCTGGGGCAGCCGCGGCGACGTGAAGCTCGGCGTCAAAGTGACCTACTCGGACATCAACAACACGGCCGTCCTCATTGAGATCGCGCGCAAGAAAGGCAACTACGTTCCTGATCTTTCCTTCGGCACGCACTTCTTCCAGGACCTGGTGGAGGCGTCCATTCGCTATCTGCCGCTCTATCCCGACGACGAAGGCATCATCTTCAACCA
Source organism: Planctomycetota bacterium (assembly GCA_029558835.1). Taxonomy (GTDB): domain Bacteria; phylum Planctomycetota; class Phycisphaerae; order UBA1845; family UBA1845; genus JAKQDH01. The sequence goes on along the minus strand of JAKQDH010000066.1, from coordinate 47,361 downwards.
CCAGTTCCTGACGCAATCGCCGAACGTGCTCTCCAGCGTGGCGCCGGAATACGCGGCCCTGGAGAACTGCGTGCGCGTCATCGACGTGCCGCGGGTGACCCGGGGCAAGGTTCTGCGGGTGTTGATGAACGCTGATCTCGAGGAGGCCGTGGGCATCCTGGCTGATCCGGCCTCCACGTCCAGGCCCGCTACCGACGGACGCCCGTACGCGGGCACCGAGCCGGAGGACCATTGGCGCTGGCGGATGCGCATGGCGGAGCGCGTGGCCGAGCAGTTGGAGCCGTCCCGTTTCGGCGTCGTGGCGTTGTACGTCTTCGGCAGCACCAAGAACGCCACGGCCGGCCCTGCCAGCGACATCGACCTGCTGGTGCACTTCCGCGGCACCGAGGCGCAGCGGGCCGCGCTGCTGCAGTGGTTCGAGGGTTGGAGCCTCTGCCTCAGCGAGATGAACTACCTGCGCACCGGCGCCCGTACCGCCGGCCTGCTGGACGTGCACCTGGTCACGGACGAGGACATCGCCCAACGCAGCAGCTACGCCGCCAAGATCGACGCCGTCACCGACGCCGCCCGACTGCTGCCGGTGGGCCCCCAAGGCAACCGCGGCAACGCCGCATCCAAGTAGCGCCCGAGCGGGTAGGCCATGCGGCACCGGACGTTGCGCCGGCGCCCGGCAGGCCGCCTGCGTCGACATTCGTTGTACCAAGAAAGCCGAGGGGAACCGAGACTAACAGGATCCTGTGTAACACATGCGCATTAGGGTGAAATGCGGGCATTGGTAGTCCTCCCTAGTGGTCCTGGTTCGTCGCCGGCGTACGCCCGCCCGGGCCATCCGGCGGGGCCCTCTGTCCTCTATAAGGACATGCGTTAAGGCGGCCTCAGGCCGGCCACCCCGGCCGGCCGGCGCGGTTCTTCTGGTCGCCTCACCTCTTAGACGCCCAGGCGAGCGCGATCAGGAGCAACCCTGCGGTCGAGGGCTCGGGCACCGTGGTGCCGGCCCAGATCGTCCCGAACGTCACCGGGTCGATGATCTCAAACGGCTGGCCGCCGGGCTCTCCCGTCCCGAGCCACTCGAAGCGGACGGTGAAACCGCTCTGATGCTCGCCCGCAGGGATGCCGGTTGCCAGCGTCAGCGCATCGTAGAAGCCATCGGCGTGCAGGAGCGGATCGGGCTCGACGACCAGCTCGTCCCACGCGGTGGCGGGCGGGTCCGGTGTCTCCAGAGCCAGTTGCGCGTACTGGCCGAGCGCAAACCAGATCGTGAACTCCTCGATGGGCGTCGCCAGCGAGTTGTTGGCGACGTCGTACACGCACTGCCATTCGTTCCCGCCCAGCGGGGTGGCTTCGTAATAGATGTTCACGGGGGCGGCCGCGCAGAGGGACGCCGGCAGCAGAATCGACAGCAACAGTGCTGCAAGGTTGCGTCTACGAATCATGGTCCGTCTCCTGCTTGAGGGCGCCCGTCGATCAATCTCCCATCTGCACTACGCGCCAACTGAAGCCCAACGGCGAGACCGGCGTGGTGCGGTCCACCTGGATGACGAAGTTCGTAACGCTGGTGACGGTCGCGCCGGCAGCCACCGGGGCGACGGTGAGCTCGGCGCCGCTGATGATGGTCACGTCCTCCGGCACGGCCAGCAGCTCGAGGATCACGTTGGGGGCGTCCCGATCGCTGCGATTGCTCAGAATCACCGACATCTCATACTCGAACGTAGTCCGGCCGACCCGGCGCTGCGCGACCAGGGCGTAGTCTTCGATGTACAGCCAGCCGCGCGTGGCGGCCTCCGGCGTGTTGCCGTAGGCGCCGATGTTGATGCGCCCGCCGTCGGGCTCGGGCTCGAGGCTGAAGTCGTACGTCGGGTCACCCGTGTCGATGCAGGGTGACAGCGGGAGCAGATGCACGTCATCATCGGGCGAACCGGCCACACCGTCAGGGCCCAGCGCGTTCACAAAGAGCGGATCATCCCCGAAGTTCCCGACGCCACCGAGGTTACCCGTCCAGCCCTGGACGCAGGAGTAGTTTGGCTGCATATCGCGGATTTGCGCCGTCTCGTCAGTACCGACGGAATCGCGGTTCCCCCAGAGAATGCAGTTGGTGATGGGGCCACCGACATACGACAGTCCTGCTCCTCCCCTCGCCTCGTCTCCTGGATTCGGTGGGAAAGTGCAGTTGTGGACGAGCGTGCAGTTGGCAAGAACAGCATCAGCACGCAGGTGCACCGGTCGCCCATCACCGCAAAAGATGGGGCTGTAGGGCGAGGCAATTCCCCAGTTCCCAGTGAAGATGCAGTTGTTAACGACTACGCTGCAGGCGAGCGGACGCGCCCCGAGCGCGCCTCCGCCGCGACGATCCGAGGACGTCGGTGCTCCTCCATTCAGCGTGAAGGCGCAATGGGTGAAGGAACTAGGAGACATCGTCGTGCCACTGACAATCGCCACCGCAGGGCACGAACTGCGGTTCTTCGTGAAGGTGCAGTTGGCCACAAGAAGGCTGCTGGACCATGTTGGCGCGGATCCGGCGATGCGCAGTCCCGGGGTGTAGTACGAATCGCCGTCCTCGTCGCAACCATACCCCGCGGTGACAACGAACCCATCGAGTACCGTGGTCTCGTCACAGTTGGCCGCCATCACAACCGTTAGAGCGTTGTCCTCAAGCCCACCGCAGACGCCGTCGCAGAGCTCAAAGGCCAGTTCTTCGCACCACCTGCCCCAGTAGTCGGAACAGCAGGAGGGGTCCTCGGCGCAGACCAAGGCCTCGCAAGCGTCGTCGTGACATCCGGGGCCATAATGCGGCCGGCAGCAATCACTATCGTTGGGTGCGTCATTTTCGAGGAGGTCACCGGAAAGAACCGTCGGGTGCGCGTAGGGATCTCGTTGGCTAAGCTCCTGCTCACCGCCGGCGAACCCGCCGTACAGGCCCACGCCGCTGGTTAAGCGAAATGAGGCATCGCGGGCCGTCCCAGGGCGATAGGTGCCTTCCGCCACCCAGATCTCCGCGACGAGGTTACCCAGGTGACTGGCCATTGCCAGAGCGCGACGCAACTGCGGGCAAGCGTTCTCCCAGTCCAGCCCATGGCCCGCCCCCGTGGCCTGGGCGTCCACGTACAGACGTACAACCTCACACTCGTCCGGGACGCCGTTGCCGTCTGTATCCGGACTGCTCCCCTCGGCCAGATCGCACTCGTCAGGTATCCCGTTCTCGTTACAGTCGAGGCTGCTTCCCCAGGCGATATCGAACGGGTCGTGGACCCCGTTGCCGTTGCAGTCCTGAACCCAGGCGGGAAGCCAGGCGGCGAGGTAGATCATCGCGGGGAAGATTTCCTGGCACGTCGGGAGGATCTCGTCAGGGGGCATAAGATGGGCGTAGCCCAGCTCGAAGGTCAGCGCGCAGATTCCGTGCACGCCGTAGGTGTAGTCGACCGATCCGCCCTGGACGGGGTAGATGGTGCTGTAGATCGGTCCCAGGTGGCCATAGTCCGTACCGCGCACGACCAGGATGCGCGCGCGCAGTTCCTGGGCTATGTCGTTGAAAGTCCAGTGGTCCGGACACCAGGCGGAAGTGTACCCCCAAGGCCACATGATCATGTAGCCGGCACTGTGGAAGTCAATGTAGGCCCGCACATTCGGGTGCGCGAGGAAGAAATCGCGCATGGCGGCGGTTTCCGGCTGCGAGAACGGATTGGGGTAGCAGCCGGGACCGCCCCAGTTGCGGTTCAGGTCGTACCCGTTGGCATTGTAGCGGTTACCCTGGACGTACCCGTCGGGGTTCATGATCGGCAGCAGATACCACTCGACCTCGTCCACCAGCTCCGTGATCTCGGGGATCTGCCCATACTGCGTCAGGAGGTACTCGGCGGCATAGGCGACCACGCAGGCGCCCATGATCTCGTTGCCGTGCTGCGCGCCGTGATACATGGCACCGGGCTTGTTCTCACCTGGGCCTGTGATCCGAATCGCCCACATCGTGCGCCCCTGGACCGACGTGCCGATGTTGACCATCTGGGCTAGGTTTGGGTACGTAGCTGCCAGGTTATTCAGGAAGGCGACGTGCTCGTCGTACGTTCGGTAGACATCGAAGAAGCCGCGACTCTCAGGTCCTCCCACGCCGTAAATGGTGTTGTAGTGCTCTTGCAGGTCTTCGATCAGAACCTCGTAGCGCAAGCCGGCGGCCTCCAGGGCCCGACGGTGAGCGGGCGAGACGCGAGCTTCCACCGGCCCGACGCGGACCACCTCCGACCAGATCTCCAGGTCGCGCGCCGCAGCATCGAGCGCCAGCAGCGTCTGGAGTTGCGCCTCGCCAGCCACCTCGATGCGAACCAACTGGTAGCCCTCGTAGCCCACCGGGTGAGTCGGCGTGAGCAGCTTGGCGGCGCCGTACGCCGGAGCCCCGGTTACCAGCCGCTCCGGCTGCGGTCCCGGGCTATCGGGGTCCGATGTAGTAGTCGCATAGACGTACCCGTTGGTCCCCGGCGTGCCCTTGGCCGGCAACCAGTCACAATCCTGGGCCAGCACGGTAGAGCCCTCGCCCACACCCACATCCGATGGTGCGTGGTACACCGGCGTGCCGGGGATCCCGCCCGTGCTGGCGTTCGCTGTAACGAAGAACCCGAAGGAAACCCAAACTAACACCGACCAACATGACACGTGTGTCTTGTGGAGAGATGTGCACATTGGTGTTTCTCCGTACCGCCGCTGGTTTCAACGAGGGCGTACTCCCGCCCGGGCCATCCAGCGGGGCCCTCAGGCCTCAGAAAAACCTGCGTCAGCGCGTCCTCGGTCCGGCCACACGGCCGACCGCCGTATTCCTTTGCTGTCCGCATCTGGTAGTGCTTCAGGCGGACGCGATCTTACGCGCGTCTGCTGTTTTTCTTCCGGGTTGCGGCGCTCGTTGGCCTGACGTACACGTACTCCCCCGCAGGCAACCCGCCCGAGGTCGGCGTACCGGGACGGCAGTGGCGCGCGCCGCCGTCCGAGTTAATCATCTCTGTCGGCAACACGACCGGTGTCGACAGGCACCGCCTGCGCGGGGCGGACAATCGGCGGGACGAAGTCCCGGCCGTTGGTGTCGACGTAGCACTGCAGCCAGCGGCCATAGTCGAAGAGAGTGATGCAGCCGTCGCCGTCGAAGTCAGCCTCAAAGAGGAAGCCGGGTTCGCCCGTGCAGGTGCCGAACGCGCTGACGAGAATCCAGAAGTCGTCTTCGTCCACGTCGCCGTCGGCGTCGAGGTCGCACGTGACATCGCAAGCCCAGCGCGCCCAGTAGCACGAGACGTACCCGCCGGCGGTCGTGAAGTAGCCCCCGGCGATGAGCTCGCCGTTGTGCACCGTCAGGTCCAGTACCCAGTTGTTCATGCCCAACCCCAGCGGCTGCCAGGCGCCGCCGTTCCAGCGGGCAATTCTGCTGCACGTGACGCCGCCGGCGTTCCCGAACACGCCCCCCGCGATCAACTCGCCGTTGTAGACGGTCAGGGCAAGCACGTGGTCGTTCATTTCCCCCCCCACTGGCTGCCAGGCGCTGCCGTTCCAACGAGCGATCATCCTGCACTGCTCGCCGCCGGCGGTCGAGAACCCGCCGCCCACGATCAGCTCGCCATTGTAGACCGACAGCGCGGATACGTGTGGGTTAGCACCGGCAATCCCTGACCCCAGTGGCTCCCAGGCGCTGCCGTTCCAGCGGGCAATGTAGTTGCACGTGACGCCGCCGGCGGTCGTGAAATTGCCCCCGGCGATGAGCTCGCCATTGTAGACCGTCAGGGCGTACACCCCGCTGTTCATCCCCGACCCCAGCGGCTGCCACGCACCGCCATTCCAGCGGGCGATCCTGTTGCACGTCACGCCGCCGGCGGTCGTGAAGTAGCCCCCTGCAGTCAGTTCGCCGTTGCAGACCACCAAGGCGCATACGGCGTTGTTCATCCCGGACCCCAGCGGCTGCCACGCACTGCCGTTCCAGCGGGCAATGTAGTTGCACGTGACGCCGCCAGCGGTCGTGAACAGGCCCCCCGCGATCAGCTCGCCGTTGTAGGCTGTCAGGGCGTACACCCGCGGGTAGTCAGCACCGCTCATACCCGACCCCAGTGGGTGCCAGGCGCTGCCGTCCCACGCCGCGATCTTGTTTGCGAAGATGTCGCCCGCAACTGTGAAGTCCCCCCCGACAACAAGCAGTTCGGCCTGCGGCCCGGGCCCATCGGGGTCCCACGTAGTGACAGCGCATGCAGGCGCATTGGTCCCCACGCTCTCGCCCGGCAACCAGTCACAGTCCTGGGCCAGCACGCCAAGGGCCTCGCCCGCACTCACATCCGATGGCGCATGGTACGCCGGCGTGCCGGGAATTCTGCCCGCCCCGGCGTTCGTTGCGGCAAGGAATCCGAAGAAGACCCAACCGGACAGCAACCTATACGACACGTGAGTATTTTGGGGAGATGTGTACATCGGGAGTCCTCCCTACCGGCCCTGGTTCTGTGAGCGGTCTGGACCTGCCCGGGCCATCAGGCGGGGCCCTTTGTCCTCAGAGGGAAGGGCGTCAACGCGCCCTCAGGCCGGGCACCGCAGCCGGCCGGCGCGATTCTCCTGGTCGCGTCACCTGACAGTGCCTCGGGGACACGCGATCTTACGCGCGTCGGCCGTTTTTTTTCTTTTTTCCGGATTGCGGGGCCTTCTGGTCTGACGCACACGCACCCCCCGCGGGTGACCCACTTGAGGTCGGCCTGCCGGTGAGCGCCCCCAGCGTCCTCCGCAGGCGAGGTTCTGTTCCCTTTCCACGTCGGTTTCGCTGGGGGCATGACGGTACTCCTTTTTCGCAAGAGGCCTCGCTCGATCCAGTCCCCCCTCAGATTGGACACCGCCGACCTGGCTTCGACGGGGACATCGCCGGCCTTCCGTGCCTGACCGGCCGCTTTCTGCGGGGCCCGGTTGCTCTTTGCGCCTAGCCGGTCGGCCTTTGCGCGCGACCGGCCGCTTTCGGCGCCTGACCGGCCGTCGCTTCATTGCCCCGGGTTTCGGGGTGGACCACGGCCTGTGCTCATAGAGACAAGCGTAGGCGGCGGGCCGAACTCACGTGGATTTCGTCGAGAGCGCCTAACAAAACCCCTCTCCCCTTTTGGGGGAGAGGGTAGGGTGAGGGGGGGATGCCCCGGCGCTTCGACCCTCCCCCGACCCCTCCCTGGCAGGGAGGAGGGTTGCGTTAGTGACTTTGAGAATCGGGAGGCTGGAACCAGCCGTCGAGGGAGTACGACTTGCCGCGGGAGCCGTCCTTGGCCGGGTCCTGGGGGTCGAACGCCGGCGTCTGCCATTCGCTGCCCAGGCCGTCGCCGTTGTCGTCCATCAACGAGTGCTCGCCGGCGGCCTGGGATTTCGCGGCGACCCACGCGTAGGCTTCCGTCATGGAGATATGGCCGTCGCCGTTAGTATCACTACGGTCGTCGGCTGTGCCACCCCGCAGCGCCTCCCGCCACTGGCCGGCCCAGCCCCAGGAGTTGCCGTGCGTGGCATCCTGCGAGGTGATCGTAATGACGCCCTCGCGCGAGAGATCGTCGATCACCGCGCCGCTGAAGCACGGGTTGTAGGCCCCGATGATCTGCCGGGCCGTGATCGCCTTCGTTAGCTCGCCCAGCTCCGCGTGCGTGATGTTGCCGTCATAGGTCTGGAAGTCATTCGCCCCGCCGTGATCGACCCAGTAGACGTACAGCAGATCGTCCGCGGTGCACTTCTCGCGTGCCCAGCGGTAGGCGGCCCGGATGTTCTCCGTCGTACTCTCGGCGTCCACGGCCTCGGGATGCTCCGCGGCCTTCGGTCCATACGAGAGGAAGTAGATGTTCTCGTCGCTGAACCCGCGCGCCTTCAGTTCCTCGTACATGCCGAAGGTGTCGTTCCAGTACCAGCCGTAATGCTTGGTGTCCGCAGGAGCGTGCCCGCCCATCACGATGATGGCGTAGCGCTGCCCGTAACCCCGCCACCCGGCGGTGCCGATCAAGTCTTCCGCTTCCTTGAGGAACCCCTGCGCCTCCTCATCCTGGGCGTACTTCGGGTCCTGCATAAGCTGACGCAACTGCTCAAGCTCCGCCTGGGCTTGCTCAAGGTGCCCGAGGCGATAATGCGCCATCGCCAGAAAGGCGACATCCGCCGGGTACCTGTCGCCGTTTGCAGAGTTGATTTCGTCTGCACGAATCAACGTGGACAAGGTATCCGCGTATCTGCCCACGCGGTACTGAGCGACGCCCAGCGTTCTACGATATACCCCGCTTTTCGGATCGAAACGGCAGAGGCTTAGAGCTGCGTCCAACTGCGGTTCGAAGTCAGCCATTACCCGAGGACGCTCTTCCCGCAAAGGCGACCCTTGCGGGAGACTGGGCGTCCATCTGCTCCGCTCGCCACCTGAGAGTTCCAACCAGACGCTGTCGTTGGTCTCTTCCATTTCGTGAGAGTGATCCTGGGTTAGCAGCAGGGCGCGTTCGCGCACAGAGTCGCTCAGCGAGTCATCGCTCTGTATGTAGTGAATCGCTTCGTCCACCGTGTCCACGTGGCGAAATGCGGCGTCAACTACGTCCTGCGCGCCCTGTTTGATTTCCGGACGGCGCTGTTTGGCGTCAGCCCAGCGCATGAAGGCTGCAGCTTGCCGCGTCGTTGCTGCTTGCCACACGCGTGTGCAGCCGCACCCAACGGACAGCAGTTGATTCCCACTTGGCCCGAAGGTCAGCCCCGCCGCGAAGAAATCACCTTTTTCAAGGGTCAGAAGCTCAAGCCCACTGGTCACTTCATAGAGACGGATTCCACCTTCACCACGTCGTCTTCCACAGGCAACCCGCTTCCCGTCCGGGCTGATTGCAACATATGAATCGCCGAGCGCCGGCAAATGCCTGTCAAGAGTAGCTAGGGCTTCTCCTGTGGCCGCGCTCCAGGTTGCGATAGTCCCGTCTGAACCGACGCCCATGATCACATCGCCGCCTCCGACAAAAGCAACAGCGAGCATTGTCTGATCACCCGTCCGGGACAGAAGTGTTTCACCGCTGCTTGCGTCGCAGACCTCTATGCACGGACCGCTCGCCCATGCGACGTCCCGCCCGTCGGGGCTCAAAGCGAAAGACCGGATCTCGGCGGGACACGGCACGGATGAAATCACTTGCGCGGACGTAATGTCCCAAATGCGGATCACGGCGGGTGATTCGGTTGTCGACGGCTCCTGAGAGGCAGACGGATCCGCGGGGTATACTGTGCGCACCTCTGGATCGCGCGGTGAACCAACCACGATACTCTTCGAGCCGTCGGCGAAGGTGGTCTCACGACGCGCGCGCGAAGCCAGGGCTAGCACGCGGCCACGCTGGTCGAAGCCCAAGAAGTCGGCCCCGAAGCCGAGTACGGCGACTTCCTGATGGGACCGTGCATCCCATAGGCATGTCGTGCCGGCCTCAGCGTCAGACGCGGCAATCCATCGGCCATCGGGACTCCACGCGGCACGTTCGCAGGGAAGGTAATACGCCAGCGAGCCAGAGCTCAAGCTGATCGCGCCGCGTTCAAGGGGCGATGCCGTCGCCGGGCATCCCGACAACGTTGTGACTTCGCAGTTCAATACCGTATCCCAGATTGTCATCGCGTTGGTGACAGGTTCCCGCAGCACTAAGTGCACACCATCCGGACTTAGCGCGAATCCACCGTAGCCCCTGGAACCGTGGATGTCCAACTTGGGGGCATGCTCAGTTTCCCACACCTTAATTGTTTTGTCCGTAGCAAGCGAAGTAACTTTTGTCCCGTTCTGGCCGAATGCCAAAGCCCGGACAGTCCCCAAATGTCCACGCAGTGTATGCAACTCCTGGCCCGTGCTCGCGTCCCAGACGTGTATGCTGCCATCACGGCTACCTGTGGCAACTCGAGTGTCGTCTGGCGAGAAAGCCGCAGCCGTCATTGTGCCAGGGGTGACAAGACGTGTCGATTCCTCTCCGGTTCGCGCATCCTGTATTGGGTATTCCTCATTATCCACAGGGTCATATGGAAATGTCTGCATGAAGCGATTCCCGCTGCAGGTCAACACGATCCTCTCGACCAGGATGTCGTCGGGGGTTGTCGCCATGCGCTCATTCGGTTCGGTCCGAATCACAAACAGCTTATTGTCGCGGTGCGCGAGTGGCTGTCTGTGGTCGAGACCTGACAACACATCTTGGAACGCGGCGCGGTCATCCAGCAAGTGTTCCAGCTCCTGGTTCGTGGGCAAGTCCCAGACCTTAAGTAGTCGCCTCATCGGTCCTGGCTCCGGGCCGCAAGCCCAGACGCCAATGAGCTGGCGACCATCGCCAGAGAAACTGAGCAGCAGGCACTGGGCATACCACCAGAGATCTTTGCCGCGGACGCTCAATTGCTCGCGCCCCGTTAGTGTGTCCCACACCTTGAGTGCCACTTCGTTCCCGCCCACGGCGAGGCTCTTGCCGTCGGGACTGAAAGCGATCGAATGCAACTGCCCTGCCTGCCCTTTGAAGACGCGCAGCGTCTCCCCCGTGATCCCGTCAAGTATCTTGACATCGTTACCCCTGGTGACAACGGCGATCTGCGTTCCGTCGGCGCTTGCCGCCATGGTCGAAGCCTGCTCGTCGAGGTAGAAAGTACGCTGGCTTCGATCGGCCACGTACAGCAGATGGTACCATTCCCAGCCGCGCAGGTCGTCCGGACATTGGGCCAGGAGTTCCTTCGCCCGTTTCGTGTCCTCGCGCTCACACGCCATCTGCGCGAGCGCAATCCGGTTGGCGTACAAGCTCCGCCGGAGGTTCTCGGCGTGCTCTTCGGTTTCGCGGGTCCTTTGTTCGGCGAGCCGGCGTTGCCCGACCTCAGCTTCCTGCGCGTCGCGGGCCGCTGTCTCAGCGGCCAGAGCTCGATCACGCTCGCGCTGGGCTTCCTGCCCTGCTGCGACCGCGCGGTCGCGTTCGGTGAGGATCTGCCCTTGCTGCTCGATGATCCGATCGCGGTGCTCGGCGATGCGCACACCCTGCACGGTGGCTACCACGGCGAAGACTGTCACCAGCACGAAGACCGTCACGGCAAAGGCCAGCGGCAGCTTGTAACGGGCGGCCAGCTTGCGGAACTGGTAGAGGGCGCTGGGCGGATGGGCCAGGATCGCTCGGCCGGTCAGATAGCGCTCAACGTCTTCCGCCAACGCGGCCGCGTGCGCGTAGCGCCGCGACGGCTCCTTCTCCAGCGCTTTCAGCGCGATCGTCTCGACGTCCCCGCGCAGAATGCGGTTGATCGTGCTGGGCCGGTGCGGCACGTCCTCGGAGATCACGCGCACGGCCTCGTGCAACATCAGACGATTGAGGTCGTAGGGCAGTTGCCCAGTGGTCAACTCGTAGAGAATGACGCCCAGCGAGTAGACGTCGCTGCGCACGTCGATCTCGTCGGGGTTGCCCCGGGCCTGCTCGGGACTCATGTAGGCCAGCGTCCCGATGACGTTGCCGACGGCCGTCATCGTCGTGGTGACGGCCACGTCCGCATCGGTGATGCGGGCCAGCCCGAAGTCCAGGATTTTCGGGTTGCCATCGCTGTCGACCAGGATGTTGGAGGGCTTCAGGTCCCGATGAATCACGCCGCGCTGGTGAGCATAGTTGACGCCCTGGCAAATCCGGCGGAACAGCTCCAGGCGAGCGGCGAGGTCCAGTTGATGCTGCCCGGCATACTGGGTCAGCGGCGTGCCCCGGATCAGCTCCATGGCGAAGAAGTGCTGGCCATCCTGGGTGCGACCGGCCTCGTAGATGGCAGCGATGGCCGGGTGCTTCAGGCGGGCGAGGGTCTGAATCTCGCGTTGAAAGAGCCGCAGGCGATGCTCATCGACGAAGGCCCCGCCGCGGACCACCTTCAAGGCCACCGAGCGCTTGGGCTGCTCCTGGAGGGCCTCGTAGACGATCCCCATGCCGCCCTTGCCCAGCTCGCGGATGATCTTGTAGCCGGGTACGGCCGGCAGCGGTGGAGCAGGACCCCCGGCCGCAGCCACCTCCGCCGCCTCCCGCTGCGCCGCCTCGATCATCTTCTGCTCGGCGTCGCTGTGCGCCCCACTGTCCGGCTCACCGCTCATGACCCGCCTCCATCGCCCCGGATCCCCACGCACGTAACGCGATTGGCACCACTGTAGCGTCGGCCCCCCGCGGGCGACGTGGTTGTTAGCGCCGCCCCGAGAAACCTGCGTCGGCCGCAAGGGGCCGACGCTACATCCTCGACGCCCTCCGTCGCCGCGGTTCCGACGCGGACCGCGGTCTGCTCAAAGAGACAAGCGTAGGCGGCGGCCGGAACTCACGTCGATTTCGTCAGAAACTGGGAGGCCGTCCCCAAGAGCTCCGCCAGCCGGCGATGAGCCCGTGCCCGCAGCATGTAAACCGCCCCGGGGGTGCGTTTCAGCTTCTGGGCGACTTCCTCTACGGGCCGCCCTTCCAGGTCGTACGTCTCCACAACTTGGCGGTACGCCGGTGGCAGTTGGGCTAAGGCGTGGCCCAGCATGCTCCGCGCCTCCGCTCTGGCTGCGGTCCTGCTGGGGGTGCTCCCGCTGCCGCCGAGATGCTCGAACAGGGCCAGGAATGAGTCGTCGCCGGCCGGCGGGTCGAGCCGGTGCCAGTTGCCGCCGCGTTTCTCGGTGTCCAGCATGCGGATGGCGTCGAGCAGATTGCGTTTGGCGATGCACACCAGCCAGGCGGTGAGCGAGCTTTCTTGTTGCGGCTCAAAACGGGCGATGTCGAGGAACGCGTCGACGTACGTCTCCTGCATGACGTCGTCGACGGAGAGCACGGACTGCCAGCGGGCCGGGATCTGACCGGCAAGCTGCTGCCGCACGGCCGGCGCTTCTCGGCGCAGGACGGCGGCCAGCGCTTCGGCGTCACCATCGATGGCTTGCATCAGGAGGTCGTCCTTCACAGACGCCACTGTGGTACTCCCGAAGGTTCCGGGTGGACGGGGCGCGCTCACCTGTGTGCGATATTGAACTGCCCTACATCGACGTGTGCAAGGGGCCGCCTGTCGCCGGCGTTCAGTGCCGCTTCACGCCTGGCCGGCTCCGACCTGCTGAGGGTGTGCGCGGCTTTCCAGAACCTAACGGTTGCTTCACGGGCGGCAGGCACAGCAGACAATGGCTGGGCGCTGTTGGCGCCCTTCTGGCCCCCGGAGTTGCAGAGGGATCGGTCATGTCCTGCAAGGTCTCGAAGGAGCAGCTTTGGAGCTGGATCGACCGCGATGCTCCCGAACTCGAGGAGCACCTGGCCACTTGCCCGCAGTGTCGGGCGAAGGCGGCGGAGATTCGAGCGGGGATCGAGACTGTGGAGAGCGCTCCGGAGCCGGCCACGGTTCCACTTTCCGAGAAGATCGGGCCTTACGTCATCCAGCGATTGCTCGGAAAGGGCGGGCAACCTCGTGTGCATCCGGAGGATCTCCAGCTTGAGGTTGACTTCGGTAAGCTCCGGAGCCTTGGCGCCCGCTGACGCATAGCAGGCTCGAACCAACCCCTCGAATAGCCCGTACAACGTGCCTTCAATGCGCTGCCCGAGCCCGTAGCGATGCGAGCGCGGGAACTTCTCCAGTCTGCCCAGGTACCACTTGAGCAACGCGTAGGTGCGATCAACCACGGGCAGGGTGTTCTTGCTCATTTTTGCGCGCTGCGCGGCCTTTCGGGCCGCGAACAAAGGGTAAGAGCAAAACAGGTCAAAGCGCTAAGTCCCCGACGCAACCCGAAACCCGAGGTTGTCGTTGCGGTTGTCGGGCGTGTTCCTGTTGCGGTTCGCGGAACGCAGGTTCCTGGCATTGTTGTTCCACGAGCCGCCGCGAAGAACGCGGTCTCGAACTTCTTGTCGGTCGAGCTTTCGTCCTTGCCGATGTTGATCCGGAGTGTCGCACGCGTCTGCGGGTCGATCGCCTCGGCGGACCCCACGTGAAAAGAGAGCAACTCAAGTCGCATCAGGACGTCGGGCTCGTCGGGGGAGCCGGCGATCGCCGGATCGACGGAAGTGGGCTCCAGCACGGCCGGGCCATCGGGGGCGGCGCTGAGCTGGAAGACCAGGAACTGCCGGGCAAGATCAAACCCGGCGCCGCCCTCGATGCTCAGCGGGGCGCCCGCGCGCGCCGCGCTCTTCTCAGGCCGACGGTGAAGTTTCTCCAGGCACTCGCCCGAAGGCACGTTGCGCATGGGCGTAACAACAGCGTCGCTCGGGAAGCCAAAGAACTCGTGCATAATTCACCTCACTGAGTCGGCGCGGGGCTTGCCTGGTCGTCGCCGGAGTCTGGGTCCTTTCGTCGGGGCTGGATCAGCTTAGCGAGCTCGTCGATATGGGAAAGCAGGTCATTCATCCCCAGAAGCTCGGCAGCCGCACGGCTGCGCTGGAGAACCTCAATCGCCTTCGACGTATGCCCGCCTGCGGCCAGGAACTGGGCGAACACGGGGCCGATCGCCGCGATGCCTTGTGCGCGTTCCATGTGTTCAACAATCGCGTAGGCCAATGCTACTCGCGGCGCCGCGGCCTCATAATGCTCGTCCTGCAAATCAAGTTGCGCCAGCGCCCAGAGAGTCGAAGCGATGCCATCGGCGTCTTGAAGAGCGCGATTCGTCTCCAGCCTTTCCTCATGTAGCCGACGTGCCTTCGCCGTGTCCCCCTGTGCCAAAAGGATGTTCGCAATCTTGCCCTTGGCCGCCGCGATCGACCGCACATCGCCCAGACGCTCCAGGGCCGGAATCACCTCCTCTTGCCAACTGCGCAGCGCCTCGTCGAGCTGCCCGCGGGCCTGGAGGATGTCCGCAATCTGGCCCTTCGTCACCGCGATCAACTGCACGTCGCCCAGACGCTCGTAGACCGGAAGCTCCTCCTCCCGCCGGATGCGCAGCGCCTCGTCGAGCTGCCCGCGGGCCTCGAGGATGTCCGCAATCTTGCCCTTCGCCACCGCGATCGACCGCACGTCACCCAGACGCTCCAGGGCCGGAATCACCTCCTCTTGCCAACTGCGCAGCGCCTCGTCGAGCTGCCCGCGGGCCTGGAGGATGTCCGCAATCTTGCCCTTCGCCACCGCGATCGACCGCACGTCGCCCAGACGCTCGTAGACCGGAAGCTGCTCCTCCCGCCGGATGCGCAGCGCCTCGTCGAGCTGCCCGCGGGCCTGGAGGATGTCCGCAATCTGGCCCTTGGCGATCGCGGCTTCGCGGGGACGGTCGCCCACCACGACGGCGAAGCGTTGGAATGTCGCCAGTGCGTCCTCGAGCTTGCCTGCCCGATGCTGGCGCTTGCCGAGTTCGAAGAGAAAGACATCCAGCCCTCCGGCGTGGGCGGCGTGCTCTGGTTGCTCCAGCGCCGCAGCGCCTTTCGCGAAGTGCTCGTCGGCCACGCCACCGTCGCCGCTTGTGGCGAGGTTGGTCGCGGCCCGCGCCCGCAGCTCGATCGGGACCATGAGGCCGAGTTCTTCGAGAAGCTCGATGCACGCCACCGCCAAGCCCGCCGCGGCCTTCGGCTGACCGCGGCGTTCCAGCCCGAACGCTGCATCTGCCCCGCAGGCCTGGACCACCTTGCCGTTACCCGCCAGCAGCGCCAGCCGGACGAGTTCGAGGTCCGCGGTGAACGGGCGACGCATTCTGCCGGCGGCACCTCCCCAATCCGCGAACACGGCATTCACCGCGGAGGCGGCGGCGCGCGATTGCTCCTTTTTCGAGAGCTGCGGAAGCCGTCCGGCGGCGAACCGGTTCACGGCCCAGGCGGTTTGGTTCGGACCGACCGGGTCGTCATACGGCTCGACCAGCCCCAGGTCTTGCAGCCGCGGCAGGCGGCCGCCGAACTTGTCGGACAGCCCGGCAAACGCCCCGGCGGGGACCGGGAGTTCGAAAACGGTCGCGGCGCGCAGAAGCCGGCGGTTGTCATCGCCGGCGAGCTGGATCAGGCTATCCACGGCCAGGTTCTCCAGGAAGCCCCGGACGCGCTCATCCGGCGGTAGATCGCCCCGGTTCAGGAAGGTCTCCACCTGTTCCAGCAAACGCTGCGTAACCTTGGCCGGCACCTCCGGGTTCAGTGCTATCTTCAGCCCCAGTAGGTCCTGAAGCCCCGGGTTGCCTCTGGCGCAAAGCTGTGCGTGGGCCAGCAGCTTGACGCGGTCGTTCAACTGGTCGCCCGGCAGGCGACCCCGCGCTTCCTGAACCTGCCGGAGGCTGAGCTTCTCGCGCGCCGCCTCGTGAAAGGCGCCGAGCTGAATCGAGGTCAGCTTGTCTGCCAACTCCACGTCGTGCCGTGACAGCGTGAACGGGAACCGGCTGGTGACCAACAGCCGGCTGTCCGATCGCGCCGGGTCGAAAGCCCGGAGCACAGCCGCCAGTGCCTCGCGCACGTCGGCACGGACGCGGTGCCGTCCGCCGGCCGGGTCGTCTTCCAGCACGCGTTCCAGGTCGTCGATCAGCAGCAGCACGGGCCTGCCATCCGCCGCGTCCTTGCAGGGGCCGGCCAGGAGTCGGATGAGATGCTCTTCGAACGTGTTGGGGTGGTCGCGGACTTCCTCGATCGCGCGTCTGAGAATGCCCTGTGCGGCTTCGTTTGCGCTGAGCGCCTCCTGTAGCGCCTCGAGGATGCTTCGCGCATCGTAGTGCTTGAACACGACGGCGAGCGCGAAGTCCGGCAGCCGATTGCTGATCCTGGCCGCTAGGCTCGACTTACCCAGCCGGCCCATGCCGTGAATCAGCAGCCCGGCGTGTTCCCCGCCGCCGAGGATCGACAGCGCCGTCTGAAGTTCCCGTCGGCGGCCAACGAATTCCGCCGGATCAGCCACCTCCAGGCGCTCGCCCTCCTTCACGGCCAGCAGCTTCTTCTGGGCGTGATCCGGCGGCAGCATCGAGCGCTTCCTCCGCGCGCCCTGCTTCACCACCGGTCCACCGCCGTGCGGGCCGACCCACAGCCGCGGCAGGTGCCAGTCGCGCCGCAGCAGCGGCCCGCCGGCGAGCCGGCGCGCGAGGTCATCCGGCGTGTCCTTGTCCCCCACGCCGGCCACAACGTCGTCTGGCGCATTCACCAGGCAATCGCGGGCACTGGCGACGGCTTCGGGGGTGGACATGCTCCTTGCCAGCCGTTCATAGAGCTCCTGCGCGAACCGGGTTGCCGCGGAATCCGCCACCGATCCGCCCCAGCCAAGCACCGTGGGAAAGCCCGCGCTGACCATTGAGGTCGCAAGCGAATGCGCTACAAGCTGATTCCGGCCCGAGTCGCCGGCGTCGGGCGATGCTCCGTCCTTGGCGCGACTCGTCGCGGCACTCAGACAGGCGGAGAGAAACGTGAAATGGGCGCGATACGGCTCGAGCGCCCGAACCAGGTCGGTGGCGCTGACGGGCAGCGGCGCCCCGTGGCTGTCCTCCATGAGCAGCACCGGCGGCTTGTCGGCAAGCCCATGGCAGGACAGGTGCAGAACGGGGGGCTTTTGCGCCAGCCTGGCGATGACCTTCCCCAGTTGCCGCGGGTCACCCGAATCCTCTACCAAACAGGTCGAGATCGGAGGTCGGGCCGGTGGCCCGCAGAATGGCCATCTCCTCTGCCTCGAAGTCCAACTCGCGGGGGCCGCGAGGCGCGGAGGCCATGAAGACGACGCCCAGGCGATAGTCATCCAGCTCCGAGGGCGTGAGAGGATCACCGAGGCAGCGGAACGGGGCGTAGCAGAGCGTTACGTCTCCGGCGAGAAAGCCCTCGCGACCCGGAAGAACGCCCTTGGGCAAGGCCAGCAGTTCCCAGGGCGCCCGCAGCACGTCCATGGCGGCGCCTTCCGGACGAAGGTCGCTGCGGATTTCGAGGATCAGGGGCGACAGCGCGCTTTTGAGCAGCGTGTGCAGCCAAGCCTCGTCGCCGTCAAGCCAGGCGAATAGCTCGATGCCGATCTCGAGCAACGCGGCCCGCTCAAGATCGACTTGCAGAGTTACTGCCGGGCCGCCCGGGCGGCTGTCGATGAGCCTCTCATACCGATCCGCCAGCGCCTGCACGGCAGCCGCTCGCGCTGGCGTCAGCTCACGGCGCCCTCCGCTCAAGTTGGCTTCGGCGCAGTGTAACTCCAGGAATCCACCGGTGACATGTAGGATTGCGTGCACGCGTGACTCCCGCATAGAGGCAGACGCCGCATACCCGATTCTGAGTCGATGTGACAAGCCGGCGCCTGCGCGTTCGTTTCCCCCGACACCGCGGCAACCCCCGACCGTTGTGTGAAGGCTACCGCGCCGCGCGGTCGGCCGCAAGCCCCCCAACGAACTGTGGAGATGGTCATGTGGTCATACGTGTGGTCGAGCGGCACGCATCCAACCGTCCCGCCTACACCCTACGTGTGTAAGCGGCAGCGGGCCGCGCTGGTCCGCACCCGCCGGACGGCGCGCCGGCCGCACAGCGAAGGCCATCGTTGGCACCGACTTGTCGGGAAGATGCCGATGATGAGTCGCCGCGACGTTGTCGACCCCACCGGTCCGGGCTGTCTCCAGCCCGAGCAGTGTCGGACCGGGGTCGCTGCCAATCTCGCGGCGGGAGTACTCCGCACGCGCGAGCGGCGACGAGCCGCCACCGCGCCACCGAGCAGCGGCCCGCCGTGCGGTGCCCAGTGCACGTGGGCACACCACGTCTGCTGAAACCACATCTTCAGTGAGATGGACGCCCTGGTGGCGCCAAGATGCACCCACCGGGCCCAGCGACCGGCAGCCCGGGTTCAGTCGCACTGTAACGGCCGGCTTTTCTCGACGCCCCGGGGCGGGGTCTGTGGCAGTCGGCGAGCGCTAGGCGCGTTATATAGCGGGACGGTTCGAGGCGGCGGTGGACGTGGACTGGGAGGCGCGTGCAACACGAGAGACCCGCGACGACGGCCCGGGACGTGCGTGAGGAACGGTGCCAGCTCGGTGCCGGTCCGGGTCGGATGTGCGGTCGCCGCAGAGCATGGCGGCGCTGCGCTTGGCCATGCCACCCCATCGAAGTGCCCACTCGCTGCCGCTCGGGCTCGGACGGCGCCCGCAGAGCATGGCGGCGCTGCGCTTGGCCATGCCACCCCGTCGGAGTGTCCGGTCGCTTCCGCTCGGGCGCCCGAAGCAGGACGCAACAACGAGGGCGGGTGTGTTATGATGCGGGCGGTGAGGTGACGCGATGATTATGGTACACATCATCTTTCAGGCACACATCGATCCGGTGTGGATGTGGGGTTGGTCGACGGGGCCGCACACGAGCCCGGGGCCCAACCCCTGGCTGTGGTGGGCGCTTAGCAGCCTGTTGAAGAACCCCCGCCTAGCGCCGGGACCCTCAGTGACCCGTGTGCCAGGGGCGTTCTGCGTCGGTCGCGGGGGGCCGACGCTACTTCTTCAACGGGCTGTTAGGCACAAGAGTGCGTTTCAAAGCAGCGTCCGCGTGGCCTCCGCCAGCCGGGCCGGGTCGAAGCGTACGAGCGCCAGCTCCGGTCCGTCGTGCGCGGCCGTGAACATCCACGTCCTTCCCAGTTGCTCCCGCCAGGTGCCGCATAGCCGCGCCGACTCGTGGATGTGCCCGTGCAGAGTGAGCAGCGGCTGACGGGTCTCGATGAACCGCGTCATCGCCACACTCCCGACGTGCACGTCGACCGGAGCGTGGTCAATCACCCTGCCGTCCAGGGCCGCGCGGTCCAGGCTCGTGCGGTAGGGGGGGCCGTGGAGCAGAAAGACCGCGTGTCCAAGGTCGTCCAGGTCCGCGAGGTTCACCAGATCTGCGGCAATCGTGGCCGCTCGCAACTGGGATTCCGTTACCGCCACGCTGTGATACCCGGCCTCGGGTGGCACGCAGCCGGGGTCTACGTAGCGCGACACGTCGTAGCGTTCCCAGTCCTTTAACAGGAACGGCGTGGGCGGCACGAAGCTGTACCCGAATACGTGATAATCGCCGACGCTCACCCGGCGAAAATGAATGTACTCCCAGAGACCGTCGGCGGCCGCCTCCAGCAACGAAGCCTCAGCGCTCCGGCCATCGTCGTTCCCGAGGATCACCAGCACGCGCGGGTACGCGCCGCCGAGGACCTCTCGCACCCGAGCGAAGCCGGCCGCCAGGAAATCGTGAATGTAATCGTCGCCGTCCCCGGTCGTTGAATGGCTCGACGCGAACGCGTGCGGCAGCAAATCGCCGCCGAGCAGCAGCACCTCGGGCTGCTCGGCCGCCACCGCCTCCCAGAGCTTGCGATAGCGCTCCGCGCGTCCGTGCAGATCAGAGACGAAGAACCAGTTGCTCATGCGCCCGCCTCAGTGGTGGCACGTCGTCCGCCGCCGCTGCCCGACGCGCAGCGTTCTCTCCGTACGCGTCTCCGCAGCCCTCGTGCGCCGGGCAGTATAGCCGCGGCTCCGGGCGCCTGTCGTCCGGATGCGGCACGCCGTCTCCAGAACGAGCTCGGCATCGTAATGACGCCGGTCCCGGCCGTGGGAGTATAGCTCTCGGCCATCGGTCCCGGCCGTTTGGTACGCAAGGCACCCCGTTCCGGTGCAGGTCCTCGACGTGGACGCCGCGCGATCGCGCTCGCTACCACATGTGGGGCGGGTTCCACCGGCCGTGTCGGGTTCGGCCATGTCGGGATTGGCCCTCGCGGCGGGCAGAGCCCGCCCTGCGTCCGGATCGTGTCCGCGTATACGACCCGCGCAGGGTGGGTTCCACGCGCCACGCCGACCAGTGGCAACGCCGAGCCCGCTCGGCGGGCGCGAGCCGCAGAGCTCCGGTGGCACTCAGCGCTGGCAGACCGACGTGTGCGGCAATCGCTGATGGATTCCAGTGATACTGTAGGTGCTGGTTTTGGGGGAAGCAGTACTGCCGCATCCAAGCGCGTATTGACTGAATGGCGCAGGGCGCCTTAGAGTTGCAGCTTGTATGCGCGGGGCCACGTCCGATCCGGGCCCCGGCATCAACGGCGCGGACGAGGTCGACTCGGAGGCCGCCGTGGCGCGGGGGGCTCCGGGGTCGAAGACGCAATCTCACACGCACGCGGAAGCGCGAGAGGGATGGCCGCTTGTGGCTGCGCGCGTGGCGCTGCATGTCGCACATGAAGGAGGCGCATCGATGAAGACTATGTGGTGGGGAATCAAGGTGTGTGGAGCGCTGCTGCTGAGCAGCGGACTTCTGTACGCCAGCGCTCCGCCTGACGCGAACGTCGCGGACAGAGTGGACTTGGCGCGCGCGGCACGACCAGCAAGCACGGACAACGGCACGCCGGGCGCCGGACTCGACGGGCTTGCATCCGAGGTGGCGGGCCAGCTTGGCGACGCAATGCAGGGGAGCCCGCTTGCCGGAGGTGACCGTGGCGTCTTCTATGACAATGGTCCGCTGGTTACGCATCCCGGCGGCGGTTGTGGTGGCGACATCAGCCAGCTGCAAACGGGTCTGGGTCTGAACATCATTGGTTTCGGCGCTGACATCGCCAACGGGATCCACTTGGCCGACGACTTCACGTTGACCGAGAGCCGCGTGTTGGGCACGGCCACGTTCTTTGTGTACGAGACCGGCGCGCCCGCGCCGACAATCACTGGTGTGTACGTCCAGATCTGGGATGGGCCACCGAACGCAGGCGGTAGCGTCATCTGGGGCAACATGGCAACCAACCGGCTGGTACCGCCTGTGACGTTCTCGGGAATCTACCGGTCGCCACCTACGATCGACTGTACGCGTCAGATTCAGGTGGTGGTGGCCGACCTGGGAGGGGTCATCCTGGGACCGGGTACGTACTGGGTGGAGATGAGTCTCACGGGGAGCGCCGTGTACACCGGTCCGTGGGTTCCGCCCGTGACCATCCTGGGGCAAACGGGCAAGCCGGGCGCTAATGCGCTGCAGTGGCTTTCGGACCATTGGGCCGCGGTGATTGACGACGGCCAGGCACAGGCCCCGCAGGATCTTCCGTTCCTGATCAGCAGCGGCGTCGCGCCCACGCAGCGCGCGAGCACCTCTGAGAAGGGCAGCCTGATCGTGTACCCGAAGGTGGAGTTGCGGTGGCAGGCGGGCACGGGGAACCTGAAGCAGGATACGTTCATTGATTTGACCAATGACTACCCCGCGTCGGTGGCCGTGCAGTTGTATTTCGTCAACGGTGATCCGCCGGCCCCGGCCGTCTACAATGGTGCCACGCTGGTCGAGCGAGCCCATCCCGGCTACAACTGGGTGGGCAACGCAATCTGGCTGAGCAATGTCAATCACCAGGACGAGCCGGCATTCTGGTCCGCTTTCACCGGCCAGGAGAAGGGTGTGGAGTCGTTCACGGTGCTCGACCCGCCGTCCGGGCCGTTCAACCCCGCGGATCCCAGCACCTGGCCCGGCCGGCCGGCGGACGACGGCAGCGGGGATCGCGTGTTGCGCGGTTTTGTACTGGCCTGGGCAGTCAACGAACTTGCCGAGGAGATCTGCTGGAACCACCTGAGCGGCGATGCCCTGCTGATTGACTACCTCGACACCATGGCGTGGGAATACAACGCCTGGGCATTCGCGGCGCTGGTCGACGTGCCCCAGGGTGACCCGACGGGTACACCTGGCGAACTAAGCCTGGACGGCATCGAGTACGAGGCCTGTCCCAGCATGCTCCTGCTGGACTTCTACGCCTCGGGCACACACGCTCTGAGCGGCGGCAATAACGTGGATGTCACCGGTGACACCGACCTGACGCTGCTGCCCATGTTGATCGATGAGCGTCAGGATACACTGGGCCCCGTACTCACCAAGGCCAAGTTCGATATCTGGAACCAGAACGAGGTCAAGTTCTCCAACACGACTCGTTGCCTTACGCTGTGGGACCAGCAGTTGCTGAGCCTGTACGGCGTGCCCAACCACTTCCTGCGACAGTACCTGCAGACCAACAAGGGCAAGGCGCGGATTGACGGCGTGGCCAGCGCGGCCGTGTGCGGTCCCGGCAGCGTGAGCGCTCCGCTGCTGGCTGTGGCCGCCAAGGTCCTGACCTTCGTCAACCAGGGCGTGACGGACTACGAGACGGCCGGCCTTACCCCCGTGGGCATGGGCTACGAGCTGGGAGCCATCCTCTACGACCCCGATCCCAACTCGATTCCGCCGGAGGCCCCCGCGCCGTAGGGCTTACGGGCTGGAAGGCACGGGGTTCGCGGGCCTGCGGCCGGTGAGTCCGACCGCCGCTCACAGCATGGGCACGGGGGCCCGGGGGCGCAAGCCCAACGGCAAAGGGGGGCGCCGCTACAGCGGCGCCCCCCGCTTTTGGGAGCGGGCAGCCCTTTGCGAAGTCACTGGTGAGCCCGTCTCGGTACGGCGGTCGCCCAACGGGGGGCACGCGTATTCGTTGCGGTCAATAGCTGATATGGACTATAAAGTGCAGCATGTCTGTAGTTCTGCATAGGCTTTTTCCAGTTGATCCGATTATGGGAATGTGGATTGACTTTCAGATGTTGGGTTCGATAAAATGCAGCCCAGGCGCTCCGTGGTTTTAGGACGTAGTAACCCGGAGTTGGCACTGAGCGTCGGTCAGCGGAGGAACGGGAAGAAGTGAGGCGTGGCGGTGCTGCCGGCAGAGCAGCCCCAACCAAGCGAACGTTCGCGCAGGTCCGCCGGTCGATGAGTCGTGATGAAGGAACATCTCGAGGGGCGGCGCCCCGCAGCCGGTAACCGACGGTACTCGGGGAGCATGAGGCAACGGGGCGTGACGCACGGTGCCGACCACCAGCGCGGCGCGCAGGCAGACGCGACGCGCGGGACTGGTGCATCCAGCGGAGCGGGCGACGGGAAGCGAGATTTGGCGTTCGGGAGAGAAGGCAATGACACGCACGATTGGGATCGTAGGGTTGACTTTGGCCGCGATGGTCCTGGTGGGCGGCGCGCCGGCGCAGGGCGTGCTGGTGACATTCGAGGAAGGCGTCGGGAATGACGGCGGCATCATCAACACCCAGTACTCGGGGATCACGTTCCAGAGCGCGACCTCGGGGTTCCCCTGGTACTACTCCGATGTGACGACGGGCAACTACAACGCTTCGTCCTGGCCGACAGGCCAGAGTTGGGGCACGGGCAACTACTGGATTAACGAATTCGCCGCCGCCTGGACCTCGGTGGCCGGCGATGACGGGAAAATCGCGTTCGACAACCAGGACGCCACGTTCGTCCAGATCAACTACAGCTCGTACTCAGCCTTCTACCTGGAGGCCTACAACGCCGGCGACGTACTCCTGGACACCGACATGGGGCCTGCGAACTTGCGGTTCCTGCACGGCAATGGAGGCGGCCCGGGCACGGTGCGCGTGGACGCGCCACCGGGGGAGACGATTGCCTACGTTCTCGTGCACGACTCCGGCAATTACTGGATTGTGGATAACGTCCTGACGGACGCCACCGGCATCCAGACGCCGGCTGATTTGCAGATCGTGAAGTTCCTCGACGCGAACGGCAACGGCGCCCTCGACGGCGGTGAGGGGTTGGCCGGCGGCTGGCAGTTCCACGTTACGGGGCCCTGCGGCTTCGATACGACAGTCACGACCGGTGCCAGCGGGACCGTCTCCTTGGACAGTCTGATGGGCGGTGAATATACGATCACCGAGATCACCCAGGCGGGGTGCCAGGTGACGACGCCGAATCCGCAAGTCATCGCGATTGGGGACCAGAGCGGCACGGCCGTTGTGCAGTTCGGAAACAACTGCTCGCCGGCGCCCGCCACGCGTGGGGGGACGTCTCAGAAGGGCAGCTTGGTGGTCTTCCCGAAGGTGGAGTTGCGGTGGGACGCGGCCACGGGGAACCTGATCCAGGATACCTTCGTCGATCTGACCAATGACTACCCCGGGCTGGTGTTGGTGCTGATGTACTTCGTGAACGGCGATCCGCCGGCGCCGGCCGTCTACGATGGCGCTACCCTCCTCGAACGCGAGCACCCCGGCTACAACTGGGTGGATAACGAAATCACGTTGACAGGCAACGAGCCGGCGTTCTGGTCCGCGTTAACGGGCCTGGAGAAGGGCGTCTCGCCGTTCACGGTGCTCGATCCGCCGGCGGGGCCGTTCAACCCGGCCGATCCGAACACTTGGCCTGGTCGGCCGGCGAATGACGGCAGTGGGGACCGCGTGCTGCGCGGCTTCGTGCTGGCCTGGGCGGTCAACGCGGACGGCGTCGAAATCCGCTGGAACCACCTGAAGGGCGATGCGCTCGTGCTTGACTACGACGACACGCTGGCCTGGGAGTACAACGCTTGGGCATTCCAGGCGGTTACCTGCGCCGCGCACGGTGAGCCGACCGGCTCGCCGGGTGAGCTGCTCCTGGACGGTATCGAATACGATGCCTGCCCGAGTCTGCTGCTGTTGGACTTCTACGCCTCGGGTTCGCACGCTCTCAGCGGTGGGCACGACGTGGAGGTCATTAGCGATACCGACCTGACGCTGTTGCCGATGTGGATCGACGTGCGCCAGGACAACGGCGGGCCGGTGACGACCAAGGCGAAGTTCGACATCTGGAACCAGAATGAGGTGAAGTTCTCGAACACCGAGCGGTGCATCACGTTCTGGGACCAGCAGTGGCTGAGCTTGTACCAGACGCCGAACCACTTCCTGCGCCAGCACTTGCAGACGAACAAGGGCAAGGCGCGGATTGAGGGGATGGCCAGCGCGGTGGTCTGCGGCCAGGAAAGCGTGAATGTCCCGCTGCTGGGCGTGGCCGCCAAGCTGCTGACGTTCCTGACGGTCGGCCCGGCAGACTATGAAGCTACGGGCCTCACCCCGGTGGGGATGGGCTTCGAGTCAGGCCGCATAACCTACGACTTGCAGGAGCCGCCGCCGGAATTGCCCTTGCTGCCCGGCGCCCCTGATACGGATGTAGCTTTCCAGCGGGTCCAGCGCGTGACCCCAACACCTGCCCCGCTCAGCGGCCGCACAGACCGAGTGCGTTGAGCCGGCTGTGCCATGACGGGGGCGCCGCGGACGACGCGGCGCCCCCGTTGCTTGCGCTGGGCGGCCAGGCGCGGGCGGCGCGGTAGTGAGACGACCCGCGCGCGAACGCCCGCGCCCAACCGCAACTCCGGGCGCGGGAAGCGAGTGCAGGGGTGTACGCAGACAGGTGCCGGCGGTGCTCGGGTTCGGTCGTAAGTTGAATGGCTCCACACCATGGAGAAACCGATAGCGAGTCCAGGGTGGCACGGCCAAGCGCAGCGCCGCCATGCCTTCGCGCCGACGGGTGGCTGTTGCGACAGCATGCGGGCGTCTTCGGCTTGCGTATGCCACCCTCGCGGTTTCCCGTTGGCGCGGTCCGCTGCACACGGGCGTGCGCGCCCGTGCGTCAATTCAGGGTAACGCAGCACCGCGCGGGCTGCGCTTGACACTCGGCGTCAAGGGGAGCACGCCCGCGGTTCGATACCGGCGCGCCATCGGGAAGCGCAGCTCGGCGCATCCCGAACACACGTCGACCTCGGTCAGCAGCGGGTGAACGCAAGGCACGCACTCCCCGAGGTGACGGCTGCTCCGGGTTGCATGGCGATCTGCGAGGGACACCCGGCACTCGCATGCGGTGCGTCATCAGCAAAGCGCGAAAGCGTGGCATACACATGGCCAGACACGCTGAACGGAGGCGCGTTCGCCGTCGATTTCCCGTTGCACCCGCTGCGCGATTTCGGTAGGATGAAGGTATTCGGACAGGGGAGAGCGGGAGACAGGAAGAGGCCTTCCCTGACATTTCCAGTCTTGGCAACACATTCGGGGCCGCGGGGCGTGAACTCGCGTGGCGGAGCGGGGCGGTTGTGGCGTGCGCCTGCCTGGGCGCAGCACAGTCGAAAGGAAGGAGTATTGGCGCATGGTGCGGTCGGTCTCACGAGCAGTTTGGGCGGCGCTGGTGCTGGTGGCACCCGTCGCGGGGGCGGATTGGCAGTTGCAGAACGTCCGAGCGATCGCGGCGTTCGGAACGCAACCGAGTCTATGGGACGGCAAGGTTGCCTTTCTGTATGGCAGCGGCGGACCCCTGATGTACTACGACGGCTTCGAGGTCGTGACCGTCTACGGCGCGGAGCAGTACAACTACGAGCCCGCGACGGCGAACGGGTACGTGGCCTGGCGGAACCGCCGCAGTCGTGCCTGGGTCAATGACATTTACCGTTGGAACGGCCAGACGGTGGTGAACATCTCCAACGGCGCGGACGTGAGCGACTGTACGCCGTCGCTGGGCCGCAACGGTGATATCCTGTGGAGTCGCAACTACACGCAACTCATGTATTACAACAACGCCACGGGGCAGGTGACCTCGCTCGGCGTGAGCGGGCAACTGCCTTCGTTGTTCATCCGCCCGAACGGCACCAAGACGTATGCGTATCAGGACCCCAGCACGTATGAGGTCAAGTACTACGACGGGACGGTGACGCACACGCTGGCGGTGGGCGCCAGCATGGGGGCTTTTCCCTCCCTGTGGGACGGGGCGGTGGCCTGGATGGGGGAGGGGCCCGGCGGACTGTTTGTCAATACCGAGATCTTCTACTGGAAGAACGGGGTGACGACGCGCTTGACGAACGACCCGGCCCCCGGCATCGGCGATGCCAACCCGCGGGTGTGGCAGGACATGGTCGTCTGGGGCCGCATGACCGCAGGTCCGCTGCAGCCGCATCGCCTGTACTTCTGGGACGGGCAACTGGTTCGGGCCCTGCGCACCACGGGCGGCAACTACCCGAGCTTTCACGACAGGCAGATTGCGTGGGTGGAGAACGACGGCATCTACCTGGGCGACCTGGTGCTGCCCGGTGATCTCGACGATGACGGCGACGTGGACACGGACGACTACATCGTCCTGGCTGGGTGCCTGGCGGGGCCGCTGGAAATCGGCCCCGCAGACTTCGACGATGACGCGGACGTAGACTGGGACGACTTGGCTGCCTGGCTCGGTTGCTTCCACGGGCCGGGGGTCGTGGCTACGGGTCCGTGTTCGGCCAAGGACCTCGACGGGGACACGGATGTCGACCTGCGCGACTACGCTCGGTTCGTTGCGTTCTACGAGCGCTCACCGGAGGAACCGCTGCCGGCCGAGTGCCGCGTGGCGGACCGGGACGCCGACGGCGACGTGGACTTCAGGGACTTTGCCCGGTGGGAACTGCTGCTCCAGCCGTAGGTGGGGCCGGGGGCTGCCGAGTGGTGCGGGTGGCTTCAGCAACCGCCGCAGTGCAGAGGCTCCGGGCTGATTGAGGCTGAACCGCCGCAGTCCGCGCGTCGAGCGAGGACGGGCGTCACCTGGCGCGTGCGGCGGCGAAAGCGCCTCCGCAGCGTGCTTCGTGGTGGGGCGGACCCTGGCCTGACCACGTGCCCGGCACGGCTACAGTGCCAAGTGCACGGCCGTGCCGTCCGCAACCGGCTCCGCCTGGACCACGGCAAAGCGGTCACGGTAGGACCGCTGGCCGAGCGTGATCCGCAGTTCCGCAGGCGTACCGGGGGCCACTTGCAGGCACCCGGACGTTATCACCCTCGCCCCGCCATACCCGATGTCGAGGCAGGTGACGCGGTGGTCTGCCTTGCCGATCGTCATTGTGCCGGGCAGGTGGCGAGCGTAGCGGTAACCGGCACGGCGTTCGGGCGACGCGGGCGTCGTGGGCAGCGGTTCCTCGATGTCCGGACAGATGAGTTGGCGGATCGGGCCGTCCTGCACGTACTTCGAAAGCTGCTGCGTGGTCATGGTAGCCTCCTGGCGAGCGGGACACGGGCCTCCACAACGTAGCTTCTACATCGGTCAGAGTCTAACCGGTCGATAAGCCAAACGCCAGGCGCCGGCGCGGGAGACACGCTTCGGGCGTAAGGGAGGCGGCCGAGTGGCTCGTCGCAGGGACGCCACTTCCGCGGGTGGACGCGCCCCTGGGGGATGTGCCGACACCGCACGTCGCCCCAGGGTGTCGCGGCGGTCTGGACGACGTAGAATCCGACTCGTGATGGCCGGCGAACCCCCGCAACCGGAAGACTCTGCGGCGGAGCATCCCCGCCCGCGGCGGCGACGATACTCGGGCACCCACCCGCGTCGTTATGAGCAGCGCTACAAGGAGCTGCAGCCCGACGACTACCCGGGCATGCAGGCCCACGTGCGCGCGCAGGGACGTACGCCCGCGGGGACGCACGTGCCGGTGTTGGTGGACGAGATCATCTCGGCCCTCGCGCCGGCGGCGGGGGAACTCGTCGCCGACTGCACGCTGGGCTCCGGGGGGCACGCGTCGGAGTTTCTTCAGCGGATCGGGCCGGCCGGACGCCTGGTCGGTCTGGACGTGGACGGCGAGCAACTCTGGGCCACTGCCCGCCGGCTGAAACAGGCCGGGCTTGCGGTGCGGGGGCCGGAATCCCCGGACGCCGCGGCGGGCCCTGTGACCGCAGCGCTCGTCAGCCTGCATCGCTGTCACTTCGCAGGCCTGGGTAAGGTGCTTCGTAGCGAGGGACTGACCGGTTTCGACGTGGTCTTCGCCGACCTTGGCGTGTCGAGCATGCAG
This sequence comes from Planctomycetota bacterium, assembly GCA_029558835.1. Classification (GTDB taxonomy): domain Bacteria; phylum Planctomycetota; class Phycisphaerae; order UBA1845; family UBA1845; genus JAKQDH01. Next base: position 18,009 of record JAKQDH010000066.1, on the reverse strand, counting down.
CTTGACGACCCGCGCCGGGGTTTCGGCTTCAAGCATGATGGACCCCTGGACATGCGCATGGACGAACGCGCCGGCCGTACCGCCGCTGACCTCCTGGCGTCGCTCGCCGAAGACGAGTTGTCGGCCGCTCTTTGGGAACTGGCCGACGAGCCGGACCATGAGCGCATCGCGCGACTGGTCATGACCGGGCGAGGACGCGCACCGCTGACGCGTACGCGGCAACTGGTAGGCCTGGTGCTGCGGGCCAAGGGGCTTACCCAAGAGGCGTGGCGCCGGCAACGTGCCGACCAGCCCACTGCCCTGCACCCGGCGGCGCGGACTTTTCAAGCCTTGCGGATCCTCGTCAACGACGAACTGCACGCGTTGGAACAGTTGCTGCGTGTTGCTCCCTACTGTCTGCGGCCGGAGGGACGAATCGGCATCATCTCCTTCCATTCGGGTGAGGATCGGCGGGTGGCGGAAGCGTTCCGATGTGGTTTGGAGGAAGGCGTGTACGCGACGGCGGACGAGCCGATCCGTCCCACGCCGCACGAAGTGGCGTCGAACCCCCGCAGCCGTTCGGCCCTGTTTCGCTGGGCACGCCGGACGCGCGGGTGAAACAGAAATCGCAGGCGCACCCGAGCCGCGATCGCGAACCGACCACGAATGTAGAAGTCAGAATTCAGAAAGCGGAGAGCACGGAGGACCTTTCTGCATTCTGCTGTCTTCCTTCTGCTTGGGGACGTCGTGGTCCTCGTCAGCATGGGCTGACGAAACCGCTGGTGCGACCCCGGAGGGGTCGAAGTCGTTAGCCCCGGGTGGCAACCCTGGGGATCGCGGTCCAGCGCTCTCTTGGTATCTCCGCCGCCCGGCCGGGGCGGGGGACGGGAATGGAGCCGGCCTCTTCCCAGGGGTCGACACCCCTGGCTGCCGACTTCGGCCCTTCCAGAGCCGGGCAGAACGTGGCCGGCGGGACGGTCGGCGTTGCCCCTTTCTGCCGTGAGAAGTCGGAGTCCTCGTCAGTGCGGGCTGACGACGCCAAGTGGCTGCTCATGGTCTCCGGGTGCGGCAGGGCACCATGACGACTGTATTCCGCCAGCCGATCCGGTGCGTGCTCTTGTCATAGCCCCCGCCGGGTCACGAGGTACGTAGCGAAGCTGCCGAGCCAGTGGCCGCCCTCGTACTGCTGCCCGGTGAGAGCCTCCAACCCGGCTCGGCGGTGCTCGCCGGCGGCCGCCCGTAACGCGGGCAGACGCGGATCGTTCGCCGGCAAGCCCGCCATGATCCCTTCGAGCATCCAGGCGCGCGAGAGATTCAGGCCGTCCAGGTGCACGAGCTTGCCATCGGCGCGATCGGTGACCACGCCGGGTCGCAGCCAGTTCGCAGATCCACCCGTTGGCACCTCGGGCAGAAAACCCGTAAGCCACGTCGCAAACTCCGCCGGCGGCAACACGCGGCGCATGACGTCCGCCTCGGCCAGGACCGGCGAGAGGAAGTCCTCGCCGCCCGGCTCGAAACGCAGGCTCGCGCCGCGGTCGGCCAGGAAGTAATCGCGTGCCCGGCTGGACACCAGCATGCCCATATCGGCGTCGCCGCGGCTGCGCGCCCAGTCCAGCACGAGACCCAGCGCGAACGCGGTCTGCGTATGCTCGCCGGTACGCACGGGGTGCGACAGTTTCGGCAGCCAGGCCTGGAAACGCCGGGCCGCCTCCTGTTCCAGCGGTTCGAGAGTGGCCGCCCATTGGCGGGCCTGCGGATCATCCCATTCGTGCAGTTCAGCACCGAGCTGCAGCAGCCACGCGAGTCCGTAAGGTCGCTCAAAGGTGCTGCGTCCCGGGCCGTTGATGTACGCGACCTCCACGGCCACCTTGTCGGGCGTGAAGCTCTCGGCGAGCGCGGCCCGGGCCTGAGCGACGAAAGGGGCCTGGGGATAGGTGCGGCAGAGCCGTACGAGCAGCCAGTGTCCATGCACGGCCGAGTGCCAGTCGAAGCACCCACAGAACACCGGCGTCAGCTCCCGCGGCGGCCTGGCATCCTCGGCCGAGTTGAGCACGTGCGATATCTTGTTGGGGTACTCCCGATGAACGCAGGTCAGGGCCAACTCCGCGAAGCGGGCCACTGTAGTCACGTCCAGGTCAGCGTGGTGTGAACCCGGGTTTGTCGGCTGCGCCATTGCCCCGACGCAGTACAAGAGCAAGGCTGAAACACCGCCGAGCATCTTCCCGCTGGTGAGCGTTCGCCGCATGATTCACCTCCCGATTCGGACGGTCGACGTGGTGCATTGTGACCGAATGGTGCCTTCCTGCCAACTGCGCCTCCGGGCATCGTCACTGGCTTAGTCGAGAGCCTCGCTCGCCGCGTTGCTCGGGGCCGGGCCCGGCGGCTACGCCGTGCCTGCCTGCCTGGCTGTGCGCGAGCACGCGCCAGCGGTGGTGTGGTTCGGCCGCTCCCTCACGACCGCAGTTCGGATCTCCGGCGCCGAATCGCGCACGGTGACTCGGCCCGACAACCTCTTACGCACACCATGAACTGGAGGGCACGCCGGAGCGGGCGTGGGTCGCGCGCCGGTATTGTCTGCGACCGGGCACGGCGGTATAATGCAGCTTCTCGGTCATCAGGGAGTCCTGTCAGGGAAAAGCCATGCAGCGCATTCAGTTCATTCTGACCGTCGGTTTCTGTCTGGCCCTGGCCCCGCCCGCCGGCGCGCAAGAACGCATTGAGGCGTCCGACGACGGCCAGGAAGTCGTCGTGCTCGGCGACGCAGACGTCGGGGCGCAAGTGATCGCCACCGGCCGTGGTGTGCTCTACGGCACCGCGCCGAGCTGGCAGAACACGCTGCGTATGCAGGTCGGTGCGCTGCAAGTGGCCGACCTGAACGGCGACGGCTGGGCGGACGTCGTCGTCGGCTGTTACTCGTCGCAGAGTTACCCGCCGTACCCGGACTGGGAGAATCTGATCTACTACAACACGGGCGGCGCTCTCGAGGCGAGCCCGTCCTGGGTGTCCACGGACGAAGTCTCCACGGGTGACATCCAGGTCGGCGACATCAACGGCGACGGCTACCCCGACATCTTCGCGGCCAACGGCGGCTACGGCATGTCGCCGTCGGTCATCTACTGGGGCAGCCCCACGGGGCCCAGCACCACACCCGGCTGGTACAGTCAGGAACCCGGCAACGCCTGGAACAACTACGCGATCCTGTTCGACTTCGATCATGACAACGACCTGGATGTCGTGACTGCCAACCAGGGCAACTCCACGAGCGACCCCTATCGCCCGATGTTCGCCTTCCGCAATAACGGCGGCACGCTGCCCACCGTGCCCACCTGGCAGTCGGCGGAGACGTCGATCCAGAACTTCCTGGACTTCGCGGACTACGATGGCGACGGCTGGGAGGACCTGGCCGTCTCTAAGTGGGCCAACTTCGAGAGCGGCATCTACAAGAATGTCAGCGGCAGCCTGCAGACCACGCCAGTCTGGACCACGGGCGACGACGACACGGACAAGGGCGTTGCCTGGGCGGATGTGGACCACAACGGCTGGCCGGACCTGGCGCTGGGACACGACCCGACGCTGCTGTACGGCAACAACGGCGGTGTCCTGTCACTCACCTGGTCGGCGAGCGGCGCGTACTTCGGGCACAGCGAGCTGCGCTTCCTCGATGTGGACCGTGACGGCGATGAGGACCTGGCTGAGGTCCACTTCTCCAACGGGCAGACGCACATCTATCTGAACGACAACGGCGTTCTGTCGGCGACGGCCTCCTGGACGTACGGCTCAGCGGCGGTGGGGACGGCCATCGCTTTCGGAGACATCAACGGCGATCATTGGCCGGACCTGGTGATCGGCTACTCGGGGCAGCCTTGCGTGGTCGTCTTCTACGCACAGCCGCCGGTCGTGCCGGGCGACCTGGACGGCGACGAGGACGTCGATGCAGACGATTTCGCGATCTTCGCCATGTGCCTGGCGGGGCCCCAGGTCAGCACGCCGCCGCCCGGATGCGACGGGAGCGACTTCGCGCGGGCCGATCTCGACGCGGATACTGACGTGGACCTTAAGGATTTCGCGGGCTTCGAGCTCGTTTTCACGGGCGGTTAAGACTCAGCGGGTCGCGTCCGCGGCCACCGGTTGGCGTGCGCGATTCGTGCCTCCCGTTGTGTAGGTTCCCATGGCGCGGTCCACCGCATGCCTGCCGCCCGTCTTGTACGAGGACGAGACGCTGACCGCGTTCGACAAGCCCAGCGGTCTGCGGGTCGTGCCGGACCGCTGGGATGCGGACGCCGTCTGTCTTATGGACCTCGTGCACCGATGCGGGTCGCCGGAGTGGTTCAACGTCCACCGCCTCGACCGCGACACCAGCGGGGTGCTGCTGTGCGCGAAAACCAAGGACACACTGACGGCTCTGACCGACCTGTTTGAGATGCATCGGGTTGAGAAACGCTACGTGGCTCTGACCCGTGGTTGCCCGGAGAACTCGCCTATCGCGATTACTGCGGCACTTGCTGCGGACCCGCAGCGACCCGGCCGGATGTGTGCCACGCCCGAGGGCAAGCCCAGCGAGACGGTGGTCGAGGTGGTGGAGAGTTGGGCATGTGGCCACGCCCTGCTGCGCGCGTTTCCGAAAACCGGCCGCACGCACCAGGTCCGCGTGCACCTCGCTCACCTTGGCTGCCCTGTTGTGGGGGATGCCCTCTACGGCGATGGCCGCCCCTTGTTCCTCTCGGATTTCAAACGCGGCTACAAGCGGCGCAGTGATGACCCCGAGCCGCCCCTGCTCAGCCGTCTGGCCCTGCACGCTCAGAGCCTTACGCTCGACCATCCTGTCACGCATGGGCCGTTGACCATTGAGTCTCGCTTGCCCGACGACCTGCAGTTCGCCTTGAAGCAGCTTCGGCGTCACGGCCGGTGACAGGCGCCGGCCTACATCCTGTCTCTCTCCGCACGGCGGGGTGGGCTCGACGGCACCGGGTGTCGGCGGCATCCTCACCGGTCATCGACTTCCCAGCGGCTGCGGCCGTGCGGGTCAACCGGGCGGCTGTGCGCCGGGCAGCGGGAGGCAAAGCCATGGGGCGCATCAGCTTGCGCCGTGGCGGCCTCACAACCCGCGCCACTGCTTGATTTGACCGCCGCGTTTCGGTATGCTCAATGGAGACGAGTGCGACTCCCGGCTTCGTGCCGGGCGCGGGACCGCTCTTGTAGATCCGGTCGGGCATCGTACCGACTGGGCACGGCAGCTTGTCGGGAAGCACTTCGCCAACCGGAACAATCCACCTTCTCAGTTTCAGTTCATCTAAGGAGGAATGCTCATGACTGCGACGCGCGGTATCTGTATCGGCATGCTGCTGAGCGCGCCCGCCTTTGCGCAAGCCGCGCTTGGCAACGCTTTCACGTACCAGGGACAACTCAAGCAGGACGGGCAGCCGGTGACGAACACGGCGGACTTTGTCTTCACGTTGTGGGACGCCGCCACGACCCCGCCCGGCGTGCAGATCGGCCAGACGGTGTCGGTGGAGGACGTCGAGGTCGTCGGTGGCCTGTTCACGGTTGCCCTCGACTTCGGTCCCGATGGTGAGGACATCTTCACGGGCGGTTCCCGCTGGCTGCAAATTGCGGTTCGCGCGCCGGCAGGCGGCGGCGGCTACACGACACTGACGCCGCGACAGGAGCTTACGCCGGCGCCGTATGCCCTGGCGCTGCCGGGGCTTTGGACGCAGCAGCGCGAGATGAGCCCCAACCTCATCGGCGGCTACAGCGGCAACGCCGTAACTTCCGGTGCGTTCGGGGCGACGATCGCCGGCGGCGGACAGAGCGCGTACCTCAATGTGGTCACGGATCATTTCGGCGCCGTCGGCGGTGGATGGGGCAACCATGCCGGTAGCGAAGACGGGGACGTGTACAGCGCGCAAGGTGCCACCATCGGCGGCGGGGCGAACAACCATGCCGGTGCTGAAAGCGCGACCGTTGGAGGCGGTGCGGACAACCAGGCCGCCAGTGCCGCCTCCACGGTGGCCGGCGGACGGTCCAATAGTGCCGTTGGCTGGTCGTCGAGCGTGGGCGGCGGCTATGGCAACGCTGCCTGGGGCCAGTGGTCCACCATTGCCGGCGGTTCGCTCAGCCAGACAGCGGACTACTACGCAACTGTGGGCGGCGGTTATGGAAACCAGGCCTTCGGCAGCTACTCCGTCATCGCCGGCGGCGCCAACAACAGCGCGGACGGCACCGCCTCGGTCGTCGCGGGCGGCGACTCGAACAACGCCGACGGCCCCAATGCCGTAGTGGCAGGCGGCGAGTACAACGACGCCGCCGGCGCCAGGAGCCTGGCGGCCGGCTACCGGGCCAAGGCACTCCACACGGGCGCCTTTGTCTGGGCCGATTCCACCGAGGCGGACTTCTCCTCCTCCGCTGACGGGGAGTTCGCGGTCCGCGCCTACGGCGGGTTGCGGGTCGAAACTGATCCCTACGCCGGCGGGCTGCGCATCCCGCCCTACGCGGGGCTTCTGGCACCGAGCATCGTGGCGGGCTGCGGGTCCAACGCCGTGACCATGGGTGTCACCGGGGGAACGGTGTCCGGTGGTGGTGAACCTGCCTACCCGAACCGCGTGACCGACGATTTCTGCGTCGTCGCGGGTGGATTGAGCAACCGGGCCGGCAACGACGTGGAACCTGCGAACGATACGACCTGCGCTGTCGTCGGTGGCGGATCGCACAACATTGCCCGCGCCGAGCACTCGACGGTGGCTGGCGGATCGGTGAACACCGCTGCGGCATCGGGTGCCACCGTCGGCGGGGGCCTCTGGAACTACGCCACCGAGGCGGCGACCGTGGGCGGGGGCAACTCCAACAGCGCCACCGGCAGTTACGGCGCCGTCGGCGGCGGGTGGCTCAACGAGGCCAGCGGCGAATACTCGGTTGTCCCCGGTGGGGCGCAGAACATGGCCCAGGGCGACTACAGCTTCGCGGCCGGCTGGGGCGGCATTGCCCAGCATCGTGGTGCCTTCGTCTGGGCGGACGCGACCATGGGGAACTTCTACTCCAACGGGGACTACACCTTCAACGTGCGGGCCAGCAACGGCATCTTCGGCATTACCAACAACTCGGCTCGCGGCGCTGAGGTTGACAACATCGGCACCGGCGATGGTCTGCGCGCCTACAGCAACTCCTCCAGCGGCAGCAACTGGGCTGCCCTCTTCGGCGTCAACTACGGTAGCGCGTCGGGCGTGTACGGCTACAGCAGCGGCGGCTACGCTGGCTACTTCGCCGGCGACGTCTGGGTGCAGGGATACACGTACAAGAGCGGCGGCGGTTTCGTGATTGATCATCCTCTCGATCCTCCGAACAAGTATCTCTACCACAGTTTCGTCGAAAGCCCGGATATGAAAAACGTGTATGACGGCGTCGTCACGCTCGACGCGATCGGGCGCGCGTGGGTACAGCTCCCTGAGTGGTTCGGAGCGCTCAACCGCGACTTCCGCTATCAGCTTACGCCGATCGGAGGAGCCGCTCCGGACTTGCACATTGCTACGGAGATCGCCGACAACCGCTTCGAAATCGCCGGCGGCAAGGCGGGAATGAAGGTCTCGTGGCAAGTGACCGGTATTCGTCAGGACGCCCAGGCTGAGACCAGTCGCATCCCCGTGGAGGTGGACAAGCCCGCGGACGAGCGCGGAACGTACCTGCACCCGGAGGCGTGCGGCCAGTCTGCCGAGTTGGGGCTGACGTACCGCCACCTGCACGCCAAACCGGCCGTGGCGGTTGAGTCCGGTGGCCAGCAGACAGGCGCTGAGCGCGAGTAAGAGGAGGCCAGCGATGAAACGTCTTTCAATACTTGTGGTCGTCCTCGCGTGCCTGGCTGCCGCGGGTCGTGCCGTGTCGATGCAGGACTTTGACATCGACTGGTACACCGTCGATGGCGGGGGGGTGATGTGGTGCAGCGGCGGGGACTTCGAGCTTTCCGGTACCATTGGTCAACCCGACGCGAGCGTCGTGGTGATGTCAGGCGGAGACTTCGAGCTGGTCGGTGGCTTCTGGGCAGGGGCCTGCCCGGCCGTGGCGGGCGACTGCGACGGCGACGGTAACGTGGACCTCGACGACTGGCCCGCGGTTGCCGGTTGCCTCGGGGGTCCCGGCGTTGCGTACGCTCCCGACTGTGAGTGCGCCGATGCCGACGGTGACTTAGACGTGGACCTGGAGGACTTCGCGGCGTACCAATTGGGGTTCGGTCAGTAGGTTCTTGTGTTCAGGGGTGGTTGAACAGCAGGCGGTCGAGCGCAACAGCCAGGTGTTCGTCCCGGCAGTTGGCGCGGGCTGCCTGCAAGATGTCCCGCGCTCCCGGTCCCGCGATGCTCACCAGCGCGCGGGCGGCGGCTTCGCGGGTCTCCGTAGGCCGGGCGGCGTCGTTGAGCAGCCGGGTGAGGGGCTCCACGGCGCTGGTTGCCTTCATTGCGGTTAGGGCGTGGCAGGCCTCATCGGGAAGGAACTCCTCGGCCGCCGAGAGGGTGTGCACGAGGGCCGCCACCGCGCGCTCGTCCACGGCTGTGCCGGCTTCTGACGGTGTGCAGATCTTCCCCAGCGCAGCCACGGCGATGAATCGGAGATTGATGTCTGAGCGTCCGTCTTCGGCAACTGCGCAGAGCAGCGGCACGGCGCCGGCGACCCGGCGATTGCCGAGTTCCAGGGCAGCGTACTTCTGTTCGTCGAGCGTGCCGCTCTCGACCAGTCGGATGAGCAGCTCGGTGCTCTTTCGCGCGTAGTCCGCGGCCCAGGCTGCGCGCACCGTGCCCAGCGCGATCGTCAGCATGGCGGCGTTGGCGAGGACTGTGATTGCCGTGCCGGGCCAGACGCATCGGGCCGCGCGCCTGCGCCCATACATGACCAAGGCGAACCCAGCGACACTTCCCAGCAGCCATGCCCCCAACACGCTGATCCCAACGAGTCGTTCGTAGAAGCGGACCAAGCCGCATCCTTCCCCGGTGAAGTGGTGCAATGCGAAGACCGTCGCCGCCAGCAGACCCGCGCCGGCCGCGACCAGAGCGACCAGCAACGGCCCGCGACCTCTGCGTCCTTGGGGCTCAGACGTAATCGGCCCGGACACGGTCACCTCCGTCTTGGACACAGGCCCACTTCCATGCCTGCCTCAGGGTCAGCAACGGCACGAAGATGGCTGCGACGCCCAGGGTGATGAGCATGGTAGCTGCAAACCACAGCCCCATGAACGAGTCGATCCTGGCCTCCTCAGGCCGGTCGGGGTGGTAGAGGACCCGCACGCCGTCACCTCGGTGGTAATGTTCGAGCCCCGCTTGCGAGGGCCCGCGAAACCGAATCTCTTGGCAGGTTTCAGTACTGAACCGCACCACCGCATACACGATATCGTCCTGTGGATCGGACCCCGGCGCGTCCCAGTGCTCAAAACCGATCACCGTGCCCGTGGCGGTGGACGCCTCTGCCTGGAAGGCACGCGAACCACGGTACTTCTGAACGCCGAGCAGAATGAGGCCCACACCCGCGAGGCAGAAGATGCCAACCACGGCTCCGGTGACGATAAGCTGCCTGCGGTGTTTCTTCCTCACCGGCACACACTCCGCCAGCGTCTCGGGCCCTGGGGCAGGCGCTGCGCCATTGCCCGGCCGTCTTGGCCCACAAGCGTGGCACACTCGCCCCACGCTCAGACGGTGTCTCGGGGTATGACGGATGCGAGTGCACCAGCACGCGGAGTCGCTTGGCCAATATGTCATCGGCAGCGCCGAACCCGCTGGGGTAGGAACCTCATAAGCGGGTAGGTGTGGCGGTTGACGCCTTGACAGCGGCGGCAGCTTGGTCGATGATATCGGTGACGGACGCGCCCGTCCGGGAAATGAACGCGGACCGATGGCACTCGCGGATGCTGCGGTCTCGCGTAGTGAGCGGCGGGCTTCAGACCTCGTGGATTCGTGCGGGTCTTGCGTAGTGAGCTGCGGGCTTCAGCCCGCGCTGATTCGTGCCGGACTCGTGTGCGGTGCGGCCGGCCGGGACTGCGGTAGGGAATCCGCGAGTGCCGTAGAGCAGCGCAATGACTGAGGTGCGGCGAGTTCGGCGTGGGAGACCGCGGGACGAGGAGCGTGCTGCGCGGCGGCGCGAGGAGATTCTCTCGGCCGCGACGCGCTTGTTTGCGCAACGCGGCTTTCCCGTCATGGACGTGCAGGAACTTGCCGACGAGGTGGGCGTTGGCAAGGGCACTGTCTACCGCTACTTCCCAACCAAGCGTGACTTGTTCCTGGCCGCAGTCGACCGGGGCATGCGCCAACTCACGGAGCGGATTGATGCCGTGCTGGTCGGGGAGGCTGACCCGGTCGAGCAGATGTGCGCGGCCACTCAGGCGTATCTGAGGTTCTTCCACGACAACGCGGACATGGTCGAGCTGCTGATCCAGGAGCGGGCGGAGTGCCGCGATCGGGAGAAACCGACGTACTTCCTGTACCAGGAGCAGAACCGGCAGCGCTGGGCGGGAATCGTCCAGGGACTGATCGCGGCGGGGCGGGTGCGCGACATGCCGGTCGAGGGCGTCTTCGAGGTGATCGGCGATTTGCTGTACGGCACGATGTTCACGAACTACTTTGCGCGGCGGAACCTGCCGCCGGAGCAACAGGCGGCGAGCATCATCGACATCGCGTTCCGCGGCATCCTCACGGACGAGGAGCGGGCATACAGGTACGGTCGTCCAAGCGAAGGGCGGAGCCGTTAGGGACGAACCGGGGTACTCCCATGAAACGGTGGACCGCCAGCGTGGTTCTTGGAGCGGGTTGCTTGCTGTCGGGCTGTGCCGTCGGGCCGAGGTATCAGCCGCCCACGCTCGAGGTTCCCGAGGCGTGGCACGAGCCGGCCGAGACAGGGCTCGCGGCCGGCGACGCTGACGTGCAGGCGTGGTGGCAAGTGTTTGCGGATGACACGCTTTCCAGTCTGATCGGGCGGGCGGCCGAGGGGAATCTCGATCTGCGCATGGCGGTGCTTCGGATTCGGCAGGCGCGTGCGCTGCGCGGCGTGGCCGCCGGCGGGCTCTTGCCGACTCTGGCCGGGCAGAAGAGCTACCAGCGGTACAAGGCGAGCGCGAACGGGGCGATGGGCGGCAGGGCGGAGGGCCCCGGCAGGGGTGCGCAGTTCGCCGAGGCAGTGGGGCGGGGCACGAGCAGCGGTGCGGTGGCCCAAGGCTTGGGCACTGCGTTGCCCGGCGCGCCGGCCCTGACGAACTCGGCGGCGAGCGGCCTCGTGGGCTTGGTGCCCAGTCGGACCGAGAGGGGCGACACGGACGCGATGGACCTCTTCGTCACCGGTTTCGACGCTTCGTGGGAGTTAGACGTATTCGGCGGCACGCGGCGCGGCGTTGAGGCCGCGGATGCCGAGCTGGCCGCTGCGGTTGAGGACTATCGCGGCGTACTGGTCAGCCTGCTGGCCGAAGTGGCAACGACGTACATTGATCTGCGGGCGCTGCAAGCTCAGATTGATGCCAGCCGACACAACATTGATCTCCAGAAGCAAACGCTGGTTCTGACGCGGGCCCGCTTCGAGGCTGAATTGACGTCGGAGCTGGACGTGCATCAGGCACTGACGAACCTGGCGACAACGGAAGCGGGCCTGCCGGTGCTGGAGACCGGCGTGGCCATCGCGGTCTATCGCTTGGGGGTACTGCTCGGTCTGGAGCCGGCCGCGCTGCGCGATGAACTGTCTGCTCCAGGGACTCTTCCCCAGGTACCGGAGAAGACGTTTGTCGGTGTTCCCGCGGATATCCTGCGGCGTCGGCCCGATCTGCGGGCGGCCGAGCGTCGGCTGGCGGCGCAAACCGCGCGAATCGGCGTTGCAGCCGCCGAACTGTACCCGCGCCTCACGCTCGCCGGGACTCTGGGATTAGAGGCGACGGACATCAATCACGCCTTTGACGGCCGGAGTGTGACCTACGGTTTCGGCCCGGCCGTGCGGTGGAACATCTTCGACGGACTGCGGAACCTGAATCGGATCGCCGCCCAGGAGGCGGCGACGCACCAGGCGTACGTATCGTACCAGCAGGCGCTGCTGGTCGCGCTGCAGGACGTCGAGAGTGCGCTGGTGGCCTACAAGAGCGAACAGGTTCGGCGGGACGCCCTGGTGCGTGCCGACGAGGCCGCACGCAGCGCAGTACGCCTTGCCCGGACGCGTTACGAGGACGGTCTGGCCGATTTCCAGAGCGTGCTGGATGCCCAGCGGTCCCTGGTAACGCTGGACAATGCCGTCGCGCAGAGTCAGGGGCAGGTGGCCGTCAACCTGGTTGCGGTCTACAAGGCGCTGGGCGGCGGCTGGTCACCGGACAAGGTCCCCCAGGGGAGGTACCTCGACAACGGTTTCGGTGTGCTGGCGGACCCGGTCGGCTTCTTCCTGTCGGGCGGGAACGTGGCCCTGCCGTGGGAATCGGGGCCGGAGCACGGGGCAGATGGGGATGCAACTGCGGTGAAGGAGGAGTGAGGCCGCGTGGAGGCCCGCAGCCGAGAGCCGTCATCTCCTGGTCTGATTGCAGGGTGAGGCATTGGATGTGCAGAACTATTAGGTTTCAGGTCGTAGCAACGGTGACGTATCTCCTGGTTGGGTCGGTGCTGGCCGGATGCAACTCCGGGCCGCCACCTTCGCCGCCGCAGGTGGCGCCGGAAGTTGCAGTGATTAGCGTTTCGCCGACCCCGGTGTCCCTGACGACCGAGTTGCCCGGTCGCACGTCGGCGTACCTGGAAGCCGAGGTCCGTCCGCAAGTAAGCGGCATCATCCAGTCCCGGCGCTTTGAAGAGGGGCAGGACGTCGTCGCGGGCGACGTTTTGTACCAGCTCGACCCCGCCCGGTACCAGGCGGTCTACGAACAAGCCCAGGCGGCCCTAGCCGTCGCGGAGGCGCAGGTTCCGGCGTTGCGGGCCCGGGCGGAACGTCACGCGAAGGCCCTGCCGGAGCGGGCGGTCAGCCAGCAGGATTACGACGAGGCCGCCGCGGCCCTCAAACAGGGCGAGGCGACCGTAGCCCTGCGGGCGGCCGAGGTGGAAAGCGCACGCATCGACTTGTCGTACACCAGCATCACGGCCCCGATTTCCGGGCGGATCGGAAAGTCAGACGTGACGGTCGGCGCACTGGTCACCGCCAACCAGCCGAGCCCGCTGGCTACGATCCGCCAGTTTGACCCGATCTATGTAGATGTCACGCAGTCATCGGCGGAGTTGCTGCGTCTGAAGCGGGCTTTCGAGAGCGGTACGCTCAGCGCAAACGGCGACCAGCGCACCGTGCGACTGCTTCTCGAGGACGGGACGCCGTACCCGCTGGAGGGCGCCCTGCAGTTCCGCGATATCACCGTGGAGCCAACCACCGGGTCTTACACCCTGCGCATCGTGTTTGCGAATCCGGAGCATCTGCTGCTGCCGGGTATGTTCGTCAGGGCGATCATCCAGGAGGGCACGGCCACCCAGGCCATTCTCGTGCCGCAGGAAGCCGTCAGCCGCAATCCCAAGGGTGAGGCTGTCGCACTGGTGGTGGACGGTGAGGGGAAGGTCCAGCAACGGATGCTGACGCTCAGCCGTGCCCTGGGGAACCAGTGGCTGGTCTCTGCGGGCCTCACGGCGGGCGACCAACTGATCGTCGAAGGTACGCTCAGGGCGCGGCCGGGAACTGCGGTGAAGGTTGTTCCGCACGGTGCCGCCCGCAAGCAGCAGGCAGCCGGTAACGCCAGCAGCGGGGCGGCGAGTCCGGAATAACGGAGTACGCAGGTGCTATCCAACTTCTTCCTGGACCGCCCGGTGTTCGCCTGGGTCATCGCCATCATCATGATGCTGGCGGGCGGACTGGCGATCTACGATCTACCGATTTCGCAGTATCCACCGATCGCGCCGCCTTCGATTGCCATCGATGCGTTTTATCCCGGGGCCTCGGCGGAGACGGTCGAGAACAGCGTCGTCCAGATCATCGAGCAGAAGATGACCGGGTTCGACAAGCTGTTGTACATGTCCGCCTCCAGCGATGCCTCCGGGGCGGGGCGGATCGAGTTGACGTTCACCGCGGGGACCGATCCGGACCTGGCCTGGGCCCAGGTCCAGAACAAGCTGCAGCTTGCGATGGCAAGCCTGCCGGACGTCGTGCAGCGGCAGGGCGTGAAGGTCAGCAAATCCACCCGCAACTACCTGCTGCTGGTGGGCCTGGTCTCGGAGGACGGCAGCCTGGACGGCATCGACCTGCGGGACTACGCCCAGGCGAACATCGAGAAGGTCCTGGCGCGCGTGCCCGGTGTGGGCGAAGTCGAGAGTTTCGGGTCCCAGTATGCCATGCGCATCTGGCTGAACCCGAACAAGTTGACGGACTACAAGCTCACGATCGACGACGTCATCGCCGGCCTCCGCGCGTACAACGTGGAGATTTCCGCTGGTCAGTTCGGCGCGGTGCCCGCGGTTCAGGGCCAGCGCCTCAACGCCTCCATCGTCGTCCAGAACCTGCTGCGGACACCGGAGGAGTTCGCTGCCATTCCGCTGCGCATTAGTCCGGACGGCTCGATGGTGCGCGTGCGCGACGTCGGGCGGGCGGAGCTGGGAACCGAACGTTATGAAATGAGCGGGATGTACAACGGCCAGGAAAGCGCCGTGCTGGCCATTCGACAGGCACCCGGCGCCAACGCCCTGGCCACGGCCGCCGCGGTCAAACAGAAAATGGAGGAGCTGTCCGGGTACTTTCCTGCCGGCGTGCGGGTGATCTATCCGTATGACACGACGCCGTTCGTGCGGGTGGCCATCATGGAGGTCCTCAAGACGCTGCTCGAGGCCATCGTGCTGGTGTTCCTGGTAATGTACCTGTTCCTGGGCAACATCCGCGCGACGCTGATCCCCACCATCGCCGTGCCCGTGGTGCTGCTGGGGACGTTCGCGGTCCTGGACTGGTTCGGGTTCTCGATCAACATGCTGACCATGTTTGCGATGGTGCTGGCCATCGGTCTGCTGGTGGACGACGCCATCGTGGTTGTGGAGAACGTCGAGCGCGTCATGGGCGAGGAGGGGCTGCCCCCGCGCGAGGCGACCCGCAAGTCCATGCGCGAAATCACGAGCGCGCTCATCGGCATCGGGCTGGTGCTGGCAGCCGTGTTCGGACCGATGGCCTTCTTCGGAGGCTCCACGGGCGTCATTTACCGGCAGTTCTCCGTGACGGTGGTGGCCGCGATGCTGTTGTCGGTGGTGGTCGCCCTGATTCTGACGCCGGTGCTGTGCGCGGCGTTGCTCAAGCCGGTGGCCAAAGGACACGAGGCGGCGGAAGGCGGGTTCTTCCTGCTGCGACCGCTCTTCCTCGCGTTCGACCGGGCGTTCTACTGGGTTCGGGACCGCTACCAGGCGTGGGTCGGTCGGATTCTCAGGAAGAAGCTGCGGTATCTGTTTATTTACGTGTTGATCGTGGTGGCCCTGGGGTACCTGTTCCAGCGCATGCCGACCGCCTACCTGCCCGACGAGGACCAGGGCATCATGTTCGTACAGGCCATGCTGCCGGCGGGGGCGACCTTGGAGCGGACCGAGGCGGTCATGGCCCAGGTCCGCGCCTATCTTGAGGAGCACGAGAAGGAAGCCGTGGAATCCTGCATGACGCTGGCAGGCCGGAGTTTCGCCGGCACGGGCCAGAACAACGGCATGGCGTTCATCAAACTCAGGGACTGGAAACTGCGGGACCGACCGAACCTGAAGGTCACGGCGATCGCCGGGCGGGCGATGGGGGCGTTCGCGCAGATCCGCGACGCGATGGTGTATGCGTTCCCACCGCCGGCCGTGGTTGAACTGGGCACAGCGGGCGGGTTCGACTTCCAGTTGCAGGACCGCGGCGGACTGGGACACGAGGCTTTGATGGCGGCCCGCAACCAACTCCTCGGCATGGCGGCCCAGGACCCGCGCCTGACAAAGGTGCGACCCAATGGGCTGGAAGACGTGCCGGAGTATCGAGTCGACGTGGACTGGGACAAGGCCGGGGCGTTGGGAGTCCCGATCAACTCCATCCACAACACCATCTCGGCGGCGTTCGGCGGTGCTTATGTTAACGACTTCATTCAGGGAGGACGAGTCAAACGCGTGTTCGTGCAGGCCGACGCTCCCTACCGCATGTTGCCCGGCGACCTGGAGCGCCTGTACGTACGCAATAACACAGGCAGGATGACGCCGTTCACGTCCTTTGCCAGCGGGCGCTGGAGCTACGGTTCTCCGAACCTGCAGCGTTTCAATGCTTTTCCGGCCATGAACATCCTGGGCGAACCGCCGCCCGGAAGAAGCTCCGGCGAAGCGATGCAGGCGATGGAGGAGATCGTCGCCAGGCTGCCCCAGGGCATCGGCCATGACTGGACGGGTGTTTCCTATCAGGAGCGGATGGCGACCTCGCAGGCCCCCGTGCTGTACGCCTTCTCGATCATCGTGATCTTCCTCTGCCTGGCGGCCCTGTACGAGAGCTGGACCGTGCCGATATCCATCATGCTCGCGCTGCCGCTGGGCGTCATCGGCGGCGTGGTAGCCACGTCCTGGCGGGGACTGCCGAACGACGTCTACTTCCAGATCGGCCTGCTCACGGTGCTGGGGCTGACGACCAAGAACGCCATCCTGATCGTGCAGTTCGCCCTGGCCAAGGTGCACGAGGGGATGGGCTTGCTCGAGGCCACGCTCGAGGCGGCGAGATTGAGGCTACGGCCGATCGTCATGACCTCGCTGGCCTTCGGCTTCGGCGTGCTGCCGCTGGCCCTGGCGACCGGTGCCGGCGCGGGGGCCCAG
Source organism: Planctomycetota bacterium (assembly GCA_029558835.1). Classification (GTDB taxonomy): domain Bacteria; phylum Planctomycetota; class Phycisphaerae; order UBA1845; family UBA1845; genus JAKQDH01. Next base: position 1,279 of record JAKQDH010000066.1, on the reverse strand, counting down.
ACGGCCATTGGAACGGGGGTCCTGGGCGGCATGGCGACGGCCACCTTCCTGGCGATTCTCTTCATCCCACTGTTCTTCGTGGTCATATGTCAGGCATTCGGCAGGCAGCAGCGACGTCGGCCTGATGCGGCGGGCGCCAGGACGAGTGACACGTCGCGCGGCAGTTGACGCGGCCAGTTGGCGGGACGTGGAGGTTGTCGTAACCGCCCGTCGGCCTGCGGTGCGACGCACCGATCCTCCGGTGGTGGTGGCCGCTGGCACTGCGGGCCTCTGGGGGCGGCCTGCCCCGGGGGGTGCAGTGGCGGCGGAGCAGCGCGGCCGCCCCCGGACGGCATGCGGCTCCCGAGGCGCGGTTGGCAGCCCGCCGGGCAAGCCACATCGGCCCCCAGCAGTCGCCCTGGACCCGGTTGGCACGCGCCGGTGTTCGAGGCGGTCCGACCGCCCCGCAACGAGCAACCGGGCCCGGAAGACACCGCAGGCGGCCCCCTTCTCGAGAGCACGCACACCCCACTCGGCTGGGGCTTGACTTGTCCCAGACATAGCCGATATAAAGCACAACGCGTTAGGGGCGCCGCCCTGGGTCGTCGTGCCCCGTAAATCGAGTCTCCATAAGGACTTAGACCCCAGTCGCTGTAGACGAAGCGGCTCAGATGAGTCGGGCGGCCGCGACCGGGAGTGAGGAACGAGGCGGACGCGACGTATCCCCGATAGCTCAATCGGCAGAGCGAGCGGCTGTTAACCGCTAGGTTCTAGGTTCGAATCCTAGTCGGGGAGATCACCCGGCCACCGGTAACTCCGGTGGCCTGTTTGTTGGCGACTGGCCGCGAAATCACCGCCGGCGACGATGGTCGCAAGTCCGAGAAGCAGGGGACGTTGGGCGTTACCCGCCTGGAGGCCGCAGTCTGCGTCTGCGAGGCGCCGTCCGGCGTCCCGAACGGGGGCACCTCGAACTCCGCAGTTGCGGACGCCGGAGGGCATCCTCCAGTACTCGGCCTAGTAGGCGGCACGCGCAGACGTCTGACCCTGTAAACGGGGTTGCCCCGACCGTGGTTGATTTCGCGCAACTCCGGACAGCGATCCTTCCAGTCTCGATCACGCCACGCGGTCTGTGAACCTCCGGCGAACCTCGTGGCATCGCTAGCCCAAGTTAGACACCTGTCGAGCCTAAACGGCCCTAGCGACCCCGGGAAGGGGGTTGGCGGGCCGAAGTTTCCACTACATTTGTGCGACTTCCTCCAGGTAGCGGAGCCGTTGCGGGATCGTCAGTCCCAGACGGTGC